>CAXTVJ010000094.1:0-2234 GCA_964247715.1 uncultured Acidobacteriaceae bacterium | reverse complement strand
AAGCCAGAAGCTGCGCATGACATCCTCGCGGGTGAGACCTTCTCACCCACAAGGAAGGGCCAACCGATTGCTGGCTGGTCGTGCAAGATGCTCAATCTGACCGAGCAGCAGTCGATGGATCCCAACATCCATATTCCGGTCAGATCTGCTCCGGGCGGACCGGTGGTAGGTTACGCCTCAGAGACGGTCGCCGTCCGAGACGGAAGCAGCACGAAGGGGTTTTCAGAGGCCCTGTTTCCCACCGGCAAGCATGTCTGGATTGCGAGCGACATGCTGAAGACGTGGCATGCAGCGGCGAGCCCGACGTCTACCTGCGCCCCGGTTCTCAAACCTAACGGTAGGCCGGGGTTCAGTTACGGAGGCTGAGCCGGTGGCCGCGTCGATCGTAGGTCGACGGCGGCCTACAGCAGCCGGGTCGACGGCCTGGCGCCGTTGACCTGGCTTCACTCCGCGGCCTGTAGTGCCGCCGCGTCGAGATGGCCGGGCAGAGCGCGGCCGTTGGCCCGGAGGCGACCAGCAACGTGCCGAACACGTCGCAATGTCCGGCCGCTCAGACGGGCCAGGTCGTCTAGCGACTCCGCTCGGTCGGCCACGCTCAGCAGGAGGTCCTGGTCCGAGTTCGGCCGCCGGATGGTGGCCGGATCGGGCGCGGTCTCGCAGCGGTCAGCCCGGACGTAGCGCCCCCAATCGACGCGAACGACGAGGCCGAGCTTGCGAGCGGCACGAAGGTGGCCGGTGACATTGGGCACCGACCGGTCGATGTGAGTGGCGATCTCGCGCGCCGACCGAGGCTTCTCCAGGAAGGCGAGGATTTTGGCACGAATGGCGCCCCGCGGCGATTCGTCGATAGGCGGTAGGTCGAAGAGGAGCGGTGTCGCGTCCATCGGCTTTCTCCACGCCGTGACCCCGAAGGGGAACGGTCCGAGGCTACGGACGGGCGGCGCGAACTGAGGCGAAAGAACGAAGGAAAGATTCACGCGTTCGGGGCAAGATGGCCGTCGGTTGGCAAAGGGAGTGATCGGCATGAACCGTCTGTCGCAAGTGGTGCGGGCGCTCCCGCCGGGTGCTATGTGGCTGATCGCGTCGGCGCTGCTCGCGCTGCTCGGTGCTGCCAATGCGAGCCTGCACGGTCTGCACCAGATGGCGCAGCTCGGCATGATCGGCGCGATCGCGGCGCTGGCGGTGGTCTGGGGCTTCTGCGACTGGTCGCGGCCGCCGTCCGTCGGTCGCCGCTGACACGACCGGTCCTGGAGCACAGAGAAGCCGGACCCTGGAGGGCCCGGCCGCTCTGTCAGTAGGGCAGGTCGTCTTCGGTGATCTCCACCGGCGGAAGGGGCGTTGCCCACATCGCCTCGATCTCGTCCTCGCGAGCCAAAACCCAGGCGTTCTCGTTCAACATCTCGTCCATGATCCGCTCCTGTTTGTTGTGCAGCCCGTGCTGCTGAGCGGCGGCAATGACGGGGGTCGGACTGGGTCAAAGGCGCGCCTCTTCGGCGCGGGACCGGAGCCGCGCGGAGCCACGCGCAGGCGCTTCTTCAGCGCCGAGCATGGCGAGCACGGCGAGGACCCACCCTTTGACGCAGGCCGAGCCTCCCCCGGCATTACGCTAGGAGAGCAGCGGAGGGACACACACTCACACGCGGAGACTCCCCACGGCCGCCAGGGCGCCAGAGAGGGGGAGCACTGCCCGCATGCCGCGTTCGCGAGGCCCTTCCAGCATGCGGTAAGCGTGGCGCACCAGCCTCGCCCGCCTCCCTCAGAGACGCGGGCGTGGCTGCTCGGTCTCCGACCAGAATGTGCCGTCGATGATCTGGAAGCGCTGCTCGGTGCCGGGTGCCACACCAGGCGCTTCGTAGCCGCTGAGCATGAAGGCGGCGCGGAAGATGGTCTCGGCACCATCCCTCGTTAGGAGCAGAGGCGCGGAGACCCAGATCACCGGCACGTCCACTTCGGCCTCCATGCGCCACAGGTCCGGTAGTTCACTGCCAAGGCGCTCAGCGGCAGTGGTGGCGTCGGCGATGATGGTGTGCAGCTCCTCGACACCTTTTTCCGTCAGCAGGTTTCGCGTCCCCGTGCTCAGTTCGACCATCGTTCTTTCCCCTTCGGTGCGAAGCAGCCATGGCGGCTGCTTCCCGGGGCCGCGCGAGCGGTGGGGCTGGAGGGGGAGAAGCGGCTTCGCGGGGACCCGGCTGCACGGAGACGCAGCGGAGCGGAGGCGGAGGAAGGTGGGCGGA
>CAXTVJ010000093.1:0-2256 GCA_964247715.1 uncultured Acidobacteriaceae bacterium | reverse complement strand
GCCGCCGTCTACATCGTTGCCAGCGTCGCATGCTGGTTATGAGTCCGGAGCCTAGTCACCCTCTATTGGCAGATCGGCCGTGACATCCTGGAACGCCAGTCGACCAAGGGTTGGGGCGGCCGCGTGGTCGAACAGCTCGCTCGTGACCTGTGCGCCGAGTTCCCGGACAGCCGCGGCTTCTCCCGCGCGAACCTCCTCTATATGCGGGCCTTCGCCGACGCGTGGCCCGACGAGCAAATCGTCCAACAGGTCGTTGGACGATTGCCATGGGGGAGAACATCGAGCTGCTCGGAGTGAAGGACCCGCTGGCCCGCCTCCGGTACGCCGAGGCTGCCATCGCCCAGGGTTGGAGCCGCGCCGTGCTGGCCATCCAGATCGACACCAGACTGCACGATCGTCAGGGGCAAGCGGTGACGAACTTCGCCCAGGCCCTCCCGCCGGAGACCTCGGACCTGGCCCAGCAGATCCTCAAGGATCCCTACCAGTTCGATTTCCTGACACTAGACACGCCGCCCAAGGAACGCGACGTCGAGCGCGCCCTTGTCGGCCGCGTGCGCGACCTCCTCCTCGAGCTCGGCAAAGGGTTCAGCTTCATCGGCAGCCAGCACCACCTCGAGGTCGCGGGCCAAGATTTCTACGTCGACCTGCTCTTCTACCACCGCCGGCTGCGCTGCCTCGTCGCGGTCGACCTGAAGACCGGCGCCTTCCAGCCCGAACACGCCGGCAAGATGAATTTCTATCTGACCGCGCTCGACCAGCAGAGCCGCGAGCCCGGCGAGAACCCGAGCATCGGGCTGATCCTCTGTCGCGAGCGGAACCGCCTCGTTGTCGAATACGCGTTACGCAACATCGAGGCGCCGATCAGGGTCGCGCGGTATCAGCTCCTCGGCCGGGGAGGCGCTTCCGGAGGCGCTCGCCGACGCGCTTCCGACCTCCGAAGAGCTCTTCCCCCGCATGCTCGACCCCGAGGCGGACGATGTCTGAGGTCGGACGCGCTGCGAGCACCGGGGCAGCCGGAGGCGAGCTGTCGGCGGAGGGGTTCTTCCGCTCGCCCCATCGCGTCCGCATGGGAGATCCGCGGCTGCTGCGCGCGACCGAGCAAGCCGCCGCCGCCCTCGCCGTGCTTGACGACGCTGCGGATGGCCATCCGCTGCAGGCCGCCCTCCTTTATAGGACGCGGCTCGACGCAGTGCGGCGTCAGTCGACGGGGCGCGGATCGACGAGTGGCATCTCGCCGCCACGCTCGAAGGGTTGCGGATCCACCTCGACGATGAGCTTCGCATCATCGATCGCTGCGACGTTCTCGAGTCCGCCCGCTCGGCGCTGCATCTGCACCAATGGCTGACGGAACCCGACTTCGATCAGGAGGGCGAGGTTCAGGCGGCCGAGGAGCACCTGGCTGCCGGCGCGCCTTCCGGGCTGATCCTTGCTGCCGGCCTGCAGCTGCGCTCGTGGTTGGAAGCCGGCGGCACAAGGCCGCCGATCCGCGCGGCCCTGGTTCGACACTGGCGCCGGCAGCGCCTCCTTCGGCTTCCTCTGCCCGTTACCGGCGCGCAGGCCCTTGCCGCGGACGCGCCGGAGGACGCGACGGAGTGGGCGATCGTCTTCTGTGAGGCGATCGCCGCCGAAGCACGGGATTATCGAGAACTGCTCCGGCGCCTCGAGTGGGACTGGAAGCGGGCGCGCAGCCAGGTCGTCGGTCGGCGCAGCACCTCGCGGGCGAGTGCCGCGATCGACGTGCTGGCCGCGGCCCCTCTTCTGTCGGCGACCATGCTCGCGTCGATCCTCGACATGTCGATCAAGAGCGCGATTGCGCTGCTGGACGATTCCGTCGCGCGCGGCATCGTCGTCGAGGTGACGCACCGCTCGGCACGCCGGCTGTTCGGATTACCAGGAATGCGGCCGGTCCAAGAGGCGACCACCGCGCCAAGGCGGCCGGTGCTGGGACGCGGACGTGGACGTCCTCCAGAAATCAAGATTACTGCGGCGATCGTGGAGGCGGTGACGCCTCCGCCGCTAATCCGGTCGGAGCGGCAATCAATCGACTACACGGCACTGGAAGCCGCCATAGCTCAGTGCGAGCATACGATGCGCGCCACGCGACATGGCCTCAATGCAGAGGGCAGTTATGGAGGACACTTACACGGTGCCGCCGCCCTATCAAGGCGGTGACACGAATTCGCATCTCGTGCCGGACGCCAGCCTTTTCTTGGTGAATCAGAGAGCTCCAGGGCACTCCGTCAGAAAACGGCTTTG
>CAXTVJ010000092.1:0-2333 GCA_964247715.1 uncultured Acidobacteriaceae bacterium | reverse complement strand
GTGACAGCTTCGTCCGTCCGGTATTGGCCCAATCCGGGAGGCGCGGGTAAGATAAGGAGATGTCCCGTGTCCCGGCCGGAACGGATTGAAGGCAGGCGCGGGCTCGCCGGTGCGTTCCCCATCTTGAAGGAGTGTGTTTTGAGCAAGCGTGACCGTTTTCTGTTTACCAGCGAATCCGTGACCGAAGGGCATCCGGATAAGATTGCCGATCAGATCTCCGATGCCATCCTGGACGCCTGCCTGCAGCAGGACCCGATGAGCCGTGTGGCGTGCGAGACGCTGACCTGTACCGGTCTGGTGGTGATCGCGGGCGAGATCACGACGAAGGCGTATGTGGACTTTCAGGATCTGGTGCGTTCGACAGTGGCCGAGATCGGCTATGTGCACTCGGATTATGGCTTCGACTCGAATACGTGCGCGGTGATCTCGACGATCAACAAGCAGTCGCCGGACATTGCGCAGGGCGTGGATACGGGCGGCGCGGGCGACCAGGGGATGATGTTCGGCTACGCGACGCGGGAGACGCCGGAACTGATGCCGCTTCCGATCTCGCTGGCGCACCGGCTCTCCGAGAAACTGACCGAGGTGCGGAAGTCGGGCAAGATGCCGTATCTGCGTCCGGACGGTAAGAGCCAGGTGACGGTGGAGTACGCGGAGGTGGGCAAGCCCTCGCGCATCGACGCGGTGGTGATCTCGACGCAGCACGACGAGAATGTGACGAATGAGCAGCTGCGCGCCGAGGTGGAAGAGCATGTGGTCCGTGCGGTGATCCCGGCCGAGCTGATGGACGAGCACACGAAGTTCCACATCAACCCGACCGGCCGGTTTGTGATTGGCGGGCCGATGGGCGACTCCGGGCTGACCGGACGCAAGATCATCGTCGATACCTATGGCGGGATGGGCCGGCATGGCGGCGGCGCTTTCTCCGGCAAGGACGCGACCAAGGTGGACCGGTCGGCGGCGTACATGGCGCGGTATGTGGCGAAGAACATTGTGGCCGCGGGTCTGGCCGACCGCTGCGAGGTGCAGCTGGCGTACGCGATCGGCGTAGCCGAGCCGGTGAGCGTGCTGGTGGATACCTTCGGCACGGGGACGGTGGATGCGGACAAGCTGACGGAGCTGGTGCGGGCGAACTTTTCGCTCACGCCCAAGGGCATCATCGAGACGCTGAATCTGCGCCGTCCGATCTTCAAGCAGACGGCGGCTTACGGGCACTTCGGGCGGACCGGCGACAGCTTTACGTGGGAGAAGACCGACAAGGCGGCGGCGCTGAAGGCGGGCGTTGGCGAGCTGGTGGCGGCAAAGTAAGCCGGGATGCGCCAGGCAAAACGGGAAGAGCTTCGGCTCTTCCTGTTTTGTCTGGGGGCGCCGGGTTTCGCGGTAGGATGGACTTGCGCGAAAGTGGCGAAATTGGCAGACGCACCAGACTTAGGATCTGGCGGAGCAATCCGTGGGGGTTCAAGTCCCCCCTTTCGCACCAACGTTCGACGACTACGAAACCTGCCGGGCAGATCGAGGGCTATGAGCCAGTTCAAGACATTCACACCGCCGCATCCTGAGAGTGATACGCCACAGACCGAGATCCGCCTGAAAGAGACGGCGGAGTACCGCGAAAGCTACGCGAACAGCGTGCAGGTGCGGATGTCGGTGTGGGATTTTCAACTGGTGTTCGGCACCATGCGGCAGGCCTCCGCTGCCGAGGTGGACCTGAACAACTTTCAGGCGATCTACCTGAGTCCGCAGCAGACCAAGGCGCTGTGGAATGTGCTGAACCACAACCTGGCGCAGTATGAGCAGGCCTTTGGAAAGATCAATCTCGAGGCGCTGCCGCCGCAGCCGGATGGTCCGGTCAACTAAGCTTTTCCTGCCTGCGATCAGAAGCAGATCCCTTCGCTGCGGGATAGCTACATGAGAGAGCGCAGCGCGGCAACTCACAAACTGATTCTCTGGAGCCGCGCTTGTCTCCTCGGTTCTCGTCTGTTGCCGCTTCGCCGGATCGTCCGCTGCCGCTTTGGGTGCTGTACCCGCTGTTGTTTGTGGGGCTTTACCTGGCGCACTACGGGCTGCTGAAGCTGCCGTGGTTCTGGGATGAGGCGGGCTACTACATTCCGGCGGCGCTCGATCTGTTTCGCACCGGTTCGCTGGTGCCGCATTCGACACTGAGCAACGCGCATCCTCCGCTGCCTTCGCTGCTGCTGGCGGGGTGGTGGAAGCTGGCGGGTGTATCGCCGGCGCTGCCTCCGCCGATCATGATGACGCGGACGTTTCTGGTGATGGTGGCGGCGGCGGCGCTGCTGGGGGTCTTCCGACTGGCGCGACGGCTGGCCGGCGAC
>CAXTVJ010000091.1:0-2792 GCA_964247715.1 uncultured Acidobacteriaceae bacterium | reverse complement strand
CACCCCACCGCCATCCCCGGCGAAGACAAGCTCCGCCTCATGTCCGAGTCCGCCCGCGGCGAAGGCGGCCGCGTCTGGGTCCCGCGCGACCGCGCCGAAAAGCGCGAAGCCCGCTCCATCCCCGAGGCCGACCGCTACTACTTCCTCGAAGAGCGCTACCCCAAATACGGCAACCTCGTCCCCCGCGACATCGCCACCCGCGAGATCTTCAAAATCGTCTACGAAGACAACATGGGCATCGACGGCCAGCCCATGGTTTACCTCGACCTCACCCACCTCTCCCCCGAGCGCATCCACAAGCTCGAGGGCATCCTCGAAATCTACGAGAAATTCGTCGGCGACGACCCCCGCAAAGTCCCCATGAAGATCTTCCCCGGCATGCACTACACCATGGGCGGACTCTGGGTCGACTTCAACCAGCAGACCAACATCCCCGGCCTCTTCGCCGCCGGCGAGGCCGACTACTCCATCCACGGAGCCAACCGCCTCGGTGCCAACTCCCTCCTCTCCTGCATCTACGGAGGTTTCGTCGCCGGCCCCTGCGCCCTCGACTACGCCAAGTCCCTCTCAGCCGCCCCCGGCGACGGAGGCCACGCCGCCGAACTCGCCCGCCAGCAGCTCCTCAACCACGCCCTCCTCAGCTCCTCCGGCACCGAAAACCCCTTCAAGCTCTGGCGCGAGCTCGGCGAAACCATGACCAAGCACGCCACCATCGTCCGCTACAACGCCGGCCTCGACGAGGCCGACGCCAAAATCGTCGAGCTCCAACACCGCTTCAAAAACGTCAACCTCTCCGACAAATCCCAGTGGGCCAACACCAGCTTCGCCTTCGCCCGCCAGTTCCAGAACATGCTCGAGCTCGCCCGCGTCGTCGTCCACGGAGCCCGCCAGCGCGACGAATCCCGCGGAGCCCACTACAAACCCGACTTCCCCACCCGCAACGACGAACAGTTCCTCAAAACCACCAAAGCCGCCTACGTCGAAGGAGCCCCGTCGATCACATACGAAGAAGTCGACACCCAATACATCCCCCCACGCCCCCGCGTCTACTCCGCGTCGGCATAAGGAGCCCCATCATGCCCATTAGCTTTATGCTCGGCGCGCTCACCGGCGCAGGAATCCTCGTTATCGCCTCGCTAGTCCGCAAACGTCAAAGCCGCGAAGACAGCGAATAGCTCAAACCCGTTCTCTCGTTGTTGTCTTTCGGGTGGAAGCAGCAGGCTTCATCCCGCTGAATAAGCCCCGACACGAATTCAAGGGCTTTAGCCCCGGTCCAAGTCCACCTCAACCCCACATCGGCCATCAAACGAATCATTATGCCGATGCATCCACACCTCACCTACACCGTCTACGTCATCGCCGCCCTCATCTTCCTGGGCATGCTCACCTGGATGTTCACCTACAACCGCAACCTGAAAGCTCGCAAGATCACCGAAGAGCTCAAAGGCCGCGCCCCCATGGTCCCCGAGGAAGAAATCCTCCTCGCAACCCGCGAAAAGGAACACCGCACCATCCCCAAGCCGCAGCAGGGCGCATAACCCGCCCGCACACGCATAAGGGATAAGCCTCCGCCTCGCGGCCCGCATTACCTGAGGAAGCACATACTCATGGCCACCGCCACCCTCACGCCAGAAGTCGCCGCACCGCTCGCCGCCCGCACCCCCTCCCGCACCTTCACGGTCGAGATCAAGCGCCAGGCCACGCCCTCCGCCCCCGTGCGCACCGAGCGCTTCACCATCCCCTGGCGTCCCAACATGAACATCACCTCCGTCCTCGGCGAGATCGCCGCCGAGCCCGTCACCGCCGACGGCCACGAGACCACCGCCATCGCCTACGACGCCAACTGCCTCGAGGAGATCTGCGGCTCCTGCGCCATGCTCATCAACGGCCGCGCCCGCATGGCCTGCTCCGCCCTCGTCGACAAGCTCCTCCAGGAAGATGGCGGCAACAAAATCACCCTCGCCCCGCTCTCCAAGTTCCCCGTCGTCCGCGACCTCGCGGTAGACCGCTCCGTCCTCTTCCAAAACCTCAAAGCCGTCAAAGCCTGGGTCCCCATCGACGGCTCCTATGACCTCGGCCCCGGCCCAAGACAGGTCCCCCAGATTCAGGAACAGCGCTACCCGTTATCCAACTGCATCTCCTGCACCATCTGCATGGAGGTCTGCCCCCAGTTCAACGACTCCACCTCCTTCGTCGGAGCCGCCACCATCGCCCAGGTCAAGCTCTTCAACATGGACCCCGCCGGCGCCGTCCTCAAGGAAGAGCGTCTCCGCGCCCTCGCCGGCGACGGCGGCGTCCAGGAGTGCGGCATGGCCCAGAACTGCGTAGCCGCCTGCCCCAAACAGCTCCCCCTCATCGAAGCCATCTCCGACGTAAGCCGAGACGTCGTCCTGCAGCAAGTCAAAGACCTCTTCCGCCGCTAGCGCACTTCACTCCTCACCGCGAGGCGGTCCAGCACCCCCACGAAGTGGCGCCCGCCCGGCGTTAGGGCGCACTTGCCGTTGTCATACAAATCCGCTTCTCCGCCGTCCACCCCAGGCGTATCCTCTCCGCATGGACGAACTCCTCTCCGACGTGGAACTCGACGAAGGCGGACGCCTCCTCGCCACCGGACGCGGAACCTCCATCTTTACCGACGGAGCCGACTGGGAAGACCTCCGGCGCGACGTGCAGGAAGTAGTGGAAGCCTTCTACTTCGACTCCCCCAAACCCCGCACCATCCGCCTGCACATGGTTCATGAGGAAGTGCTCGTAGCGTGACGTTTCCAAGGGACTTGAACGTCAACGTAAGC
>CAXTVJ010000090.1:0-2795 GCA_964247715.1 uncultured Acidobacteriaceae bacterium | reverse complement strand
CACCGTCGACTTCGCGCAAATTGCCGCCCTCGACGCCATCCTCCTCTGCGTCCCCACCCCCCTCCATGACGACCACACCCCCGACCTCTCCTTCGTCCAGAACACCGTCGATGCCATCGCCCCCCACCTCCGCCCCGGACACCTCGTCGTCCTCGAATCCACCACCTACCCCGGCACCACCGAAGAGATCCTCGTCCGCACCATCCAGCAACACGGCCACCACGTCCTCCGCCCCACCTCGCCCCCTCCTCTTGAGAGCCGTCATCCCGAACAAAGTCCGGAATCTCCGTATCTGCCCTCCGACCGCCCCGCCAACCAACTCCCCGGCATCCTCGTCGCCTTCTCCCCCGAGCGCGAAGACCCCGGCAACCTCCTCACCCCGCGCCGCCAGATCCCCAAGGTCGTCGGCGCCGTCTCCCCCGAAGCCGCCCAGGCCGCGCAGGCCCTCTACGCCGCCATCTTCGACCGCACCGTCCTCGTCAGCTCCCCCGCCGCCGCCGAGATGACCAAGCTCCTTGAGAACATCTACCGCAACGTCAACATCGCCCTCGTTAACGAGCTCAAGCAGCTCTGCCAGGCCTTCCACCTCGACGTGTGGGAGATCATCGACGCCGCCGCCACCAAGCCCTTCGGCTTTCAGCCCTTCTACCCCGGCCCCGGCGTCGGCGGTCACTGCATCCCCGTCGACCCCTTCTACCTCTCCTGGAAAGCCGCCCAGCTCGGCTTCCACTCCCGCTTCATCGCCCTTGCCGGCGAAATCAACGAGTCCATGCCCGCCTGGGTCATCGAACAAACGACCCAGGCCCTCGCCGCCCGCTCAATCCCCCTCGCCCAGGCAAAAATCCTCGTCCTCGGCATCGCCTACAAGCGCGACATCGACGACCTCCGCGAGTCCCCAGCCCTCGTCCTCATCGAAATGCTCCGCGCCGCCGGAGCCGACGTCAGCTACTCCGACCCCTTCTTCCCCACCGTCGGCCGCGGACGCCACTACGCCCTCGACATGACCTCCACGCCGCTCTCGCCCGACATGCACGAAGCCGCCGCCTTCGACTGCGTCCTCCTCGCCACCGACCACTCCGCCTTCGACATCGAAGCCCTCGCCCGCCACGCACCACTCCTCATCGACACCCGCAACGCCACCCGTACCCTGACATCCCCGAACATCCTCCGCTGCTAGCCGGTCCTCTGTCGCGCAATCCATCCTCCGTGTCATTACCTCCTCGCACGCTGGCGCGTCCCGCCCTCATCACCATTCCACACCCGCCGATACCTCCTCTAAGCGAGGCAGACCCTCGCTCTTCTTCCGAGGTATCGCATGCTCTCCCGTCTCCGCCGCACCGTCGCCCTGCTCCTCCTCTGCATCCCGCTTTCCACCCTCCTCCATGCCCAGGAAGCGGTCGTCGCAACCCAGCCCGCGCACGCTCCTTCCGCCGTTTCCACCATCCCTCCTCCCGACGGCGTCATCCCCCACTTCCTCGACCTCACCACCTTCACCGAGTCGCAGCGTTTCCGCGACCAGTACGGCGACAACGGCTTCCAGTACTTCCACTCCGGACAGAACCGCACCCTCATCGCCGGTAAAATCGATCTCGACCAGCAGGACCGCTGCTTCATCGGTTTCCGTGCCTCCTCCGGGCGGTCCTTCAACTGGTCCTACGCCGACTACGCCGGCCTCAGCTTTACCGCCGCCCTCAAGAACCCCGTCGTCCGCCAGACCTTCCAGACCGACCCCAACGACGCTCCCGTCTACCTGGCCGACCCTGCCGGCGTCGCCTTCATCGAGAACATCGACTCCATGGGCTGGCAGGTCTTCGTCCGCGAACTCTATCTCTCCGCCACGCCCATCAAAGCCCTCACCCTCGAAGTCGGCTCCTTCGGCTTCGAACGCGGCTTCTCCTCCGAGATCACTACCTTCGACGACGACGGCTATCTCTCCGGCGAACGCATCCGCATCCACGCCCCGCACCAGCTCTTCTTCGACCAGGTCACCCTCACCAGCGCGTATTTCGGCTCCTTCGAAAAGCCCAACCTCTTCGCCCGCACCTCCGACTTCAGCAAATCCAACTACCGTCAGATCGCCGGCAAAAAGCAGATCAACAAGCGCGTCGGCCTCTCCGCCGAATACAACTGGATCAGCCGCTCCGCCCACACCAGCACGACCCGCGAAGCCCTCACCGTCGCCGTCCCCGAGTCCCGCCTCTTCGACCGCGTCCGCCTCGAGTCCTACCAGATGAACAGCCACGTCTCCCTCCAGGGCGACGATGAAGCCCGCCGTCAGGGCATCGCCGTCGTCGGCGAAAAAAAGATCGGCCGCGTCTCCGGAGACTTCGGCTTCGCCTCCATCGACCGCAACTACGGCCTCTACTCCGGCTCCTCCTTCGAGCAGGAGGTCGGCTTCTCCCTCAACGGCGACAACTACAACACCGGCATCCGCGTCTTCACCCACCTCGTCGTCAAGCTCACTCCCAGCCTCTCCGCCCAGGCCTTCTACACCCACATCACCGGCCAGAACATTCCCAACCTCAACACCCAGGGCTACAACGCCGGCCTCACCCTTGACCTCAAATCACTCCTCCAGCGCCCCAACTCCCTCTTCTAACCCCCGTCATTCAGCTTTTTTCAGACACCCTTGAGGAGTCGTCATCCTGAGCGGAGGCCGAAGGCCGCCGTCGAAGGACCGGCATCTCCAAACCGCCGCGACCTCCATCAGCCGTCCAATCCCACAATCCCCGGAACTGTTCGCCACCGCCCTCCGTACTCCCCCCAGGAGAGCGCGGCGTCCATCGCGCCTGAAA
>CAXTVJ010000089.1:1794-3115 GCA_964247715.1 uncultured Acidobacteriaceae bacterium | reverse complement strand
GGCGACCAGAAACGTTTGCTGCTCCACAGAAGTCACGAGAGTCGCATGACCGCCATACAGCTTTTCGAGTCGGGTGCGACTGTTGCTCAACCCGAGCCCGTGACGGGATTGCACGTGGTCCGGGCTCGGCTCGCCCAGGTCGTTCTGGACCTGGATGCAAAGCTGCTGTTCCGCTACAAATGCGCGGATGCCGAGCACGCCCCCGCCGGGCCGTCCTGCGATGCCATGACGGATCGCGTTCTCTACGATCGGCTGCAGCAGGAATCTGAGAACGACCGCCGACAGCGCCTCTCGTTGGACATCGCGAGTGATTGTGAGGCGGCTGGCGAAACGCGCCTTCTCTATGTCGAGGTACTCCTCAACGACAGCCAGCTCCTGGTCGAGAGAGATCGAAACACCTCGGGTTGTTCCAGCGTACTGCGCAGGAGAGTAGCCAGCTTCGACAGCATCTCCGTCGCCCTGGCGCCCTGCTCGCTGACGACCAGTGAGGAGATGGCATTAAGAGTATTGAAGATAAAGTGAGGTTGTAGTTGATACTGCAGCGCCTGCAGCTGAGCCGCTGTCGCGGTTGCCTCCGACGCAAGCAGCAGCACCTTTTGCTCTTCAACGGTCTGGGAATGCTTGATGCCGAAGTAAAGCGCGCTCCATGCAATTAAGACGAACGCGGCTCCCACCCCGCTGGCAAACGTAGAACGCCAGAGGGGAGCCATGGACTCGTGTTGGACGTGAAGTTCCGTCCAGACAGCGGGAAGTACGGATGCAATACCGAGCGCGTAGGAGAAAGCCACACACAAAGTCAGCGCAGGCGCCAGAGCGACGGACCGGCGCCAAAGTCGATGGCACAGTGCGTACAGGACGAAGCTGGCGAGAAACTCACAGCAGACAAAGACCGCCCGAAACGCTACTGCCTCATATTCATGGCGAAAGGGCAACAGCGAGATGGCTGAGGCGGTCGCATAGCCGAGCCAGCCACCAGCCTGCAGCGGCCAGAACGAAAGCAGACGGTTTGTCGGCGCGGAGTGCCGCATACCTGAAGGTAACGCGCGCCGACGCGCGCACCCCACCGTTTCATCGCCTCGCATGCACGGCTCAGCGCAAAGCTGTGTTGTTTCGCAGATTCTCGCATGGCAATGCTGTCGCCGGTCGATAGGCTCATCCGCATGAGATTCTCACACCGTCTCTTGATTCTTGCTGTCCTGCTCCCCATGTTCTTGTATGCGGCCTGCGCCGCGTTCCCAGGCACTTCTGTCCCAATCAGCGCGACCGTCACACCAGACGTACGTTGCCAGGAGTTGCTGCATCGAGCACTTGAGGCACAGGG
>CAXTVJ010000089.1:0-1694 GCA_964247715.1 uncultured Acidobacteriaceae bacterium | reverse complement strand
TTGCGGCATGTTGGAGAGCTTCGCCGTAAAGCTCAGCTGTCCGACTGGCTTTGGGTGGACTCGTGCCATGTGTGGAGGAAGAGCCACTCGACGCTGGCGACGGCGAAGAAGAAGAGGAAGCCGAGCAGGGTGGCGGCGCCTACGAGCGCGAAGAGATAATCCGTCTGGAGCTGGGCGCTGGCGTACTGGATGGCGTAGCCGAGGCCGCCGACGCCTACGCGGGCGGAGCCGGCGAAGAGCTCGCCGGTGATGGCGCCGATGACGGCGATGCCGGCGGAGATGCGGATGCCGGTGAAGATGGCGGGCAACGCGTGCGGCAGACGCAGATGCAGCACGGTCTGGGTGCGGGTGGCGTTGTGCATGGTGAAGAGATCGACGAGGTTACGGTCGACCGAGATGAGGCCCTGGGTGGTGTTGGCGATGATGGGTGCGAGGCAGATGATGAAGGCGACGAGCGCGACCGAGAGGATGCCCGGCCCGCTCCACATGAGGATGAGCGGCGTGATCGCGACGATGGGGACGGTCTGGAGCAGGATGGTGTAGGGCAGGAACATGCGGCGAATCCAGCGGGACTGGGCGAAGACGACGGCAGTGGCAGTGCCGGTGAGGATCGCGGCGATGAGGCCGGAGGCTGCGGCCACGGCGGTGATGGCGAGAGAGGTGACGAGGCTGGCGATGCGCGCAAGTGCCGCGCGGGCTACGGCCTGCGGGGTGGGCAGCATGTAGGGCTGGATGGCGAAAAGGTGGATGACGACGATCCAGAGGAGCAGCAGCGTGATGAAGATGGCGAGGGCGGTTGCGAGGGTCGTGAGCGTGCGCTTCATGTTTGTGCTCCCTCGCTGGTTGCGGCTTGCGCGGTGAGGTGACGGAGGGCGCGGGAGACTTCGGCGACGGTGCGGTCGAATGCTTCGGACTCGCGGGTTTCGGCGGTGCGGTGGGGCGGGAGCGGGATCGGAACGTCGTGGGCGATGCGGCCGGGGTGCGGCGCGAGGACGAGAATGCGGTCGGAGAGGAAGACGGCTTCGGCGACGGAATGGGTGACGAAAAGAACGGTCCACTTGTGCTGGGCGCGAAGGCGGAGGAGCTCTTCGTTGAGGCGGTCGCGGGAGATTTCGTCGAGGGCGGCGAAGGGTTCGTCGAGCAGAAGCAGGCGCGGGCTGGAAGCGAGGGCGCGGGCGATGGAGACGCGCATTTCCATGCCGCCGGAGAGCTGGCGCGGGTAGCGGTCGGCGACATCGGTGAGGCCGACGAGGGCGAGCTGATGGTCTACGATTTCGCGGCGCAACGTGCGGGGATGACGATCGAGTTCGAGGGCGAGTTCGACGTTGCGGCGGACGGTGCGCCAGGGCAGGAGGGTTGGGTCCTGGAAGATGAAGCTGAGGGTCTCGCGTGCGTTGGCGGGGGGCTTGTCCTCGACGGTGATGAGCCCGGAGGTAAGGGGGCTGAGGCCGGCGACGAGGCGGAGCAGGGTGGACTTGCCGCAGCCGGAGGGGCCGACGAGCGAGACGAACTCGCCGGGGGGCTATGTCGGCCGAGATGTTGTCCAGGATGGTTGGCCCATCGGCGAAGCGCTTGGTAACGGAGTCGAAGCGGATGGCGGGGATGGTCATGCTTCGGGCTCCAGCGGCTCGGTTTGGCAGAGGGGCAGGTTGAGGGCGGATGGGTGGGTGGGGGTGTGGAGGATCTGGTGGGTG
>CAXTVJ010000088.1:0-3121 GCA_964247715.1 uncultured Acidobacteriaceae bacterium | reverse complement strand
AAGCACATCCGCCACCCGGTGCTCGGTCCGCTCGCCTTCGAGCTGTCCGCCTTCGAGCTGTCCGCCTTCGCGGTCGACGGTCGTCCGGATCTCAGCATGCTCGTCTACAATCCCGCGACCCCGGCGGACGCCGAGCGAATCACGACCGGCGTCCGGGCGCGAGCCGAGACCTCCAGGGCGGAGGCCTGACGCTGTGCGAACCTCTTTGGCGTAACAGCAGGGAAGGCCAGGGCTCTGCCCTGGACCCGCTGGGGCCTGGGCCCCAGACCCCGATCCGTTCGAGAACTCTCGTCGACGCCTTAGTCAGGGCGCGATAAGCTGAAATTGGCCAGGAGTGGCTCGACTGCTTCCGGTCAGGATCCTGGTAAAGCGGTCGTTCAAGCGGCCAGTTGATCGAAGGTCTACGGAATGTCCGAGGCGTCTCGCGGATCGGGGGCGGTTGCTGGGTCATCGAGAAGGTGTGTCTGGCGTGTGCGTCAACCGGCAGCATACGAAGCGGCCTGATGCCGCAGACGCACAATGGATGGCTCGTTTCGATGCGCCATGTGTGTAGCGACATGGCATCGTTCGACGCGGATTATCCGAGACGCCGCGCACATTCTTCGAGACGGGCGCGCAGTAGCCAACAACCAGCGCACAGACGGGTGTTCCCTACGGCAGGGTCTAAGGGCATGGCCGTTCCGCCAGAGCCTTTGTGCCGGTTTTCCATTGGTAGCACGTTTGCGGGTCAGCGGGGCTCGTCGTGACCTGGATCACGTTATCGGACATGGGCAAGAGGTCAACTGATTGCCCTCCAACCGTGCCGATGACAGACACCCGGTCACGCCTATCGAGCGCGAGCAGCACTGCCTCCGCATCGTCCGCACCAAGCTGGTAGTGGAAAAGTATGGCATGGAAGCCAGCGGGCACGTTCCCGTAAAGCTGTGTGATGGTCGGGTCGTACGCTCCAGTGACATGCCGCGTCCAGATCACCCTCGCCGAACGCCCTTGTCCATGGATGAGAGCCAAGTTAGTGCCAGGTCCCGGATGGTAAATGGTCCAGCAGGCGCAGGCGTGTTCGAAGTCGGCGTTCACAGACAGAACCACGCTGTAGAAACCATGTTTCACCAGCGCAAGTACCGCCTGCTCCCCAGTCGAGGAGGCAACGGCTGATGACCGGCAGTCAAGGCTGTAGCGATGCAAAGCATCAACAACGCGAGAAACACTCTTTTCATTTGACCGGACCAAGAGGCGTGGTGCGGCTAACGACTCTGATGGAATCAAGGTGATTGTAACTGCGTTCGCATCATTAACCGGGTGCCCCTTCGAATAGGCCATGGCAGCCCTGCTCAGGTCAAGAACACGATCTTCTCCCGATTTCCCTTTGCCAGCGTCATTAACAACGACGACCACCGCACGCTTCCCATAACTTACTTGCACTCTTGTCTGAAAG
Source organism: uncultured Acidobacteriaceae bacterium (assembly GCA_964247715.1). Taxonomy (GTDB): domain Bacteria; phylum Acidobacteriota; class Terriglobia; order Terriglobales; family Acidobacteriaceae; genus Edaphobacter. Next base: position 1,689 of record CAXTVJ010000088.1, on the reverse strand, counting down.
GGAACGGCTCCGTGGTGATCCCCAAGTCGTGCTGCGGAGTACTTATCTGGATCGTATGGTCTTACCGACGCGCGAACGATAGACGCGGCAGACGTCGAACTTCTTCTTTCGCCTCGATCCAGACTCGCGTCAGCAGGTTGCACGCCGCATGGCTTCTCGCGCCTCCTGACGGATCGGGGGTCTGGGGCCTCAGGCCCCAGCGGGTCCAGGGCAGAGCCCTGGCCTTCGCTCCCGCCGGCCGCCCACCAGGATCAACGCGACGGATCCGGGTCCGCCGAACCCGCCGCTGCCACCTGACGCACCCCTCGCGCCCGAAGCCGAAGCGGCCTCAGCACCGTCTCCGCCTCCGCGATGCATCGCGCGAGTCCCGCGCGGGCCACGGGAACGGGCGACAGATGCGGGCTCAGCGCCTCCACGGCGTCCCAGGCGGCCCCGAAGAACGGCAGCGCGAGATGCGCCCGAACCTCCTCCACCGGCACCCCGGCCCGCGCCGCGAGGGCGGCGAGCCCGGGCCGGTCCGCATCCCCATGCAACCGCCGCAGCTCCGCCCGCAGCCCCGCCCGCAGCACGCAGGTCCCCACCGGCTCCAGGCTCGCATCCACGAACGGATCCTGCGCCACCATCCGCCGCGCGATCGTCTCCGCCATCCCGCCCGGCGCCCGCCCCACCACGCGCCCCGACACAGCGACCGCCACATCAGGCGCATGCCGCACCCGCGCATCCACCCGCCGCAGCGCGCGCAGGAACGCCCGGTCCTCGCCGGTGGGCACCGCGGGAACGCCCCCCGCCCGCGCCCAGGCCTCCACCGTCACCGCGATGCTCGCCCCCGAATGCTCGGTATGGCGCGGCCACGGATCGTCCGGATCGGGATCGAGCCGGTGGTGGATCTCGTCGAGCAGCCGGCCGTAGCGGCACTCGACCTCGTCGTCGTCGTGCAGGTGGCGCGGGATCAGGAGCGCCTCGTCGGCGTGCAGCACCGCGCGCCCGCACACCACCTCCGCGCCGCGTGCGACGGCCGCCAGCGTGTTCGCGATCCAGTGCGGATCCGCCATCCCATCCGCATCCGTGGTCAGCAGCAGCCCCTCGGGTCCCGCCTCGGCGGCGGCGACCGCCATTGCGGCGCTGCGGGCCGTCCCGGCATGCGCAAGCTCCGGCGGAAAATGACGCTCGGCGACATGCACCGGGAAGGGCAGGGTGCTCGCGCGCGCCCGGGCGGTCTCGGCCGACCCGTCCGAGCAGTTGTTCAGCAGCACCACCACCGCGTCGCAGGCCGCGCCGCGCTGGGCGGCCAGGGCATCGAGGCAGGGTCCGATCCGCTCTTCCTCGTCGCGCGCCGGGATCGCGACCACCACACGCCTTCGATGCATCTCCGTCGGGCCCTCCGCTGTCGTGGCAGGGCCAAAGCGACGCAGTAACGCTCCGGCCCGGATCGAGATGATCAGCCGTTCGCCACCATTGTGCTGAAAGTCCGTTTGAAAACCCCTAACGGGCGAAGAAGGCCAGGGGCTCTGCCCCTGGACCCCGTTAAGGGCGGCGGCCCTTAAAACCCCATACTCAAGGCTGGGGCATCAGCTCCAACAATCAGGGTTCCAAGGGACGACCGTCCCTTGGCGGGTCCAGGGCAGAGCCCTGGTCTTCCTGTCAGCGCGTCGCCACCATCGCGCTCGCGCGTCCCAGATCCACCGACAG
>CAXTVJ010000087.1:1609-3226 GCA_964247715.1 uncultured Acidobacteriaceae bacterium | reverse complement strand
GGCTTCATGGGCTTCATCGGATCCAACGCCGTATCCTCCGTCTGTGAGCTTCCAGGAGCTACGCCCGTGGCGAGCGCAGGATCCACGCGCGATACAGGACAGGCCGAGGCAGCGTAACGGTGGGCAATGCCGCGCTCCGCTCGGCTGCCGCAAAGGGTGGGTCGGGCCGGCCGCTGCGCTAGGCCAGCACCGATCCCGGCGCTGCGCGCCGCCTTTGCCCCAGCCCAACGGAGCGCGGCTGCTGAGTGGGGTCTTCCAGAGGTCTGGAGGACGAGGTGAACCCACTCGGAGCGCTCCCATGGAATTGCAGGTCGCCAACCCGAAGAAGCTGAAGCTCAACCCCGACAATCCCCGTCGCACGAAGGCGTCGCCGGAGGCCGACGCTCAGCTGACCGCCAACATCAAGGCGATCGGCCTGATCCAGCCGCCGATCGTGCGCGAGCAGGACGGCAAGCTGGTCGTGATCGCCGGCGACCGCCGCGTGAAGTGCTCGATCGCCGCCGGTCTCACCGAGATCCACGTTCTGGTGACGAAGCACGACGATAACGCCGACCCGCTTCGCGCGCTCGCCGAGAACGTCCAGCGCGCCCAGATGGGCCCGGTCGACCAATGGCGCGCGATTGAGGGGTTGTGCGGCAGCGGCTGGTCCGAAGACGCGATCGGCGTCGCCTTCTCCATGCCGGTCCGCACCATCCGCAAGCTCCGGCTCTTGGCAAGCATCCTCCCTGCCATGCTCGACCGCATGGCCCACGATCTTCCACGCGAGGACGAGCTCCGGAAGATCGCAGCCGCTCCGCTCGAAGAGCAGGAGGCGGTCTGGAAAACCCACAAGCCGAAGCGCGGCCACGACCCGGAGTGGCACGCAATCGCTCGCGCGCTGCACAAGGCACGCGTGCCGGCGACGGCGGCGAAGTTCAACGAGGAAATCGCCCGCACCTATGGGGTGCGATGGGAGGACGACCTGTTCGGCCCGGCCGACAAGGACAACTGCACGACGACCGACGTCGAGCAGTTCTTCGCGGCCCAGCAGCATTGGCTGGAGACGAACCTCCCCGACAACGGCGTCATCCTGGAAACTGAGGGCTGGGGCGGCGGAAAGCTGCCGCCGCGCGCCGAACGCACCTATGGGCAGCCGCGAGAGGGCGACCAGATCGGATTCTTCATCGACCAGCGCACGGGCGAGGTCGGCGAGATCCCGTTCCGCATCCCGGAGCAGTCCACGGGTGGGCGCGCCAGCGGCACCGACGCAGGCGGCAGCTTCGACCAGCCGAAAGCACCACGCCCGGAGATCAGCAAGAAGGGGGTCGAGCAGATTGGGGACCTGCGCACAGATGCGCTGCACCAGGGGCTCCGCGAAGCCTCGATCGACGACACCAAGCTTGTCGGCCTGCTCGTCCTGGCCTTCGCCGGGCTCAACATCCGGGTTGAGAGCGCCGCCGACCCCGCGTTCAGCCAGCGGTTCGGCAGCCACAGTGCCGGCGGGGCGCGCGGCTCGATCGCCCGGCGCCTGATTGAGGGCGGCCATCTCACGTCCGACCTCGACCTGCTGCGCACCTCCGCGCGCGAGATGCTGGTGCAGGTCCTCTCCTGCCGCGAGGGCATGACCCAGAGCGGCGT
>CAXTVJ010000087.1:0-1509 GCA_964247715.1 uncultured Acidobacteriaceae bacterium | reverse complement strand
CGGGCGGGTCCACCCGCTTCCCGAACAACAGAAGGACCAACCCCATGCACCGCGCATCCGCGGCGGCATGCCTCGCGGCGCGCCGCGCAGAACTGGCTGACCTCGATCTTTCCCTTACAACCGCCTGCGAGCGGGCGATTGGGAAGGGCCGGCCGTTGCCTTCTTCACCCCGCGACTTCGCTGCGTGGACGCCGACGATCTGGCGCCGCTATCTCCGCGAGGCGCAAACCCAGGATCACCTGCTCGGACCTCGGATGCGCTTCCTAACGACCAAGATCGGGCGCCTGGAGGCCCGCGTCAGCACCGGACATCCCGCATGAGCGCCCGAGAAGGCGCTCATGCGTCTCTGCCGCCTCTCTGCCACGCGATGCACCCGGAGACAGGTGGCATCATCCTGATCCGGCGTGGTGAGCAGGGCTACCAGCTTGTCCAGACGAGATGGACAGCCAACGTCCTGAACGCGCTGCTCGATCCGTCCCGACGCCCCTGCAGATCGAGGCCATGCTCATCGGCAGCATGTTTGGATGGGACGTGCCCGGTGCCAACCCGGAGCTGCTGCGCGAGCGGCGCAGCGGCGCCGGCCAATGATCGGGACGATGCTGAATGGCCGGGAGGAGCGCGAGCTCCTCCGGGTCACTCTCACCAACGGCCGCGCGTTCACGGGTCGCTGCACGATCGTCGCACATCAACACTTCCTCATCTGCGCAGATCCTCAAAACCTGCTTGGACGGGTTGAAGGCCCGATCGAGGACCTCGACCTTGCCGGCGTCGAGGTGCTGCAGAGCCGGTCGGAGGAGCTGGCGGAAGGGCGCCATCGCCTGATGGGCGACCGTATGCCCGGACGCGAGCCGGTGACCCGCGACGACTACGAGCATCGGCTGCGCCTCCTTGCTCGCGCCGCAGCGGTCACCCGAAAGAGGAGTGGCAGCGCGAGATGCAGGTCCGCCGCCAGTTCAACGAACTGGCGGATCGGATCGCCCTCTCAGCGGCAAAGCGTCAGTGGGTGCTCAACGAAGAGCGCTGGCGGCTGCGCTCCAACCGCGAGCCGACCATGGCCGACATCTGGGTCGGCGAGACCGCCTCACCGTCCTGCCTGGCGCGCCCACGGCCGGAGGACTTCGACCCCGATCCGGCCGTTCGGCGCCGGCGAACACCTCAGCCGCCCTCCGCCCGGGGCGACGCGAAGGGCTTGCGCAACATGCTGGCGGCCATGAAGTCCCGCGGCCTGCACGCCCGCCTCGACCGGCTGGGCGACCCACCGCACCTTCGGGGCTCCATCCTGGTCAAGATGCCGATCAAGGGCCGCGCGCAGTTCGCCGCCCTGGCCGAACGCGACCGCGAGGACGAGCCGGTGCGCTGGCGTCTGGTCTGGGACGGCAACGACAGCAAGGCAGGGCGCCGCCGCTATCGCGTCGCGATCCAGACCGGAACACGCCGCACTGCTCGCCGTACTCCGTTCCGGTCGACGCAACGTGCAGTCCGAGCTCGCCCTCGCCCGACCTCTACTGA
>CAXTVJ010000086.1:0-3562 GCA_964247715.1 uncultured Acidobacteriaceae bacterium | reverse complement strand
GGGTTGGTGAGGAGGAGTTTCCAGGTCTGGCAGCCGTCGGTGGTTTTGTAGAGGCGGGAGAGGTCGCCTTTGCCGCTGGACATGACGATGGCGGTGTTGCTGTCGAAGGCCTGAATGCCGCGGAAGTCGAGGTGTTCGGCGCCGGGCGGGATGGCGCAGAGCTGCCAGACGAAGCCGGCGTCTTCGGTGCGGAGGACGGTGCCGCTGGAGCCGCTGGCCCAGGCGGCGCCGTCGGGCAGGGCGGCGATGCCGCGGAGGTCGGCGGTGGTGTGGGCGTCCTGCATTTGCCATTGTGCTTGGGCGGACGCGGTGAGGGCGAGGAAGAGGAGGGTGCGGCGCATGGGGGGAGTTTACAGGGCAGGGAAGAGGGAGTTGGGAGCAGGAGTGCGGAGCTTGCGCTTCCATCGTTCTACACTCCCACGTCTCAGAAGCGAGACGTGGGGCACCCGGTCAGTTCAAGAACGAACGCGATGGCGTCACCGCGAAGCGGCTAGACGCGGACGATCATGACTTCGGTGGCTTTCATGAGGGCGGCGGCGGTCTGGCCTTTGCGGAGCTGCATTTCGCGGGCGGCGTCGGCGGTGATGATGGAGGTGATCTTCTGGTCACCGATCTGGAGGGTGACCTGGGCGAGCAGGCCGGAGATTTTGAGTTCGGTGATTTTTCCGACGAGCTGGTTGCGTCCACTGACGTTGCGGAAGCGCTCGCGTGACTGCTTGCTCGCGGTCAGGTCGGCGGGTTTGGACTTCTGCAGCGGTTTGAGGGCGGACTCGGGGATGCGGTGATGGCCGCCGGGGGTCTTGACGGTCTGGAGGGTGCCGGCGAGGATCCACTGCTTGAGCGTGGCGTAGGAGACACCGAGGGCGGTGGCGGCTTCGCGAGGTTTGAGGAGAACGTCGGGATCGGGCATCGGGGCTCTCGGGTTTGCAGGAGAAGTATAGACGGGCGGGGTGAAGGGTCGATATGTGACTTACCGGACGATACCCTTTGCGTTGCTGCGTAGAACAAGTTGCATGCGGGTCGTTTCCGATTCCGCCGAGCAAAAAATCGAGATCAGAATTCGTATAGAATCGTAGACATGATTCATTCTGTGGAGTTCCCTCTGAAATCGCTTCGGCGGTACGTTGCCCGTCCTTTCTTTCTTGCCTGCGCCTTTGCGAGTGTCGGCTCGGCGGCCGCTCTGGCTCAGCAGTCCGTGCCCATGGTGAAAGGCGATGAGGAGATGGCGAAGCTTGTGAGCGCCGAGGGGACGAAGGGCACCGCGGAAGATGCAGCGGTGAGTTCGTCCACGAGCGTGGATGGGCTGGGTGCAGCGGCGAACGGTGTGGGGGGCGCGGGTCCGTTCGATCCGACGTTTCGGGTTGCGGGGCAGCAGCAGACGCTTGCGAACGGGGCGCAGCCGACGCCGCAGCCGGAGCCGGATACGTTTCTGGGGCGTTACCAGGCGCGGGTGACGGCGACGCAGAACCTGCAGCCGCACTGGGTGACGCCGGTGGTGACGGTAACGCCGCGGCTGGAGCAGGAGTTCCGCACGGATTTCGTTCATTACCACAACACGTCGGGGCACGAGATTTGGAACTACGGGAACAGCAAGGGGCTGGAGATCATTCCGGAGAAGCATACGGAGCTGATCTTCAATCTGCCGCCGTTTTTCGATCGCACGAACGGGGAGTCGGATGGGTTTGGCGATGTGTCGTTTCTGCTGAAGGAGCGGATTGTCTCGCGAAATGAAGAGCATGGGAATGCGGTCCTGACGGCATTCCTGGGTGCGACGGTGCCGACGGGGAAGAACGGTAACGGAAGCTGCTGCGCGACGGTGACACCGACGCTGGCGGGCGGCAAGGGATGGGGTCTGTTCGACGTGGAGTCGACGTTGGGCGGGTCGCTTCCCGTGACGAACTCGAAGGGCCTGGGGCATACGATCGCGTGGAACACGGTGGCGCAGTACCGCCTGGCGAAGCGGGGCAAGGCACGGTTCTTCTGGCCGGAGCTTGAGTCGAACACGAGTATCTACAAGGGCGGCGCGAATGACGGGCACACGCAGGAGCTGGTGACGCCGGGTCTGATCATCGGGCGCATTCCGCTGGCACACGACGCGAACGGGGCTCCGGGCCGGCTGGGGTTTACGTTTGGCGCGGGCGAGCAGATCGCGACCACGCACTTTCATACGGCGAATCACTATACGGTGCTGACCTTCCGGGTGCCGTTCTAGACGCGCTGCTTACGCTTCGACTGGCGGCTCAGGATGAGTTGACTCGGGGACGCGCGGCGCGGCGTTCCGTTGCGATCGCTCGCCCGGAAAGTCCCGCTTTGGGAAGTACTCGTTTCACCTACAACGAAAGGACTCTATTGCTGGTCGGGGACGGGAGCTAGACTGACCCCGAGGTCTGGATGCTGACGCTGTCGTTGTTCGACAATCGAACGCTGTTCGCCGGTAACTTTGTGCTGGCCACGGTATTCGCCGTGTTGTTTCTGGCGGCGAGGCGTGCGTTTCCGCAGGTGCGCGGGATGGGCGCGGTGGCGTGGAGCTTTGCGCTGATGGTTCCGGCGATTCTGCTGATCGGCGGGCATGGACAGATTCCGGACGTTTATTCGGCGGTGCTGGGCAATGCGTGTACGCTGGCGTCGTTCGGGCTGATGTATGAGGGGATTGTGCGGGTATGCGGCGGGCGTCCGCGGATGCTGCTGGTGTGGGTGGCCGGAGCGCTGGAGCTGGCGCTGGTCGCGTATTTTACGGTGGTACGGCCGGAGCTGGTGCCGCGGGTGATGACGGTTGGCCTGGCGACGGGGGTGCTGCGCGGGCTGATGGCTGCCGAGCTGCTGCGGCACTCTGCCGGGTCGGCGAACCGCCTGGTGATGCGGCTGTTTGGCCTCTTTCTGGCGGTTCTGGCGCTGCTGAGCGCGTATCGGGTGGCGGGCGTGATGCTGCATGGCGTCTCGAACCACTTCGAAAGCGGCAACCCGGGCGTCACGATCACGCTGGGGCTGATGTTTGTGTATCTGTGCGTGGCAGGCTGCAGTTTTCTGGCGATGGCGACTTGTGAATTGATCTTGCGGGCACAGCGGGAGTCGGAACGCGATGAGGTTTCGGGTGCGCTGAACCGGCGCGGGATCGACGACCGTCTTGAGCTGGAGATGGAGATGTCGGCGCGCCTGGGAAGCCGCCTTTCTGTGTGTCTGCTGGATGTGGACTACTTCAAGCAGATCAACGACAGGCTGGGACACGCGGCGGGCGATGCGGCGCTGCGTGGAGTTGGCGATACGCTGGCGAGCTGTGTGCGCGGACGGGACCATGTGGGACGGTACGGAGGCGACGAGTTTCTGCTGGTCCTGACGGAGGCGGGCAGCGCGGAAGGTGCGATTGTGGCGGACCGGGTGCAGGAGTCTCTGGCGTCGGCTGCCGCATGCGCGCTGAGCGTGAGTATCGGCATTGCGGAGATGCAGTCGGGCGATACGCGGGATCTGCTGCTGGCACGTGCGGACGCAGCGCTCTACCGTGCCAAGCACGACGGGCGCAACTGCCGACGTGTTGCCGTTGCGGCATCGAGGCACGAGTTGGTGG
>CAXTVJ010000085.1:0-4012 GCA_964247715.1 uncultured Acidobacteriaceae bacterium | reverse complement strand
CTATGGGAACCTCGGCATTCCCGGAGCCCAGCGAGCCTCCGGCCACTACACCCAACCAACCGGCTACGAGACCGCCCTATGAGCTCCACAAGTCCGCACCCAGCCGGCCAGCACCCAGCCGACCCCCACCGCCCGCTCCGCATCGGCATCACCTGCTACCCCACCTACGGCGGCTCCGGCGTCGTCGCCACCGAGCTCGGCCTCGAGCTCGCCGCCCGCGGCCACGAGATTCACTTCATCACCTCGTCCCCGCCCTTCCGCCTCACCGGTCGCGAGCAGCACATCCACTTCCATCAGGTCGAGGTCTTCCACTACCCGCTCTTCGAGCACCCGCCCTACGACCTCGCCCTCGCCACCCGCATGGCCGAAGTCGCCGAGTTCTACTCGCTCGACCTCCTCCACGTCCACTACGCCATCCCCCACTCCGTCTCGGCCTTCCTGGCAAGAGAAATGCTCGCCCGCCGGGGACGCCACCTCCCCATCATCACCACCCTCCACGGCACCGACATCACCCTCGTCGGCATGGACCCCTCCTACCTCCCCATCACCCGCTTCGGCATCGAGGTCTCCGACGGCGTCACCGCCATCTCCGAACACCTCCGCCAGCGCACCCACGAAGCCTTCCGAATCGACACCCCCATCGAGGTCATCCGCAACTTCGTCAACTGCGACGTCTACCTCCGCAAGCCTGAGCTCGTCGCCCGGATGCGCCCCCAGTACGCCCGCACCGCGACCGAGACCAGCCCCGGCGAGTCCCTGCTCGTCCACCTCTCCAACTTTCGCCCCGTCAAGCGCGTCGCCGACGTCGTCAAGGTCTTCGCCAAAGTCGCCGAAGCCCTCCCCGCACGCCTTCTGCTCATCGGCGACGGCCCCGACCGCTCCACCGCCGAGTACCTCGCCCGCCAGCTCGGCGTCTGGAACCGCATCCACTTCCTCGGCAAGCAGGACAACGTCAACGAGCTCCTCCCCCTCGCCGACCTCATGCTCATGCCCTCCGAGATGGAGTCCTTCGGCCTCGCCGCCCTCGAAGCCATGGCCTGCTCCGTCCCCGCCATCGCCACCCGCGTCGGCGGCGTCCCCGAACTCATCCACGACGCCGGCAGCGGGTACGAAAATCCAGACGGCTGCCTCTTTGAAGTTGGCGACATCGACGGCATGGCCGCGGCCGCCATCTCCCTCCTCCAGCACCCCGACCGCCTGGCCCGCATGGCGCTCGCCGCCCGCAAAACCGCCCAGGACCACTTCTGCGCCTACACCATCATCGGCCTCTACGAGCAGTACTACCGCCGCATCCTCACCCAATCCGCCGGCCGGCCCGGTCAGCCCGTTACCAGATAGTCCGCAGGCTCGATCCGCGAATCTTCCCATCGCGAGATCACCGGCACCCCAGGACTCACCGCAGTCGCTCCAACCATCCGGTCCGGCAGATCCGGCACCTCAGCCCCGCTGCACCAAACCACATCGCGTCCACCACGGTCTGGCTGAGCTGCCGGAATGCGGGCGGGCTGGGGGACTTGACCGGATTTGCAGAGGTGCCCTGGCGGGCGGCAGAGCGCTTTTGGACGGAGCGGGAGAGAGGGGGAACAACAGAAGCAGGCAATTTCATCAGCCGTTTTGATTTACAGGACCTAACCTCAATGACTGCACGACTTTAGCGCGCAGCTTACGCGCAAGTCACTCAATCCATTGCACGTTAACCAGAAAAAAAGGAAATGGGGGGGGGTACCGCGTGACCAGCAGCGACAACCTAACGCCCAAATCCGCGCAGAGCTCCCGCCACTGCCTCCCGCATCTCGCCCCATCCGCCACCCGAACCCTCGATCACCGGCATCAACAGCCGTACCTTCGTTCCGCGTCCCGGTCGGCTCTCCATCTCCACCTCCGCCGTATCGCCATACAGCACCTGCATCCGCTCCCGCACGTTCTTCATCCCGATCCCGGTCCCGGGACGCACAATCTCACCCGCAGCAGGCCGTCCCGGCTCCATCCCCACCCCGTCGTCCTCCACCTCGATCAGCAGCCGTCCCTCGCTCGTAATCCGGCTCCGCAGCGTCACCGTCCCGCCATCGATCCGCGGCTCCAGCCCATGCTTGATCGAGTTTTCGAGCAGCGGCTGCAGCAGCATGCTCGGCACCACCACCTGCAGCGTCTCTTCCGCGATCTCCTTCACCACCCGCAGCTTGTCCCCAAACCGCACCACCTCAATGTCGAGATAGTCATCCGTAAACGCCAGCTCCTCCGCAAACGGCACGAACGCCTCCCGATCCTTCAGCAGAATCCGCAGAATATTCGCCAGCTTCACGATCATCTCGCGTGCCAGCTCCGGCTTCGACCGCACCAGCGACGTAATTGAGTTCAGCGTATTGAACAGGAAGTGCGGATTGATCTGCCGCTGCAGCGCATCCAGCTTCGCCTCCAGCAGCAGTCGCGTCTGTTCCTCCAGCTTCTGCTCGATCCGGATCTGATTCCAGATCTTCAGCGGAATTCCCACCACCACCGGAGAAGCAAGGCAGATGCAAAGCTCCACCCACCACTCCCGCGAATACAGCTCGAAGAAGCGCTGCGGCCGCAGACGCGACAGTTGACTGGTCAGAAATTGCATCCCCGTAATCCAGATCAGCAGCAGCACCTGCCGGTCCAGACCAAGCCTGCGAATCCACCGGTAGATACTCAGGTCGATCAGCGGCGAAAACGACCAGACATCCTCCGGATCGGCAATCCGCTGGAACAGTCCAGCCACAATGCCCACCGTCAGGTTGACCGGAAGACTCCAAAGCTCGCCATGCAGCATCGCCGGAACTGCCAGCGCCGCGCCTCCGCCCATCGCCGCGACCGGACCCAGCAGAATCCCCAGCAGGATTGTCGTCTCGAAGCTGAGATCCGCAGCCAGAAAGTTCGGTACGTGCACCCGGATCCAAACGCCCGCCATCAGCGGAATCACCAGCATTGCCACCAGCTTCGCCGTCTGTCCCGACGAGCGATGCCGCAGCAGCAGCAGATCGCGAAATGCCTTCGAGCGCCCCAGCGAGCTCGACACCGCCGCGGCGACGCCCAGCTCCACCAGCAGCGTTATCAGAAGCAGCGACGTCGAAACTTCCTTCACATCACCACTCTAGCCCAGTCCCAATCACGGCGAAGCCATCCAAGACCCCACGAAGTGGCGCCCGCCCGGCGTAAGGACGTACCTGCCTTTGCACCTAAGCCCTCTCGTCAAGCATCATCCATTCATGCCGTTCCTTTCCGTTCGCCAGCTCGCCGACGCCGACTTCCCCACCCGCTGGGGCCATTTCCGCATCCTCGGCTTCGAAGGCGTGGTCGACAACCCGCAGCCCTGCAACGCTTCCCTCCCCGCGCCCGCCACCCGCATCGAGTCCGCCGTGGCCCTCGTCATGGGCGATCTCGCCTCCATGCGACCGCCCGCCGGCACGCCACCCGTCCTGCGCATCCACTCCCAGTGCCTCACCGGCGATGTCTTCCACTCGCTGCGCTGCGACTGCCGTCAGCAGCTCGAACTCGCCCTCGCCACCATCGCCGATGAGGGCCGGGGCATCCTCCTCTATGAAAATCAGGAAGGCCGCGGCATCGGCCTGATGGCGAAGCTCCAGGCCTACGAGCTCCAGGACCGCGGCCGCGACACCATCGAGGCCAACCTCGAACTCGGCTACGCCGCCGACTGCCGCCACTTTGAGCTGCCCGCCGCGATCCTGCAACTGCTCGGCATTCCCGCCGTCCGCCTCATCACCAACAACCCCGAGAAGGTCGAAGCCCTTGAAGGCGCCGGGATCCGCGTCGCGGAACGCATCTCCGCCGACGTTCCCGTCGAGCCCACCAACGAGTTCTACCTCGAAACCAAGCGCAACAAGATGGGCCATCTCGTCGGCTAGTCACTTCGTGACCTTGAAACGTGTCGCGCGGTTCTCCCGTTGGTCGACATGTACATCTACCGGCGACCAGCGGGAGCGCCACGCGAAGCGTATACAAATCACGAAGTGACCGCCCGCCCGGCGCTAGG
>CAXTVJ010000084.1:0-4080 GCA_964247715.1 uncultured Acidobacteriaceae bacterium | reverse complement strand
CACATGCGGCTTCGACCGGTCAAACTTTTCCTTGCCCATAATGCCTTCTCCTCATGGTGCTGAATGCTGTGTTACTAACCCAAACTCAATGCCCGCTTAGCGGGCGCCGACTTCCTTGCCCGTCTGCTTGGCGATGATCTCTTCCGACACCGAGCGCGGGGCCTCCTCGTACTGCTTGAACTGCATCGAGTAGTTTGCGCGTCCCTGTGTCGCGCCGCGCATGTGCGTGGCGTAGCCGAACATCGTCGACAGCGGCACGGTTGCGCGGATGGCCTGCGTATTGCCCACCATCTCCATGCCCTCAATGCGTCCGCGCCTCGAGTTCAGGTCACCGATGATCGTGCCCATGTAATCCTCGGGTACGGTCACTTCAACCGCCATCACCGGCTCGAGCAGCACCGGTTTCGCCTTGCGCGCGGCCTCCTTGAAGGCCATCGAGCCGGCGATTTTGAACGCCATCTCGTTCGAGTCGACGTCGTGGTAGCTGCCGTCGTAGAGCGAGACTTTGATATCGACCATCTCGTAACCGGCGAGGACGCCGCCCTGCATGGCTTCCTGGATGCCCTGGTCGATCGGCTTGATGTACTCCTTCGGCACCGTGCCGCCCTTGGTGTCGTTCGAGAACTCGTAGCCCTTGCCCGGCTCGTTCGGCGAAATGCGGATCTTGGCGTGGCCATAGTTTCCCGAGCCGCCGGTCTGCCGGATGTACTTGCCCTCCGCCTCGGCGCCGGTACGGATGGTCTCGCGGTAGTTGACCTGCGGCTTGCCGACGTTGGCCTCGACCTTGAACTCGCGCATCATGCGGTCGACGATAATCTCGAGGTGCAGCTCGCCCATGCCGGCGATGATGGTCTGACCCGAGTCGATATCCGTCCGCACGTTGAAGGTTGGATCTTCCTGCGCGAGCGAGGCCAGCGCGAGACCCATCTTCTCCTGATCGGCCTTGGTCTTGGGCTCGACCGCAACCTCGATGACCGGCTTGGGGAAGTCGATCGATTCGAGCACGACCGGGTCCTTGTCGGTGGTGATGGTGTCACCCGTGACGAGGTTCTTGAGGCCGACGGCGGCGCAGATGTCGCCCGCCAGAATCTCCGTGATCTCTTCGCGCTTGTTGGCGTGCATCTTCAGCAGACGGCCGATGCGCTCGGTCTTGCCGGTACGCGGATTGAGCACCGAGTCGCCGGTCTTGAGCCCGCCCGAATAGACCCGGATGAAGATCAGCTGGCCGACAAACGGGTCGCGCATGATCTTGAAGCCGAGCGCCGAGAACGGCTCGTTGTCGTCGGCCTTGCGGATGATCTCGCGCTCCATGTTGTCCGGGTCGTGGCCAATCATCGGCGGAATGTCCAACGGGCTCGGCAGGTAGTCGACGACCGCATCGAGCAGTGTCTGCACGCCCTTGTTCTTGAACGATGAGCCGCAGAGCACCGGGAAGATGTTCATCGCGATGGTGGCCTTGCGGATGCCGGCCTTGAGCTGCTCTTCGGTCGGTTCCTGACCCTCGAGATAGAGGTGCATGATCTCGTCGTCGGAGTCGGCGACCGCCTCGATCAGAGCCGCGCGCGCCGTCTGGGCCGTCTCGAGCAGGCTGGCCGGAATCTCTTCGACCGAGTACTCCGCACCCATGGTCTCGTCGTGCCAGAGAATGGCCTTCATGGTGACGAGGTCGACCACGCCGGCGAACTTCGCCTCTGCGCCGATCTGGATATTGATCGGCACTGCGCGCGCTCCGAGCCGGTCGACGATCGTCGAGGTCGCGTAAACCGCGTCCGCGCCGGCCTTATCCATCTTGTTGATGAAGCAGACCCGCGGGACTTTGTATTTATCGGCCTGACGCCAGACGGTCTCGGACTGGGGCTGCACGCCGGCGACCGCGTCGAAGCAGGCGACCGCGCCGTCGAGCACACGCAGCGAACGCTCGACCTCGGCGGTGAAGTCCACGTGGCCGGGAGTGTCGATGATGTTGATGCGTGTGTTCTTCCAGGTGCAGGTGGTAGCCGCGGAGGTGATGGTGATACCGCGCTCCTGCTCCTGCTCCATCCAGTCCATGGTCGCCGTGCCCTCATGCACCTCGCCGATACGGTGGGTGATGCCCGTATAGAAGAGGATGCGCTCGGTCGTCGTCGTCTTTCCGGCGTCTATGTGCGCCATGATTCCGATGTTCCGGCAACGATTCAGCGGGATAGTGCGTGCCACGGTATCTTCTCTCTCACTCTGCGGGCCGAAGCCCGCGTCTCGTACTTTTGGTTCGCGCGGCCCCCGTCAGAGGGCCGCAGATTCACTTACGGAAACTACCAGCGATAGTGGGCGAAGGCGCGGTTGGCCTCGGCCATGCGGTGCACGTCTTCCTTCTTCTTCATCGCCGCGCCGCGTCCGTTAGCCGCATCCAGCAGCTCGTTGGTCAGCTTGTCGACCATGCCCTTTTCGCCGCGGGCCCGGCCGAAGCTCACCAGCCAGCGAATCGCAAGAGAGGTACGGCGCTCGGGAGCCACTTCAATCGGCACCTGGTAGTTCGCACCGCCCACACGCCGGCTCTTCACTTCAAGCAGCGGCTTGCAGTTTTCGACCGCCTTCTTGAACAGCTTGAGGGCCTCGTCGCCGCCCTTCTCCTCGAGGTTGGTCATGGCGGTGTAGAAGATGGACTGCGCGGTCGACTTCTTGCCGCCCCACATCATCGAATTGACAAACTTCGTGACCAGCGTCGATTGATACACGGGATCCGGTGCCACTTCCCGTTTCGCGATGTGACCTTTTCTCGGCATAGCTCTTCTCTCTCCTCTTCCCTCAGGGCGGTCGAACTCTCACGCCGCTGAGCCTGATGAAACGTTGACCGTTGATCGTTCTCAATTGACCGGTCCGCCGGCATTGCCTTCAAGGCACAACGGGGAACGGTAACGCACAACCGACCTTACTTCGCTGCCTTCGGACGCTTCGCGCCGTACTTCGACCGGCTCTGCATGCGCTTGGCGACGCCGACCGAGTCGAGCGTGCCGCGCACGACGTGATAGCGCACGCCGGGCAGATCCTTCACACGGCCGCCGCGGATCAGCACGATCGAGTGCTCCTGCAGGTTGTGCCCGATGCCCGGGATATAGGTCGTCACTTCGATCCCGTTGGTCAGCCGCACGCGGGCCACTTTGCGCAATGCCGAGTTCGGCTTCTTGGGGGTCTGCGTGTAGACGCGGGTGCAGACGCCGCGACGCTGGGGAGAACCCTGCAGTGCGGGGCTCGCGGTCTTGTAGCGGGTGGGCGTGCGGCCCTGCTTGACGAGCTGATGAAACGTAGGCACGGTAAAAAGCTCCTCTGAACTGCTGCTGACAGCTGCTGCTGGTGACAACCAAAAACTGTGCCGCACAACCGGAAGACCTCGCCGCTGGTCCCTTTGCGGTTCACGCGGCAAAGCGGAGGACGCGTCAGCGCCTCACGCGGAAGCTGTTCCCAAGCTGTACGTCTGCCAAATCCAATCAGACGAAATACAGTCGACGGTGACCGAGCTGCCGGAGGAACTTCGCTTTAAGATCAACCCGACACCAGTTCCGTTTCGCTGTTCGGCGTCCACATAGCCCATCCCCTTTGGATCCCGCGGTCCGGCCGGCGGGGAGGAGGGTGTCGCAGATGCTTATGCGAAGGGCCGCGATACTCTGCGGAAGAATCTTTGTTACTACCATCAGTGTACGCGAAACCCTTACGCCAGTCGAATCCAGTCGATCTGGTTCGGAAGGAGAGGCGCATTACCGCCGGGTAACCTTTTGAACATAGAAGGAAACGGCCCAGATGTCAATGGGCCCGCTCCTCTGTATCTGGGTGCCTCGACCGAATCGGGCCTGCTGCTCAAGCGCATCTTCGGCAGCCTCGGCGCAGCCTCTTATGCTCTCTATGTCGTGCACAAACCGATGCTCGTCCTCGCCTGACATCTGCTTCCATCGCTCTGGCGCATGCAGGGCATCGGAGGCTTTCTCTTCCTGCTCTTTCTGATCCCGTTCACGCTCGTGCTCGACCGGTTAGGGGACATACCCATGCGGCAGATGCTCCGCCGGCGCTTCCTCCGGCAGGCCGCCTCCCACCAGACTGCAGCCATGC
>CAXTVJ010000083.1:0-4638 GCA_964247715.1 uncultured Acidobacteriaceae bacterium | reverse complement strand
AGCTCGCGCTTCGACTCCGAAAGCGTGATATACATCCCCCGCTCGCCCGTCCGCGCACCCTCCAGCAGAAACTGCAGCGCCAGCGTCGTCTTTCCCGTTCCCGGATCACCCTCCACCAGATACAAATGCCCCGAGGGCAGCCCGCCATTCAGAATGGCGTCCAGCCCCGCGACCCCCGTATGCAGCCGCTCCTGCGCTTCATACCCCGTGCCGCCCTGCCCTGCGCTTCCATCCCCTTCACTGGCGGATCCGTCGTTCATCGTGCGATCTCCCAGCCGGTTTGGATGCCACCCGCCTCTGGAAAATCAGCCTCCACCCGCCAGAATGAATCCCCAGCCTGCCTCCTGAGCGTGGCGAACCGGGGAAGCAGATCCAGGGTTCACTCATCGAAAACACCCGAATTTCATTGCGTCTGAGGCTTGGCCAGGTGAAGACCCTTCGGCTCTCCGAAACGCAGAACAGCTCCCCAGCCGTAGTAGTTGATGGTCGTCGCCCGGTCGTGACCGGCGCTCTTCAGAACCAGAGTGATCTCGTTCTCCCCCTTTTGCAGAGGAATGCGAAAGCTGCCGTTCTCCACCGAGAGCCGTCCATCCGGTTCGCGGCGTTCGGAGTCGGGCTCGTAGAAATTCTTGCCCTGCGTCACGAGCCTGCCGTTCACGAACACCCAGACCTGGCCAAGCCAGCCCAGCTGCACCACCTTGTCCTGCACCGTATCCGAGCCGACCGTGGTGCGCAGCCACGTCAGCGAGGGCGGCTGGCGAACCAGCTCGAACTCGCGGTTCAGGTTCACCAGACCGAACCGGCCAGCCGCCACCGGTCTCCACAACGTCCCAGCAGGAGCCTCCGAGAAGGTCGGATCCACTCCGAAACGGGCCGGCGTCTGCGATCCCAGCCGCCACTGCCGCACCATGCCGGCATCGCCGGCGGTGGGGTCCGGCGTGGGCTGCGGGCTCAGACCCTCCACCGCCCCGGGAGTAACCGTAAGATTCGCGAAAACCGCCGGGCCGCGCAGCTGAATCAACCCCTCGGCCGACGTGCTCTCCAGATTTCCGACCGCGAGTACAGCCTTGGGCGAGTTGTTGATGAAGACGTTCATGCGGCGTCCGCTCACCACCAGCTTAAAGTGATTCCAGCCATCCAGAATCGGCGCCCGGGTCTGATACTGCGGATAAACATTCCACAACATGAAACCATGAATCACGGGCGCATACTGGATGCAGTCGTTCGAAGCGCGGCACTCGGGGAAGCTGCGCAGGTAAAACTCTTCCGCATCCTGGTGGCCCGGCGCACCATGCCGGCGAAACTGAATACCGGGAATATCCTGGTCGAGCGCCTTCATGTCGAACTCGATCGTTCCATCGCGAAAGCGGAGGCCGCCAAGCGCGACCGAGCCGCTCTTCAGGACGATCGCGCCCTCCGGAAAACCCTCGTGGCCGATGAACGTGACCTCGGTCGGACGGACACTGTCCGCGTCCTGCACCGGCGTCCAGTGATCCGCGGTCAACGGAACCCTGATCGGGTCTCCGGCCAGCATGGCCCCGCGGCAGAATGCAGGCAGCCAGGCAACAAGGCAGAGCAGCAGCGCGGCAGCGCGAAGGTCACGCATACGTCAGTCTCGTTTCCTTAACGGAAGATAGCCGTTAGACGGGACAGCCCGCGTCCCGTGAGTGCCGGAGACGCGGGAACGTCCGACCCGATCGAAGTCCAAGATCCAAGTCCGTCCAAGTCCGTCCAAGTCCGTCCAAGTCCGTCCAAGTCCGTCCAAGTCCGATCCAAGTCCGATCCAAGTACAGGATCGCCCTCACCGCTCACTCCGCCCTCCCGCCGCCGCACCATCTCGGAGTGCAGCAGCATCCCCGTCAACCCGGCAGCGCCATCGCACCCGTACCTGGTCCAGCAGCTCGCCCGGCTCCACCAGCGCAAAGGCCCCGGCAACCACACTTGCA
The DNA here is from genome assembly GCA_964247715.1 of uncultured Acidobacteriaceae bacterium. Classification (GTDB taxonomy): domain Bacteria; phylum Acidobacteriota; class Terriglobia; order Terriglobales; family Acidobacteriaceae; genus Edaphobacter. Next base: position 2,692 of record CAXTVJ010000083.1, on the reverse strand, counting down.
TAGATCAGGTGCTCCAACGCCGGCATCGCCAATCCCTCGTCTCCGAGCTCCGCCTCGATACTGGCGCGCACCTCTCAACGATCGGCACGCGGACAAACGCCATCAGCACAGGACACCGCCGTATGTTCCCCCAAAAGCGCAGCACGTCTGCCTCGCCGGGCAGCTATCCGCCCGGCGCAACCCAGCTCACCGCCGGCTCCGCGGGATGCGGCTGGCTGGGAAACTTCCGGTCCTTCCACTGCAGGATGGGGCTCTCCAGAAAGCGCCACGAAATCTGCGCAAGCCCGAGCGTCACCAGGGAAGTCACAATTGCCTGCTCAAGCAAGTGAGCCTGCAGACCGACGCGGCGGGCACACGCGAACACCAGCATGTACGCCAGAAGATGAACCAGGTACATCGTGTAGCTCACCGTTCCCACAAATTGAAGCGGGCGCGTGCGAAGCAGCCGCGCCGGCCACCACCCGCTGTCCGCTCGAAGCACGAGCAGTCCAACGCCTGCGCTCGAAGCAACCGACAATAAAGGCAGACCGAATACCAGGAACAGGGGGGACCACCGGATATCCCGCCCCAGGATCGGGCCGATCAAACCGGCAATCACCCCCAGCCCCAGCAACGCCGCCGCGCCAAGCCACGAAAGCAGCCGGATCGGCCGCATCCGGTTCGAGTGGGTGCGCCAGTATTCCAGAAAGATCGCCAGAAACGCGCCGTAAATCAGGCTGTCGAATCGGTACGTCAGCCCGAAATACGCAGTCTGCGATCCGGCATTCCATCGAAGCAGCATCTCCATCACGCAGATCACGCCGCCAGTCCCCACCATAGCCGCCCTCGAACAGCGCAGAACCACCGGTGCCCACAGAAGGTAAAAGTACTCTTCTACCGAGAGCGACCAGAAGATCCCAGGCACGCTGGCCGCTGACGGTGGCAAACCCGTGAGTGCTTCGGGCAGGGAATGAGCTCCCGCCAGCAGACTCGGAAGATGGGTCGCACGCCAGACCGGATGGCGCATCGTGTCCAGCAGCAGAGACCACATCCCCGGCATACTCGCCTGTAGAAAAAGAACCTGCTTCACAACCAGTCTGCCCGTAAGCCATTGGCTGTGAAGCCCGCTGAGCACCAACACCAGCACCACAACAGCGTAGGGCGGCATAATGCGGAAAAACCGTCTCGAGTAGAAGGTCCTGTACGGAAGACGTCGTGTGCGCAGACCCAGCAGGATGGTCGTGATGAGATATCCGGAAAGAGCGAAAAACACCTCCACGCCAATCCAGCCGAACTCAGGGATCTTCCACGCCAGTTGCGAGAAGCCTTCGAAATGACATCCCAGAACCAGCAGAATCGCCACCGCCCGCAGACCATCGAGCTCACGTACTCGCCGCATTACACACTCCACAACTTCGTTTTCCCGAGACGTAAAGCCTCAAATACCCCGAGTCGACAGCCTGGCGTACCACGAGTGGACAGACTGGCGACTCTCGAAGAGCCAGGCCGGAATCCGCCCGCAGCGGACCATCTCCCGTCTACCCCGCCCGTTCCGCCTCCCGCACCATCTCCACCAGCACCGTCCGCGTCTCCGCCGCGTTCTTCACCTCGCGCGCAAAATTGATCCGCGTCCCCTTCATCCCGTCCGCCGTCTTCAGCCGCAGGTGGAACCCCAGCCGGTCCACCGCCGTCATCGCCGCCTCCGTCGCCGCCAGCCCCGCATGCACCCGCGCCAGCAGCACCATCGCGGCCACATGATCCGCATTCATATGCGCCACAATCCCCGGCCCGGCCTCCGCCAGCGGGTCTTTCTCCGCAGCGGCATACTCCTCAGCCGAAACCCACCCCATCACCCCAAACCCGCCCACGTAATACACATCCAGCGGCTCCAGCCGGTAGAACGCAAAGTCCTTGAACTCCACCCATCCGCGGCTGTTCTCATAGCTCGCCAGATACCGTTCCCGCGCATCCTCCAGCTCCTCCGAAGGCACCGGCAGCACGTCCCCTGCCAGCGTAGCCCGCTCCGTCCCCAGCGCATCGCCTTCCCCCGCCTGCTGCACAAACAAACTCGCCCGCGCATCCGCCTGCAGGTTCTGCGTATGCATCGCCATGCTGCTGATCAGAAAGATCGCCCGCCCCCGCTCATCCGTCGCATACGGCATCAGCGACCCGAACGGATACCCCGCCCGCTTCCGCGAAACCGTCGCCAGCGTCCCCACCCGTCCCATCTCCACCAGCGTCCGCACCCGCTCCGCATACGTCGGCTCCGGCAACTGCACCGCCGCGGCACTGGTATAGGCATGCACCCGAGGCGCCTTACCCGCTTCATCCGTCATCCGCTCACCCTCACCGCTATCCTACGCACCCGCCTCGCGTGCCCCCTGATCGAGCGACCCCGGCGATCGCGTCTCCACATCGCCCACCGAACCGCTCATGGTAGACTCCCGACGTTCGCGGGGGTCATCCTCATGCACCACACACCCGCTCTCGCGCTCGCTATCGTCGCCGTCATCGCAACTCACCTGCCCGCGCAGTCCGCCGCCCCCCAGGGCAGCCCGAACGTGGCCCCGACCACACCCAGCACACAACTGTCCCCGGCATCGAGGTCCCCACCGTCCCCGGCGCTCCCTTCACCGGCACCGACACCATTCTCCGCACCCGCACCGTAGACGGCGGCGGCTCCGTCGTCACCGCCACCGTCGCCAGGGTCGTC
>CAXTVJ010000082.1:0-4645 GCA_964247715.1 uncultured Acidobacteriaceae bacterium | reverse complement strand
CGCGCCCGCGGCCAGGAGTACGGCGCCGTCACCGGCCGCCCGCGCCGCTGCGGCTGGCTCGACCTCCCGCTGCTGCGCTACTCCAACATGATCAACGCTACCGAGTGGCTCGTCGTCACCAAGATGGACGTCATGGACGAGTGCGCCGAGATCCCCGTCTGCACCGGCTACAGGATCGACGGGCAGACGACCGACGTCATCCCCGCCGACATCCGCGGCTTCAAGTCCATCGAGCCCGTCTACACCACGCTCCCCGGCTGGAGCGAGTCCACCGAAGGCATCACCGCATTCGACAAGCTCCCAAAACGCGCTCAGGAGTACCTCCAGTTCATCGAACGCGAATCCGGAGCCCGCATCGGCATGATCTCCACAGGACCCGACCGCACCCAGACCATCACCCTGCCCGAGTTCGAACAGGCCCTCAAGGCTTAGGTCCGAAGCGACATGAAGGACGAGGCCTTACGCCGCGTCCTCTGCGCGCCTTTCCTCCGCGTCCTCTGCATGCCGTCTTCCGCTTGAAAAAGGATCCAAATGCTCACCTTCACCGTCCGCATGCGCTTCGAAGAAGCCGACCACGAACAAATCCGCGAGCACCTGATCGCCCTCACCCGGGGCTCGCGCCAGGAGCCCGGCTGCGTCTCCTACATCGCCCACTTCGTCTCCGACGACGCCTGCACCGCCTTCATTTACGAGCAGTATCGCGACGCCGCCGCCCTTGAGGCCCACCGCGCCACGCCGCACTTCAAGCAGCACGCCATCGCAGGCCTCTACCAGCGCATGCGCGAGCGCGCTGTCGAAAACCTCACCGCCGTCCTCTAGCGCGGAGCAACTGTCATCCTCAGCAGCTCCGACAACTGTCATCCTGAGCGGAGCCGACGGAGTCGGCGTTCGAACCGCCGGCTCCGCTTCCTGTCGCCCACCAACCTTTGTTTTGACTCCTCCCCCGGCACGGCTTACTATCCCCGGTAAGTCCATGTCGCGGCCCATCCAGATCGCGAGCTTCCGTTCCGGGCTTTCTGCCCGCCAGGCACTCTGCCTCGCACTGCTTGTGCTCGTCGCGCTCGCCGCTCCCCGGCAGGCCTTTGCGAGTCGCCACCAGCATCACGAAGCCAGGCAGGAGATCGAAGGTCTGGAAAGTCAGTGGCGCGCCGCCACCCTGGCCTCCGATCTCAGCGCAATGGACCGTCTCCTCTCCGATGATTACGTCGGCATCTCCTGGAACGGCCAGGTCAATACCAAGGCCATGCAGATCGACCGTCTGCGCAACCGCACCTTCATCCTCACCCGGCTCGATCTCTATGATTCCAAAGTCAGAGTCGTCGGGGACGTCGCCATCGTCACCGCCCGCGCCGAGGTTCAGGGAACCAGCGACAACTCCCCGATGAACGGCACCTTCCGCTATACCCGTGTCTATCAAAAACTGCCCACCGGCGCGTGGAAGATCACCAATTTCGAGGCCACCCGGGTGGGCGACGAGCGTCATCGCGGTTCCGGCAGCCAGCATGCCTCCGTAACAACAGAAAACCCGCCTTCCTAGGCGGGTCGCGTGCATCTGTGGGTTTATTCCACCGGTCGTAACCTTCTTACGCAATCATGGGGTGCAGTTCTTCACCCGTCTCCTGCATGCGCGAACCTTTCAGGTTCAAGCCAAGCAGGCGACGGTTGAGGGAACGTGTCACGCCCGTAAGGCGGGCATCTTCCGGCTCGTGCGGAAGCCGGGTGAACCGGCTCTTCGCATGCGCCGCCGCGCGCGCTGAGGCGTCCGACACCAAAGTGGATTTCTGCGCCCGCGTCATCAGACCGTAGGCGAAGCGTGAAGATGGAACCGGCCTTCGCTGGGTAAGGTGCAAGTGAGAGGAAGCATTCTGCATAGTGCGCTCCGTAGGTGGCCATGGCTCATTGGTACCCATGGCTGGTTACTGCGATGCGCCGCCAGGTCTCCCTGTTGCCTTTTCCGGCTCCCTCTGCGGATCCTCGTCGACAGGCGCGGCGAACCCGGCGCGCACTCGATCCCACGTCTGCTCCAGTGTCTCCGGCAGAATGCGAGTCTCCGCCGTCACCGTCATAAAGTTCACGTCGCCGAACCATCGCGGCAGCACATGCACATGCAGATGTTCGGCCACGCCCGCGCCCGCCGCCTGCCCCAGATTCAGCCCCACATTAATGCCGTCCGGCTTGTACACCGCCCGCAGCACCTGCTCGGCACGCCGCGCCATCGTCATCAACTCGCCGCTCTCTTCCGGTCGCAGCGTTACCAGAGAATTGGTGTGCCGATAGGGAACCAGCAGCACATGCCCGCTGGAATAAGGATACCGGTTCAGGCACACATACCCGTCCCGCAGCCGCGCTACCACAAGACCAGCCCGCTCCGCGCCGGCGATCCCCTGCGCCAGCCCCCACTCTACCGAACGGAACAGATTGCAGAACACGCACCCGCGCTGTTCCTCGCTCATCGCCGGATCTCCCGGCCAGTCGTTGAGCTCCTCCGGTACGCCTTTGCGCCCGGCCGTCTTTCCACCCGTGATGTAGCTGTACCGCCACGGCGTCCAGAGCCGATCCATCAGCCCAGTATCCATCAGCCCAGTATAAGGATCGCCTTCCGCCGCACACGCGCCCACTCCCGCGAATCGTCCCGATTCCGCGCTGCATCACATAAAGTGGACAGAAGCATGCCAGCCGTGTTTGACGAGCCTTCGGGCGGTTGCTATTCTTTTCACTGAGTTACTGCGCGTGGGATTCAGCGGCAGGCGCTCCTGTTCGACTCAGCCAATCCGACCATCCGGTGTGCACGGCCTGCTCCGGGAAAGCAATCGTTCGGCGTCCCCGCCAAAACCGGCGGAGAACCCCCACCGAACGTCCCCGCCCCAGGCGATGCAGCGACGAGACGGTGGTGGTGCACGAGTCGTTTGGAACCCGGAGTCCCGCACGACATGGTAGACGACCATAATCCTGAAAGCATCGAGAGCAAACCCCTGAACACCGAAACCGAAACCCTGGCGCCCGAAACCGGCGAGGACCACAACTCCCCGTCCAACGAATCCACCTCCAACCACACCGAGACCCCGATGACCTCCGAATCCACCACGCAGGCCGAGCAACAGCCCGCGCAGGCCGAAGCCGAGGCGCCCGCGCCTCCGCAGACGCCGTCGGAGAACCCGGCCTCCGGACAGATCGCCCCGTCGCTCTCCGCCAACACCGAAGAGCCGGAACAGGACTACGACGACTCCGACTTCGCCGCCGCACTCGCCAGCTTCGATCGCGAGCAGGCCGTCGAATCCGCGACCGCGCAGAGCCTTACCGCAGACGAGGTCATCGTCACCGGAACCGTCGTCAAGATCACTGAAAAGCACGTCGTGGTCGACATCGGTCTCAAGAGCGAAGGTCTGCTTCCGCTCGATCAGGTGCTGGATGCGAACGGCGTCTCCAAGTTCCAGCCCGGAGACTCGGTCGAAGTGGTCGTCGAGCGCGAGGAGCAGAACGGCGGCGGATACATCGTCTCCCACGAGAAGGCCCTGCGCCACAAGATCTGGGACAAGCTCGAGGAAGCCTCGAACACCAAGGTGCCCGTCAAGGGCATGGTCGTCTCCCGCGTCAAGGGCGGGCTCACCGTCGATATCGGCATCAAGGCCTTTCTCCCCGGCTCGCAGATCGAGATCCGCCCTGTGCGCAATCTCGACGGCTACGTCGGCACGGAGATCGAAGTCCGCATCATCAAGCTGAACAAGAAGCGCGGCAACGTCGTCATCTCCCGCAAGGAGCTGCTCGAGGAAGAGCAGAACGAGCGCAAGACGGTCACGCTCGCCACCCTCGAAGAGGGCACCGTTCTCACCGGCACGGTCAAGAACCTTACCGACTACGGCGCCTTCGTCGATCTCGGCGGACTCGATGGCCTGCTGCACATCACCGACATGAGCTGGGGCCGGCTTACCCATCCTCGCGACCTCGTCAACGTAGGCGACGAGATCCAGGTCAAAGTGCTCAAGTTCGACAAGGATAAACAGCGCGTCTCGCTCGGCTTCAAGCAGCTCACGCCCGACCCGTGGCTCGATGCCACCGAGCGCTACCCGATCGGAGCTCAGGTCCGCGGCCGCGTCCTCTCGGTCACCGACTATGGCGCGTTCGTCGAGCTCGAACAGGGCATCGAAGGCCTCGTCCACGTCTCCGAGATGACCTGGTCCAAACGGATGAAGCATCCATCCAAGATGGTCAAGCCCGGCGACGAGGTCGATACCATCATCCTCTCCGTCAATCCCAACGACCGGCGCATCTCGCTCGGCATGAAGCAGCTCCAGGACAATCCCTGGGAGGCGCTCGAGGATAAATACCCGGTCGGCGCCATCATCGAAGGCCGCGTCCGCAACCTCACCGACTTCGGCGCGTTCATCGAGATCGAAGACGGCATCGACGGTCTCGTCCACGTCTCCAACCTCAGCTGGACCAAGCGCATCAAGCACCCTTCCGAAGTTCTCAAGAAGGGTGAAAAGGTCCGTGCCATCGTCCTCGGTGTCGAGCCTGAGAACCGCCGGCTTTCGCTCGGCGTCAAGCAACTCCAGCCCGATGTCTGGGATACCTTCTTCGCCCAGCACCGCGTCGGCGACGTCATCAAGGGCAAGGTCCTGCGCACCGCGCAGTTCGGCGCCTTCGT
>CAXTVJ010000081.1:0-4704 GCA_964247715.1 uncultured Acidobacteriaceae bacterium | reverse complement strand
TCGCGCAGGCGGCGGGTGGTGCCCATGAAGGTGCCGGAGGTGCCGAGGCCGGCGACGAAGTGGGTGATGCGGCCCTCAGTCTGGGCCCAGATCTCAGGGGCGGTGGTGTGGAAGTGGGCGAGCCAGTTCTGGTCGTTGGAGTACTGGTCGGCGTAGAAGTAGCGCTGGGGCTCGTCAGCGACGAGCTTGCGGGCCATGCGGATGGCGCCGTCGGAGCCCTCGGCGGGGTTGGTCCAGACGATGTTTGCGCCGTACGCGCCGACGTACTTCTTGCGCTCGGGCGAGACGTTGGACGGCATGCAGAGGGTGACGGGGAAGCCGAGCGCGGCACCCAGCATGGCGTAGGCGATGCCGGTATTGCCGGAGGTCGCGTCGATCAGCCCCTGTGTGGGCGAGAGCAGGCCGCGGCGGAGCGCGTCTTTGACGATCCAGGAGGCGGCACGGTCTTTGACAGAGCCGCCAGGGTTGGCCCACTCGGCCTTGCCGAGGATCTGGATGCCCGGAAGAGGGCGGGTAAGCTCGTCGAGGCGAACGAGCGGGGTGTTGCCGATGCGGTCGAGCAGGGTGCTGCCGAGCGGGGCGGTCTCGCTGGGGGTCTGCACGGCGGATTCAGTCTGGCTGGGCGCTTCGGTGGTCATCACGGTATCTGATGCAGGGGCGTTTGAGTGGATGCGTCTGAGTGTGCGACAGTCAGGTAGGAGTCTACCGGATGGCGAAGCCTAAGAAGAAGCGGACGTGGGATGAGGTGCTGGCGGCGCTCGGGAACGAGCGGTTCGACGTGGCGGCTGGGGGCGGGAGTGTGTCGGGCAGGCCCGGCTCCATGCGGGTGAGCAAACACGGAGTTGCGGCGGTCATTTCGAACTCGCCGGACGGGCCGATGCTGCTGCAGAAGCCGGGCTGGGTGCTGAACGGGGAGATCAGCCGGCTGACCGATCGTGGATACCAGAAGTTTCTGAAGACCTCGAAGCTGGAGATCCCGGCCACGGCGGATAAGCTGCGGGCGATCCATGAGTTCTCGCAGGAGCTGGATGCGGCCACGGGGGAACTGCAGCTCTATAACGAAGCGCTGGGATCGACCAGCGACGTCTACAACTACGATCGGGTAAAAGGACGGCCGGATGCGGGCTCGGGTGGAAGTAAGTCGCACTGAGCATCGCGATTCGCTGCATAGTTATGCGCAGTCAGCTGCATCTTCATTCCTGTAGACAGGGCATATGCAGGCCGGTAGCGTGTGGCTATGAGTTCCCCTGAGCTGCTGATGTGTGCCCCGACTTACTATGACGTCGATTATGTGATCAACCCGTGGATGGAGGGGAACGTCCATGCGGCGTCGAAGGTGCGCGCATGCGAGCAGTGGACCGCGCTTTATCGGGAGCTATCGAAACGGGCGACGGTGCGGCTGGTGGAAGGCGTACCGGACTGGCCGGATATGGTCTTCACGGCCAATGCCGGGCTGCGGCGTGGAAATGAGGTTGCGCTTTCGCGGTTCCAGTTTGCGGAGCGGCAGGGCGAGGCGAAGCACTTCGCGGACTGGTTCGCGCAGGCCGGGCTGCTGGTGCGGGAGATGCCGGAGGGCATGCCGTTCGAGGGGGAAGGTGACGCGCTCTGGGCGGTGGATGGTTCGCGGTTATGGGCTGGTTGCGGCTTTCGAACCGCGATCGAGAGCCATCGCGAGCTGGAAACATGGTGGGATGTCCGGGTTGAGTCGTTGAAGCTGGTGGATCCACGGTTCTACCACCTCGATACATGTTTTGCGCCGCTGCCAAACGGGGATGCGATGTACTTCCCAGCCGCGTTCGACGAGGCGTCGCGGGCGCGAATTGAGGCGGTGTATGGTCCGGAGCGTCGGGTGATTGTCAGCGAGGCGGATGCGGCGACGTTCTGCTGCAATGTGGTTTGCCTCGGGGAGGAACTGGTCATGAATCGAGCCTCTCCGGAGCTGCGCGAAGAATTGGAAAGGCATGGGTTTTGCGTGTGCGAGACACCACTCGATGAGTTTCTAAAAGCGGGTGGCGCGGCTAAGTGCCTGGTCATGACTCTATAGCTGTAACAAAGAAAAAGAGGCGTAACACGGATCAAAGCCGATCAAAGCGGGACTTACAACAATAAGACAGGTTCTTCCCTGTTGTATCGTGTCAATAAAACAGCTTCTTACCTTGCTCTATTGTGTTGATCCCGTCTTGATCGGCCTCGATCCGTGTTACGCCTTGTTCGATGGTAAGGACTGGGTGGACTTGAGCAGGTCGGCCCAGACGTTCTTCCTCAGGCGGTGCTGCCATTCAGGAAAGTTGGCTACGCGAAAGAGGGGGCGGTCGGGGGTGTTGAGTTCGGACCAGGCGAGGGGGACGGCTACGCCGAGGCCCTTGCGGGCGCGGGGGCTGTAAGGGGCGACGGCGGTGGCTCCGCGCTCGTTGCGCAGGTAGTCGAGGTAGATGCGGCCGATGCGGGCGGCTTTGGTCATCTTGGTGAGATAGAGGCGCGGGTTTTCGCGCTCCATGCCGAGGACGAAGCGGTGCGCCCACTCCTTGATCACGGGCCACTGCTGCTGCGGGCGAAGGGGGACGAAGACGTGCAGGCCCTTGCCGCCGGTGGTCTTGACCCACGAGTCGAGGCCGAGAGACTCAAGGCGTTTGCGGACCTCCTGGGCGGCCGCGGTGAGGGTGGGCCAGGGGAGCGACTCGTCGGGATCGAGGTCGATGGTGATGCGGTCGGGTTGCTCGAGCGCTTCATTGCGCGAGCCCCAGGGGTGGATCTCGAGGACGCCCATCTGGGCGAGGCCGGCGAGGGCTTCGGGCGTGTTGAGGGTAATGTAGGGCTCGACTTTGCCTTCTTTGTCGGCGATGTCAACGGAGCCGACGCCTTTGGGGAGCATGTGGTTGACGTGCTTCTGATAAAAGCAGGGCTTCTCCGAGCCTTCGGGGCAGCGGACGAGGGATAAGGGCCGGTCGGCGATGTGGGGGAGCATGCGCGTGGCGACGGCCCAGTAGAAGTCGGCGAGCTGCTGCTTGGTGACGCGGGATTCGTTGTCGAGGATCTTGGCCGGGTGGGTGAGGCGGATGGACTTGGGGGCTGGTTCGGGTGGAGCGGATGCCTTTGAAGAGGTTTTCGGCGAGGCAGCGTCTGTGACGTCAGCACCCGCCCTGACGTCGTGAGGGTGGGGCACACGCTTTGGATCGGATCGTGCGGACTTCGGCATGGGGGCGGCGGTTTCGCGGCGGACCTGGGCTGCCGGTTTATCCTCGCGGAGGCCGAGGAAGGCGGCCTGGCGGACCTGGTCCTCCGCGGTCCAGGTGGCGAAGCGGACCTGGGCGACGAGGTCGGGCTTGACGAAGAGGGCGCCGCGGCGGGCTTCGGCGGTCAGCTTGGCGAAGGGACTGGCAGTGGTGGCCATGCCTTCAAGCCGCCTGCGGAGCTCCGCGGCAAACTTCTGGGTGAACCCGGTGCCGGTCCGTCCGGCGCAGGTGAGCTGTCTGGCGTTTCCGTCAGCATAGTAGCCGAGCAGGAGCGCGCCGAGGCCGGTGCCGCCGGCTTTGCCTTTGCCGGGGAGGGTGTAGCCGCCGATGACGAACTCCTGCTCGTGCAGGCATTTCGATTTCAGCCAGTCGGTGGAGCGCTTGCCGCAGTATCTGGCGTCGGCGCGTTTGGAGACAATCCCCTCGGCGTGGAGCTCGCAGGCTTTGTGGAACATCTCGGTGCCGTGGCCGACGATGTGCTCCGAGCACTGGAGCAGGCCCGGAGTGGCGTCCTTCAGGATTTCGGAGAGGAGCTTCTTGCGCTCGAGCAGCGGGAGGTCGCGGGGGTTGCGGCCGTTGAGGTGGAGGAGGTCGAAGCAGACGTACGTGAGGGGGTTGCGCGCGCCCTCCTGGAAGGCCGCCTGGAGGTCGGCGAAGTTGGTCGTACCGTCGTGCGCGAAGACGACGACCTCGCCGTCAAGCGTGACGCGGTCGACGGGGAGCGCGGCGACGGCAGGGACGAGATCGGCCATGCGCGCGGTCCAGTCGAGGCCGGAGCGGGTGTGCAGGGTGACTTTCGCGCCTTCTTTGCGGCCCTGGATGCGGTAGCCGTCGAGCTTGAGCTCGTGCAGCCAGGCGTTGCCCTCGGGTGGGTTCTCGGTCTCCTGCGCGAGCTGCGGCGGGAGGAAGGCGGGTTGAGCTTCTTTCGGGAGCGCGTCGATCGCGAGGTTAAGTGCGGGAGCGATGCGTGGCTTGGGCGTGGAGACGGGCGCTGAGTTGACCTGCGTCGCGCCGGGATTGTTGGATCGGCGTGGACGGATTGCGAAGGGCTGCTGTTTCTCCGGGCGATTGGAGTTCCAGACGTGGTCTTCCTGGGCGGCGATCTGCTCGAGCGAGCGGCCGGTGATGACGGAGTTGGGCTCGGCGTCGGTGACGGCGGGCCGGTCGGGTGGCTGCTCGAAGTCGTCGTGCTCCTTGATGAGAAGCCAGGTGGGTTTGGTCTCTTTGGGGCGGGGCTTCATGCGGATGAGCGCCCACTTGCCGTGCATTTTAGTGCCGAACATGAGGAACTTGAGCTGGCCGTCGCGAAGGCCGGCGTCGACGTCGGTATGGCCCGGCTGCGGGGTCCACGTGCCCTGATCCCAGAGCATGACCGTGCCGCCGCCGTATTGGCCCTGGGGGATGATGCCTTCGAAGCCGCCGTACTCGATGGGATGATCTTCGACCTGGACGGCGAGGCGGCGGTCGGCGA
>CAXTVJ010000080.1:0-4966 GCA_964247715.1 uncultured Acidobacteriaceae bacterium | reverse complement strand
CGAGCACCCAGGTGATGGCGTCGGAGATGTTGGATTTGCCGCAGCCGTTGGGGCCTACGATGGCGGCGATGCCTTCGCCCGCGAGCTGGAGCTCGGTGCGGTCGCAGAAGGATTTGAAGCCGAGGATCTGAACCTTCTTGAGCTTGAGCATGGGTCGGGCGCACCTCCGGGCGGTCTCCGGGCCGGATTGCGGCGGAGACCTCCACCATCTAGTGTGGACGAATCCGGATGCGTTCGGGGCTGATCGGAACCTGTCTCACTCTAGCGGGGGGAACCCGGGGAATCAACATGGCATGCGCTACCTGTTGTGGATAAGCCAATCAGAATCCCACGTATGGGCTTTTCTCGCGTTGTCTGTGCGTTTGCGGGTTGAACCAGAGTCTCCGTACGGGAGCGAAACGCGAAGTCAGACCGGTCAAGTTGCGGGGAACAACATGCCTCCCTATAATCGGCATCATCTGTGACTACTAAGGATGGTTTGGTTTCAGGTCCTTCATTTGGTGGAGTTTAGGGGAACACCGACGTAGTAGCCACTCCGACAGGGCAGGTCTCGGCGGCAGCCGTTCCCGTCCGGGCCGGGTCATCGACAGACAGACGACAGAAGCACATAGAAACGATCTCGAGGAGCTTTGCATGAAGAAGGTAGTGTCGTCTTTTCCAGCGGCTGCGGCGTTTGCCGTATCGTTTGCGTTCTCGCTGCAGGGCGCGTTGGCGCAGGCCGCGGCGTCGGGTCAGGTGCAGATGGATCCGGCGGAGTACCAGGTGTACAACGCGGCTATTCAGACGACGGACCCGACCGCGCAGGCCGCGGCGCTGGATGCGTATCTGACCAAGTATCCGAACTCCTCGGTTAAGAATGATGTGCTTGAGCGCATCATGATCGACTACAGCAAGACGGACCCGGCGAAGACGCTGACGGCAGCCGACAAGGTGCTGCAGGTTGCGCCGAACGACTTTACCGCGCTGCTGATCGAGGCGGTGCTGCGCAACCAGCAGGCGACGACGACGACGGATGCGGCGGGCAAGCAGTCGGCGATGGATCAGGCAGCGGGCTACGCGCAGAAGGCGCTGGACGCACCGAAGCCGGCAAGCGCGGATCAGGCGCAGTTCGACACGACCAAGAAGAACGCAACTCCGACACTTTACAGCACGATCGGCGCAGACGATCTGGGCAAGAAGGACTATGCGGGCGCGATTGCGGCGTATAAGTCCGAGCTGGGCTCGGTGGATGTTGCCGCGACGCAGGCGGTGGGTACGCCGCTGCAGGACACGTATCTGCTGGGTCAGGCGTACTACTCGTCGACTCCTCCGGACTATGTGAACTGCACGTTCTATACGACGCGCGCGGCGCAGTACGCTCCGGAGCCGTATAAGTCGCAGTTCACGCCGCTGGCGACGTACTGCTACAAGCGTTATCACGGCGGCACGGACGGCTACGATGCAGTGGTTGCGGCAGCGAAGGCGAATCTGAACCCGCCGAGCGGCTTTACCATTGTGGCGGCGCCTTCGGATGCGGATATTGCCGCGAAGACGGTAGCGTCGACCAGTGATCTTGCGACGCTTGCGTTGAGCGATAAGGAGTTCATCCTTGCGAACGGCAAGCAGGAGGACGCGGACAAGGTCTGGGGTGTGCTGAAGGGCAAGGAAGTCGAGGTGCCGAACGGTGTGGTGATCGCGTCGACGGCGGACCAGGTGCAGGTTGCCGTCTCCGATGACGCAGTACAGGGGAAGACCGCCGACTTCACCTTCAACATGAAGACACCGCTGACGAAGGTGCCGGCGGTGGGCGAGAAGGTGACCCTGATCGGAACGTATGCGTCGTACACGCAGAAGCCGCTGATGATCATGATGAGCGATGCGTCGACGGCGACGGCGGCGAAGAAGCCTGCGCCGCGACGCCGCTAAGCCCGGTGAGTTGAGGCTGACGGAGAGGCCGCCCCTGTGGGGCGGCCTCTTTTGTGGCACACGCGGTTGTTTTCCGGAGGTTTTCGGCTCGGGTTTATCGATTGCCTCGTACCGTTTCCGCTCAGGCTGCTGCCGCGTTAGTTGTATCTCTGGCCCTTGTGAATCCGGTTTTGCTCGGCTACCTTCAAGACTCCTGAGTAATCACAAATTGATTACGCGAGGGTTGTACGCCATGAAACGCAGCTTATCAGGAACCCCAGGAGCCGGCCCCGTGAACCAGCCATCGTTCGTCATTGCATATCAGCCGATTGTGAACGTGCAGACTCGGTCGATTGTCGCGTATGAGGCGCTGACCCGCGGCGCGGATGGCCGGTCTTATCCGGAGCTTACGGCGTCGCTGGGTGTCTCCGCACTTCGGCGTTTTCATAAGATGACTTCCGACATGGCGATCCGGCGGGCGGTGGAGCTGGGGATTCTGGATCTGGGCGCTGCGCTGACGGTGAACCTGCAGCCGGATATGCATGCGGATGCGCTGGACGCGGCGACGCTGGCGCATTCGGCGCGGCGTTACGGGATGCCGGCGGGGCAGATCCTGCTCGAGTTCACCGAAGATCACAAGCTGTCGGTGGGAGATTACCGGCGTCTGCTGGCGCGGAACAAGGAAGCCGGGTTCGCCACCGGCATGGATGACTTCGGTTCGGGCTACTCGGGGCTGACGGCCCTGGTGGAGTGCCGCCCGGAGGTGCTGAAGCTGGATCGCGCGCTGATCCGCGGAATCGATACGTCGGATACGCGGCAGAAGATCGTACAGGCGTTTGCGAACTGCTCGCGGGCTCTGGGCATGCAGCTGGTGGCAGAAGGTATCGAGACCGAGGCGGAGTGCCGGATGCTGACCGAACTGGGGATCGTGTTCATGCAGGGCTATCTGTTTTCGCGGCCGGTGATGGACGCGCTGCCGGTCGAGACGGTGTGGGGAATCGACCGGGTGGCGGCGCGGCAGAAGCAACGCCTGTGCTGCAACTTGCTGCAGAGTCTGGGGCAGACGCTGGTGCCGGAGGCGATGATGCCGAGCCTGTCGACGGTCACGGCTTAGGATCTGCGCGGGCCGATGATGCGGCTGTAATCCTATTCGCCGAGGAGGAAACGCTGGATGTGATGGGCGCGGCCAGTGCTCGCGTCGCAGGTGATAAGGGTGGCGGCCAGCTTTGGATTGCCCCTGGCGGCTTCGAATTTGCCCGGCATGCCGGTGAGGAAGCGCTGCAGGGCGAGTTCGCGCTCGACGCCGATGACGGAGTCATAGGGTCCTGACATGCCGACATCGGTCTGGTAGGCGGTGCCGTTGGGCAGGATGCGGTCGTCGGCTGTGGGAACGTGGGTGTGGGTGCCGAGGACGGCGGTGACGCGGCCGTCGAGATACCAGCCGAGGGCGACTTTTTCGCTGGTGGCTTCGGCGTGGAAGTCGACGAGGATGACCCTGGCGGTGAGCTTGCTGAGCAGCTCGTCGGCTTTGCGGAAGGGGTCGTCGCAGGCGGACATGAAGACGCGGCCCTGAAGATTGAGAACGGCGTAGCTCTCGCCGGACGCGAGCGTGCCCTGGTAGGAGCCGAAGCCGGGTGTGGTGGCGGCGTAATTGCCGGGGCGCAGGATGCGGCGGCCGCGCTCGTGGGAGTCGGCGGGGAGGGCCATGTAGTCGAAGATCTCGCGCTTATCCCAGATGTGATTGCCGGTGGTGATGACGTGGGCGCCGAGGTCGAAGATCTCGTCGGCGAGCGAGGGCGTGATGCCGAAGCCGCCGGCGGCGTTTTCGCCATTGATGACGAGCAGATCGACGGCGTGGGTGGCGAGGAGGTGGGGGAGGTGTTCGCGGACGATGCGGCGTCCGGCGGAGCCGAAGATGTCGCCGACGAAAAGGATGTTCACGTTTGGAGGCTAGCAGAAGCGCAGGCGCTGCTGCGGTACAGGCTGGGTGCGGCTACTCTGGAGAGGTGATGAACTGGCCTATGCCGAAAGCGCTGCGATCGTTTCTGGCGATCGTCGCGGGGATCGTGGTGCTGGTCGGGATCTCGATTGTGCTGACGCTGCTGGTGATGCTGGCGATGCATATGAAGCCCGGACCGCCGACGCACGCGTATCTGGTCGCGAATGTCGTTACTACGCTGCTCGGTGCGGCGTGCGGCGGGCTCGCGACGGCGAAGCTTGCGCCCGACCGCGGGCTGCGGCATGTGGCGATTCTGGCGACGGTAATCCTTGTGCTGGGAGCGCGGTCGTACCGGGGCTATCACGATGCGCCGCACTGGTACGGGCTGATGATGGTACTTGTGCCCAGTTTGGGAACGTTTGTCGGCCCTTTGCTGGTTTCCTGGACAGGCCGGAGTCGATCGGCATAGAGTTACGCGATTGAGGTTACGGAAGTGTGGTACTTTCCATTTGATGGCGCAAAATGGCAGATTCGGGCTGAGTCTTCGCGTGCTGGCGCATCTGGCGTCGGCGCCGGAGTCGATGCATACCTCGGCGGAGATCGCAGGGGCGTTGAAGACGAGCGCGGTGATGGTGCGTCGGGTGTTTCCGGCGCTGCATAAGGCCGGGTTCATCGTGCAGCGAAAGGGCCCGCAGGGCGGCGCGAAGCTGAAGACGCAGGCGAAGCTGATCGGGTTTGGTGACGTGTTCTCGGCCGTGGGCGGGGCGTGGCCTTCGGCGGGCGACAAGGCGACGGACGCAATGATGGACCGGTCGCGGGCGGACGCGGTGGGCGCGATGAACGAGACGACGATCGCGGCGCTGGTGAAGCGGATGCGGAAGACGGATAAGCCGGCTGCCGCGGCGGCCAGGGGCGGAGACGTCGAGCGCGGATAAGCGCGGATGGGTGCGGATCAGGAACAAAGGCTCAGAAGAACCCCGCGAGCCGTGTGTGCTTGTGGGATTTCGCTGCGCTTACTCCGCTTTCTTTTCGGGGCGGAGGAGGGGGAAGAGGATGACGTCGCGGATGGAACGGGAGCCGGTGAGGATCATGGTGAGGCGGTCGATGCCGATGCCTTCGCCGGCGGTGGGGGGCAGGCCGTAG
>CAXTVJ010000079.1:0-5446 GCA_964247715.1 uncultured Acidobacteriaceae bacterium | reverse complement strand
CGCGGATGGAAGGCGGCTCTGCATGAGAGAAAGGTATACCACAGGAGCCAAAGGGCCACATGAGATGGTGATGCTCCGTCCCGCAGTCAACTCTTTCCAGATGGCGGAAGCGACTTCTGCACCTCGGTCAGCCGATTAACGAAGTCGCGCGTGATCTTCTGAAACTGGGGCTGCACGAGTTGGAACTTGCTCGCGACAATCTGCTGCGACGCGGTCATCATCTCCGGTGTCTTCGCAACCATTTTTTGTCCAGCCGGTGACTTGTAGAAGGCCAGCATGGCGTCGACATCGTTTTCGGTGAAAGTTGACGCATACAGATCGAGATACGCGGGTTCGAGTTTCTGCCATGAAAGAGCTGTTCCAAATAGCGCCAGGATGCTCTTGTTGTAGTCCTCCAGGACATCCCTCGCTTTGGGAGGAAGTTCGGGAGCGCCGAACATGGTTTGCGCGGTCAGCTCGCCCTGCCTGAGGCTCTGTTCCATGATCGTCTTCATCAGATCACTGAGGTGCAGCTGCACGAAAAGGTCCCTAAGCTTTTCGCGTTTTGCAGCTTCATCGGCCCGGGCTGAGATGGTGCAGCAGGAGCACAGAAGGACGGCGATTAGAAGCTTACGCATAGTGGAACCTCGGTTGCGGTTTAACGGCTGATATCCAGCGGTTTGCGGGCGAAGTAGTAGAGGCTGAAGGCGAGCAGGGCGAACATGAGGATGCTCATCCAGTCGTGGTAGAGCGGGTTGTGCGGGCTGAAGCGCGGGATGGCACGGTCGGTAGCGGCTTCGTAGAGCTTGATGCAGACGCCGAGCAGGCCGACGATGCCGCCGGCAGCGATGAGGCCGGAGGCGTAGAGCGAGCCGGGTGAGATCTCGGATTCGGTATCGAGCGCGGGCGTGACGGCGGTGGGGACGGGCAGGCCGTTGGCGGGATCGATGTGGTCGGGGTTGGTGGGGTCGAAGTCGGGGTGGCGGGTGTGGAAGGCCTCGCGGTCGGTGTGCCAGAGATTGAGTGAGGTCTGGTAGAGCTGGTCGGCGGTGCGCGCGTGGTGTTGAGCCATGGCGCGGTCGACCATCCAGCGCATCACGCCACCGACGAAGATGGCGAGGGTGGTGGCGATCGAAAGGTACATGCCGACCGCGAAGGTGAGCGACCGCACGCCGAGCAGCTCGATTACAAGGACGAGTGCGACGCCCAACAGCACCAGCCCCCACGGCAGCTTGCGCGAAAGAATACCGTTGATGACGGTCGCCATCAGCTTGCCCTGCGGCGCGGCGGCCTTCTCGCTGCCGATGCCCTGCGTCCACTGGATGACGATCTGGTTGGTGGCGGGATTGAGCAGGTACTTGCCGTCGGGCAGCGTCGTCGAGCCGATGGCGTTCAGCAGGATGTACTGCTTGCCGTCGTCGACGACTTCCTTGTTGCCCTGTTTGCTCGAGAGCTCGAAGTGCGCGCGGGGGAAGCTGCCCTTTTCCTGGACTCCGTCGGCGAGCAGCGTCGGGGTGAACGGGATGGGCTGCGCGAGGCGCTGGAAGGACTCAAGGCCGCGGTTCATGGCGTTGAGGGTTGCGCCGATCGAGAAGACGCAGATGATGACGCCGACCATGAGCGCGAGCTGCTGCTTCCAGGGGGTCGCGCCGATCAGGTAGCCGGTCTTGAGGTCCTGCGAGGTGTCGCCGGCGTTCGAGGCGGCGATGCAGACGATGCCGCCGATGGTAATGGCGAGCGCGCCGAAGGCGGGGGCGGTCCAGCCCTTGACGAGGAAGATGGCGCAGGTGGCCATCAGGGTGGCGATGGTCATGCCGGAGACCGGCGAGGCGCTGGAGCCGACGATGCCGACGATGCGTGCACTCACGGTGACGAAGAGAAAGCCGAAGACGACGACGAGCACGGCGGCCGCGATGTTTGCGAGCAGGCCGACCTGCGCGCCAGGTACGGGATGGAACTGGAGGAAGGCGATCATCAGCAGGATGAGCAGGAGCGAGCCGCCGATGAGGACCGACATGGGGAGATCGTGCGAGGTGCGGGCCTGCTGGGCCTTTGCGGCAGCACCTGACATTTTCGCCGAATTGTTGGCGCGGATGGAGCGGACGCCTTCCGCGAGAGCCGAGACGATGGTCGGGGCAGTGCGGAGCAGGGTGATGAGGCCGGCGGTGGCGACCGCTCCCGCGCCCATGGGGCGGACGTAAGTTCTCCAGAGGGCGGACGGGTCCATCGTGTCGATGGGTGAGGTGCCGGGGTAGACGGTGAGGCCGCGGCCGAAGAAGGTGATGGCGGGCATCAGCACGAACCAGGAAAAGACGCCGCCGGCGAGCATGACGGCGGCGACGCGGATGCCGATGATGTAGCCCACACCGAGGTATTCGGGGGTGCAGTCGGCTCGGATTGCCGCGCCCTTGAGGATGTGCTGCGAGCCGCCGAGATCGGGCTCGTAGTTGGGGCCGGAGGGCCAGAGCGAGAAGAGATTGTCGTTCTGGAAGAGGGTGTAGAGACCACCGAGGCCGAGGCCGAGGAAGACGCGGGAGGCGAAGGAACCGCCGCGCTCGCCGGCCATCAGGACGTCAGCACACGCAGTACCCTCCGGGTAGATCAATGTCCCGTGCTCTTCGACGATGAGCTGGCGGCGCAGCGGGATCATGAAGAGGACGCCGAGCCATCCTCCGAAGAGGGCCAGCGCGAAGATCCTTGTTGACTCCAGGTCGAAGCCGAGAAAGATGAGCGCGGGCAGGGTGAAGATGACGCCCGAGGCAATGGACTGGCCGGCGTTGCCGACGGTCTGGACGATGTTGTTCTCGAGGATGGAGGCAGGCGGAAGCCCGAACAGCCGCCGCAAAAGGGGGTTGAAGGCGCGCAGGATGGAAATCGACAGAACGGAGATGGGGATGGACGCGGCGACGGTGAGCCCGGCGCGCAGGCCGACGTAGACCGTGACGGCTCCGAAGAGAATGGCGAAGATGCCGCCGAGGAATACGGCGCGCAGGGTGAACTCGGGACGGGTCTCGGAGGCGGGAACGAAGGGCTGGAACGGGGCGGGCGCTGCCATGGGCGGTGGGTTCAATCCTTAGGGGGTGCGGAGGTGGCGGATGGATGGGAGTGTATCAGCGCGGGTGCGGGCGAGATGGTTTGAGTGGTTGACGATTTGTGACGCGTCGGGCTTATACTCGTCGCATCGGTGCCGGTTGGGAGACAACCTGGAGGCGTCGTGAGGTGTGTCTTCAGCGTCGTCGGCCTGATGGGACAGACTCTCCGAGGAGGCAGTGCGGGCACTCCGCCCGGCTCTCACAGCCTGCGTCCGGACACGCGCCCTGCGTGGCCGCCCGGCAGCGATGCCGGACGAAGCCGTGAGACGGGTTGGCGTGCCGTGGTGCGGGTGCTTCGAAGTACGCCGCGGATGGTCTTCAACGATCTGGTAACGACGATTTTCCCGGCGGATTGCCGTTGTTGTGCGGGGCCGCTGACCGAAGCGGGGCCGGTTCCGGTGTGTGAAGCGTGCGTGGGGCGCGCGGCGAGCCGGAGCGAACTGCATGGCTGCAGCCGATGCGGTGAGGCGCTGGACCTCGGCTCTTTTTCTGATCTTGATCTGGACGATGTGCGGTTTGCGCGGCTTCTGCCCGAGGGGCTGCTGTGCCCCGAGTGCCGGCTGGTGCCGCCGGAGTTCGATCGCGCGGTGTCGCATGCGACGTACACGGGCGAGCTGCGAACCCTGATTCAACTGCTGAAGTTTGATGGAGTGCCTGCGACGGCGAAGATGCTGGGCGATCTGCTGGCCGGCGCGATCCTGCAGCTTGGACAGCAGGCCGGCGGCGAGTTGATGGTGGTGGCGGTGCCGCTCCATCGCCGGCGGGAGCGGCAGCGGGGGTACAACCAGTCGGTGCTGCTGGCGCGGCGTGCGTTGCGGCGATTACGGGTGTTGCGGCCGGAGTGGCGGCTGACGGAGGCGCATGGCGCGCTGACGCGGCAACGGTCCACCGAGGCGCAGTACGAGCTCTCACGCAAGGGGCGGCGGCGGAATCTCCGTGGAGCGTTTCGCGTGACAGGCGATGTGCGCGGGCGCGAGGTGCTGCTGGTGGACGACCTTCTGACCAGCGGGGCGACGGCGCGGGAGTGCGCGCGGGTGCTGAGGGCGGCGGGCGCGGCGAAGGTGTGGGTGGCGACCGTGGGACGGGCGCAGAAGCAGTGGGTCGCGCGGCAGCAGATGGATGAGTCGGTGGCGCGCTGGGATGAGGTTCCAGTTCAGGCTGGAGTGCAGTAGACCGGTTCGGGAGGAGACGAGGCGCATGCGGAAGGCGAAGCAGAGGGCGACGAGTACGAACGGGCGGCATGCGGGGCATCATCACGGGCAGGCGGGGCAGGCGCACCGGCTGACGACGGAGCTGGATGTGCGCGTCGGCGTGGTACGGCAGCCGGCGATGCAGACGCCGGTGCTGGTGCTGAACGCGAGCTATGAGCCGATCAACATCTGCGGCGCACGGCGAGCGCTGGTTCTGGTTCTCAAGGGAGTGGCGCGCACCGAAGAAGAGCAGGGCATGACGCTGCACGCGGCGCGAATGAACGTGAAGATGCCGAGCGTGATCCGCCTGCTCGAATACCGGCGAATTCCGCACCAGACGCGCGCGCTCTCGCGCAAGAACATCCTGCTGCGGGACCGGAATATGTGCCAGTACTGTCAGGTGGTGCTGACGGCGAGCGAGCTGACGCTCGACCATGTGCTGCCGCGCTCGCGCGGCGGGCTTTCGACGTGGGAGAATCTGGTCGCGTGCTGCCACGACTGCAACCGGCGCAAGGGCAACCAGCTGCTGCACGAGCTGACGGAGATGAAGCTGCTGCGCGAGCCGCGTCCCTTTTCGCTGCACACCAGCCGTCACATCATGCGGATGATCGGCTCGGCGGACCCGAGCTGGCGGCGGTATCTGTACTTCGAGTCAAGCGCGGAGATGGGGGAGCAGGCGGCTTAGCGCCCCTCCCGTACTTTGGCGGTAAAGTCGTCAGACGATTGAGTTATGTCTGGATTTGGAGGCTGGGGCTCATTCAGCTTGGTCCATGGCGTGCGATGTCGGTTCAGGCACTCTGCTGAACGCGGCTAGAACCGATCTCCCGCTGAACGGCGACGTGACGCTTGCGAACAGGGCAGATGCACTAAGGCCAGGGAACGGAAGCAGATCGGATGTGCGCCATGTGCTTGCGGTCTCGGCCGTGCACTTCGACACGTTGGTTGCACTGTGGGAAAAGAATGATGAGTCAACTCAAGGTCGTTACGACGGCTGCTGAGATCGACGAGGCTCTCAGGCGGCCGACAGCACTGGATGGGGAGCCGCTTGCGCAGAGGGTGCAGCATGTCAGAATCTGAATCTGTTGATTGCCGGGTGGGATCTTTCTGGACGTTCCGGCTATGTTCTGCGAAAACTTAGGGTATGCGAGCTTGTTTCGGGTTTGTGGTGGCTGGGGTGCTGGCGGT
>CAXTVJ010000078.1:0-5679 GCA_964247715.1 uncultured Acidobacteriaceae bacterium | reverse complement strand
GACGAGGGTGCCGCGGGCGTAGGGGACGGGTTCGGGCTCGGTGGCGAGGTTGGCGGCGACCACCTTCTCAGGGAAGGAGTAGTCGGCGGCGAGAAAGACGTCGAAGGGCGCGCCGTTGACGATCTGGGTGGCGAGCACGCTGGAGCTGGCGAAGGAAACGTTCAGCTTGATGCCGGTCTTCTTCTCGTACGCGGCCTGGAAGGCCGGCATGACGGGCTGGAGGTCGGCGGCTGCGGCGATTTTTAGTTCTCTGGATTGCGCGTGTGCTGCCGTACCGGGAACCAGTGCTGCCGCAAGAAGTACCTTCGACCATAGATTCATGTGCTGCCTCCGCGCTTCGTTTACCCTAAGGGTGTTCATGATCGCATCTCACGAGCTTCGATGCACCGGGTGTGGCGTTCGCATCGCCGGCGAACGGGTGGCGGCGGATTTTCGCTGCACAGTGTGTGGTTCGCTGTACGAGGTGCTGTACCCGTGGAGCGAGGCGGCGGGCAATGCGTCGCGCATGCTGCCGAATGCTTCGGCTTTGCGGTATTTGTGGGAAGAGCGAAGAACGTCGACGCAGGCAATCGATCAATCGGGAGTCTGGCGGTTTCGAGATCTGCTGCCGATTGTGGCGCAGCCGGAGCGCGTGACGACACTGCGGGAAGGAAATACGCCGCTATACGATCTTCCACGGGCGGCGGAGCGGCTGGGGATTCACTGGGTGCTGGCGAAGCACCAGGGGATGAATCCTACGGGGTCGTTCAAGGATACGGGGATGACGGCGGCGCTGTCGGTGGCGGTGGAGCGCGGGTTTAAAACGGTGGCGTGCGCTTCGACGGGGAACACCTCGGCGAGTATGGCGGCGTATGCGGCGCGGGCGGGGCTGAAGTCGATTGTGTTTATTCCGGAAGGGAAGATTGCGTGGGGGAAGCTTTCGCAGTCGATGGATTACGGTGCATTGACGGTGCAGCTGCGGACGGATTTTGACGGGTGCGTGAAGCTGGTGAACGAGTTGGTGCGGGTGCAGCCGATCTATCTGCTGAACTCGGTGAATCCTTACCGGCTCGAGGGGCAGAAGACGCCGGCGTTCGAGTTGCTGGAGCAGATGGACTGGCAGGTTCCGGAGCATATCGTGGTGCCCGGCGGGAATCTGGCGAACTCTTCGGCGCTGGCGAAAGGGTTTGCGGAGGCGAAGCTGCTGGGACTGATTGCTCGGGTGCCGAGGATCTCGATCGTGCAGGCTGCGGGAGCGAATCCGCTCTTTCGGGCGATGCGGGAGAACGGCGGACGGGAGTTGGTGCCGGTGACGGCGGAGACGCGGGCGTCCGCGATCCGGATCGGCAACCCGGCTTCGTGGAAAAAGGCTGTGAATGCGCTGGAGACTACCGGTGGGTGGTGCGAGGAGGTCAGCGAGGCGGAGATTGCGCTGGCGAAGGCGGAGATTGGGGCGGAGGGAATCGGCTGCGAGCCGGCGAGCGCGGTGACGCTGGCGGGGCTGAAGAAGCTGGTGGCGGATGGCCGGGTGCGGAAGGAGGATCGGGTGGTGCTGATCCTGACCGGACACACGCTGAAGGATTCGGAGTACACCATTCAGTTTCATCGGGGGGAACTGCTGAACGCGGCGGAAGACGCCGGGCTTTCTGCCGGAGAGCGGGTACAGGCGGCGGAGCTGCGCAAGCCACCGGTAGTGATGGAGGCGAATCGGGATTCGGTGCTGAAGGCTCTGGACGGGTTGCTGGCAGTGACCGCTTCGGTTTCGTGAGGGTGCGCGCTTTCGCGTCAGGCGGGTTAGCGCATCTGACGGAACGCACATGAAAACGAGCTGGTTCTGGGTGATTCTGGGGAGTGTGGCGGTGTGTGGGCCGGCCACGGCGTGGGCGCAGACGGATGGGAATACGCCCGCGCCGGCGGCTTCGAGCGTGCCGGCTGCGGCGGCCCCGGCGGGAAACTTCTTCGAGCGTCTGGAGACGTTCTATCGCCAGGATTGGACAGGAACGGCTCCACCGAGCGCGGCTGCGCCGCGGCGCGGTCTGTCGCAGCCACTGGATTCACCTCCGTTTCCGAGTTCGGACTGGAGCTATGGCGGGTCGCCGGTGCTGGGCGAGGCGGACTCGAATGTCTACCCGCTGATGATGGCGATCAACGGGGCGACGAGCCGGACGAAGGTCTACGGGTGGATCGATCCGTCGGTGAACGGAAGCACGTCGGGGAAGAGCAATCTGCCGCAGGTAGATGACGTCTATGCGAATCGGGTGGAGCTGGACCAGGTGGTGGTGTACGTGGAGCGGCTGCCGGATACGGTGCAGCAGAAGCACTTCGACTGGGGATATCACTTTGCCGGGCTCTACGGGATCGACTACAAGTCGACTACGGATAAGGGGTACTTGTCGTCACAGCTGCTGGTGCACAACCACGAGTACGGATTCGATCCTTCGCTCGAATATGTGGACTTGTATTTTCCGCAGGTGGCGCAGGGAATAGACGTTCGGATAGGGCGGTTTCTCTCCGTTCCGGGGATCGAAGCGCAGCTTAGTCCGAACAACTATTTTTTTACGCATTCTTTGCTTTATTCGGTGGACCCATTTACGGATACGGGGGCGCTGGCTACGGTGCAGTTGAATGCGCAGTGGATCGTGCAGGCGGGGATTACGGCTTCGCACGATGTGGCTCCGTGGACGACGGATGCGCAGCCATCGGCAACGGCCTGCGTCTCGTACCAGACGAAGGCGGTGAACGACGATGTGTATGCGTGCCTGAACGGGATCAACGACGGGCAATATGCCTATAACAACCTGCAGCAGTATGACGTGACCTGGTACCACATGTTCTCGAAGAAGTGGCATGCGGCGAGTGAGGCGTATGTGATGTATCAGAAGAATGTGCCGGACGTGGGGAATACCGCGGCAGTTGAGGCGAATACGAACGGAGCAAGCTGCCGGCCGGGCGAGGTGCGGTGTTTCGCGCCGGAGTGGGCGGTAGAGAGCTACTTGAATCGCGAGATCAATTCGCACTCATTCGTTGGATTTCGGTCGGATTTTCTAAACGACAAGAAGGGTCAGCGAACCGGGATCGCGACGAAGTACACGGAAAACACGGTGTCGTATAACCGCTGGATCGGAACGACGCTGCAGTTTCGGCCGGAGGTGCGATTTGGTCACTCGTGGGACCGGGCCGGGTACGACAGCGGGGCGCACTCGAATCAGTTCACGGCGGCTGCGGATTTGATCTTTCATTTCTGACTGAGGCGTATCGGGCTGCGATGGAGCGGTGCGGAAGTGGCTGGAAACCGCTTTACTCAGGAATGGCTCGGCTCTGGTGGATCCTGAGCTGCCCGTGCCGCCATTTAGGATGGCTGAAGCGATGGAATCCCTGCGTCTGCGCCTCCCTGCTACCTCCGCGAATCTGGGGCCCGGCTTTGATGCCGTGGGTCTGGCGATGCGGCTGTGTCTGCAAATCGAGGCTCGCGAAGCGAGGGAGTATGCGATTGAGGCTTCGGGCCGGGATGCGGCGGCGGTGGGATCGCTCAGGCGAAACCTGATGCTTTCCACGTACCGGGAGCTTGCGCCGGACGGGCCGGCGCTGCACTTGACGGTGCACAATGAGATTCCACTGGGAATGGGGTGCGGGAGCTCGGCGGCGGCGCTGGTCGCCGGGGTCATGCTGGCAAATCACTTCGGCGGGATGGGGTGGACCGAACGACAGGTGATGGAAGAGGCGTGCGCGCGGGAAGGACACCCGGACAACGTGGCGGCCTGCATGATGGGCGGATTTACCGTATCGGCGATGGAGGGCAGGAGGGTGTGGACGGCCACCTTCGGGCGCGAATTGGACTGGAAGCTGCTGCTGGCTCTCCCCGGAGCCTCGCTGGCGACCTCCGAAGCGAGGGCGCTGCTGCCGGCGAGCTACCGTCGGGCGGACGCGGTAGCGAACGTGCAGGCGACAGCGCTGCTGGTGGCGGCGTTCGCCCAAGGGCGGCCGGAGCTGCTGGCGGCCGGAACGCGAGATTGGATGCATCAGCCGTACCGGGGCGAAGCGTGTCCGCTTTTTCCGCGTCTGCTGCCGCTGGCGGGGCAAAATGGGGTGTACGCGGTGACACTCTCGGGAGCCGGTCCGTCGGTTCTGCTGGTTTTGGCGCCGGACGCGCCGGTGGAGCAGGTCTCGGAGCAGGTGCGGGTGGCGGCGGCCGCGGAGATCACGGGAGTGCTGACAGGGATCGACGCAATCGGTTCCCGAAACGGTGCAGTATGAAGGCGTTCGGAAGTAACGTTACCAACGTGTGCAGGTTTAACTCAAGGAAAGTCTTTACAGGCATGGAGATGGCGGGCTACTTTCTATTCGTGTGCAGTTCTGGGGAGGGCTGCTACACCGCCCGTTGATCTTGCCTGGTGCGAGGTCCGGGCGTTTCTCTTTTAAGCGAGTCATGCCGGGAGATGGCCCCGATTCCCACATGGCGGCGGAACCTGCATCGTCGACGCGGCATTAGCATCTTAAGTGAGAGCCGCGCGTTGAGCGGCGGGAGGGTCAGGGCGATGGCAGGACAGTTTGTCACTGAGGTAAACGATTCGAATTTTGAGCAGGATGTTCTTCGCTCCGAGCAGCCGGTATTGGTCGATTTCTGGGCCGCGTGGTGCGGACCGTGCCGTGCGCTGGCGCCTGTGGTGGACGAGGTCGCAACCCACTACCAAGGCAAACTGAAGGTCATGAAGATGGACGTCGATAAGAACAGCGCAACGCCTTCACGGTATGGAATTCGCGGCATTCCGGCGCTGCTGCTGTTCAAAGATGGCAAAGTAGCCGATCAGATTGTGGGCTTTGTGCCGAAGGATACGATCGAGAAATCGATTTCAAAGGTGCTGTCAGCGTCTGGTACGCCGGCGACCGCGACAGTCTAAGCTTTGAGTCTATCCCAGCGCCTGCTGCGCCAGATCCCCGGGTGCAGCAGGCAGATGTACGTCTGGCACCGTTTTGCCTGCTCTCAGTCAACGCATTTCGTGACGCCACGCACCTGACGGTTCAGGTCGACCGACCATGGGCCCGTAACGGTACGGCTTGGGAAATCGCATCGCCCGCAGCTATGCGGAAGTCCGTCAGGCGTGCCGTGCGAGGTGCCGATGTGTCCTTCGATAGATAGATGCAAGCGGAGCAAGACAGCACTGGAAGCAGGCCCCCCGAAGCGTCTCTGGTCCGCAGCGCTTTCAACCTTCCCGACGAACAGCAGATACGATCCAAGCATGCCGGGACGAGACCTTCTCGGCGGCGATTCGAGTTCGCTACGGAATGGAAGCAGAAATGGTGAGCGGCATCGAACGTACCGGGCAGGGACAGTTAGCTGAGCGGAACTCTCTCGAACGGTATCGAGGCCTTCGTTCAACGGGATTGAAGTGGCTACATTGCACTCAGCGGGAGCCGACAGCCTGTGGACGAAGGCTGGCGGCGCAGATTCGACACTGCGAGAGCTTCTTCGGCCTCTCCGAACTGCCGGTATTAGACTTTGCCGGGGTAGGTTCCGTTCGCAATCTCTCGCCTCACAATAGCCATGCCCCATGTTTTTAGAAACGATCCGAGCTTATACAGACCTTCACATGGGGGGCGATCGAGAGCGTCAAAACAAATCCTATCGTACGTTCAGTTCCAATCATTTGTAAGTCGTTCAACGTGAGAGACAAGAAATGGTGGAGGCGGCGGGAGTCGAAC
>CAXTVJ010000077.1:1273-5874 GCA_964247715.1 uncultured Acidobacteriaceae bacterium | reverse complement strand
AACCCGTTCCAGCAGTGCCAGACGGTTGCCCCGCACCCGCTCGTCGGGGTCCATCACGATGACCTGTTCGAAGAACTCATCGATCTGAGGACGGAGCATCGCAATCTGCACAAGAGCTTGCTTGTACTCCTTCGCGTTTCGCAATGCCGCAACGTGTCTCGCTATGGCAGCCCCGTTCGAATCCAGGTCCTCTTCAGACGGCTCTCGCAAAAGTCTTTCATCCACAGACGTATTTGGGATAATGCCCTTTGCGCGTGCCTGATCCAGGATGTTCCGCATACGCTTGAAGCCGGCGCACACCGCCAGAAACGTGGTCGTTTCCTCAGCCCGCACCGACGTCACTGCCTCGGCCCGCGCTACCGCATCGCGCACGTCGTCGGCACCCACGGCCAGCACCGCCTTTACGACGTCGTATGCCTGCCCCTTCGCCTCGCGCAAATAGAACTCCACACGCTCCAGCAGGAAACCGCGCAGCTTCGCCGCAACCTCATCCTTCGCCAGCGGAGCCGCGATCACGTCCTCCAACCCCAGCGGCAGTGAACCCTCCGCCAGGATCTTCACCATTCCGTTCGCCGCCCGGCGCAGCGCAAATGGATCCTTCGACCCGGTCGGCTCCAACCCCAGCCCGAACATCCCCGCGATCGTGTCCGCTTTATCCGAAAGGGACAGCAGCTGCCCCTCCACGGTCCGCGGAATACGATCCTCCATCGAGACCGGCAGGTACTGGTCGTAGATCGCCTCCGCCGCGCACGCGCTCGCGCCCTGCGCACGCGCATACAGCCCGCCCACCTGCCCCTGCAGCTCCGTGAACTCCTTCACCAGCTCGGTCGTCAAATCCGTCTTCGACAACCGCGCTGCGGTCGCCAGTCCCGCTTCATCGACCGAAACACCCCGCCCGAGGACCAATCCAGCCAGCGTCTCCGAAACATTTGCCACCCGCACCGATTTCAGCGCGTAGCTCCCCAGCTCCTTCTGGAACGTGACGTTCTCCAGCAGCGAAACCCGCTGCTCCAGCCCCACCCGCTGATCGAACTCCCAGAAGAAACGCGCATCGGTAAACCGCGCCCGCAGCACCCGCTCATTCCCGTGCCGGATGACCGCCTCGCCGTCGGCCCCCGTCGCCGTATTCAAAACCGCCAGGAAATGCGGCATCAGCTTGCCCGCGCCATCCTCCACCGCGAAGTAGTTCTGGTGATCCCGCATCACCGTCACCAGCACCTCTTCCGGCAGCGCCAGAAACTCCGGCTCAAACCCGCCCGCGATTACGCTGGGCCACTCGGTCAGGTGGGTCATCTTATCGACCAGCGCATGATCCTCGCGCCAGCGCGCTCCCTCAATCGTCCTGCAGACCCGATCCAGCGCTTTTCGCATCACATGCCGCCGCTCCTCGACATCCGCCAGCACAAATGCAGCCTTCAACTGCTCCGCATAGCTCGCGGGCGACTCCACCCGGATCGCCTCCGCGCCTGACAGCACGCGATGCCCATACGTCTCTCGGTTGGCAGTCCGCCCGCCGAAACTCACCGGCACGACCTCCTCCCCCAGCAGCGCCACCAGCCACCGCACCGGCCGCACAAACCGTTCCGGCTTCCCTGCCCGCCAGTACATATTTTTCGCCCAGTAAATCCCGGCAAGCTCCCTCGGCAGCTCCGCCGCGATCACCTCGGCAGCCGCGCGCCCCGCCTTCGTCTGCGTCGCCGCGACATACTCGCCCTTCGGTGTCTCCACTACCCGCAGCGCCGACACCTCCACTCCGGCCTTCTTCGCAAAGGCCACCGCCGCCGGCCCCGGCCCGGCATCTTTCCCCTTCGGAAACGCGATCTTTACTGCCGGCCCCATCACCTCTTCTGCCACGTCCTCCTGTCGCGCGAGCACGCCGTGCACCAGCACCGCCAGCCGGCGCGGCGTCGAGTAATTCCTCGCCACCACCTCACCCCTGACCAGCCGCTCCCGCTCCAGCAATCCCGTCACCCGCCGCAGCAACTCCGCCTCGGCGCCCGCAAGCATCCGCGCCGGTACCTCTTCCAACCCGATCTCAAACAAGAACTCAGCCATGGTCTTCCTTCGCGTCCTCTGCGCAACCATCGCGCCCTCTGCGCTCAATTCCCCGCGGTTGCCTGTTTCTGGCCAGCCGACGAACCTACCAGATCAGCCTGCTGTGCCCAGACCTTCGCCACCCCCACCACCAGCGTTCGGATCCGCGCCATCACCCCCACGCGCTCCGTCACGCTGATCGCCCCTCGCGCATCCAGCAGGTTGAACAACTGCGAGCACTTCAGCGCCAGCTCATACGCCCCCAGCACCGGAAACCGCTTCTGCGCCAGCGCATCCAGCTTGTCCAGACCCTCGGCCCGCTTCAGCAGCCCAAGGCACTCCGCCTCATACAGCTCCAGGTGCTGCCACAGTAACGCCATATCCGCATAGTCGAACCCATATGCAGAGAACTGCTCTTCCTCGGCCAGCCGGATCTCCCCATATGTAGTCGACTTCCCGCCCGTCTCTCCGGGACCAGCTGGCTCCACCGCCCACACGATGTCATAGATCGAATCCACATCCTGCAGAAACGCCGCAATCCGCTCGAGGCCATACGTAATCTCGCCGCAGATCGGGTCCAGCTCCATTCCGCCGCACTGCTGAAAGTAGGTGAACTGCGTAATCTCGAGCCCGTCCAGCATCACCTGCCAGCCCACGCCCCACGCCCCGCCCACCGGCCACTCCCAGTTGTCCTCTTCGAACTTGAGATCGTGCTCGCGCAGGTCGATGCCCAGCGCCCCCAGCGACTCGAGATACAGTTCCTGCACATTCTCCGGCGGCGGCTTCAGCATCACCTGAAACTGCGTATGCCGGAACAGCCGGTTGGGATTCTCGCCATACCGCCCGTCCGCAGGCCGCCGTGAAGGCTGCGCATAGGCGATCCGCACCGGCTTCGGCCCCAGCACCCGCAGAAACGTATCCGGTGACATCGTCCCCGCCCCCACCTCCACGTCGTACGGCTGCTGCAGCACGCACCCGCGCTCCGCCCAGAACCGCTGCAGCCGAAACAGCAGCTCCTGAAACGTCAGAGCCTTCGCCTTCTCAACCAAAGCCATTCCGCGATTCTAAACGTCTCCCTCGAAGCAAGCCGTCGAAGATCCCTTTAAGGATTGGGCGTGAGTGGACGACGCTCACCGGAGGGCGGTTGCCGTGAAGGATCGGACGGAAGCGTCAGCGGACTAGCCAGCAGCTGCTGATCCGCGATCGGCACGGAAAGCCCGGTCGGGCGCACGTAGTCGCGACTCTTCAGCAGCGACACCACCAGACTGTGCGCGCCGGCCTTCTCTGAGTTTGCCCGAGGGTACTCGAGAATGTAACGCGCGCGAACCGCTTCCAGAGTCCAGCCGAGCTTCGCACCGACGTCCTTTGCCGTCACCGGCAGCTCCACCCCGCCGCTGAGCTGACTCACCATGTCCAGTCGATCCTCCGGCCGGTTCATCCCCGGGGGAAGCTCCGGCGCGAAGGCATTTCCCACATTGTGACGGAGTGCGACATCCCGGGACACGGTCCGCAGGCCAAAGACGGCCGTGCTCGTTCTCTGTGCCAGCTGCCGATCCTGATTCCATGTAATCCGGCTCGCCGTGTCCGCCCCATCCGTGACAATCAGGACCGCCCGCCAACCCGGCTGTGCCGCCAGCTGGGACAAGACGATCGAGAGACAATCGAACAACTGCATTGGGGCATGGCAGCCACTCCGCTCCTTTTTACCTCGCGTATGGCTCGGCTCCAGCACTCCATTTACACCTTCCTGTATCCTTCGCGCGTCCGGCGCTACCCCGTAGAGGCTTCGGTTCAACGTGCAGTCAATGGCGTACAGCGAGATCCGATCTCTGGCTCGCAAGCTTCCCGCAAGCTGCTGCATGGCCTGCGGCAGGGCCGCAAGCAGGTCATCGTGCGCGTGTGTGGCATCGACCACCACTGCCAGCGAGACAGGATCGTCGCCTTCCTCTCGTACATAGCTCGGCTTGAAGAGAGGTCCGGAATCAAGACTGATCCGGAACTGCGACGCGTCAACCGGCTTCCTGAGCGCCTTTCGCTCTGGCGAGAGAACCAGCGTTGGAATCTGCTCGAGATTGGTATAGACATGCAACGTAGCCAAACCACGCGGACCGTCCCCCGACGGCACCGGGATGTAAAGTGGAGCGTCCTGCCCCTGCTGTCCACTGGCAGCACCCCCGCCCAGCAACCCGAGACACACAGTGCATACGAGACGCAGAACTCTGAAGGTCTCTCCCATGGACCCGGAGTATACCCTCTGTTGCGAAATGCGAAAGGGCATTTGCAGCAGACATCGTCAGCCCCCGGACCTACGCCCGCCCCAGAGCCCGCGCACTTGCCAGCCGCCGTTCCAGATGCCGCTCGAGCGTCTCCACCGCGAAGCGCCGCAGCTCGCTCGCCCTTCCCCTCGGCCATTCCTCACCTGCCAGTTCGCCGACCCGTCCGCGAAACATGCGGGCCGCCTCCGCGACGGCCGCCTCACCCAGAAACACACTCCCGGCGCGCCGGTCGTCCTCGCACGTCAGCCCGTCCGCCGTCGCCGCGTACCACCCGCCACGCCCCCGCAGGTC
>CAXTVJ010000077.1:0-1173 GCA_964247715.1 uncultured Acidobacteriaceae bacterium | reverse complement strand
GCACACACCGTCAGCTCCGGCATCCAGCCCATCAGCCGGTTCATCCACAGGCAGAAGTACGTCACTGGCATCCACACCCGCCCTGCTTCCAGCTCTGCCAGCACCGCCAGCGCCAGCCGAAACACCGCATCCTCCACCGCACCCTCCGGCAGCTCGTCCAGCACCTCCGCCACCAGCTCCAGCGCAGCGACTCTGGCGTAGTCGACGCGGCCTGTCATGGGCGAGCTCACAATCTCAAACGCGTCCAGCCGCACGAGCTCCTGCCTGGGCCGCTCCGCCCAGGTCGCCCGCACATGCGTCATCGGCTCCAGCGCCCCGCCGAACCGCCGCCGCGACCGCATCGCATGCCGCGCCACTCCCTTCAGCCGCCCGTGCTCCCGCGTAAACAGGCTCACCAGCAGATCCGCCTCATGGAACGGCCACGTCCGCAGCACAATCGCCTCACCCGTCCTGACCGTTACCCGTCCTTCGCTCATCTATAGTCCAAACTGCCGCAGATGATGGTCCGCATGCAGGTATCCCCACCGCATCCAGTCCTTATGCTGCATCGCGCCGAACATCGGGTGCGGCCGCGTGCATTCCTCCTGCACCGCAAACCGGTCATACGCCTCCAGCAGCCCCGTCTTATCCTCCCCAAACCCAACTACCGGCGTCAGTCCCTTGCCCGCCTCAATCTCCGGCAGCGTTCTCACCCCGTGCGGCCACGGAACCGGCGTCCACAGCGAAAACCGCTTCACCACCGCCCGCGGCAGCGGCATCTCTACCTCCGCAACCTCCACGTCGCCCAGCGCATACCGGTAAGCCTCCCGCACATGCACCATCATCTCGCCCACTGACATCGCGCCCCACTGCCGCTCCGCCTCCGAGGTCAGCGACTCCATCCGCCCCCGCAACTCTCGCCGATCCTCCGCATCCAGCAGCGTCTTCATCCCTGCCCCCGCAAAGCAAAACGCGCGACCCAGTCAGGCCGCGCGCGCTTCAAACTGATCCCCGAGCCCTGAGCCCTGATCCCTATCTTCCGAAGTGCGCCGAATTCTTCTCCGCGAAGCTCGCCCACTTCTCCGGCAGATCGTCGCCGGCATAAATCGCCGACACCGGGCACACCGGCACGCACGCGCCGCAGTCAATGCACTCCACCGGATCGATATACAGCTGCTCTACCTCGCCGTATCC
>CAXTVJ010000076.1:0-5957 GCA_964247715.1 uncultured Acidobacteriaceae bacterium | reverse complement strand
GGCTTCGGCGCAGCGGGTGGAGGTGGTGGTGCCGGGTGCGGGGGCGCTGCATGGGCATGTGGTGGTGGTGTTTGCGAAGAACGCGGAGAGTGAGCCGCGGATGCAGATGACCGAGGACTACCGGTCGGCTGAGGGGTTTGGGGTAGATGTGGATGGCGCCGCGCCGAGGACGCCGATTGTGGTGGATGCGGCGACATTCGGGTATCCGCGGCGGTCGCTGAAGGATCTGGATGCGGGCGACTACTACGTGCAGGCGGTCTTCAACCGGTATGAGCTGTTTCATCTGGCTTCGGGCAAGGACGTGTGGCTGCCGCCCGATCGAGGTGAAGGACAGCACTGGAATTTGAAGCCGGGCAATGCGTATAACGCGCCGGTGAAGGTGCATCTGGATCCGAACGACCTGGATGGGAAGGCGTCCGGTCGTTCCGCGGCGACCATCAAGCTGACGCTGGATAAGACCATTCCGCCGGTTGAGGGAACGGATCAAGATCCGGAGGTGATCGCGAAGCGGGAGCCGGCGGCGAAGTGGCTGAAGTACATGCGGTTCCGGTCGGAGGCGCTGAGCAAGTTCTGGGGACGGGATATGTACCTCGGCGCGTGGGTGCTGCTGCCGGACGGGTTCAACGAGCATCCGCAGGCGCGGTACCCGGTGGTGGTGTATCAGGACCACTACCATGCGGGGTTCGGGCCGGTGCCGTTTGTGACCTCTCTACCGAACGCGAAGGTGCCGGGTGCCAGGCGGGATGCGAATGGATATCGGTTCTTTCAGGACTGGACGTCGGGCCGGCTGCCGCGCGTGATCATGATCTACGTGCAGAATGCGAATCCCTACTATGACGACTCGTATGTGGTGGACTCGGCGAACGTGGGGCCGTATGGGACGGCGATCAACGAGGAGCTGATTCCGGCGATCGAAAAGAAGTATCGCGGAATTGGGGCGGGCTGGGCGCGGGCTACCTTTGGCGGGTCGACCGGCGGGTGGGAGGCGCTGGCGACGCAGGTCTTTTATCCGGATACGTACAACGGGGCGTATGTGGCGTGTCCCGATCCGGTGGACTTCCATGCGTATCAGGACATCAACCTCTATGACGATAAGAATGCGTTTCACCTGGACGGGGACTTCGCGTCGATTCCGGTGGCGGCGGATCGCAGGCCGGATGGAACGGTGATTGCGACGGCGGAGCAGGAGTTCGGCTACGAGTATGTGCTGGGGACGCACGGGCGGTCGACCGAGCAGTGGGATATCTGGCAGGCGGTGTTTTCCCCTGCGGGCAAGGATGGGTATCCAGCGGAGATTCTTGACCCGATGACGGGGGCGATCGATAAGACGACGCTGGCGTACTGGCACGAGCACTACGACATCGCGGCGACTCTGAAGCGCGACTGGACGGTACTGGGGCCGAAGCTCGAGGGCAAGCTGCACATCGCCGTGGGCGATGGAGATACGTACTTTCTGAACAATGCGGTGCATCTGCTGCAGAACCAGCTGGAGGCTACGCGGAACCCACACTCGGACGCGACATTTCAATATGGGCCGGGGATGCCGCACTGTTATACCGGCGGGCCGCCGGAGTACACGATGCAGCAGAACAATGCGAACTGGGCGCAGCGGGTGCTGCCGCTCATGGCGGAGCATATGGTGGCGACGGCTCCGAAGGGGGCGGATGTGAGCTCGTGGCGGTATTGACGCACGCTGCCAGCTCTCGTTGAGGCTCAGGTGCGGACGGTCTGGTCTTTGCGGATTGGAGGATCGCACCTTAGCTTCGCGGAGGTGGGGTATCCGGTCTTGTGGTTATCGGGCTGCGGGTTTGAGGGCGGCGATGATGGCGGTGCCGATGGGGCTGCCCAGGCCGGTGCAGGGGTCCCATCCGGGGCCGGCGGTCCAGGCGCCATTGTTGCCTTCGGTGATGTCGCGGAAGGCGGCGGGATGGGTATAGAGGGTGGGGGTGAGAAAGCCGGCGTCGGTGCCGTTGGCCTGGTTGGCGAGGGCGATGAGGCCGGCCCAGAGCGGGGCGACGGCGCTGGTGCCGCCGATGACCTGGGACTGGCCGTCGACGCGGATCTGATAGCCGGTTTCGGGGTCGGCGTCGCCGGCTGCATCGGGGACGCCGCGTCCGGTCTGGCCGTCGGCCTGCAGGGTGGTGAGGGTCTGCCAGGCAGGGCGGGGGAAGAGGGTGCTGAAGCCTCCGCCGGTCGCGCCTTCGTTGCCGGCGTCTTCGTTCCAGACGACCTCGCTCTCGATGGATGATCCGGAGCTGGAGAGTTTGGTGCCTCCGCAGGCGAGGACGTGCGGGCTGGAGGCGGGGAAATCGACGTGGTTGCCGCCGGTGGTGACGCCATCGGAGGAGCCGTTGTCACCGGCGGCCACGGTGATGGAGACGCCTGCGGCGGCGGCAGCCTGGCAGGCTTCGTCGAGGGCGTTGGCGGCGGAGGCGGTCCAGGTGGATTCGGGGCCGCCCCAGCTGATGGAGATGACGGAGGGCTTGTGGGTGGTGTCGTGTACGGCGGTGGAGATGGCGTCGACGAAGCCCTGACTGGTGTTGGGAGCGAAGTAGACGACGATGCCTGCGCCGGAGGCGACGGCGGCGGCGACCTCGATATCGAGCATGACTTCGCCGTCGGCACCGCTGGCGTCGCCGGGCTTGTTCTTGCCCTGGTCGACGGACACGGCGGTGACTTTGGGGACGGGCAGTTCAAGCGATGCGAAGTATGCGGTGATGTCGGCGGGGCGGAAGCCGCCACCCAGCTCGATGAGGCCGATGGTCTGGCCTTCGGCGGAGACATTGGCGGGGAAGCCGTAGAGCCGGGCAACCTGGACAGGGGTGTAGGAGGTCGCGGCGGCAGCGTTGGCGGCCCTGCGGCAGTGCGATTTGGCGACGGGGCGGCTATCGAGGCCGAGGACGGCGGCGATGTGGCCGCTGAGCTCCTCGGGGAGCTGGATGGCACCAGTGCGGATGCGCACCTGCGCGGGGCCGACGGTCTGATGGGTGAGGGTAACGGCGAAGGCCTCCTGCATGGCGGCTTCGGAGCCGGTGAGGAGGAAGCTGCGCGCCCCGGCGCCGGGGTGTGGCGCCACCGCAAGGCCGAACTCCTCGGCGAAGGCGCTGAGGAGGGTGACGGAGACGGGATCGGGGCCGTGGACGGAGGCGAGGTCTTCGCGGCGGATGCGTTTGGCGGGGTCGGTGAAGATGGCGGGATCGAAAGAGTTGGCGGGCTGGAGGATGACGGTGACGGTGATCTCGGCGGCGGGAGCTTCAGGCGCCGTGGCGTGTGCGGCGATCGCGGGCGAGAGGCTGGCGACGTCGGGCTGTTCGGTGCCGGGGAGGGTGACGCGGGGCTGGCGCTTGAAATGTTCGGAGGTGGGCATGGTCGTTGGTCTCCTGCCGGGTTAGACGTGAATCGGCGGAAGAGCGGATGGATGCGCAAAGGTGGATTGCAAAGTGGGACTGCAATGAAAACCCCGCCGTAGCCTGTCGGCTGCAGCGGGGTTGGTTTACTGGCCCGGGTTGATCGGGTGAGCTACGCGACTACGGAGTCGCGCATGGCCTTGACTTTGTCATGCGAAGCCTGGATGTGCTGCTGCTGCCGGAGCAGGGTCTGGCGGAGAGTGGGAGACTGGATGTCGCCTTCGAGGGCCTCTTTGTAGGCCTTCTTGGCGGCGTCTTCACCCTGCTCCGCGGTCTCGAGGAGCGTGTGGTCGCCGCCGCCGAGGTTGGCCTTGAGGTCGCCCCAGACGCGGTGGATGGCGCCGACGCCGGTGCCGCCTACGTCGCCCTTCCCGCCGGGGAGTTCAGCCTCCAGCTCGCTGGCGAACTGGGCGCGGGTTGTGGCTTCCTGCATGAAGAATGCCTTCGCCTGCGTGTCCTTGAGGTGCTCGCCGATGTCGGGAAAACCCTTGGCGCTGTCATGCAGTACACGGATCACTGCCTGTACGAGATCGGTCTGGTCTGCCATATTGAAATCCTCCCTTGCTGCTGCGTTGATGTCTCGCTTCCGATTGAAGCCAGACGTAGGATGCGGGGCGTTGCGCAGGTGGGCGGGGGATGGGCTATCGACCACAACGGGAGTTTCGCGCAGGGTGAAAACATTCTGGACGAACTGGCCAAGGTCTGAAATCCCGGGGCTGGCGGAGGCCGCATCCCATCCATGCAAAGGAGAGTGCATGGCGAACGAGCGGTCGGTGTGGAAGGGGTTATTTGCGGGGGCGTTTGCGGGGTTGGCGGCCTCGGTGGCGCTGGCGGTGTTTCAGGAGTTGGTGGCGATGGGACAGCGCGCGGGGCAGAACTACGATCCCGCAGCCGGTGAGGATGTGACCGAGGCGACGGCGCGCAGGCTGAGCGAGACGGCCGGGGTGAAGCTGGAGGGCGACGGGAAAGAGGCGGCGGGGCGGGCGCTGCACTATGGGTTCGGGATCACGGCGGGTGCGCTGTACGGGGCACTGGCGGAGGTTGCGCCGGTGGTGACGGGGGGCTTCGGCGCGGCCTATGGGACAGTGATGTGGGGACTGACGGATCTCTGGGCACTGCCGAAGCTGGGGCTGGCGGAGGATCCGCAGGAGACAACGCCGGTTGGGCATGGACTCCACTGGAGCGCGCATGTGGTGTACAGCACGGCGCTGGAGGCGGGACGGGTGGCGCTTCGGAATGAGCTCGACTAAGAGCGCAGAAGCAACGGCAAGGGTGAACGCAGAGGACGCATGGAAGAGCGCTCAGAAGACGGGGTTTCTGCGCGTTCCCTATTTTGTAGCGACTATGTCATTGTCCGGCCGGGGCAGGCTGGCGGTGTAGATGTCACCGGGGGCAAAGGTCTGGGCACCCTTGCCAATCTGCCAGCGGCCGTGGTCGAGATAAAGGATGGTGCAGACGAGCGGCACTTCAGGCTGCATGAGGAGCAGGGTGGCGAGATAGCGCTTGGTCTTGAGACCGGCTTCGGCGGCTCCGCGGACGGGGCGGGAGCGGCGGAGCGAGCCGGGGACCTGGGGAATCTCGAAGATGTGAGGATCGAGTTCGGGATGGACCTTGCCATAGGCTTCGACGGAACGGGCGACCTGCTTGGGGGTCATCCAGCCGAAGTCGGCGACCATGTCGTGGCGAACGGCTCCGGGGTAGAAGACGTTGATCATTTTCGCTGCGAAGTCGGCGCAGTTGTCGTTGTTGAGGCGGTAGGCGTGGCGGTTGGGGAGTTCGTTGACGAAGTCGATGAAGCGGCGGTCCTGTTCGGCGGTTGACGCGAGGGAATAGCCCCAGATGCGGCGGGTGTAGGCGGTCCCGGCGGACTCCCACCACTCGTCGGTGGCGGTGTCGTACTCATGGCCGTCGGGGATGATGGCGGAGAGGTATTTGCGGCGGTAGACCTGACGCAGTTGCCAGGAGGAGTCGAGGGTGGCGTAGCTGAGGACGTCTTCCGGACGCTCGGCGGCGTAGAGAAACTCCATGACCGGGGCGACGAGGAAGTCGTACTGGCCGAGCTGGTGATAGCGGGCGATGACGACGCCCTGCGGCTCGCCGGGGCGGCAGGCGCGCAGCTTGAGCGGACCGTCGGCGCAGACGTGATCGAGGAAGACGGCGGTGTGGCCGACGGGCATCATGGTGCCGAACGGGCCGAAGGGTTCGCCGACCAGGACGGATACGGAAGCGCTTGCGGGGCGCAGACAGACGACCGCCAGAATGAGGAGTGCGGTGAGACGGGCTAACGGCACAAAACGTGATGGTGCTTGCGTCAGCTTGCGATTGGGGAGGACACGCATGCTGGCGGTTTAGACACGGGTTTGCAAGCGGACGTTGCGCGCAGGAATGCTGGCTTGGGCCGGAGTTCCGGGCGGCTTCCTCACTCATCGCCGCGCACGGAAAAAGGTGCCTGGATGGTTGAGGGGCCAGTCAGGACTGGGGTTCGGTTTCGAGGACTTCGAGGGTTGCGGCGGGGGTGCCCGACTTGAGTTTGGAGCTGGTGACGAGGTA
>CAXTVJ010000075.1:0-6210 GCA_964247715.1 uncultured Acidobacteriaceae bacterium | reverse complement strand
ACCAGCCCTATCCCCGCGTGCTTGCCATGGCTCTCCGCGACCATCGTCTCAGTATCGTCGCCGATCATCGCGATGACTCGCAGCGGACCTTGGATCGGCAGCTTGCCGCACTGGCGCGCGACCAGTGGCACATTCACTACATCTCTTACTTCGATACCCTCTGCACCCCCGAGTGTCCCCTGGTCGGCACCGCCGGCGTGCCTCTGCTCTACGACGAGCACCACTTCACCGCAAACGGATCCATCCTCTTCTTTCAGAAACTGAAACAACGCCACGAGCTCCCCTTCTAAATGCGCGGAGCGATGACACGGAAGACCTCCCCGGTAGACGCTGAAGACAACGTAGAGAGACAGCGGCGTGATTTGCTGGCCACGACAGTCCTCCTGCGTACGGGAGGGACACGCATCCCCAGGAGGTCCTCAGGTAAACCTGTCAAGCCCTCACGCAATAAGGCCTGACCCCAATCCACTCAATTGAAGGCACTTACAGGACCAGAATAGTTGGCATACCTGCC
This sequence comes from uncultured Acidobacteriaceae bacterium, assembly GCA_964247715.1. Taxonomy (GTDB): domain Bacteria; phylum Acidobacteriota; class Terriglobia; order Terriglobales; family Acidobacteriaceae; genus Edaphobacter. The sequence continues at coordinate 5,696 of CAXTVJ010000075.1, read as the reverse complement.
CCGTCCAATTCGGTAGAATAGAGAGACACCACGAAAACCCAGCGCATCGACCCGGATCTCCCGTCGCGGCACATCAAATGCCTCACCGCGGCCAGGCTGGGGGAAAAGTCGCGTCAGCATAAGAGCCGTCACTCCTGAGGCGTGGGCCGGCGCTTCAGGTCCAGCCGCCGAGCCCAAACCCATAACCCCAGCCCTTGCAAGACTTTGGCCCGGGAAGAATCGAAAACTCAGGCAAAATCACCAAAGTTTACTCAAGCATTAACGGAGGGGGGCCTGCACCGTCTCCGCCGAGATCTCCCGGCGCGCATGCGTCTCCTGCCCGGAGACCGCCTTTGGCGTGCCTCCAAATCGCGCAAGCAAGGTCTTCAGCAACACGTAAAGCACCGGAATGAACGCCAGGTTCAGCACCGTGGACAGCACCATCCCGCCCACCACCGCCGTACCCACCGAGTGCCGTCCCAGCGCTCCCGCTCCCGTCGCGAAATACAGAGGAAGCACCCCCAGAATGAACGCCGAAGACGTCATCAGAATCGGACGCAGCCGCAGCTCCGCCGCCTCGATCGCCGCCTCCGCGATCGTCCGTCCCTGCCCTCGCAGCTGCTCCGCGAACTCCACGATCAGAATCGAATTCTTCGCTGAAAGCCCGATCAGCATCACCAGCCCGATCTGCACATACACGTCGTCCACCAGCCCGCGCGCAGCCACCAGCCCCAGCGCTCCCAGCACCGCCATTGGCACCGCAAGCAGAATGATGAACGGCAGCGCAAACGACTCATACTGCGCCGAGAGCGTCAGGTACACCACCAGCAGCCCCAGCCCGAAGATGATGATCGCCTTGCCAGCCGACTCGATCTCCTCGAGCGCCAGCCCCGTCCACGCAAAGCTCATCCCCTGCAGCTTGTTCTTCTCGAACAGCCGCTGCATCGCAGCCAGCCCCTGCCCCGACGAAAGCCCCGGCGCACCCGACCCGTCGATCTCAGCCGAGCGGAACAGGTTGTAGTGATAGATCACCTGCGGTCCGCTCGTCGCCGATACCGCCACCAGGTTATCCAGGGGCACCATCGACCCCGAATCCGAACGAACGTAGAACTGCTCCAGATCCTTCGCATTCCGCCGGTACTGCTGGTCCGCCTGCACGTACACGCGATACGACCGATTGTTGAAGTCGAAATCGTTCACATACGTCGAACCCATAAACGTCTGCAGCGCGGCCGTCACCTGCGTCAGCGGAACTCCGATCGCCTTCGCCTTCTCACGGTCGATCGTCACCGCAAGCTGCGGATCGTTGGCCGTGAACGGCGAGTAAAGCCCCACCACCTGCGCGCCCGGAGCACGCGTCTGCCCCGACATCTGCTTCACCACGCGATCGATATCCGCGAATTTGTTCCGCCCGTTATCCAGCAGCTCGAACTGAAATCCGCCAACCGAACCGATACCCTGAATCGCCGGCGGCTCGAACGCCGCCACAATCCCTCCCGGTACCGCGAACAGCTGCGGCGCAATCCGCTTCACGATGTCCGCCTGCGTATGTCCCGGACCCAGCTTCGTACGGTCGTCGATCGGCTTCAGCGGCGCGAACAGCAGCCCCGAGTTCGTCGCCGATCCACCCGAAAGCGAGAAGCCCATGATCGAGAACGTGCCGTACACATCCTTGTCCTTCAGGATGATCTTGGCAGCCTTATCCGCCACGTCGGTCGTATACGCCAGCGACGCACCCGGAGGCGTCTGCACGATGCACAGAAAGTATCCCTGATCCTCATCCGGCACAAACGCCGTCGGTACATGCTGGTACATGTACGCGGTCGCAGCCAGCCCCGCCACGAACAGTACGATCATCACCGTCTTCAGCCGCATCACCAGCAGCGTCACCGCCCACGCATACCACCGGCCCAGCGCCCGGATGCCATCGTCGATCCATTTCAGCAGGCCGCCGTGATGCTGCTCGCCGCGCAGCAGAATCGCCGCCAGCGCCGGTGAAAGCGTCAGCGCGTTGAACGCCGAGATCGCGATCGAAAACGCAATCGTCAGCGAAAACTGCTTGTAAAGAATGCCCGTCGTTCCCGGGAAGAAGCTCACCGGCACGAATACCGAGATCAGCACCAGCGACGTTGCGATCACCGCGCTCGTCACCTCGCGCATCGCGATCGACGTCGCCTCATGCGAATCCGCATGCTCATCCGTAATATGCCGCTGCACATTCTCGATCACGACGATCGCGTCATCCACCACCAGCCCCGTCGCCAGCGTAATGCCGAACAGCGTCAGCGAATTGATCGAGAATCCGAAGATCTTGATGAACAGAAACGTTCCAATCAGCGAGACCGGAATAGTCACCGCCGGAATGATCGTCGCGCGCCAGTCCTGCAGGAACAGGAAGATCACGATGATCACGATGACGATCGCCTCGGCCAGCGTCTTCAGTACCTCGTTGATCGAGTCCGAAACCGTCTGCGTCGTATCCACCGCGATCGCGTAGGTCATGCCTGGAGGAAAGTTCTTCTGCAGATCGGACAACACTGCGCGGCACTTCTTCGCCACATCCAGCGCATTCGCGGTCGCCAGCTGCTCGATGCCGAAGCCCACCGCGTCGCCACCCGAGAACTTCAGCGACGTCGCATAGCTCTCCGCGCCCACCTCCGCGCGGCCAACATCCTTCAGCAGCACCAGACCCGCGCCGTTGCCGCCCGCCGCGCTCAACTGCCCCTTCAGAATGATGTTCTCGAACTGCCGCGGATCGGACAGACGTCCCACCACCCGCACCGCCATCGAGTAATTCTGCGTCCCGTCCGTCGGCGGCGAACCCAGCTGCCCCGCCGCAATCTCGACGTTCTGCTCCGACAGCGCATTCGTCACATCGAGCGCCGTCAGACCGCGCGCCGCCAGCTTCGCCGGGTCCAGCCACACCCGCATCGCGTACTTGCGCTCGCCGAAGATAGTCACATCGCCCACGCCCGGAACACGCTTCAACGCGTCCTTTACGTAGACATCCATATAGTTCGACAGAAACTCGTTCGAAAGCGAATGATCCGGCGAGTAAAACCCGCCCACCAGCACGAAGTTTGAATTCGCCTTGGTGATCGTGATGCCAGTATTGTTGACCGCCGCAGGCAGCCGCCCGGCCGCAGAGGACACGCGATTCTGCACGTCGACGGCCGCAATATCCAGACTGTAGTCGGTGTTGAACGTCACCGTGATCGCCGACGTGCCGTCGTTCGCAGAGACCGACGAGATATACCGCATCCCTTCGACGCCGTTAATCGCCTGCTCCAGCGGAATCGTCACCGCCGACTCCACGATCGCGGCGTTCGCACCCACGTAGTTCGACGTGACCACTACCTGCGGCGGTGCCAGCTGCGGATACTGTGAGATCGGCAGCGAAGGAATCGAGATCGCGCCCGCGAGAATGATCAGCAGCGCGCTGACTGTCGCGAACACCGGCCGGCGAATAAAGAACTCAACCAAAACTCGACTCCCTTGTACTCAACCTGCAATCCTCAAAACTTTCAATAAAAGCACCAGGCGAAGCGTACAAGAGTCACGAAGTGACCGCCGCCCGCGCAGAGCGCACTCAGGCACCGGGCGTGGCCTGCACCGGCGGAGCCGAAATCGGCATCACCGGAGCCCCTTCGCCAATCATCTGCAGCCCCGACAGGATCACCCGGTCGCCGGGGTTCAACCCGCCCAGCACCGGATAGCTGTTCCCCTCCACATCGCCCAGCTTTACCGGAACCTGATGCGCCACAAAACCGTTTGCGAACGGACCCGAACCCTTCACCGCGACATACACAAACGGCTGGCCGCCGACCATCGAAACCGCCAGCACCGGCACCGTGGCCTTCGGCGACTCGCTCCAGATCACCCTGGCGTTCACTACCTGCTGGTTCCGCACCTGCCCCGCCGGAACCTCGGCCTTGGCCAGAATGCCCTGGATCCCGTTGTCCACCTCGGGCGAGAGGAATGAGATCGTCGAGTGCGCCAGCACCTTGCCGTCCGTATCCAATATCTCTACCGGCAGGCCCAGCCGAACCATCCCCGAGCGCTCCGTCGGGACGTAGATATAAGCCTCCAGGCCGGAATTCTCATCGATCGTCGTCAGCATCGTCGCCGCGGTCACGTAGTCGCCCTGATGCACCGGGATATCACCGACAATCCCGGCAAACGGCGCACGAATCTGGTAGTACGCCAGCTGTTCCTTCTGCGTCGCCGTCCCCGCCGCGCTGGCCGAGTACGCCGCCTTCGCCGCGGCGAAGTTGTTCACCGCCGTGTCGTACGCCTGACGCGAGGTAATGCCGGCATCGAAGAGCTTCTTCTGCCGCTCTACTTCCGCCTGCTGGAACGAGTAGTTTGCCTGCGACTGAGCCTGAGACCCCGCCTGCTGGTTCACCGTTGCCACCTGCTTCAGCGGGTCGATCTGCATCAGCAGCTGGCCCTGCTTCACCGCCTGCCCGCTCACCACCAGGATCCGGGTAAGATTTCCGTCCACCTGGGGCTGCATTGTCGCCGAGCGCCGACTCTTGATGGTCGCCACATACGTGTCGCCCATCGGGACCGAAGACAACGAAACCGGAGCCACCTGCACCGGCAGCGCCTGCGGTCCCCTCGGCGCAGCCGCCGCCGGAGCCTGATGGCATCCTGCCAGCCCGCACGCCAGCACCATCGCGGCAGCGACCGCCAGCATCGCCCGTCGTGTGCGCACATCCACTCGTCCTGAAGTCATCTGCAACGGCCCCTTTCGCCTCGTGTGCCCGGGCGATCCGACACGCGGATTCTCGGCACCCTTCTTCCATCAACAACTCACTGTTTCGGATTGGATGAATCGTAAGACCGAAAGATGCGCAACATGACAACGCACTTCTGTCCGGCATGGTTGCCGGCTCCGCACCGTTCAACCGCCCTTTGACACCGCCCCGCAACCAAGATAACGTCAAAAAAGCAGCAGTACGGGCACAACGTGGGGTCGTGCCTGTCTCCGCTCAGTGCGTCCCCGTCGTCCAGAGGCCCAGGACGCCGCCCTTTCAAGGCGAGAACACGGGTTCGAATCCCGTCGGGGACGCCAAATATCAAAGGTTAGAGTACCCATTGGCCTGATCTGCAGCTCACTTCAGAAGCGCGGGGACGCTGTGGGGACGTACTGTGAGGCGTTCGACCATTCCCCTCACGGCTTCGCCGCAGGTGCGGCGTTCGTGTGTGTCTCAGCAGGATCATCCTGCGTCTTCTGAGTTCGCGTCCCAGCAGAGTCAGATCGCGTCTTCTTCGTCCGCACTCAGTTTTTCCGCAGTAAGTGTTCTGATCTGCTCGTAGCTGAGCTTGAGCGTTGTGCCGTCCGAAAGGTCGATGAGAATCGTGTTGTCCACCATCACGTTCGCCCTCTCCATCTTGATCGGTTCATCCATCATGAGCTTGCTCCACATCGCAGTAAGCTTGTTCGATCCGACGCCACGATAGCACAGAAACCCGCTCCGGCCTTTGAACGCTGACCAAGTAAGCTGGGCGCATGCAAACCCGTTATCGAGTTGCCGTGTGCCGGTCCTGCCTTTAAGCCGCTCCATCTGTCGCCGGGTACATGGCAAGCGCGGTGGGCAAGCTGGACAGCGTTTTTCGGAGTCATGATGGGCGGACCATCTCAAGACGCTGTGGGGACTGAGGAGCTTGCAACAACTGCAAACCCGTCCTAAGCCTTGCAAGGGCCACATAGG
>CAXTVJ010000074.1:0-6651 GCA_964247715.1 uncultured Acidobacteriaceae bacterium | reverse complement strand
CACAGCCATTCGTTTTCCCGGGGGATTTGCCGATGCACCGTCGAACGTTTCTTGCTACCTTGCCTGCCGCTGCGGTTGCCGGCATCCCACTCGCGCGCGGGGAGGCGAGGATGGAGCAGGCTGAGCAGCCGAGTGGGGCCGCGCTGCCGAAGTTTCAGGCGGCGGGGGCGGAGCGGTTTGTGCGGCCGGATGTGCATGCGGGCGATCGGCCGAGTGGAGCGAGCTTTGCCTCGCGGTCGCCGGCGCTGGGGTTGAATGGCGCGGCGGGGACGGCGCATCCGCTGGCGACGCAGGTGGCGATCGCGATGCTGAAGCGTGGCGGGTCGGCGGTGGATGCGGCGGTGGCGGCGAATGCGGTGCTGGGGTTCGTGGAGCCGACGAGCTCGGGGCTGGGCGGCGACTGCTATGCGTTCGTGTGGGATCCGAAGACAAGCAGGCTGGAGGGGATGGCGAGCTCGGGGGCTTCGCCGCGCGGGCTGTCGCTCGAGACGGCGCGGGCGCGGGCGGTGACGGTGGATGGGAAAAAGGTGCTGCCGAAGCTGGGCGCGGTGACGGTCTCGGTGCCGGGCGCGCTGGGCGGATGGTGGGCGCTGCATGAGCGCTACGGACGGCTCAAGTGGGCGGAGCTGTTCGAGCCGGCGATCGAGGCATGCGAGCAGGGGTCGCCGACGCCGCAGATCATCGGGTGGTACATCAAGCGCAATCTGGCGGCGTTTACCAGGCCGGGCTCGGGCGTGGAGGAGACGGCCAACGCGCTGCACACGTATGCGCCGGGCGGACATGCCCCCAATGAGAATCAGGTCCGGCGCAATCCCGACCTCGCGCGCACCTACCGGATGATCGCCCAGGGAGGACGCGATGCGTTCTACGACGGGCCGATCGCGGACACGATCGAGGCGTACTTCAAGCGGATCGGCGGATGGATGACGCGGGCCGATCTGCGGGCGCACCAGGCGGAGTGGCCGACGCCTTTGCAGACCGACTATCGCGGCACGACGGTGTATGCAATGGGCGCGAATACGCAGGGGCTGGCGACGCTGCAGATGCTGTCCATGATCGAGCACTTCGATATGCGCGAGTTCGGGTTTCAGTCGCCGGAGAGCCTGCAGGTGCAGATCGAGGCGAAGCGTCTGGCGTATGAGGATCGGGCGCGGTTTTATGCGGACCCGCACTTTGCCAAGGTGCCGGTGGAGTGGCTGAACTCGAAGGCGTACGCGGCGGAGCGGGCGAAGCTGATCGATCCGCGGAAGATTCGCGAGCAGGTGTATCCGGGGCAGGCGCCGAGCCATGGGGATACGACGTACTTCACGACGGCGGACAAGGACGGGATGATGGTGTCGATCATTCAGTCGAACTTTCGCGGGATGGGGTCGGGGCTGGTGGCGGATGGGCTTGGATTCATGTTTCAGGATCGCGGCGAGCTGTTCTCGCTGAAGGATGGGCACCCGAACATCTATGCGCCGGGCAAGCGGCCGTTCCAGACGATCATTCCGGGGTTCGCGGCGAGGAATGGCGCGCCGTGGCTGAGCTTTGGCGTGATGGGCGGCGATATGCAGCCGCAGGGGCAGACGCAGATTATCGTCAACCGCGTGGATTACGGGCTGGATGTGCAGGCGTCGGCGGACAGCCCGCGGTGGCACCATGAGGGGTCATCACAGACGATGGGCGAGGACCCGGCGGGGCTGACGCCTCGGGGAATTCTGCGGCTGGAGGCGGGGGTGCCGAAGGCTACGCGGGAGGCGCTGGGGGCGCTGGGCTGGCCGATGGGCGAAAGCGATGGCGGGTTTGGGCGGTATGAGGGGATTGAGGTCATGTCGTCGGAGTTTGGCGGGCGTACGGACCGGTTCTACGCGGCGGGGAGCGAGATGCGGGCCGATGGGGTGGCTTTGGCTTACTGAGGCGGCTTACTGGGGTGGCTTGCGCGTCCAGGAGCAAAGGCAAGAGCGGATCGTGGAGGTCGCTGAGGAGACGCGCGCCGAGGGCGCAGAGTACGACGGTACGGGGCAGGCGCATCTCAGGGCTGGACGAGCCAATCAGGAGGGCGCGGATGAGCGATACGGAGATGCAGTACAGGACGCTGGGGAAGACGGGCGAAAAGGTTTCGGCGATCGGGCTGGGCGGGTGGCATATCGGGCTGCCGGCTGTGAGCGAGAACGATGGAATTCGGATCATCCGGTCGGCGATCGATCGCGGGATCAATTTCATGGATAATTCGTGGGACTACAACTCCGGGCTCAGCGAGTTGCGCATGGGCAAGGCGCTCAAGGACGGGTACCGCGACAGGGTTTTCCTTATGACGAAGATCGACGGCCGCTCCAAGAAGGAGGCCGCGAACCAGATCGAGCAGAGCCTGCTGCGCATGCAGGTCGACTGCATCGACCTCGTCCAGCACCACGAGATCCTCCGCTTCGAAGACCCGCACCGGATCTTCGACGAGGAGGGCGCGATGGCGGCGTTTCTCGAAGCGAAGCAGGCGGGCAAGCTGCGCTACATCGGCTTTACCGGGCACAAGGATCCGGCGGTTCATCTGCACATGCTGGAGGTGGCTGAGATGAACGGCTTTCACTTCGACGCGGCGCAGATGCCGCTGAACGTGATGGACTGGCACTACCGTTCGTTCGCGAAGATGGTCGTCCCGAAGCTGGTGGAGGAGGGCATTGGCGTGCTCGGTATGAAGTCGATGGCCAACGGCATCATCTTCAAGTCGAAGACCGTCACCGCCATCGAGTGCCTGCACTACGCGCTCAGTCTGCCGACGTCCGTGGTGATTAATGGCTTCGACTCCATGGAGCGTCTCGATCAGGCCTTTGAGGCACTTAGAACCTTTGGTTCCTTCGGCGAGGCCGAGCGCGACGCGGTGCTGGCGAAGACGAAAACAGCGGCGGAGCGGGGCGAGTTCGAGCCGTTCAAGACGTCGTCGATCTTCGACGGAACCGCCGAAAATCCCGACTGGCTGGGCAAAGAGCCGGAGCGCCTGAGCTCGCTGATGCCGCATTAGCCTGCACCATTCGCCCTCACGGCGTGAAGGTGCTTGGAAGACGGAAAGGCCGCCCTGATGACCGGGCGGCCTTTCACGTATCCGATGCCTTCGTCACTAGGTGCTTTTGATGTTGCCGTTCATGCCATTGGGGAAGAAGCCACCGCTGGTGATCCCGGTGGCCGGAGTGGCGGAAGTTGCCGCCGAGGTGACGCCGTAGACGATGCCGAGCACCTGCTGCGGGGTGCGGACGGTGTTCAGGCCGGTGGTCGGATCGGTGTTGAACACCGTGGTGGAGGTTGGCGGGATATCCTGGGTATCGACGGCGCCCGAGGTGATGCCATTGGCGATGCAGTACTCGCGCATGAAGCCCTCGTGCTGGGCCTCGGTATCGTGAATCTGCGCGGCGTAGGTGAGGATCATGGTGTTGGAGACGAGGTAGGGGACGCCACCCTCGTAGGCGCTGACGCCGACGGTTTCGAGCTCGCGCGCGAGCGCAACCAGCATGGCGTCGCTGGTGGGCGTTCCTTTGGCCGCGAGGTTGAGGTCAGGCTGAGCAACCGCCGTTCCGCCGAGCCCTTGGATGGTGGTGATGATCAGGCTGACATGCTCCTGCTCGTGCTGAGCGAGCTGCTGGATCAGCGACTGCACGACCGGGTCGGTGGCGGTGTACTGGGCGCCGCCGGTGACCGTGCCGGACCCGCTGGGCAAATTGCTCACCACGCCCGAGATGCCGGCGCCGGTGCTGAGGTAGGTGTAGAAGTTTGCCTCGAGGTACTCGAGATTGAGGGCGAAGTTGAGGACGTCGGTCACGGAAGGCGTGCTGCTGGTGGTGACCGGCGTCGTGCCGGAGCCGCTGCTGCAGCCGGCCAGGCCCAGAGTGCCGGCGGCCGCGCCCGCGACGGCAAGCGAGGAGAGGAAGCGGCGGCGGTTGAGAAGCGCATTCTCGCGCTGGAAGGCGACAATCTTCGCCTCCTGAGCGAACTGCTCGTCGGAGACTTTGTCCTGCGGATTCAGCAGGGACTTTTTGGTGAAGCGTGTGTGGATGAACGACATGGGTCGATGCCTCCTGGCGATCGGGTCAAGCGGATATCTGGAGCGGAGAACCGGGGGATATGCCTGCGGTGATGAGCCGGCGGTAGGGGAGAAAACAGCCAGGAAGCTACGTGCTCTTGATGTTGCCGGCGACGCCGCTCGGGAAGAAGCCGCCCGACATGGTGCCGGCCGCCGGGGTTGCCGACGTGGATGCAGTCGTCACGCCGTAGACGATGCCGAGAACCTGCGACGTGGTGCGGGAGGGTCCGAGCGCGGTCATGGCGCTGACGGTGAAGTAGTTGGTCGACGAGGGCGGCACGTCAAGAGAGTCGACCTGCGGCGAGGTCACGCCCTGGATGACGCAGAGGTTGTTGACCGCGCCGAGGTGCTGTCCTTCCGCACCGAGAATGGAGGCGGCTGTGGCGAGCACCATCTCGTTCGAGACCAGGTACTGGGCCGCGCCCGCGTAGGCGGAGTTGCCGACCGCGGTGAACTGGCGAGTCGTCGCGATCAGTTGCGCCTGGGTAGTGATCATGCCGAGCGCGGCGTAATTGATCAGCGGCTGCGCCACCGGGGTGACGCTCATGCTCTTCAGCGCGGAGGTGAGGTCGTTGATGTGATTGATCTCATCCTGGGCAAGCGCCTTGTACACCGCGAGGGTGTTGCTGTCGAGCGTGAGGGGCGTGGTGGGCAGACCCTCGGGCGCAACGCCGCCGTTGTTCTGCGCGGAGGTCAGCGGGCTGCCGGTGGCGGCGAACTGGTAAAGATTCGCTTCGAGGTATTCCAGATTCAGCGCGAAGTTGAGCACGTCGCTGATCGCGGGTGCGGCAGCCTGAGCCTCGGCACGCGAGCCGCCGGCGAAGGTGGCGAGCGCAGCTGCTCCGGCTGCTCCGGTGACGAAGCCGCGACGGGTGAGGTGCTGAATGGAGCGTTCGAACGCAAGCAGGTTGCGATCGGTTTCGTACTGCTCTTCGGTCACCTTCAAGGTGGGGGAGAGCAGGGACTGGTACTTGGCTGTGGACACTGGGGAAACCCTCCGCCTGAGCTGCGCCCCGGGGGGCTGCGCGTTCAGACACATCTCTGATGAGTTGGGTGGGTCGACCTGGAGCCTCCGGGGAGGAGAAGACGCCAGGACGACTGCTGAGCCGCAACGTGCGCGACTGCCGGATGATGCTCTAGAGGGTGGACAGCTGGTTTGAGTTGCCCGATGCCCGTTGACTGCCCGAAGACTCTATTCGGCAGACGAATGTCGGGATGTACCGACAAAAATCCGCCCAGAGACAGCCGGCGGCGCATCTTACCGAGGGACATCACCTCTTGAGGACGAAAGAACTTATGCGAACGACAAACTGGCGTACCTCGGTTGCCGCTGCGGCGACCCTCCTGGCCCTCTCCGCGGTATCCGGATGCAAGAGCAACGCGAACACGCAGCCCGCAAACGTCGTGGATGCGAACAACGGACCGGACCCGGCCGCAGCCAATACCGCGGATGCTTCGGGACAGACGACAGCCGTACTGGGGCAGCAGCAGTCGGCTCCGCAGAGCCAGAGCGGCGAGAGCTATCCGCAGAATGAGACCTCCGGGCAGCGCTCCAGCAGCGGCCAGTACGCGCAGCAGCCGGCGCAGGGTTCTCAGGGCTATGCGGACCAGGACTACGACGCGTATGAGAATCAGGCGGACTCCGGCTACGCCGCGCTCTATGCGGATCAGGCCCCGCCTCCCCTTCCGGAATATCAGCAGCCGGAGCTGACCGAGGCAGGCGACACGTGGACACCCGGCTACTGGGACTACGGTACCGGCGGCTACTACTGGGTTCCCGGAGCATGGGTCGCGCCGCCTTACACCGGGGCGCTGTGGACGCCCGGCTACTGGGGGAACGACGGCGGGCGCTACCGCTTTCACCGCGGGTACTGGGCCCGGCACATCGGCTTCTATGGCGGCATCAACTACGGCTTTGGCTACGGCGGGACCGGCTACGAGGGCGGGTACTGGAACGGCAACCAGTTCTACTACAACAACGCCGTCAACCGGATCAACGTGAACGATGTGCACTCCGTGTATCAGCGGGAGGTGCGTCCTGAGAACAACCTGCGGGTGAGCTGGAACGGACCGCACGGCGGCATCAACGTGCAGGCAAATCCGGCGCAGCTCGCGGTGCTGCATGAGCAGCGCACGCCGCCGATGACGGTGCAGCGGCAGTTCGCAACCACCGCGCAGCACAATCCGCAGCAGTTTTACGCGGCCAACCACGGAAGTCCCGCGATCGCAGCGGCACCGGGGCGGATGACGGCGGACCGTACGCCGCCCCAGCCGATCCCCGCGGCGCGTGGCGGCTTCGGCCAGCCCGCTGGCGTAAACGGGCGTCCCGGGCAGCCGGGTCAGCCGAACGCCTTCCAGGGCCGTCCCGGTCAGCCGGGTCAGCCGAACGCATTCCAGGGACGTCCGGGTCAGCCCGCGACCACCCTGACTCGTCCTGGTCAGCCGCAACCCAATGGCTTCCAGGGTCGTCCGGGTCAGCCCGCCGCGACAGCTGTCCGTCCCGGTCAGCCGCAGGTGCAGCCTCGTCCGCAAGTACAGCCGCAGACGCGTCCGCAGGTCCAGCCGCAGGCGCGTCCGCAGCCTCAGGTGCAGGCGCGTCC
>CAXTVJ010000073.1:3153-6662 GCA_964247715.1 uncultured Acidobacteriaceae bacterium | reverse complement strand
GAATTTGGTAGCGTTACCGGGGCTCGAACCCGGACTCTTCGCCTTGAGAGGGCGACGTGTTAACCAGTTACACCATAACGCCACATCGTGAAGCCATCGCTCGCAGGAACCCGCCAGGGCTCAACCGCCCGCAACCTGCTTAGAATATCAAAAACCGAAGCCGTCCGCCAATCGAAGCCGAAGCCGCTACAGCCCCAGCTTCTTCACCTCGTCGTTGTAGTACTTGCGGTACAGGATGTCCCACTCCTGCGACCCCTCGACGATGATCTTCCGCTGCGACGCAATCTTCTGCCGCGCGCCCGCATCCAGCTTCAGCTCATCCGTCAGCAGCTTCTCGAGCGCCTTGCGCGCCTCCTGACGGACCATGTTCCGCTCTTCCAGAAAGTCGCACTCCGGAAGCTCCGCCAGCGTATCGGCCACCGTGTGCGCCAGCTTGTTCAACTTGTCGCGCGAGATCCTCACAGCACCGCCTTGTACTTGCGCGCCAGCTCCATCTTCACTTTCTTGAACATCTCCGGATAGCTCGCGCCCGACTTCCGCATGTCCTCCTGGAACGCTTCGAGGATCACCCGCACCTCGTCGTTGATCCGGTCTTCGAGCGAAAGCTCTTCGACCATCGCACCTGTCACCCGCTCGTTCAACAGCTCGGGCTTCGACGTCTCGATCACCTTCGCGGCGACCAGCTGTTTTACCGTCTGCCGCGCAAGATAGCCGACGTAATCCTTGGAAAAAATCATGGGCTCAGTGGCTTGAGTATACCATTCTCAAACAGCACCCCGGGCCCGCGATGCCGTCCACTCCATCTGAGAGAATAGACACGATGCAATCCGAAAACCTGCTCTCGCTTAAAGACGACATGGTGGCCTTCATTGCCGGACACGGCCTCCGCCGCATGCCCGCCTACGTCACCGAAGAGGTCCCTACCGTCCTCTTCGAAGACGACCACACCGACGCCTGGAAGGACTTCGTCGAGCACGCCAAAGCCGCCGGAACCCCCTTCATCACCATGTCCGAGGTTGTCCTCGAGAAGTCCGACCTCACGATCCTCCTCGAGCAGCTCCGCGGCCACAGCTTCTCCGAAGATGACGAATTCGACCTCGACGACGCCGAGTCGCTCCTCCGCCACGTCGGCAAAACCGGCTACCTCCAGCTCGGCTTCGCCCACCAGGGCGTCGTCTTCCTCTTCGAAACCTCCACCGACTGGTACGACCGCTTTCAGGACCTCATGGAAGCCGCCACCGACCTCGGCGGCGTCGTCCTCGACGAACGCGACGAATAGATCCGTCCCGCTATTCCACATCTCAGCCCCGGGCGCCCCATGATCGCTCCGCAAAGCGGAGCTATCGTGGGGTGAGTCACTTCAAGTCGAGCCCGACCGCATGCCCCAACTCCGCTGGACCCTCCACCCCACCGACCTCCCTCCCGCAGAAGCCCTCACCCGCGCCCTCGCCTGCCCACCCGCGATCGCCCGCATCCTTGCCGCCCGCCACATCGCACCCGACACGACACAGACCTTCCTCCATCCGCAGCTCTCGGACCTCCACGACCCCAATCTCCTCCGCGGCATGCCCGAAGCCGTAGCCCGCATCCAGCGAGCGGTAGCAGCCGGAGAAAAAATCCTCATCTACGGCGACTACGACGTAGACGGCACCACGGCTACCGTACTGCTCAAAACCGCCATCGAGCGCATCGCCCCACCGGACTGCCCCGCCCGCGTCGAGTACCACGTCCCGCACCGCATCCGCGAGGGCTACGGCATCCAGTCCGCCCGCCTCGCCGACGCCGCAGCCGACGGCGTTACCCTCGTCATCTCCGTCGACACCGGTATCCGCGCCTTCGCCCAGGCCGACGAAGCCCGCGCCCTCGCCCTCGACCTCATCGTCACCGACCACCACCTCCCGGAGAGCCAAACTGCCGGCCAGACCGGCATCCCCGACGCTTTCGCCGTCATCAACCCCGCCCAGCCCAACTGCCCCTACCCCAACAAACACCTCTGTGGAGCCGGCGTCGCCTTCAAGCTCGCCCACGCACTCCTCGCCGCGCACGCCTCCACCGACACCACCCGCCAGCGCCTCAATACCGTCATCCTGCCCAGCTTCCTCAAGCTCGTCGCCATCGCCACCATCGCCGACTCCGTCCCGCTCCTCGGCGAAAACCGCGCCATCGTAGCCCTCGGTCTTCGCGCCCTCGCCAACCCCATCCAGCCCGGCCTCCGTGCCCTCATGGAGGTCGCCAAACTCCCGCTCGACCAGCCCCCCACCGCGCAACAAGTCGGCTTCCGCATCGCTCCCCGGATCAACGCCGCCGGCCGCATGGACGTCGCCTCCGACGTCGTCGAGCTCTTCCTTACCCGCGATCCATCCCGCGCGAGCGCGCTCGCCGAAAAGCTCGACGCACTGAATCAAGACCGCCGCGCCACCGAGGCCGCCGCCCTCGCCGCCATCGATCTCCAGCTCCTCACTCTCCGCTCCGCCGAAGGCGACTTCCCCGCCGAATGCATCGTCCTCGACCACCCCGAGTGGCACCGCGGCGTTCTCGGCATCCTCGCCTCCCGCGTCGTCGAGCGCACCCACCGCCCCGCCCTCATCCTCACCTCAACACCCTCCACCACTCCGGGTGCCCCATGTCTCGCCTCTGAGACATGGGATGAAGTACCTCCAGTCACCCTCGAAGTCCCCGACCACACCAATGAAGCCCACGGCTCCGGCCGCTCCATCCCCGGCTTCCATCTCCTCGACGCCCTCACCGCCGCCCACGCTGCCACCCCGGTCTTCTCGCGCTTCGGAGGCCACGCCCACGCCGTCGGCTTCTCTCTCCCCACCCACCACCTGCCCACATTGCGCGAAGCACTCCGCACCCACACCACCACGCATCTCACCCTCAATCTCCTCAACCCCGAGCTCCTCATCGACGCCGAGCTCACCCCCGCCGAGCTCAACCTCGACCTCCTCGCCTGGCTCAACTGCCTCGCCCCCTTCGGCCACAGCCATCCCGAGCCCGTCTTCCTCGCCCGCGCCCTCACCCTCACCGCCCCGCCGCGCGTCATCAAGGATCGCCACCTCTGTCTGCCCGTGGCCGGCCCCGGCGGCACCACCCTCGACGCCATGGCCTGGTCTCGCGACGGCCGCGAACCCTGGACCGAACGCATCGCGCCTCTTCATCTGGCAAAAGGTTCGCAGATCGACGCCGTCTTCCGCCTCTGCGAAAACAAACATCCGCAGTACGGAGGCCTGCAGCTCGAGCTGCTCGACCTCCGCCCCGCGGAAGTTGTGTCTCAAAACAACGACAGACGTTAGCCATTGCCTTCACCCGCAAAGCGCGACCAATACCCCACGAAGGTCCTGCCAAGGGCCCCGTGGTGCCCGTCCGGCGTAAGGACGCACTTGCAGTTACCTCTCAGCCTCCTACGACGTAACCCCGCCCCCGGCACCGATCAACTGCCCGGTGATCCAGAACGAGTCGTCCGACGCAAGAAACACAGCGATCTTCCCGATGTCATCCGGCTGCCC
>CAXTVJ010000073.1:0-3053 GCA_964247715.1 uncultured Acidobacteriaceae bacterium | reverse complement strand
CCCGACCGCCTCCTTCGTAGCCAGCAGCAGACCCAGCACATTCAAATCGAACAGCCGATGAAACTCGTCCGCGGTCACCTGTTCGATCGGCGCAAAGCTGTACACTCCGGCGTTATTCACCAGCACATCCAGCTTTCCGTACTTTGCTTTGATCTCCGCGAACGCACCGGTTATCTCCTCCGGTTTTGAGAAGTCTCCGCCCAGCGCCCAGGCCGTCCCGCCCGCCGCCTCGATCTCCGCGACCACCTTCTCCGCGCCCGCCTTGCTGCTCGAGTAGTTCACCACGACCGTTGCACCCTCAGCGCCCAGATGCTTCGCGATCGACGCGCCAATACCCTTCGAAGCGCCCGTAACCAGCGCAATCTTCCCCATCAGCTTGCTCATGTCATCTTCTCCGTGTCGCCGCCGTTTGATACTTCGACAACCATCAAATAGACACGAAGCACGCATCACCGGATGCAGACAATTTTCAAGCCGACCAACGGGAGGCCCTCGCAAAGCGTATGCAAGTCACGAAGGGACCGCCGCCCGCGCATGGCAGGCCTTCGCACTTACGTCACTGACTCATCGTCCGAAGCTGCCTCAAATAAGCCCGCCACACATCCCGCCGAGGCGTCAGCTTTCGATAGCGCCCGCACTTCTCCACCCGCACCAGCTCCGCCGTCTCCAACTCGCGCAGATGGTGCGAAGCCGTAGCCGCGGTAATCGACAGTCCCGCCAGCGCCTCCCCGCACGTCAGCTCCGGCTGCGCAAACACCGCCCGCAGCATCTCCCACCGGTTCGCATCCGCCACCGCCCGCGCAATCCGCTGAAACTGCTCCGGAGAAAGCTCTACCTTCGCCATCACATCTCAGCCTACCAGCCACCCCGCTGCTACCCTGTTCCTCAGAAGACATGACCAGACCAGAAGTCCTCCAACACCTCCGCACCCTCGGCATCGTCCCCGTCCTCCGCGCCCACTCGCCCGATCAGGCACTTGCCCTCGCCGAGGCAGTCTCGGCAGGCGGCGTTACCGCTCTCGAGATCACCCTTACCGTCCCCGGAGCCCTCAACGTCATCCGACGCCTCACCCGCGAGCGCCCCGACCTCCTGCTCGGCGCAGGCACCGTCCTCGACCCTGAAACCGCCCGCATCGCCATCCTCGAAGGCGCGCAGTTCATCGTCAGCCCCGCCCTCAACCTCCACACCATCGAGCTCTGCCGGCGGTACTCCATCGCCGTCCTTCCCGGCGCCCTCACCCCTACTGAAGTTGCCACCGCTTGGCAAGCCGGCGCGGACGTCATCAAGATCTTCCCCGCCTCCGCCATGGGCGGCGCCAGATACCTCGCCTCCCTCAAAGCCCCGCTCCCGCATATCGAGATGATCCCCACCGGCGGCGTCAGCCACGCCACCGCCCCCGACTTCCTGGCCGCCGGAGCCTTCGCCCTCGGCGTCGGTGCCGACCTCTGCGACCTGCAGGCCCTCTCCGAAGACCGCGCCCACGCGATCACCGCAAGCGCCCGCAAATACCTCGCAATCGTCCAGAACTTCCGCGCCAACCACGCGCCCCAGCCATAAAGGACCCCATGCGCCGCATCCTCCTTGCTCTTCTCCTTCTCGCACCCGCCCCACTCGCCAAAGCTCAGCAAATCGCCTTCACCTGGGACGATCTCCCCGCCCACAGCGCCCTCCCCGAGGGTCAGTCCCGCATCGACATCGCCAATGCCATCGTCGTCGCCATGAAGGCCGCCGGCCTGCCGCCCGCCTACGGTTTCGTCAATGGGATCCAGACCATTCGCGAGCCGCTCTCCACTCCAGTCCTCACCAACTGGCACGCAGCGGGCCTTCCGCTCGGCAACCACACCTGGTCCCACATGAACCTCGACCAGAACTCCGTCGAGGCCTTCGAAGCCGACCTCCTCAAAGACGAGCCGCTGCTTCGATCAACAGACCCCGCTGGCAACTGGCACTGGCTCCGCTTCCCCTACCTCGCCGAGGGCGACACCCCCGAAAAGGAAGCCGCCATCCGCGCCTTCCTCCTCGCCCGTCACTACAAAATTGCCGACGTCACTCTCAGTTTCGGCGACTACGCCTGGAACGAGCCCTACGCCCGCTGCGTCGCCAGACACGACACCGACGCCATCGCCCAGCTCTCGCTGTCGTACCTCGCCGCCGCCGACGACGATCTCACCTTCCGCCGCGCCATGGCCCACACCCTCTTCGGCCACGACATCCCCTACGTCCTCCTCATGCACGTCGGCGCGCTCGACAGCAAACTCCTCCCCCAGCTCCTCGCCCTCTACAAGTCCCGCGGCGCGTCCTTCATCACCCTCCAGCAGGCCGAGCAGGATCCCTTCTACGCACCCGACACCGACCTCTCGCTGCCCGCGACCCCCGACACCCTCGAAGGCCAGCTAGCCGCCCGCCACCTGCCCTTCCCCCCGCACCAGCCCATGCCCGCCAACCTCCAGACCCTCTGCCGCTAAGACCGGAGCATGAATGCATCACCTCGCCACCAGACTCGCGCTCACCACCCTGCTCTTCGCCGCGGTTCTACACGCCCAGACCCAACCCGCCCCCGTGACCTTCACCGCCGAGCAAGACCACCAGAACATGCTCGACCAGCTCGGCATTCGCGCCCTCCGCCCCGGCCCCAGCGGCGACGAATCTGCCCCCAACCACGCCAACTACGACGAGTCCCTCGCCAACCCCTACCCCGTTTATCCCGACGCCCTCACCTTCAACAACGGCCAGAAAGTCACCACCCCCGAGCAGTGGTGGCAGCAACGACGCCCGGAAATCGTCGAAGCGTTCGAAAGCGAAGTCTACGGCCGCGTCCCCGCCCACACCCCTGCAGTCACCTGGCGCACCCTCGTCACCGACCGCGAGCAGATCGGCTTCACCCCCGTCATCGCCAGACGCCTCCTCGGCCACGTCGACAACTCCGCCTACCCGCTCATCTCCGTCGACATCAAGATGACCCTCGTCGTCCCCGCCAACGCCGGCCATCTCGTCCCCCTGCTCATCCTCTTCCGCCACGCCGACCTCCCCGCCCCCGCGCAGCCCACCGAAGA
>CAXTVJ010000072.1:0-7199 GCA_964247715.1 uncultured Acidobacteriaceae bacterium | reverse complement strand
TTGTAGCGGGACTGCATGTCCATGCCGGTGCGGTACATGGTTTCGATGACCTGGTCGAGGGAGAGCTTGTGGCCTTCGGTCTCGTGCATGGCCATGCGGGTGGCGTTGACAGCTTTGACCGCGCCCATGGCGTTGCGTTCGATGCAGGGGATCTGGACGAGTCCGCCGATGGGGTCGCAGGTCATGCCGAGATTGTGCTCCATGGCGATTTCGGCGGCGTGCTCGACCTGGGCGTTGGTGCCGTGGAGCGCGGCAACGAGGCCGCCGGCGGCCATGGAGCAGGCGACGCCGACTTCGCCCTGGCAGCCGACCTCGGCACCGGAGATGGAGGCGTTCTCCTTATAGAGAATGCCGATGGCGGCGGCGGTGAGGAAGAAGCGGAGCAGGCCGTCTTCTTTTTCGGCGGGCGTCCATGCCGGCTCGACGAAGCGCATGTAGTAGTGGAGGATGGCGGGGATGACGCCGGCGGCGCCGTTGGTGGGAGCGGTGACGACGCGGCCTCCGGCGGCGTTCTCTTCGTTGACCGCGATGGCGTACATGGAGACCCAGTCGAGCGGCGCGAGCGGATCTGGTTGTCTTCCTTCCGACTCAAGGAGCGCGATGCGCTCGTGCAGACGCGGGGCGCGGCGTCGGACGTTGAGGCCGCCGGGGAGGATGCCTCCGGTGGTCATGCCACGCTCGGTAGAGAGCTGCATGGTGCGCCAGAGGGCGAGGATGCTTGCGCGTACCTGGTCAGGGCAGGACTGGGTGGAGGTGAGGTCGACCTCGGGACGCTGGATGGCGCGAGCGGGTGCGCGCTGGTCGGCTTCGAGGAGGGCGCATTCGTTGGCGAGGACGAGGTCGGCGATCGAGAGATGGTGGGACACGGCGAGGGCGAGGAGTTCGGCGGCGCTGGAGAACGGATACGGTACGGCGCGGGGGGTGACCTGCTTCTCTTCGGGATTGCCGGCGAACTCTTCGGCGGAGAGGATAAAGCCTCCGCCGACGGAGTAGAAGATGCGCTGGGCTGGAATGCTTCTGCTGGCAGCGAAGGCGGTGAAGCGCATGCCGTTGGGGTGCGCATTTTGTGGATCGACGCCGGGCGGGGTCATGGCGTCGCGGCGGAAGAGCAGGTCGGTGGCTTGCTCGAAGCGGATGGTGTGCGAGCCGCCCAGGGGCATTTCGTTGCTGGTGCGGATGTGTTCGACGATGCCGGCGATGGCGGCGGGATCGACCGTGTCGGGCTGATGGCCGGCGAGTCCGAGGAGGATGGCGCGGTCGGTGCCGTGGCCGATGCCGGTGTGGGCGAGGGAGCCGAAGAGCTCGGCCCGGACGCGGCTGACCTGGTCGAGTGACGGGAGCTCGCGGACGAAGCGCAGCGCGGCGCGCATGGGGCCGACAGTGTGCGAGCTCGAGGGACCGATGCCGATCTTGAAGAGTTCGAAGAGAGAGGTGTTCATGCGCCTGAAGTGATTGTAGGTGCAGAGGCAAGTGCGCCCTTGCGCCGGGCGGCGGTCACTTCGCGACTTATGTTCGCTTCGCGTGATGCTCCCGCTGGTCGCTGATCCTTTCTGGGGCGACCAACGGGAGCAACGAGGCGAAGCGTGTGAAGGTCATGAAGTGACTGACCCGTGGTACTGACCCGTGGTATAGTTCGCTGGACTTCAGACCCACCACTTCGGCCTCACGAGAAACTTCCAGGCGGCTCCATGCTCTTCAAGGCACTCAGCGCAGCCGTCTACGGCATCGACGCGCACATCATCGATGTCGAGATCGACTTCTCGGGCGTGGTGCTCGAGAGGAGTGAGTTCTCGACGGTGGGTCTTCCGGATGCGGCGGTGCGCGAGAGCCGCGACCGGGTTCGCTCGGCGATCCGCAACTCCGGGTTCGATCTTCCGCCTACGCGGATCACGATCAATCTGGCGCCGGCTGATCTGAAGAAGGAAGGTTCGGGGTTCGATCTGCCGATTGCGATCGGGATTCTGGGCGCGTACGGCGCGCTGCACATCAAGGATCTGTCGAACTTTCTGCTGGTGGGGGAGCTTGGGCTGGACGGCACGCTGCGATCGGTGCAGGGGATGCTGCCGATTGCGATTGCAGCACTGGGACGCGGGATCCAGAACCTGATCATCCCCGAGGGCAACGCGCGCGAGGCGGCGGTGGTGGAGGGTGTCAAGGTCTATCCGGTGAAGAGCCTGCTGGAGGTGCGCGATCTGTTGAATGCGGCGGCGATGGGCGCGATGACGCAGAGGCCGCTGAGCATTTCGGCGGCGCAGCTGCTGGAGGAAGAGCGGCAGTTTCCGCATGACTTCAAGGATGTGCGCGGGCAGCAGGTGGCGAAGCGGGCGCTCGAGGTAGCGGCGGCGGGCGGGCACAACATTCTGATGATCGGGCCGCCGGGCTCCGGCAAGACGATGCTGGCGAAGCGGCTGCCGTCGATTCTGACGCCGCTTCGATTTGAGGAGGCGCTGGAGACGACGAAGATCCACTCGGTGGCGGGCGTGCTGAATCCGGAGGAAGGACTGGTGACGCATCGGCCGTTCCGCGCGCCGCACCATACGATCTCGGATGCGGGGCTGATCGGCGGGGGGATGGTGCCGCGACCGGGGGAGGTCTCGCTGGCGCACAACGGGCTGCTGTTTCTGGATGAACTGCCGGAGTTTCCGCGGAACGTGCTGGAGGTGCTGCGGCAGCCGCTGGAGGATGGGCATGTGACGATTGCGCGGGCGGCGATGAGCCTGACGTTTCCGGCGCGGTTCATGCTGGCGGCGGCGATGAATCCGTGTCCGTGCGGGTACTTCAACGATCCGTCGCGGGAGTGCCACTGCACGCCGCCGATGATCCAGCGGTATGTGTCGAAGGTCTCGGGGCCGCTGCTGGACCGGATCGACATTCACATTGAGGTGCCGGCGGTGGAGTACAGGGAGCTGCGCGGGGGCGCGGCGGCGGAGGGTTCGGCGGAGATCCGGGGGCGGGTGACGGCGGCGCGGGAGCGGCAGCACCGGCGGTTCGCGGAGACGTCCAGCCGGGGGGCCGGACAGGGGAGAACGCGGCCGAACGGGCGGAGCGCGTCGCAGGTCGTGTATGCGAATGCGCAGATGACGACGCAGCAGGTGCGGGTGTTCTGCGAGCTGTCGAGCGATGCGGAGCGGATTCTGGAACGGGCGATGCAGCAGCAGGGGTTGAGCGCGCGGGCGCACGACCGGATTTTGAAGGTGGCGCGGACGATTGCGGATCTGGCGGGGATTGAGGAGATTGCGGTGGGGCATATCGCGGAGGCGATCCAGTACCGGACGCTGGACCGGAGCTACTGGAGCTGAAGGAGTGCGTCCGCGGGCTGAGCCATCGACGGGATGGACGCCTGGAACGGGATGAGAGAGTCGACCTACCTTTTTTGGTACATCGAATATCGGTCCATTCAGAAAAAAGGATTGACCTCGTCCGGCACACCGGATAGGTTGCATATGGGTCGCCTGTACGTGCTTGATTCTGAACCGCCTGCGGCAGCCGGGGCGGTTTTCCGAAAGGCTTAGGTTGTGGATGGTTTTCGGGGGCGTTGGCGGCCTGAGAAGTGATTTTTTGTAGGTGATGGCAGGAATCGGACAAAAGAGTGGCATCCCGTGCCGCTGGTTGGCGTCCAATCTGTGTCACGCAAACGAGTTCATGGCTGCGGCACCCATTCTGAGAACTCTGGGCCAGCCGGTTTGGGCGGCGTGGCGGCTGGCGCTCTCGAGTGTCAGGCGTGTATGTACGAATTTTGATGCATCGGGAGTTGCGTCCTGCGGGGCGTTTCTTCCCGGTCGAACGGCAGGACACGAGGCGCGCAGACGTCTCGGGACGAGAAAGACGACAAGGAGAACAAGATGCGCTCGGACCTTATTTTTGGAGCAATGACTCACGTGAACAACCGCTATCAGCTGTGCCAGCTGGCCGCGAAGGCGACCCGCAAGCTGCATAAGCCCAACACCCGTCTGCAGGACACGACGAATGACGTTCTCGATCGCTTCCGCGACATGGTTCCGATGGATGAGGGTGTCGAGCCCGAGGTGCAGAAGATCAAGGTTTCCGAGCATCAGGAGCGTCGCGCGGCTTAGTGTGAGCCGAGTTTTCCGCCTGTGGGGCAGAGTCCCCGCAGGCGGCGCAGCACTCGTAGTAGACTTATCTCAGTCGTAACCCCCGCACAACAGAAGTTCCGCACCTCCCTCCGGCCTTTGTACGTTCTCTGCCTTGCTTAGAGCAGCCTCGCCCGAGTCTCTGCCTTCTCTGTTGTGCCGCCCCTCCGCTCCACCCTATCCCCCACCGAGAAGTGAACCACCCATGACCATCTCCGAACTTAAGGAACACAATATCGCCGAGCTGGGCAAGCTCGCGCGCGGCCTCGACATCGGCGGCACCAGCGGCCTGCGCAAGCAGGATTTGATCTTCAAGATTCTGCAGGCGCAGAGCGAAAAAGAAGGCCATATTTTCGCTGAGGGCGTGCTCGAGATTCTTCCCGACGGCTACGGCTTTCTGCGCTCGCCCGACTACAACTACCTGCCGGGTCCGGACGATATTTACGTGTCGCCGTCGCAGATCCGCAAGTTTGATCTGAAGACGGGCGATACGATCTCGGGCAACGTGCGTTCGCCGCACGAGGGCGAGAAGTACTTTGCGCTGGTGAAGATTGAGGCGATCAACTTCGAGTCGCCGGAAGAGACGCGCAACAAGATTCTGTTCGACAACCTGACGCCGCTGTATGCGCAGGAGCGGGTGAAGATGGAGACGGTGCGCGAGCATATCTCCGGCCGCGTGATGGATCTGTTGACGCCGGTGGGCAAAGGCCAGCGCGGGTTGATCGTGGCGCCGCCGCGCACCGGCAAGACGATGCTGCTGCAGTCGATCGCGAACTCGATTACGGCGAACCATCCCGAGGTGGTGCTCATCGTTCTGCTGATCGACGAGCGCCCGGAAGAAGTGACGGATATGCAGCGGTCGGTGCGTGGCGAGGTGATCTCGTCCACGTTCGACGAGCCTGCGGCGCGCCACGTACAGGTGGCCGAGATGGTGATCGAGAAAGCCAAGCGGCTGGTCGAGCATAAGCGCGACGTGGTGATTCTGCTGGACTCGATCACGCGTCTGGCGCGTGCGTACAACACGATCGTGCCGCCGTCGGGCAAGGTGCTCTCGGGCGGTGTGGACTCGAATGCACTGCAGCGTCCGAAGCGGTTCTTCGGTGCGGCGCGCAATATCGAAGAGGGCGGCAGCCTGACGATTATTGCGACGGCGCTGGTGGATACCGGATCGCGCATGGACGAGGTGATCTTCGAAGAGTTCAAGGGTACGGGCAACATGGAAGTGATTCTGGATCGCAAGCTGGTCGACAAGCGAGTGTTCCCGGCGATCGACATTCAGCGCTCGGGCACGCGGAAGGAAGAGCTGCTGATCCCGAAGGACGACCTGCAGCGCATCTGGATTCTCCGCAAGGTGCTGAATCCGCTGTCGCCGACCGAGGCAATGGAGCTGCTGACGAGCCGGCTCGAGAAGACGCGGAACAATCAGGAGTTTCTGCACAGCATGAGCCAGAACTAGGCGTTCCTTACGATGGAGACAGACGCGGGAGCGGCTTCGGCTGCTCCCGTTTTCATTTGAAGCAACGACAAGTTCGCCCTTACGCCGGGCGGGCGGCACTTCGCGACGCGTGTGAAGGTCACGAAGTGACCCGTGATAGGCTCGGGCGCATGGATGCCGCTGCGCTGCTCTCGCCTTCTACGCTGGTGCCGGCGATTCTGGCGCTGAGCTTTGCCATCGGACTGAACGTGTATCTGACGGTTCTGGCGCTGGGCGTGATGGCGCGGATGCACTGGGTGGCGCTGCCCCCGCAACTGGGGATCCTGGGAAGTACGCCGGTGATGGTGGCGAGCGCGGTGCTGTTCGCGGCGGGGTTCTTCGCGGACAAGATACCGGGGGTCGACGTGCTCTGGAATGTGGCGCATACGTTTGTGCGCGTGCCGGCCGCGGCGCTGATGGCGTATGCGGCGGGCGCGCAGCTTACGCCCGAGATGCACCTGCTGGTGACGTGCGCGGCGGTGGCGGCGGCGATGCTGGCACATGGAAGCAAGACGGCGGCGCATGTGGCGGTGACGCCGAGCCCGGAGCCGTTCTCGAACACGGCCGTGAGTGGTGTGAGCGACGGGCTGGCTATCGGGATTACGTGGCTGGCGCTGCATCATCCGTGGGCCGCAGCTTCAGGAGCGGGCGTGCTGGCGGTGGCGGGTGTCGCGGGCATCTGGATGGCCTGGCGTCTGCTGGGCCGCGCGGTGCGGAAGCTGCGGACGCGGGATGTGCCGCACGCTCAAACGATGCTTGCCCGCTCACGTTAGCGGGATGCATCCAGCCGACACGCTGTCGGGACACCTATCCCGCGAGCCTCGCATCTAGCCTGTTGACGCCGGGGAAAGCTGGCGCATGGTTCTGTGAGGAGACGATATGTCGGCAATGAAGAATGACGGCGCGGAGGTTGCGTCGCACGAGGTTTGGAAGGGCAAGGCCTTCAACATGCCGCTGACCGGCAAGGTCGCGGTGGTGACGGGCGCGGCGCGCGGGATCGGCCGCTGCATCGCGGCGGACTTCGCGGCGAACGGCGCGGATGTGATCGGCATCGACATTGGCGAGCGCGCTTCAAAGATTACGGAGTTCGCGCCGGCGGAGTCGGAGGATCTGGTGCAGACCGGCGAGCTGGTGAAGGCGAACGGACGCAGGTGGCTCGGGGTGCAGGGCGACATACGCAAGATCGCGGAGCTGCGGGAGATCGGGCAGAAGATCGAGGCGGAGTTCGGGCATATCGATATCGTGGTGGCGAATGCGTCGATCCAGGCGTTCAAGCCGCTGCTGGAGATGGAAGATGCGGACTGGCACGACATCATCGACACCAACCTGACCGGGACGGCGAATACCGTGCGGGCGTTTGCGCCGCATCTGGTGAAGAACGGCAGAGGCCGGTTGATCCTGATCTCGTCGATGCAGGGGCGGTACGGGATGAAGAATGGCGCGGCGTATTCCGCGTCGAAGTGGGGCATGATCGGGCTGATGAAGTCGGCGGCGCTGGAGCTGGGCAAATACAAGATCACGGTGAACTCGATCGAGCCCGGTTTGATCGATACGGCGCTTACGAGAAACGACAAGCGCTGGAGCATGGCGGTGGGCGAGACCATGACGACGCCTCCGCCGGAGCACCCGACCGA
>CAXTVJ010000071.1:0-7440 GCA_964247715.1 uncultured Acidobacteriaceae bacterium | reverse complement strand
GGAGGCGCATGGCGCGGTGGCCCATGATGCCCTCGATGTGGCCGCGTCCGCCGCATCCGCAGAAGCGTTCTTTGTCGTCCAGCGACACCACTGCGTGGCCGCCCTCCCAGACGCCGGGGGCGAAGGGGTAGCGGCCGTAGCCGATGCCGGTGCCGAGGGTCCAGACGCGGATGAAGTGGTCGAGTTTGCCCTGGGCGGCGGCGAGTCCGGCGGCTACGCCGTCGGCGTCGTTGAGAACGTGGACGTGGGCGAGGAGGCCGTGCTCGCGGAGCTGGCGGGCGAGGAGTTCGGCGATGCGGGCGCCTTTGAGCTGGGGAAGGTTGGGCGAGTCTTCGATGACGCCGAGGCGGACGATGCCGGGGACGGCGACGCCGACGGCGACGATGTCCTGGTGTCCATCCTGGGCGAGCTTGACCTGCTCGCAGATGGTCATGATGAGGGATTCGGTGTGCTGCTCGATGAGCGCGGACTCGTTGTCGTCGCCCTGCGGATAGACGTGCAGCGGACCGTGGAGGCGGTGATCGACGATGAGTCCGGCGATGACGCGGTCCGAAACGACGACTCCGATGGTCTTTGCCATTTCAGTCACCCTTAAAAGCAGCTGTTAGCTCTCAGCTTCCAGCTTTTAGCTAAAGCTGACTTGCGAGCGGGTTGCGATGTGCGGGATGGAGCCGAGCCGATGGCGCTATTCGAACTTGCTGACGCGGTTCAATCCGTTGAACGCCGCAACTTTATAACATTCAGCCAGAGTTGGGTAGTTGAAGACGGTTTCGACGAAATAATCGAGCTTTCCGCCAAGTGCCATGACGGCCTGGCCGATGTGGACGAGCTCGCTGGCGCCCTCGCCGATGATGTGAACGCCGAGCAGAGCGTGCGTCATGCGGTGGAAGATGAGCTTGAGACGGCCGGAGGTGTCGCCGCGGATCTGTCCGCGGGCGATCTCGCGGTAGTAGGCGACGCCGACCTCGTAGGGAACGTCTTCTTCCGTGAGCTGCTCTTCGGTCTTGCCGAGAAAGGAGATCTCGGGGATGGTCCAGATGCCGTAGGGATAGAAGCTTGGGTTGGAGATGACGGTTTCGTCGCCGAAGGCGCGGGCGGAGGCGATGCGGCCCTGCTCCATCGAAACGGAAGCGAGAGACGGGAAGCCGATGACGTCGCCTACGGCGTAGACATGGGGGACTTTGGTGGTGAAGTCCTTGTCGACGGGGATGCGGCCGCGGGCGTCGGATTCTATACCGACGTTGGCGAGGTTGAGCTCGTCGACGTTGCCCTGGCGGCCGACGGCGAAGAGGAGGGCGTCGCCCTGAACCTTCTTTTTGGATTCGAGGTTGGCGACGACGGTGCCGTCGGGCATCTCTTCGACGCTTTCGACCTCTTCGTTGAGGCGCATGGTGACGCGGGCGTCGCGGAGGTGATAGCTGAGGGCCTCGACGATCTCCTGATCGGCGAACTCGAGGAGGCGGGGGCGGCGCTCGATGAGGGTGACGCGGATGCCGAGGGCGGCGAACATGCAGGTGTACTCGACGCCGATGACGCCGCCGCCGACGACGATCATGGTGCGGGGCAGGGTGTTGAGGTCGAGGACCTGGTCGGAGTTGATGATGGAGCGGCCGTTGATGGGGACGCGCGGGCTCTGGGCGGGCTTGGTGCCGGTGGCGATGAGGATGTTCTTCGCTTCGTAGACGGTGTCGCCGCGGGTGTTCGAGACTTTGACGTGGGTGGGGTCGACGAAGGAGGCGGTGCCGGTGAGCATCTCGACGTTGTTGCGCTGGAGCTGGGCTTCGGTGACGTCGATCTCGGTCTTGATGACGTGCTGAACGCGGAAGGCCAGGTCGGCCATGGTGATGCGTTCCTTGACCCGGTAGTTCATGCCGTAGATGGACCGGTAGTTATAGCCGGAGAGGTGAAGGACGGCCTCGCGCATGGTCTTCGAGGGGATGGTGCCGGTGTTGATGCAGGCACCGCCGACGACCTCGCGCATCTCGACGACGGCGACTTTCTTCCCTAATTTCGAGGCGTAAATAGCAGCGCGCTGGCCTGCAGGGCCGGAACCGATAACGAGAAGGTCGTAAGGACTGCTCATGCGCGTGAGGACTTCTTCGGCGGACAGGGTGGAAGGCGTGAGTCGTCCGCTTCTGGATTGAAGCTACCACATCCGGATGTCGGCACCCCTACACTGGAGCGATGCTGCGGGTGGCGATTACAAAGGGTGAGCTGACGGATGTTGACGGGCCGCATGTGCGGGCGCTGGTGGAGCGAATACGCGCTCTGGCGGGTGATGGCGTCGACATGGTGCTGCTGCGGGAGAAGCGGCTGGCGGCGGGAGCGATGGTGCGGCTGGCGCGTGCGGCGGCTGATTGCGGTGTGCGGGTGGTGGTGCCGGGACGGATGGATGTGGCGCTGGCGGCGGGTATCGACGGAGTGCACCTGAGCGGGGCGGCGGGTGAGCTGAGCGTGCCGGAGGTGCGCGCGGTGTGCGGGAGACGGGCGAGGTGGGTGAGCGTTTCGTGCCACAGCCTCGAGGAGGTGCGGCGGGCGCGTGTGGATGGGGCGGATGCGGTCTTGTTTGCGCCGGTTTTCGGTAAAGAGGTGGATGGGGTGGAGGTGGTGGCGGGCGTAGGGCTGACGATGCTGCAGGAGGCGGTGCGCGCGGCGGACGGAATGGCGGTGATCGCGCTGGGCGGGGTGGATACGGCGAATGCTTCGCTTTGCGTGGAGGCGGGAGCGCGGGGGGTGGCGGGGATTCGAATGTTTCTTGAGTGAGGGGGAACGGCTGGCTGTGCCTGCTGTTGACCGCAGGGGTTGCGGGTCATACGCTTAAAGCGTGCTGATTACGCCGCTGGATTTGCAGAACGAGCCGCTTGAGTTTCGCGAGGAGATTGCCGAAGGGGCGATCGAGTATGCGCTGGATACGCGCCAGCTGGGCGTGTTGCCGGTAGAGGGCAAGGCGGACCTGATTCTGGAGCATCGCGGGCCGCAGGATGTGGTGGAGGATATCCGGATGCGGGCGGGGTATAAGGGCTCATTCGAGGTCTTGTGCGCGCGCTGCGTGGAGCCGGTGACGGTGCCGCTCGAGGGATCGTTCGATCTGCTGTTTCGTCCGGAGGGTGCGGATGCGGAGGCGGGCGAGCGCGCGATCACCGAGGATGAGACCGAGATAGGGTACTATGGAAAGAGCGGTCTGGCGCTGGAGGACGTGGTGCGGGAGCAGGTGCTGCTCTCCCTGCCCGGACGAACGTTATGCGCGCCGGATTGCAAGGGTTTGTGTGTCCACTGCGGTCAAAATTTGAACGCGGGCAGCTGCGGGTGCGGGGAGAGCGGGGAGTCGAAGGATCCTCGCTGGAGCGCGCTGCAGGGGCTGGCGTGGAAGCAGTAGGGCGGCGGGCCGTCTATTTGAGTTTTGAAGGGGATTTACGATGCCTAATCCGAAACGGCGCCACTCCAAGCAGCGCACGGCGAAGCGCCGCAGCCACGATTTTCTTACGCCCGTGAACAGCGGGCTCTGCCCGAACTGCGGGGAGCGCAAGCTTTCGCACCGGGCGTGCCCGAAGTGCGGCGAGTACAAGGGCCGCGCGGTGATCGCGACGGCGACGCAGGCCAAGTAGGACTGGAAGAGCGAATACAGGGATTCCGGACGTTGTCCGGAATGACGACTTCCATGCGAGTTTTCGACGTCTGGAAGGACGCAACCTGAGGCGCAGGCCTGAGCGGAGCGGATGCCAGTCGAGATCGTTGTGGATGCCATGGGATCGGACCGGGCCCCCGAATCGGAGATTCGCGGGGCGATTCTGGCTGCGCGTTCGCTGGATGTGAAGGTCGCGCTGGTGGGCCCGGAGGATGTGGTGAGACCGGCGCTCGAAGCGGCGCTGCAGGGATCGTCGCGGGTGCGCTGGTTTGAGCGTCTGTCGGAGTCGATCTCGGTCGTGCATGCGAGCGAGTGGATCACGATGAGCGACAAGGCCGCGCAGGCGGTGCGGTCGAAGCGCGACTCGAGCATGCGGGTGGGGCTGCGGCGGGTGCGCGAAGGCGTGTCGCAGGGCTTCTTTACCGCAGGGAATACGGGCGCGGCGATGGCCACGGCGAAGATGGTGCTGGGCGGGCTGGCGGGGGTGGACCGGCCGGCGCTGGCGGCGTTTTTCCCGACGTCCTCGGGGACGCCGACGCTGCTGCTGGATGTGGGCGCGAATGTGGATTCGGATCCGGAGAATCTGGTGCAGTTTGCGTTGATGGGCTCGATGTACTCGCGTTCGGTGCTGGGGATTCGTTCGCCGCGGGTGGGTCTGCTGTCGATCGGCGAGGAAGATTCCAAAGGCAATGCGCTGACGCGGGAGACGCTGCTGCTGCTGCGGGAACGGCGGGGGCTTCAGTTTATCGGCAATGTGGAAGGGCGCGATCTGTTCAACGGGAGCGCGGATGTGGTGGTGTGCGACGGGTTTGTGGGGAATGTGGCGCTGAAGACGAGCGAGGGCGTGGCGAAGCTGGTGAATGTGTCGCTGCGCGAGTCGCTGAAGTCGACGGTGACGTCGCAGGTGGGGGCGCTGTTGTCGCGGGCGGCGTTTCAGGATTTCAAGCGGCGGCTGGACTATTCGGAGTATGGCGGAGCACCGCTGCTGGGGGTTCGCGGCGTGTGCATTGTGGGGCATGGGTCGTCGAACGATAAGGCCGTGATGAACGGGATCCGGGTGGCGGCGGAGTTTGCGGGGTCGGGTGTGAACAAGCGGATCGAGGCTGCACTGGCGGGGGCTTGAGGATGTAAGGCGCCCTGCGCGGGCGGCGGTCACTTCGTGACTTTTGTACGCTTTGCGTGGGCCTCCCGCTGGTCGGCCTGGAGAGGATTGGGAGGACGTTATGCGGTTGATTGCGGCTTTTGCGTTGGCGGCTTTGGTTGGGGTGGCGGCAGCGCAGCAGGGGCCGGAGGATGCGGCGCTGCGGGCGAAGGTGGATGCGATTGCTGCCGACGTGCTGGCGAAGACCGGGGTGCCGAGCGCTTCGGTGGGCGTGGTCGTCGGCGGGAAGACGGTGCTGACGGCAGCGTATGGGGATGCGCGGCTGCAGCCGCTCGAGCCGGCGACGGCGGCGATGAAATATCCGATCGGGTCGATCTCGAAGCAGTTTACGGCGGCGTGCGTGCTGCTGCTGGTGCAGGAAGGGAAGATCTCGCTGGAGGATCCGGTGAGCCGGTGGTTTCCGGAGCTGACGCGGGCGAAGGACGTGACGGTGCGCGAGCTGCTGTCGCACACGAGCGGGTATGAGGACTATGCGCCGCAGGACTATACGATTCCGCTGTGGGTGCGGCCGGGCGTGCCGCTGGATGTGGTGCAGGAGTGGGCGGAGAAGCCGCTGGACTTTGAGCCGGGGACGGAGTGGCAGTACAGCAATACGAACTTCGTGCTGGCGGCGCTGATTGTGCAGAAGGCTTCGGGCGAGCCGTACTGGCGGTTTCTTTCGACGCGGGTGCTCGAGCCGCTGGGGCTGACGGGTGCGATCAATCTGGATACGGATCGGAAGGAGGTCGAGCCGCTGGGGTATATGCGGAACGCGCTGGGGCCGCTGCGTCCGGCGCAGATGGAGGGGCCGGGCTGGTACTTCGGGGACGCGAGCCTGGCGATGCCGGTGGGCGATCTGCTGCGGTGGGATGTCTCGATGATGGACGAGACGCTGATGAAGCCGGCGAGCTACAAGACTATGGAGTCCGAGGTGAAGCTGAAGAACGGCACGGGCTCGCGCTATGGGCTGGGCGTGTCGGTGCTGACGATGTCGGGTCATCGGCTGATTGAGCACTCGGGTGAGGTGGGCGGGTTTGTGGCCGAGAACATGGTGTTTCCGGAGGACAAGATTGCGATCGCGGTGCTGACGAATGAGGAGGCGAGCTCGGCGGCGTCGCTGATCGGGCGGGGGATTGCGCAGGCTCTGCTTGTGCCGGCGGGTG
Source organism: uncultured Acidobacteriaceae bacterium (assembly GCA_964247715.1). Lineage (GTDB taxonomy): Bacteria > Acidobacteriota > Terriglobia > Terriglobales > Acidobacteriaceae > Edaphobacter. Next base: position 1,511 of record CAXTVJ010000071.1, on the reverse strand, counting down.
CGGCGAAGCCGGGTGCGGATGGCAGGCGGGCGGCGGCCGAAGCGCAGGCGAAAGCGATTCTGGGCGGGCTGCAGCAGGGACGGATCGACCGGACGTTGTTTACGGAGGATGCGAACTTCTACTTCTCGCCGACGGCGATCGAGGACTTCAGGAGCAGCCTGGGGCCGCTGGGTTCGATGAAAAGCGTGACGCAGGCCGGCGAAGAGCTGCGGGGCGGGATGGTGTTTCGTGAGTTCGCGGTGACGTTCGGCGATGCGAAGAGTACGAAGCTGACGTTGACCACGTACACGATGCCGGATGGGAAGCTGGAGCAGTTTCTGATCGGACCGTAATCGGCGTCAGGATGCTTGCCCAAGAACAAGCAGAAGATCAACACGGATACGACGGATCAGACGAATGAACACGGATGTGTTTCCTTGTTTGCGATGGTTTACGCGAGGGGGAAACGAGTCGTTTCCACTGCCAGCTTTACTTCTTCGACCCCAGCTTATTTTGCAAGGATTAATTGCATCGGGAACGATCGGTGTTAGGCCTCTTTCCGACTTGCGGGCAGGATCCAGGCGTAGAGTGCTGGTTGAGGTGGTGCGATGGCTGCGAATGGGTGGACGCTGGAGCGGATGGGTTCGCAGGCGGGGAAGCGGATTTTCATCACGGGGGCGAACAGTGGCGTGGGGTATGCGGCGGCGGTGGAGCTGGCGCGGCGCGGGGCGGTGGTGGTGCTGGCGTGCCGGAATGCCGAGCGGGGTGCGGCGGCGCTTACCCGGCTGAAGGCGGATGCGCCAGGACCGGATTCAGCGGCGGACCGGGCGGAGCTGGTGGAGCTGGATCTGGCTTCGCTTGCGTCGGTGCGGCGGGTGGCGGAGGCGGAGCTGGCGCGAGGGCTGGCACTGGATGTGCTGGTGAACAATGCCGGCGTGATGGCTCCGCCGAAGCGGGAAGAGACGAAGGACGGGTTTGAGATCCAGTTCGGGACGAATGTGCTGGGGCATTTCGCGCTGACGTGTCTGCTGGTGCCGGCGCTGCGGCGGGCAACGACGGCGGCGCGGGTGGTGACGTTGTCGTCGATTGCGCATAAGCGCGCGAAGATCGACTTCGACGATCTGCAGGCGACGAAGAAGTACAGCCCGATGGGGGCGTATCAGCAGTCGAAGCTGGGGGACCTGATGTTTGCGTTCGAGCTGGAGCGGCGGTTTCGCGCGGGAAAGATGGGGATGTTGAGCATTCCCGTGCATCCGGGGGTGGCGGAGTCGAACCTGTTCAAGTCGGCGCCGTCGTTCTTTCCGGCGATCGTCCGGACTTTCCTGAATACTCAGCTGGATGGGGCGATTCCGACGCTGTTTGCGGCGACTTCGCCGGAGGCGAAGGGTGGGGTTTACTACGGCTCGCAGGGTTTAATGGAGATGCGTGGAGGCGATGTGGGCGAGGCGGTGGTGGCTCCGCAGGGACGGGATGAGGCGGTGCAGCGGCGGTTGTGGCTGGTGTGTGAGGAGCTTACGGGGGTAGAGCTCTAG
>CAXTVJ010000070.1:0-7563 GCA_964247715.1 uncultured Acidobacteriaceae bacterium | reverse complement strand
TGAGTCGCCATTCGTGCTTTAGAGTCTGTAAGATACGCGATGCGGTGGTCACTCACGCTGCACGGGTCACTCGTAACGCGCGAACTCATCGGAGCGAAGGTCCAACAAGACCTTCGCTCCACCACGCGAAGCTTCCGGCCTACGCAGTAGCGCCCATCCGGCGCCAGGACGTACCTGTTATCTGCCTTTGACTCCATGCCCAAGCACCCAAAACGCCGCACTCTCGGCTTTGCCGCCTGCTTTCTCGCCAGCTCGTTCTGGGGTTGCGGCTTCTACTTCGGACGCATCGCGCTCGACGAGATGAACGTCGGTGCCATGGTCTTCTACCGATTCCTCTTCGCCTCGCTGGTCCTCCTCCCCGTCCTCATCACCCACAAACCCTCCTTTTCCCCACGCGAATGGCGCACCCTGCTGATCGCATCCTTCCTCGGCGTCCCGGTGCAATTCCTCCTGCAGTTTTACGGGCTCTCGCTCACCACGGTCTCGCACGCCTCGCTGATGGTCGGCACCATGCCCGTGATTCTCGCCATCGGCGCCGCCGTCTTCGCCCACGAGCGCATGGACAAAGTGGGCTGGACTGCCATCGCCGCCTCCACCTCGGGCGCAGCCCTCATAGCCCTCGGTGCGCGTCACAACGCTGCAGCGCCCGGCCACCCCACCCTCACCGGCGATCTCCTCTGCGTTATCTCGCTCATCATTGCGCTCGGCTGGATCCTCCTCAACAAGCAGCTCATGGAGAAGCACTCGGCCATCGTCGTCACCGCCTACGGCCTCTTCGCCGGAACCCTGATGCTCGCCATCATCGTCCCCATCGGTTGGGGCCTTCCACCGATCCACCACATCTCGCCCAAAGCCTGGGCCGCGTCCGCAGCCGCCGGTATCCTCTGCACGGCAACCACCACGTTTCTCTGGAACTACGGCCTTACCCAGGTGCCTGCCTCGCAGGCCGGCATCCTGCTCAACATGGAGCCGCTCATTGGCTCTCTCCTGGGTATCTTCGTGCTCGGCGAGGTCCTCGGTCCCAGCGCATGGACCGGCGGCATCCTCATCCTTGCCGCCGCCGTCACCCTCACGCTGCACTCGAAGACCACGGTAGGCGAGCAAGCTCTCCAATCCGCCATGCAACCCGACCTCGAATAATCACCCCGACCAACGGAAGAGTCCAGCAAAAGCCCAAGACCCCACCCAGGTGGGGCCTGCCCGGCACGAGGGCAACCGTCCGGCAGGACCATCCTCTAAATCTCCTTACCCTTCCAGCGCATCAGCAGCACGATCCCGGCAACCACCAGCGCGGCCGACAGCCCAAGCCACAATCCACGCGCGCCCATCTTCTCCGTGAAGCAGAGAAACAGCCCCAGCGGCAAACCCAACAGCCAGTAGGTGCAGAGATGCGTGATCAGCCCCGACTTCGTGTCGCCCGCCCCCCGCAGCGCACCGATCGCCGTGACCTGCAGCCCATCGCAGAACTGAAAGATCGCCGCCACCATCAGCAAAGGCACCGCCGCCCGAATCACGCCCGCATCATGCGTAAACGCAGACGATAGCACCCGCGGCATTGTCAGAAACACTCCGCAGGCCACGGTCATGAAGCACGCACCCAGGGCAATCGCAGCCCATCCCGCGGCCTTTGCCTCGACCGGCGCGCCGCGCCCAATCGCCTGCCCAACCCGCACGCTCGCCGCCGCCGAGACCCCCAGCGGGATCATGAACGTGAACGAAGCGCAGTTCAGCGCAATCTCGTGCCCCGCCAGCGGCACCGGTCCGAGGGTCGAAATAATGCTCGTCACCACGGCGAAAATCGCGACCTCGATCAGGATGGTTGCTCCCGATGGGCCACCCAGTTCCAGCAGCCGCTTCAGGCTCGCCCAGTGCGGCGTCAGGTTCCGCCACAAGCCTCCCGCCAGCAAGCCATAGTCCTTCCTCCGGTCAACGAGCAGCAGCGCCGCAATCAGAAACAAGGCCTGGTACACCCGCGCCAGCGAAGTCGCAATCCCCGAACCCACAACCCCCATCGCACTCCATCCAACCACCCTCCCGCCCACCATCCAGTGATGCTCGAAGATCAGCAACCAGTCGAACAGGATGTTCACCAGATTCGCCGAAACCAGCGTCGCCGCAATAAGCCGCACATGATTGAACGCCTGCAGATGCCGTCGCAGCGCAAAGTAAAGCAGCAGCGGAAATGTACCCCAGGAGAGCGCCCGCAGCGTCGGCACCGCACCCGCAATCACCGCCGGATCAGCATGAAGATGCGCAAATCCGAACGGCGAAATCAGCGAAAGCACAATCAGAAAAACCGAGATCGCCGCCGCCAGCAGGATTCCCTGGAACAGCCACTTGTGCGCCGCCTTGTAGTCCCCCGCGCCATGCGCCTGCGAAATCGTCGTGTCAAGCCCCAACAGAATCCCGCCCACCCCGAACGCAAACGTGTTGTAGAGCACCTGGGCCAGCGCCGCCGCCGACAACGGCACAGCCGCATCCGGCAGATGCCCCACCATCACCGTGTCGACCAGCCCCATCGACATCCAGCCAACCTCGGCCAGCACCAGCGGCAGCGCAATCCGCAGCATCGGCCGCATCTCGCGACGAAACGCGGCAAGCGGATGCACTCCCGATCCATCCGCCCGCACTCTCGTCGCTTCTTTCACTCGCATCCCCGGCCTTTGTCATTCCCGAAGGGAATTTGCGTTGGTAGCCAATCTAGACCGGCGTTATTATCCCGCCAACCGGCAGCGACTTCGGCAAACCACCCGGCCTGCGCAGCTTCATCGCATCCGCAGTCATATCCGTGTACTTCAGCCCCGCGCCGGTATTAAACAGCACCACCCGATCCGACGTCTTCAACTCCCCGGCCGCAATCAGCCGGTCGTACGCCGCAGTCGCCGCCGCACCCTCGGGCGACAGAAAGATTCCCTCATGCTTCGCCCAATCCAGAATGCTCGTCAGGATCTCCTCATCCGTCGAAGCGATCGCCTGCCCACCCGACTCCCGCACGATATCCAGGATAATCGCATCGCCATAAGGCTTCGGCACGCGCAAACCCGCCGCAAACGTCGACGCATTCTGGAAAAAATCACTCGCCGGCTTATCCGCATCGTACGCCGTCACAATCGGCGCACATCCGGTCGATTGCAGCGCAAACATCTTCGGCCGCTTGCTTCCCGGCACAATCCAGCCGAGCTCTTCCATCTCTTCAAACGCCTTCCACATGCCGATCAGCCCCACGCCACCGCCGGTCGGATAAAAGACGGCATCCGGATACTCCCAGCCGAGCTGCTCGGCAAGTTCATACCCCATCGTCTTCTTGCCCTCAACCCGAAACGGCTCCTTGAGCGTCGAAATATCGAACCATGTCTCATTTGCCGGCTTGCCCGCGGCCTTCTGCGCCTTGATCTCCTCACCCACCAGCCGAGCGCAGTCCGAAATCAGCCCATCCACCATGTGGACATCGGCCCCATACACGATGCCTTCAAGATAGTTGGCAAATGGCACATCCTGCGGCATGTAGATATGCGCAGCGATACCCGCAGCTGCCGCATACGCCGCAAGCGCCCCAGCCGCATTGCCCGCCGAAGGCACCGCCAGGTGCTTCAGCCCATAGTGCTTCGCCATTGAAATCGCCAGCCCCAGCCCGCGCGCCTTGAAGCTCCCCGTCGGATTCGCACCTTCTTCCTTGATCAACAATCCCGGATACCGTTTGCTCTTCAGCATCGGCGTCCAGCCCTCGCCCAATGTCACCGGCTCCACGTCCGGCAGCACATCCTTATACCGCCACATGCCCAGCGATCGCGCCGACTCCGCTGCATACTTCGCCGGGTTCTCGCGCTTTGCCGTCCGCCGCAGCGCGTCCATGTCGTACCGAACATACAAGCTTTCCTGCGTCGCAGGATCCAGCGTCTGGGGGGTTTCAGCAGAGATACGATTCTTTGAGCGGGCCGATTCAAGATAAGCAATTTGTGGCATCCACCCATCGTACCGAATTCGCCCTGCGCCCTGCTTCAACCCTCGGTGAGACAATCCATTAGATGGTTTTCAACGACTCCCACCCCTCGCCCGACCCAGTCAGGATGATCGCCATCGACCTCGACGGCACGCTCCTTGGCGCCGATGCCCAGGTCTCCCGGCGCAATCTCGCCGCGCTCCAGGCCGCTCAGGCCGCCGGCATCGAAGTTGTTATCGCAACCGGCCGGCGCCACTGCTACGCTCTCAAAGTCCTGCGCGCCCTCGACCTCGATCCTCAAACCCTCCTAGTCAGCTCGAACGGCGCCGTCGTCCGCACCTTCGCGTCAGGCCTCATCGAACGCACGCACATGGAGACGCACGTCGCCCGCTGGCTCTGCGGCCACCTCGCCGAGTTCCGCAACGCGCTCGTCATCACCTTCGACAAGGTCGGCCCCGATGGCGAAGACACCTGCGGCGCGCTCGTCGTTGAAGAGCTCGCAGACCTCCACAGCTCGATCGACAAGTGGATGATCGCCAACGCCCCCTACATCGCTCACATCCGGCCCATTGAAGACGCACTCAACGGAGATGCGCCCATCCAGATGATGCTCTGCGGCACCGTCGAGCGTATGCGTCGCGCCGAAGCCCACATGATCGCGCATCCCTGGATTGCGCCTGTAGGAGAGACACACGCAGCCGTCGGCGACCCCCACGCGAACGCACCCGATCCAGCCATCAAGATCTCGCTCAACCGCACCGAATACCCCGAACGCGACCTCAGCATCGTCGACATCCTCCCTGCCGGCTGCTCCAAAGGCGCCGCACTTCTCCGCCTCGCCGCCGCGCGCAACATCGATCCCTCCGCGATCATGGCCCTCGGCGACAACTGGAACGATCTCTCCATGCTCGAGATCGCAGGACACCCGGTCCTGATGGGCAACGCGCCCGATTACCTGAAACAGATGGCCGCCGAACGGAACTGGCACATCACCGGCCACCACCTTGAAGACGGCGTTGCCGACGCCATCGAGCTGCTAACGCAAACAACTCCAGTCCTGTCCAACAGCTTATAAACACCTGAACTCCCGGACGGGTGCCCTGACGCCAGCCCCACGGTACTGCGTGCGCCAGGAGTTTCGCACGGCCCTCCCGCTGATCAACACAGCATCCTCTTCGCAACCAACGACAGCGCCACGCGAAGCCCAACGCCCCCAGAAGTGGTAACCTGCTTGCAAATGCGCCTCACGCGAACTCTCGGTCTCACAGCGCTCTCCCTCGCGCTCGCCGCCCCGTTCGCCCACGCTATGGAGCGCATCACCCTCGCCAACGGCGCTACCTTCGATTGCGTCCGGCACGAGCCCGTCGACGGCAAAATCCGGCTTTATCTCGAACCGACCGCGCTCGGCGCCGACCCGGGTTATACCGACGTTGCCCCTGCCTCCATTGCCCTCGTTGAAACTGTTCCAGACCCGCCGCCGCCAGCCGCGCCCATTGCAGGCCTCGCCACAAAGCTCGTAGTCGCAGCCGAACCCTCCGTCGCCGAGCTCGGCCAGCTTCTCTCCACTGCCGGCGCCGCGCACAACATCGATTCAGAGCTGCTGGCCTCCGTCGTCCACGCTGAATCCGGCGGCCGCGCCCACGCCATATCGCGCACCGGCGCCGAAGGCCTGATGCAGCTCATGCCCGGCACCGCGTCCGCAGTCGGGGTCCACGACGCGTTCGTCGCCGCGCAAAACGTGGAAGGCGGCACCCGCTACCTCGACGCCATGCTCACGCGCTACCACGACAACATCGCCCTCGCGCTCGCCGCCTACAACGCAGGCCCCGGTGCCGTCGACAAATACCACGGCGTCCCGCCCTTCCGCGAGACCCGCGCCTACGTCGCCCGCGTCATCCGCGAGTTCAATCGCCGCAAGCTCGAAGCCCTCGCGCTCGCCAGGCGCACCTCCCAGACCAACTTGCTCGCAAAGGCCCGATAGCGGATGGCTCAGCCGACACTGCGCGCGGTCGCTCCCTGGCTTGTGCTCGCTCTGATCCTCGGCTTGGTCGCTTATAAGCTCCATACCTCTCACTTCGACTGGGCCGGCTTCGCCCGCAGCTGCCGAACCGCCGATCTGCGGCTGCTGCTGCTGGCCGTCTTGCTCATCCAGGTGAACTACTTCACGCGTGCCATCCGCTGGGCCGTCTTTCTCAAACCCATCTTCCGCAAGGCCGGACGAACCTCCACCTCCTGGCGTTCGCTCGTCGGCCCGCAGTTCGTCGGCTTCACCGGCCTCGCCATCTTCGGCCGCATCGGCGAGCTCATCCGCCCGCTCCTTGTCTCCCGGCGCACGGGCCTCACCTTCAGCTCGCAAATCGCGGTTGTGGCCGTCGAACGCGTCTTCGATCTCGGCGCCTTTGGCCTCATCTTCTCCCTTAACTTGCTTTTAGCTCCCGAACTTCAAACCCTCCCCTTCATCCATAAAGCGGGCTACACCATCGCCGGCCTGACTGTCGCCATCGGTCTCTTCGTCGTCGTCGTCCGCATCGCCGGCGAGCACGTCGCGCAGCTCGCCGAACGATTGATCGGCAAAGTCTCTCAGCCGTTCGCCCGCACAGCCGCCGACAAGATCCGCCACTTTCAGCAGGGCCTCGACGTCATCACCGGCTTCTCCGAGTTCCTGCAGCTCGCCTTCCTCTCGCTCGCCACCTGGGCCATCATCGTCCTCACCTACGTCCTGGTCCTGCGCGCCTTCCCCTCGCCTGTGCACGAGCTCAGCATCGGCTCCGTGATCGTGCTCATGGGCTTCAGCATCGCTGGCTCGGCCCTTCCGATCCCCGGCGGCGGCGGCGCCTGGGCGGGCAACGTCTTCGCCCTCACCGAACTCTTCCACGTGCCGCCCGAAATCGCCGCCGGCGCCGGCCTCATGGTCTGGCTCATCAGCTCCATGTCCGTCATTCCCTTCGGACTCATCTACGCGAAGATCGAAGGCATTTCGATCCGACAAGCCGCATCCACAAGCGAAGAAGTAGAAACAAGTACGCCCTGATCGCGGGCCGCGACCCCTTCATGGGGTAACCGCCTCGCGCATTCCTCCCGTTGGTCAGGAAGAGAACTCCGTGCCGACCATCGGGAGGACGATGCGAAGCTCCCAGCGTACGCAGTACCCGCCCCGCGCGGAGAGCGGGCCCGTCCGGCAGGACAAATTCTCCACGCTGTAGAATCGGTTAAAGCATGAAGTGTCCTTATTGTGGATTTGCCCAGGATCGTGTCGTCGACTCGCGCGAGAGCAAAGAAGCCGACTCCATCCGGCGCCGGCGCGAGTGTGAACGCTGCAACAAGCGCTTCACCACCTACGAACGCATCGACGAAATCCCCTACATGGTCGTAAAAAAAGATGGCCGCCGCGAGCGCTTCGACCGCCAGAAGATCCTCAACGGCCTCCTCCAGGCCTGCCAGAAACGCAACGTCTCCGCCGTCCAGATGCAGGCAATCGTAGACGAAACTGAAGCCTTCGTCGTCGACTCCCCCGAACGCGAACGCCAGACCACGGCCATCGGCGAGCTCATCATGATGCGTCTGAAGCAGATCGACACCGTCGCCTACATCCGCTTCGCCAGCGTCTACCGCGACTTCAAAGA
>CAXTVJ010000069.1:3178-8218 GCA_964247715.1 uncultured Acidobacteriaceae bacterium | reverse complement strand
AACCTCCAAACCCCCAAAGCGCAAACGCCGCTGACCCCCGCCGCACCGTGGGTGCCCCACCTTCGCGAAGCTAAGGTGGGAGCGTGCTGCCGCAACTGCTTGAAGAGTGAAGCTACGGATCACTGTCATCCTGAGCGAAGCCGCGCAGCGGCGCAGTCGAAGGACCCGCATCTCCTGCCGCCAAGCAATCAGAGGCGCGCATCCCAGACAGCCTCACCGTCCGCGGTGGGTTTGCACGATCTCCGAACGGCGCGAAGATAACGCCCTCACCCCACCCCACATCCAACCCACCCAGAGGAACTTATGGCCGACCAGAAGCAAGAACCCCGCGGCCTCGGAGAACACGCCCGCGGCCTCTCCGCCGAGTACGCCCACGAGCAGGGCTGGCAGATCGACGAGGCCGAGCGCACCCAGCCCCCGCCCGCCGGCCCGCAGGATACCTCCGGCGGCACTAATTACGACTACGGCGCCCGCGACTTCGGCGACGAACCCGTCAACCTTGATCGTCTGGAAACTCAACCAGACCGCCTCGCCGGCGCACCCGACTCCCCGGCGGGCACAGAAGATCAACCCGTCCCCGCAAGCCAAAGAATAAGTCTTAGAAAGGTCCTGATCCATGGCAGATAAAACCGAACACGCCCACGAAGAGCAAACCGAATTCAAGAAGCACGGCGACCCGCTCGAGCACACCGAGAAGGCCGCCGAGCCCCACGACCCCGTCCCCATGCCCGATAACGGCGGCCACTCTAAATCCCACGCCGCCCACCTCGGCGGCCATGTCGACGCCCACACCAGGCCCGCCGCCGAAGACCTCCGCCACGGCATGACCCCCGGCGAGCGTCGCGAGCCCCCCATGGTCCAGAGCCGCATCGGCAAACAACACAAATAAGCCGCGTTACAACCAAATAATTCTTTTCCCAACAAGAGGCGCTGCAATCCGCAGCGCCTCATTCGTCTGAACCGTCCCAGGCCCTGTCAGTTCTAATCCCGCCTCGATTCATCCTGATCCGTGTTACGTCTCGGCCTGTTCTCGCGGGTGTTCACCGCCTCAAGCCGGCAGTTCCACCGAGCTCGGATAGTGATGCTGCTCCCGCCCGAGATCCCCGTCATACTTCACCGTCGACTTGAACAGCTCGTACCGCCCATCGTTATATTGCCGTCCATGTGCCCGCAGCATATCCATCTGCTGCGCCGAGAGCGGCTGGAAGTTCTTCAGGATCGCCAGATTCTGATCGAGCACCTCCATCGACTCCATCCCCGAGATCGTCACCGAAACTCCCGGAACGCTCATCGCATAGCTCAGCGCCTCGGTAGGCGTCAGTGCGCCCGCCACAATCGGCTCGCCTGAACCGCACATGCTCTTCATCGAGAGCACCGCCATCCCCTTCGCCTTCGCCACCGGCAACACCTGCTCTTCAAAGGAGCGCCAGCCCGGATCGAACGCATTGATCGGCATCTGCACCGTATCGAATTTGAACCCGCGGTTCAGCATGTCCAGGTGGATCGAAGGATTCTTATGCCCGGTGAATCCCACGAACCTTACCTTCCCCTGCTGCTTCGCCATCGTCAGCGCCTCCAGCACGCCATCCATCGCATACGCCAGTTCGGGATCGTTGTAGTAGATCACTTCATGCACCTGCCACACGTCCAGATGGTCCGTCTGCAGCCGCGTCAGCGACTCCTCCAGCATCTGCATCGCGAGCTCTTTCTTCCGGCCATGCGTGCACACCTTCGTCATCACGATCGCCTGGTCGCGCTTGCCCTTCAGCGCGATACCCGTACGCTCTTCGCTTACGCCCTTGTGGTACTCCCACGCATTATCGAAGAAGGTAATCCCATGGTCCAGCGCCTTCGCCACCATGTTATTCACCTCCATCTGGCTCTCGGCCGATCCCAGATGATACCCGCCCATCCCGAGGATCGACGTCTGCAGCCCCGTGCTCCCCAGTGGCCGTCTGGGACACATAAAGCTCGGCGTCGGTGCCCCGTACTCTCCCGCAAAGTTCGGAATCACCGGGTCCGGCAGACTCCCGTCGTCCACCGCGCCGCTGCCATGCTGCAGAAACGTGCCGCCGCCATTCCGGCCCTGCGCCGCCGCCTCCGCTGAACCCGCCACCGGCACCACTGCCGCCGCACCGGTCAGCGCCGCGCTCTGCAGAAACCGCCGTCGCGTTACCTCGTTCTTCTCATCCTGCTTCGACATCTCAATCTCCTGGTATCCCGTCCCGCAAGCTCCCGCAACCGAAATGTTCGTCACCCTGAGCGCAGCGAAGAACCCCTGGTTTGGCCTTCTCCTCATGCGCCCTGTGCATCCACCTTAGAACTCCAGCGAAGGCTGCCACGGATGCTTCGCCGGATCCTCCACCTCGGGGAACGGCTTGCCGTTGTTGATCGTCATCTTCACAATCTGCCGCGTCTCGATCGACTGCAGATCCTGCGGGAAATCATGTGCCAGCCGCGTCTCCGGGTTGTCGAACTTGATCGTGTTCTTGTACAGCTCGAAGTGTCCGTCGCCCGCATACTGCTTCGCCCGCGCCCGCAGCGCATTCATCTCGTCCGCACTCAGCGGCGTAAACCCCTGCGCGATCTTCAGGTTCTGCTCCAGGATCTCCGGCTTATCCATCCCCGTAATCGTCGTCGTCACCCCGGGCAGCGACATCGAGTAAGCCAGCAGCTCTTTGGCCGTAAACGCACCCTTTTCGATCGGCTCGCCATGGCCGCCCAGAGGCTTCATCGCCAGGCATGCCATACCCTTCTGCACCAGCACCGGAAGCACTTCCTGCTCAAACGACCGGAAGTGGAAGTCGAACGGATTGATCGGCATCTGCACCGCGTCGAACGGGAACCCGGTATGGATCATCTTCAGGTGAAACTCCGGATCCTTGTGCCCCGTGAACCCGACAAACCGGACCTTCCCCTGCTTCTTCGCCTTCATCAGCGCTTCCGCCGCGCCGCCCGGCCGGATAAACATCTCCGGATCGTTGTTGTACGTCACCGCGTGGATCTGCCACAGGTCCAGGTGATCCGTCTGCAGCCGCCGCAGACTCTGCTCCAGCATCTGCATCGCCAGTGCCGCGTCGCGCCCATGTGTACAGACCTTCGTCATCAGGAACGCCTTGTCGCGCCGCCCCTTCAGACCCTTGCCCAGCCACACTTCGCTCTTGCCGCGGTTGTACTCCCAGCAATTGTCATAGAACGTCACCCCGCCATCGTGCGCGCGGTGCACCATCTCGACGGCCTGCTTCTCGTCCTTGGCCGAGCCAAGGTGATGCCCGCCCATGCCCATCGCGGAGATCTGGACGTCTGTCTTGCCGAAACGCTTCAGCGGAATGGAACCTGTCGGTGTCTGCATAACTTGCCCGTAGGATGCGGTCCACCCGCGGCGCGTTCCTGCCGCGAAGCCACCCTGACTCCGCGAGGCGGTGCACTCTGCGAGAACGGATCAAGCACCCCGCCGTCAGGCGCTCCTGCCGTCGTTCTCACAGCTTCTCAGCCTCCTCCGCGATCAACTTCCTTCCCGCCCACACCATCGCAAACGCGCACAGCGCCGTCCCCGTGCACCACGAACACAGCTTCCGAAAGCTCACCACCTGCCGCCCCATGTTGAACGCCGCGAATCCGCCATCCAGCACCAGCTTCCCCGCCAGCAGCGGACGCACCTTCGCGTTCTCCCGCGCCGTCAGCGCCAGCGCCAGCGTCACGCCAAAGTTCGCCAACCCCGGCAGCGAGTCCGGCACCCCCAGCGGATGCGCCGCCTGCGACCCCGTAATCCCGTCCGAGTCGAACACCGCTCCCGGAGGGTCCGGCAGATGATCGATCCCGCCCAGCTGCTTCATCGCCACCGGGATCAACGCCGCCAGCGCCCCCGCATTTGCCGCCAGCAGCGCCGCATTCCGGTAGCCCCGTCCTTCGCCAGTCGCGCTCATGCCCTGCTCCTTCCCGCGATCACAGCCGCTCCTGCCCCCACCAGCGCCAGCGCCGCCGCCGCAACCCAGCCCCGGTGCAGCGACACAAACACCTCCGCGCTCGTCCGCGCCGAGCGATCCGCGAACTTGCCCCTCGCGCTGTGCACCCCGGGCACGTACTCATACAGGTTGTTCGGCGCATTCGGGTCTCGCGGCTCATCCTGCAGCTGCTGCGCCTTATACCCCGTCTTCCCCAGATAAAGATCCAGCAGCCCCGGGATAAACTTCTGCCCCACGATCGCCTCCACCGTCGGCGTCCCCACCCAGTACTCGCGCCGCGGCTTCTCCGCATAACCCGCCGCCACCACCACCTTCGCCGATACCTCCGGCTCGAAGATCGGCGGCACCGGCTGCGTGTTATGCGGCATCCGGTTCTTCACCCAGTCGAACTGCGTCGTATTCATCGCCGGCATCTGGATCGCCGTCACCCGCACCTTGCTGTCGTCATGCGCCAGCTCGCACCGCAGCGAATCCGTAAACCCGTTGATCGCATGCTTGCACGCGCAGTACGCGCTCTGCAGCGGAATCGATCGGTACGACAGCGCCGACCCGATCTGAATAATCGTGCCTCGATCCCGCGGCAGCATCCGCTTCAGCGCCGACAGCGTCCCATGCACAAATCCCAGGTACAGCACCTCCGTCACCCGCTTATAGTCCGCCGCCGTCATCTCCTTCACCGGAGAAAACACGCTCACCATCGCATCGTTCACCCACACATCAATGGGCCCCAGCTCTTCCTCGATCCTTGCCGCCGCGGCCTCCACCGCCTCCGCATCCGACACATCCGTCGGCACGAAAATCGCCTTCCGCGCCCCCATCTCCTCGCACTCCCGCACCGCCGCCGCCAGCGCCTCCGGGTTCCGCGCCATCAATCCCACGCTCGCGCCCTCTTTCGCATACGCATGCGCAATCGCGCGCCCCAGTCCAGCCGACGCACCCGTAATCGCCACCACCTTATGCTGTTTCATCCATCGCCTCCAATCGCACCACACACTACGACCCCACCGAACATTCCCGAGATGTCCAGCTTCGTCCAAAGCGCACATCCGCACGCACATGCGCGCGCCAGACTGTT
>CAXTVJ010000069.1:0-3078 GCA_964247715.1 uncultured Acidobacteriaceae bacterium | reverse complement strand
CCTGAGCGAAGCCGCGCAGCGGCGCAGTCGAAGCACCTGCATCACCACAACCACCACCGCAGCTTCCGTTCACCCGGCACCGCTATACTCGAAGCAGGCATCCGCCACCCATTCAGGAGTCCCGCCCACATGCCCAACATGGTGTTCTGCAGCAAATACCACGCCGAAATGGAAGGCCTCGACGAAGCCCCCTTCGACTCCGACTTCGGCCAGAAGATCTACAAGACCGTCAGCAAGAAAGCTTGGGGCGAGTGGCTCGAGCGCCAGAAAATGCTCCTCAACGAGTACCGCCTTCAGCCCTGGACCCGCGAAGCCCAGGAGTTCCTCGTTGAGCAGATGAACGGCTTCTTCTTCGGCGAAGGAGAAGGCGGAGCGCTCCCCAAAGAATTCACCGCCCCCACCCACTAACCCGCAAACTCTCCAAACCGACCAACGGGAGGCCCACGCGAAGCGCAGCTAAGTCACGAAGTGACCGCCCCACGCGCAGTGGGCTCTCCTTCTTTGTCGTCGGGCCTTAACCCATCCCCATCAAAATCGAAAACACCGTTCCCCGCGCCCCCTCACCGCACCGGCTCCGCACCGTCACCGTCCACCGGTTCTTCTTCACCAGCTCCGCCGTCACCCAGAGCCCCAGCCCGGTTCCGGTCTCGCCTTTCGTCGTAATGAACGGCTCAAAGATCGAAGGCAGCAGCTCCGCCGCAATCCCCGTCCCGGTATCGCCGACACTCAGCCGTGCCCGCCGACGCGTTCGGCCCTCCCATCCGCCGCGCCAGTCCGTCTCCACCGCCACCCGGATCCGCAGCTTGCCGCCGACGCGCATCGCGTCCAGCGCGTTCCCTACGATATTCGCGATGATCTGCCGCAGCTCGCCCGGGCTCGTCTCGATCACCACACCCTCTGTCGGAACCTCCCGGCACACCTTCACCTGCGCCGCCAGCAGCCGCGATCCATACAGCGTCAGCACCGAATCCACGATCCCCACCACGTCCACCGGCACCGGCTGATTCGGCTCCCGGTAAAACCGCAGCGTATGCTTCGTGATCTCCGTCACCCGCGCCAGCTCCTGGTCCGCCAGCGTCAGGTACTGCTCCACCGCCGTCCGGTCCGTCTCGCCCCGGATCAGGTACAGCAGGTTCGTCACCGCCTCCAGCGGATTGTTGATCTCATGCGCGATACTCGCCGCCAGCCGCCCCGTCACGCCAGCTTCTCCGACTGCCGCAGCGCATGCTGCGCCCGCGCCACCTGCAGCATCTGGTCCCGTACCTGGTACTGCCGTTCCCGCCCCCGCAGCGCCATGTCGAGCGTACTCAGCAGCGTCTCCGGCCGCAGCGGACGCTCCAGCAGCAGCACATTCCCCAGCGGCAGCCGCAGCTTCCGCAACCGCTCGCTCTCTACCGTCACCCGCCCGCCCGCCACCAGCACAATCAGCGGAAAATCCGACCACGAAGGCTGCCGCGCCAGCAGTCCCTTCAGCGCCGCCGTCACCTCCGGCTTCAACGCCTCTTCCGCCAAAATCGCCGCCCCCGCACCCCGCTCCAGCTCGGAAAACAGATCCTCCGCCTTCGAGACCACATGGCACAGCTTACCCAGACGCTCCAGCAGACCCGCCATCAACTGCGCGTCACGTCCTGTCGGCGCCAGCAGGATCGTCCGCCGTTCGCTCAGCGCAGCCTGCTGCTCTTCTCCGGTCGGGCTCCGTTCCGTCGACTCGCTCTCTTCGCGCGCAGGCATGTCAGAGGGCTGCTTCCCGCGCGCCCTCGCTCGCATTCGCTCCCGTAAACACAGGCGCCCCCGTCAGCAGACCTTCAAACTCCGTCAGCGCCGGTCCCACGCTGATCGTCCCCTCGGCGAACACCAGCTCGCGAATCGTCCGCTCATGCGGCCCGCTCCGCTTCTTCATGACCGAGAGCGCCTGCCGGACCGACCCCGCCCGCTCAAAATACCGGAACAGCAGCACCGCGTCCACCAGGTAGCTCACATCCACCGGCGAGTTCGTCGTCCCGATAAACCCATGCTGCGCCAGCGTCAGGATCGTCGCGATGCCCTGTTGACCCAGGTACGCCAGCAGCTCATGCAGCTGCATCGCCAGAAACTGCTCATGCGGCATCGCATTCAGAAAGCCGTTCATGCTGTCGATCACCACCACCCGCAGCTGCTCGTCCTCCACCAGCAGCCGGATCCTCGACACAAACTCGCCCGGCGAAAGCTCCGCCGGATCCACCTGCTGAATCTCCAGCGTCCCCGCCTCCAGCAGCGCCGTCGGATCCATTCCAAGCCCGCACGCCCGCTCCACCAGCAGCGGTGTCGCCTCGTCGAACGTAAAAATCATCGCCTTCTCGCCGCGCTGCGCCGCGCTCACCGCATACCGCAGCGCGATCGTCGACTTCCCACACCCCGCCGGCCCGATCAGCAGCGTGCTCGTCCCCGTGTCGATCCCCCCGCGAAACAGCGCGTCCAGCTCCTTGAGCCCGCTCGGCACCGGCTCCCGCCGGAACCCCGGCTTATGCTCCGACGCAATCAGCCGCGGAAAGATCTCGATCCCGCCCGTGCGGATCGCGTAGTCGTGAAACCCCTCGCGAAACGCCGAACCGCGCAGCTTATGCACCTCCATTCGCCGCCGCTTGATCCCGAAATCCCGCTCCAGGCTCTGCAGCTTCAACACGCCATGCGCAATACTCTGCAGCTGGAGGTCGTTCGTATTGCCCTCCGCCGTCCGGTCGTCCAGCAGCAGCACCGTGCAGTTCCGCCCGGAAAAATGCCGCTTCAGCGCCAGAATCTGCCGGCGATACTTCAGCGGATCCCGCGCCAGCATGCGAAACTCCGAAAGCGAGTCGAAGATCACTCGCCGCGGCGCCACCTCGTCCACCACCTCTAAAATCGCCGTCATCGTATCCGCCAGTTCCACCTCCGACGGATGAAATACCGTGTACTGCGCCTCCGAGCTCAAATCCTCACCCGCCGGGATCATCTCGAAGATCGTTATCCCGTCCAGGTCCCACCCATGCGACTGAGCCACCTGCTCCAGCTCGCGCTTCGACTCCGAAAGCGTGATATACATCCCCCGCTCGCCCGTCCGCG
>CAXTVJ010000068.1:0-8754 GCA_964247715.1 uncultured Acidobacteriaceae bacterium | reverse complement strand
ACGCTATGAATTTGCGGATGCCGCAGATGAAGCTGCCAGGAACTCATAGCTCCAGCCGAACAGCGCAATCGGATCTCTGCAAAAAAACCCTGAAGATTGATACAGCCCGGCAGCCGGCAGCAAATGGCCCATGAAATGCAGCTAACGCGGCAGCTACCCACAACTTGTCCCGGAACTCCGCTCCAGCGGAGCTCCCCTAAGCCCCTTCAGGAGCCACCTTGTCTATGAACGTATACAAGCGGACGCTTGTTCTTGTTATGGCACTCTCCGGCTTTGCCGCCGTTTCCAACTCTCCGCTCGCTCCGGTGGCCTATGCCCAGGAGACGACCGGCGGGCTGGGAGGCACAGTGAAAGATCCAAGCGGCGCCGTGGTGCCCAACGCTACGATCACCGCCACGACGCCGACTCTGGTGGGTGTCAAGACGACCCAGACCGACAGTCGCGGCAACTATCACTTCGCAAACCTGCCTCCCGGGCCCTACACCATCACGGTTCAGGTGCAGGGATTTGACACGCTGAAGCGCACGGGTCTGATGATTGAGGTGGGTCACGCCCCTACGGTTGACCTGACGCTCGCGATCGGAACCGAGAGCACCACCGTAGATGTCAGTGCGGCAACTCCTCAAATCGACGTCACCTCTGTCACCACGCAGACCACGCTCACCAATGATGTGGTACAGTTCATTCCCCATGGCCTCACCTTCCAGTCGGTCATCCAGTTCGCTCCGGCCGCCAGCAATGAGCCGCTGATGGGCAGCACTGCCAGCAACGGCAGCGGCGGCGTCTCGCCCGGCTCAGCTACCAACGGAAGTCCCTACGGCTACTCCGTCGCCGGCGGATCCGACTCAGAGAACGCCTACCTCGTTGAAGGCCAGGAAACCGCTAACCTCATCGGCGGATACTCCAAGACCAGCGTTCCCTTCGACTTCATCGACGAAGTTCAGATCAAGACCTCCGGTATTCCGGCCGAGTACGGCGGCGCGCTGGGCGGCATCGTCAACGTTGTCATGAAGAAGGGAACCTCGCACTACCACGGATCCGTCTTCTCCCAGTACGAGAGCACGGCGCTCGACGCCAACCAGAACAATCCGCAGTCTCGCTACGATCCCGCAAGCGCTCCAGCAGCCACGTCCTTCGGCGCTCTCGATCAGCCCTGGCAAGGCAACCAGCTCGTCAAGCCGCACACCAGCCTCGTGTATCCCGGATTCACCCTCGGCGGTCCACTGGTTCCGCTGCCCGGCTGGCGAGACAAAATCTTTGCTTTCATCGGCTTCAATCCCGAACTGCAGCGCGTGGAAGAGTTCATCAACTATGGCCCTGCGGCCGACGCCATCCCCGGCAACGTCTCCGGTGTCGTGCCCTTCAGCCAAAACATCAACACCTATTACACTACCGCCCGCGTCGACGCGCAGGCCTCGCAGAAGGTTCGCGTCTTCGCCTCCTATCTCTATCAACTGCAGCGCGAGAACGGTGAGGCTCTTCCTCCGCAGGACTCCAGCCAAGGCAACTTTAACACGGCCACCGCATGCTTTGGCGCTGCCGGAAACTGCGTTCCTCAGGGAGCCTCACCCCAGTTCTCCTTCGGGCATAACCTCGGTTACGTCGCCCCTAATATCACCTTCAACACCGGTGCCGACATCACCCTCTCGTCAAAGATCGTCTCCACCACTCGCTTCGGCTACTACTTCGAGAACTATCACGACTTCGGATACCCGGCCACCGGCAACTCCTACCAATTCGGAACGGCGGGATTTGGAGAGCCGCAGGGCTATCAAAACGACCCGATTAACGAAAACTTCACCTCGCACAATGCCAGCAAGGCCATCCAGTTCGACGAGGCCTTCTCCTTCTTCAAGAGCACATCCTTCGGTCAGCACAATATCAAAGTGGGTTATGGGCTCAATCGTCTGTCCAACAACATCAATCAACACTTCAACAATCCGTACGTCGAACTCTTCCCCGGGACCACTTATTCTCCTGAAACGAACGTTGGTCCCACAAATTGCACGACTGCGGGAGTGTACAGTGGCGCGAATACCAACCAGTGCACCTTCGCGGGCGGATATGCCACCATCATGGATTACGGCTCCAACGGTAAGGCGACCAGCTACGATAACGCCCTCTTCGCGCAGGATTCCTGGACCGTTGGCAAGGGACTGACTCTCGATGTCGGCCTGCGCATCGAGAAAGAGTTCCTCCCCGCTGAGGCGGAACCCAGCGCAAACGCCCCCTCGAAACCGATCAACTTCGGCTGGGGCTCCAAGATTGCGCCTCGGCTCGGAGCTGCCTATGACGTCTTCAACAACGGCAAACTGAAGATCTTCGGCGACTACAGCAAGGTGTACGACGTTATGAAGCTCAATCTGGCTATCAGTTCCTTCGGTGGCCAGTACTGGCAGAACTGCTACTACGGGATCGATTCGGCCAACTACGCCTACACTTCAATCAATCCCGCATTCAACTCTGCGGGCCGTTACTGCTCCGGTCCCAACGACGCCTCCACCGCGAACTTTGGCGGCGGAGCGCCGGCCGGTCTCACGTTTATCGAGAACGTCAATTTCCGCACCTTCCCCACCACCTGCTCCACCTGCAGCGCGACCGAAGAAGGCGTGCAACCTAACCTGCAGCCCTACCAGCAGCACCAGACTGTCTTCGGAGCGGACTACCAGATCAGTCGTACGGTCTCCTTTGAAGCTCGTTATGACCGCAAGCGACTCGACCGGGCCATTGAAGATTCCTCCATCTACAACCCGAACTCTGGTGAGACGTTCGTCATCGTCAACCCCGGATTCGGAGCGAACGGCACCTTCAACAGCTTCTGCAACTTCCTTTACGGCGCTGGTAACAGCAGCTGCACGCCCGCGACCACTGGCGCGGAGGCTGGCCTTTCGCCGCCGCAACAGACCATCCCCGCCGCCCGCAGCTATGACGGCCTGGAGCTTCGTGTCAGCAAGGCTCCCACCCACGGCTTTGCGGGCATGTTCTCCTACACCTACTCGCATTTCCGCGGAAACTACACCGGCCTTACCAGTTCCGATCTTTCGGACGGAGACAATGGTGGCCGCAACGCTCCCAACAACAGCCGCGCCTTTGACGAGCCGTTCTTCTCCTACAATTCGCTCGGTGGTTCCTCGAGTGGTTTGCTTCCGACCGATCGGCCCAACAAATTCAAAGGGTATGGCTACTACCAGCTGAAGTATCTCCGGAACTTCTCCTCTGATTTCGGTCTGTTCAGCTACTTCTACCAGGGTTCGCCCAACACCAGCTTCGTGCAGGACGTAGGCTATCCTGCTTCCGGCGACTTCCCGGTCGACATCTTTAATCGCGGCAAGTGGGCCAACGTCAGCCAGAACGCCACCACGGGTGCTGTCACTGTCGGCAGCCCCTACACCTATCGCAACCCTTGGTTCGTGCAGTCTGACTTCAACTTCACCGAAACCTATAAAATCGGCGAGTCGAAGGCAATCTCGTTCAACAGCAACTTCACCAATATCTTCAATGAGCATGCCGTCACTGCCATCAACGAGCAGGTTGACTCTAATTCGGGCTACCTGAACAACTCGCAGGCGACTCTGGTCAACGGACTGGGCGTCAGCAACGGTTATCCTTTCTATGCGGCTGTCACGCATCCCTACAGCATTCAGTCGCTGCTCAATGCGAACGGACCTCCTAACAATGCCACGCCTGCAGTCTCAGGCGGTCCGCAGGCGATCAACTCCGCTTACGGCAAGCCGCTCTACTACCAGATCCCGCGTACCATCCGATTCAGCGCGCGGTTCTCCTTCTAACGCACGCGAGGGCCAGACAGATGCCCCTTGCAAAAACACAGGACGGGCGGAGAGCTGAGGCTCTCCGCCCGTTTTTCTCACCCTCTCAGCTTCTGAGCGCGCTTGTCCGTCCCGTTAGCGTCCGTTGTTGCCCGTCGTATCGACAGGAAAGTGGTCGCATCACGATTGGTGCGGCCGAGGAGCTATCAAGCCAACGTTCGTGGAGTGAGCTGTGAAAACACATGCAGGTAGAATCGCCTCTGAAGCCTCAAGAGTCAGCCTGCTGTCTTTGCCTTCAGACGCTCCATGACCATCGGCGGAACCAGCGTCGAGACGTCGCCGCCCAGGCGGAAGACGCCCTTGATCAGCCGTGAGCTGACGTAGGTGTACTTCTCGGCCGGCATCATGAACAGGGTTTCGAGCTCCGGGTCGAGCTTCCGGTTCATCATCGCCATCTGGAACTCGTACTCGTAGTCCGAGATGGCGCGAATGCCGCGCAATACGGCTTTGGCGCCCTCCTTGCGGGCGAAGTCCACCAGCAGGCCGTCGAAGGTCGCCACGCGCACGTTGCCGAAGTGCGCAATCGCCTCGGCGATCATCTCCTGGCGCTCCGGCACGGTAAACAGCGGCTGACCCTTCTCGGAGTTGCGCAGGATGGCAACTACCAGCTCATCCACGATCTTGGCGGCGCGCGCGATCAGGTCGAGATGCCCGTTGGTCAACGGGTCGAAGGTACCGGGGTAGATGGCCTTGACGGTGTGCATTCCCCCAAAGCATACCGTTTCGGCATCGCAGCGCGACACCGGCACGAGAAAGCGCGCAAAGCTGGGCGCGGACGTAGTCTTCCTGAGCAGCGCCCCGTCCATCCAGTTGAAGCGAACCGATGAAGCCTATGAGCACTCTGGCCGTTCTGAATTCGCAGCCCTTATCCGCCAAGCCGGTTCCGAAGCAGGCTTCCGCGCAGCAGGCCGCGCTTGCCGCTACCTCGGTAGCAACGCTCTACGAGCGGTATCGCGACCGTATCTTCCGGTTCTTGCTGACCAGCGTGCGGGACCGCGATGTGGCCGAGTCGCTGACTCAGGAGACGTTCATCCGGGCCTGGAAGGCGATGAGTTCGGACGCACAGTTTCGCGGTGAGGCGTCTCCGGCGACCTGGCTGACCCGGATCGCGTTGAATCTCGTGCGGGATCACACGCGGACCAACCGCTTCCGCTTCTGGCGCAATGTGGCGCAGACGTCGGTGGACGCTACCGAGTTCGCCGGCTTTCTGCCGGATCGCGGCAGCACGGCGGAGAATGCGCTGATCGCCCGGGAGCAGGTCGCACTGCTTTGGGAGGCCGTGGACGGGCTTACGGAGCGGCAGCGAACGGTATTTCTGCTGCGATTCGTCGAAGAGCTGGACTTAGCGGAGATCGCCGCCACGACGGGCATGCCCATGAGCACCGTAAAGACTCACCTTTACCGTGGCCTCGCCGCGATCCGCGCGCGCCGGGAGAAATCCGTCCAGGCCGCATGCCGAAAGGAATCTCTATGAAGCCGGAGCTGACTGACCTGCACTTGACCGATCGTGAGTTCGCCACGCTGCTCGACGGGGGGCATGAATCGCGATCTGAAGAACATGTTGCGAGATGCGCAGCCTGCCGCGCCGAAGTAGCGGCCCTCGGGAGCTCAATTCTGAACTTTCGCGTGGCGGTAACGGGTTTTGCGGCCGCTTCTGTGCCCGCGCAGCCTGCCCTGCGGCCAACGAACGTGACCCAGATCTGGCGTCGGCCGCGTGCGACAGGGGCGGCGGGGCTGGTGGCGGCGATGGCGTTGTGCACTGTCTCGATCTCCGTGCTGCATCATCCGGCACGGCATGCCGCGGTCCACCCCGGGAATGCAGTGGCTGTGGATGCGTCGACCGATTCGCGGCTGCTCGAGGACATTGACGAAGATGTTTCCGATTCAGTGCCGCCTTCGCTGCAGCCGCTGGATGTAGCGCAAACGGCGGAGCACAGTGCGGCCGCCACTCACAACTAGACTCATGATGGCAAAGGACGACCTGATGAAACGACCCCGTGCACTTCTGCTCGCCTGCACATTCATGTGCGTTTCGTCCGCCCTCTTCGCCCAGATGCCGATGGGCGGCAACCCGCAGGATGGCGGAGGCGGACACATGGGGCGTGTGCACATCCTTCCGCCGGGAACCTGGTGGCGGGATTCGGCGGTGATCCAGATGCTGAACCTTACCCCCGACCAGCAGAAAAAGCTGGACGATACGTTTCTGCAGAGCCGGATTCAGCTGGTCCAGATGCATGCTTCGCTCGAGGAAGAGCAGCTGAAGCTGGAGCCGCTGCTGAATGCGAATCCGCCGGACCAGAACCGGACGATGGCGGAAATTTCGCGTATCGCCGACCTGCGCGCTGAGCTTGAGAAGGCCGATGCGAAGATGCTTCTGAGCCTGCGCGCGGTTTTGACCACCGATCAGTGGACGAAGCTCCAGGACGATCACCGCCAGCGCCGCCAGGGCATGCAGATGATGCGTCAGCCACATGGCACTTATGGACAGGGCCCGCAGGGCGGTCCGGGCATGACGCCGCCGGGCTGCGCTCCGCAGTAGTCTTCCGCCCGCTTTGGCAGCTGCGCAGATGGCAAAGCGCCGAGATGCCGTGTGCTTTGCCGTCGCTGTGGGCTGTTGCGAACTTCAGCGCTTGCCGCGGACGGTGGCTACGGCCTGCTCGGCTCCGTCCGCGGGAGCTTCGGGGAGGGGTGGGGCGACGTTTGCGGGTGAGATGCCCATTTTTTCGCGGAGCTTGACGTCGATCCGGCCAAAGACTTCGCGGTTTTCCTTGAGGAATCCGCGAACGTTCTCGCGGCCCTGGCCAATGCGCTCTCCGGCGAAGCTGTACCAAGCTCCGCTCTTGTCGACGATGCCGTGAAGAACGGCGAGGTCGAGGGTGTCTCCTTCGCGCGAGATGCCCTCGCCGTAAAGGATGTCGAACTCGGCATCGCGGAAGGGGGCAGCGACCTTGTTCTTTACCACTTTGATTTTCGTACGGGAGCCGACGACGACGTCGCCCTCCTTGACCGCGCCGATGCGGCGGATGTCGACGCGCACGGAGGCGTAGAACTTGAGCGCGCGACCCCCGGTGGTGGTCTCGGGGTTGCCGAACATGACGCCGATCTTGTCGCGGATCTGGTTGATAAAGATGAGCGACGTACGGGATTTGGCTACGGTGCCGGTGAGTTTACGCAGGGCCTGGCTCATGAGCCGGGCCTGCAGACCCATGTGCGAGTCGCCCATCTCACCGTCGAGTTCGGCCTTCGGGACGAGGGCAGCGACTGAGTCGACTACGAGAACGTCGATCGCACCCGAGCGCACCAGGGCTTCGACAATTTCGAGTGCCTGTTCGCCATAGTCGGGTTGCGAGACGAGAAGATTGTCGACGTCGACGCCAAGCTTCTTCGCGTAGGCCGGATCAAGCGCGTGTTCGGCGTCGACGAAGGCGGCGAGACCGCCGGCTTTCTGGGCCTCGGCGATGATCTGGAGCGTGACGGTAGTCTTGCCGGAGGACTCCGGTCCGAAGATCTCGATGACGCGTCCGCGGGGCACGCCGCCTACACCGAGGGCGGCGTCGAAGGAGATGGAGCCGGTGGAGATGACGGCGATGGGCCCGATGGCTTCTTTCGACCCGAGCCGCATGATGGAGCCCTTGCCGAACTGCTTTTCCAACTGGGACATTGCCGCTTCGATGGCTTTGCCGCGTTCGTCTGCCAAGTTACTTCTCCTCACTGAAGGCCGACTCTGCCGCTCTGCGTGTCAGCCCTGACGAAGTCTAGCACCCGAGCCGGTCGGGAGCAAAGAAAAAGCGAAATGCGCGCAGCGGCGACGGCAACGTTTCGGGTAGGATGCTCTTCAGATGAGTGGACATAAGAAACGCGCACTGGTGACGGGCGGGGCCGGGTTGATCGGCTCGCATATTGTGGATCTGCTGATTGGCGAGGGGTGGACGGTTCGGACTCTGGATAACCTGGAGCCGCAGACGCACCGCAGTGGCAAGCCGGCGTGGGTGAACGCGCAGGCGGAGTTCCGGCAGGGTGAGGTGCAGGACTACGCGACCATGCGGGCGGCGCTCGAGGACATCGATGTGGTGTTCCATGAGGCGGCGTATGGCGGCTACATGCCGGAGATGGCGAAGTATGTGTTGGTGAACAGCTTCGGCACGGCGCAGATGCTGGAGATCATCCGGGACGAGAAGCTGCCGGTGCGCAAGGTGCTGGTGGCGAGCTCGCAGGCGGTGTACAGCGAGGGTGCGGCGCAGTGTCCCGAGCATGGGCATGTGGTTCCGCTGCTGCGGCCGGTGGAGCAGCTGCGGGCCGGCGACTTTGCCGTGCATTGCCCGGTTTGCGGGAAGGCGACGGTCTCGATCGCTACGCCGGAGGATACGCCGGGCGGTGGCGAGACGGTGTATGCGCTGACCAAGGTGGACCAGGAGAAGCTGGTGCTGCTGTGGGGTAAGCAGACGGGGATTCCGACGGTGGCGCTGCGCTACTCGTGCACATATGGGCCGCGGCAGTCGCTCTACAACCCATATACGGGCGTGATTGCGATCTTCTGCACGCGGCTGCTGAACGGTCGTCCTCCGGTGCTGTATGAGGATGGCGGGCAGACGCGGGATCTGTGCTTTGTGGAGGATATTGCGCGGGCGAATCTGCTGGCTGCGGAGAGCGATGCGGTGAACGGACTGCCGGTGAACGTCGGGAGCGGACGGGCGACGAGCGTGCGCGATCTGGCGTTGATCATCGCGGAGCAGCTTGGGGTGAAGCTGGAGCCGCTGGCACGCGGGGAGTTTCGGCCTGGGGAGATTCGGTCGCTGATCTCGGATATCTCGCGGGCGCGGACGATTGGATATGAGCCGCGGACGACGATCGAAGAGGGAATCGGGAAGTATGTGGAGTGGATTCGGACGCAGGGCGAGATCAAGGATTATTTCAGCGAGATCGAGGC
>CAXTVJ010000067.1:0-9357 GCA_964247715.1 uncultured Acidobacteriaceae bacterium | reverse complement strand
GCTCCAGCGTCCCGACCACCTTCTCGGAGTCGTGCGCGTTCATCTGGCAGCCAAAGGTCTCGATGTAAAAGGTCTTGCTCACACTGCAAGTATATCGCCGACGCCTCGCGTATTCGGCCAGCCGCCCGCAAACACAACGTCCCGGCTCGTTCGCACCTCTCATCCCCCGTCAGGTGCAGTTGGAGAATAGATACGAACGCACGCCTCTCCGCCGTGCCGGCAACATCTCAGGAGGATTCCATGTACTACACCGACAAGAAGCTTCAGTACCCCGTCACCGTGACCAAGCCCAGCCCGATCTTCGCCCGCATGCTCCAGCAGGCCATCGGCGGCGTCGAAGGCGAAATCCGCGTCTGCATGCAGTATTTCTTCCAGGCGTGGGGCGCGCGCGGCCCGGCCAAATATCGCGACATGCTCCTCAACACCGCCACCGAGGAGATCTCGCACATCGAGATGCTCGCCACCGCCGTCGCCCTCAACCTCGAGAAAGCGCCCGTCTCGCTCCAGGAAGAGATCTCCGCCGACCCCATCGCCGGCTCCGTCCTCAACGGCATGGATATGCGCCACATTCTCTCAACCGGCCTCAGCGCCTACCCCGGCAACTCCAATGGCGTCCCCTTCGACATGTCCCACATCTACGCCTCCGGCAACATCGCCGCCGACATGTACTGCAACGTCGCCGCCGAATCCACCGGACGCGTTCTCGCCACCCGCCTCTACCATGCCACCGACGACCCGGGCATGAAGGACATGCTCTCCTTCAACATCGCACGCGACACCATGCACCAGCAGCAGTGGCTCGCGGTCCTCGAGGACTTCGGTCCCTCGGCTCTGCCCATGCCCAACTCCTTCCCGCAATCGAAGGAAAACGGCGACTACGCCTACAACTTCTTCATCACCACCCTCGACGGCGTCGGCAATCAGGAAGGCCAGCCCTGGACCTCCGGCACCGCGCCCGACGGTCATGGCCAGTTCTCCACCTTCCTCGCCAAGCCCATCAACGGCGCCGGAGAACCCAACCTCGGCTTCGGCCGCCCGGACACGTTCGGCCAGAAGGAACAGGCCATGGGCACCGCCGCAGGCGTCGTCGCCAGGGGCAAAGACCTGCTCGACCACGCCAAACAGTCCTTCTAACCTGCTTCCACTTCCGGCCCGTCCTGCGAGCCATTACGCAGGACGGGCTGTCCTTTATCGAAGACGGCAAACACAAGAAGCGTCCAGAACCCTCGCACGGCCGCGCTGCTCAGTCTCAAGGGAACCTGCCATTGTTCTTGCGGTCAATTACCCGTTCTCCGGACCGCGCGACACCAGCAGCAGGCGCGGCATCTTCGTCCCGCGCAGCACCTGTTCGATCGTCGTCCCCAGCGCCAGCTCGGTCGCATTCGCCCGTCCCGTCCCGCCGAGCATCACCATCTCGTACCGCCGCTTGCTCAGCTCCTGCAGAATCGCCTGGCCGGGCTGCGCATGGATCATCACCCGCGTCGACGACCAGACCCCCAGCCGCGCCACCCGGAACTGGGCCTCCCGCACAATCGAGTAGCCACGCTGCAGCACATCGCGCTGGCCGCCTTCCTTCCAGAAAAGATTGTCCAGCGGCGGCGAAGCCACATTCAGCAGCACCAGCTCCGCATCGCACGTCTTCGCAATGTAAGCTGCCACATCCGCTGCCGCGAGTGAGTGCTCCAGCCCATTCACCGGCACCAAAATCCTTCTCGGCCGGAGCGCCGCCTCCTCATGCACCGAGAGCAGCACATCGCACGAGGCACGCAGGATCAGCTGGTCCTGCAGCAGGCCGAAGCTCAGCCCTGTCGCTGCACTCACCAATCCCGGAGCTCCCGCCACGATGATCTGCTGCGACAGTGCCGCTTCCAGCACCGCCTCGAGCGGCGCCTTCGCGCTCACACTGCGTTCCAGCCCGACATGCTCGTGCGCGGTCGCACGTTCCAGCCCCGCCGAAAGCTTGCGCATCTCCGGCGTCTCCGGAGCCGGCCCGTCCTCGACGTCCGCCGCCAGCAGTGCCAGCTCCGTGATATCGAAGATCTCCCGCTCCTCGTTCTTCGTGTGCGCAATCAGTTCCACCACTCCCGCCACCAGCTCCGGGTAGAGCTCCGGAATCTCCGGCACCAGCACCCGTTCCATATCCGCGAAGTAGGCCCGCCGCCGCGCCTCCTCGTGGTTCAGCCGCTCCACCTCTTCCGCGTTCGGCAGCGCCTTCTCGGTCAGGCGCGCCAGCAGCGGCGGCGTCAGCAGCACGGTCAGAATTGCCACCACCGCATACATCGTGTACAGATCGTTCGACAGCAGCCCAAGCTCCGTCCCCACGATCGCCACCACCACGTCCGACCCGCCCTTCAGGTTCAGCCCCAGCCCGATCGTCGCCGACTCCCACAACGTCATCCGTCCCAGCCGCGCCGCCGCGAAGCTGAATGCGATCTTCAGCGCACCCACCACCAGCAGCAGGATGAGAATATTCACGATCGATCGCATCCCGTGCAGATCGAACAGGTTCACCCGCATCCCCGCAAGCCCGAAGAAGATCGGGGCAAAGAACGAAACCGTCAGCCCCTGAATCCGCTCCTTTAACGCGAGTGTCGCCCGCGGAGCCCGGCTCAGCAGCACCCCAAAGACAAACGCGCCCAGCAGCGGATGCAGCCCGGCCGCCGCCGTAATGATCGCCGACACGCTCACCAGGAGCAGGATCAGAGACAGCTCCCCGTTCGCGATCCCCACATTGCCGGCCACGCGCCGCATCGCCCAGAATGTCAGCCGTCTCCCCAGCGTCAGCATGATCACAAAGAATCCGATCGCCAGCGCCGCCGATCGCAGCCCGGCGATCAGCGCGTTTCCCCCGTCGTGGTAGGCCGAGAGCACCGAGATCATCGGCCACACCACCACCTCGCTCGCGATCCCCGCCGCCAGCATCACCTGCGCGTATCCTCGCCGCAGCAGCCCGCGTTCGATCAGCAGCTTCGCCACCACGCTCACCGCGGTCACCGAGTAGACCAGCCCCAGAAACAGGCTGCTCTGCCCGCTGCGACCCATAAACCGGCTCGCGACCAGATAAGTGAACACCAGCGAAGACCCGATCGCCGCACCCGCCGAAAGCAGCCCCGGCAGCGCCTTCTCGCGCAAAATCACCAGGTCGGCCTCGATCCCCGCGATCAGCAACAGCAGGATCGCGCCGATCCACGAGAGCAGCGACATCCCGTGCCCCACGCCCGGACGTCCGAACAGCTGCTGAAACGCGTGCGGAAACAAGCCGCCCAGCACCGACGGACCCAGCAGAAACCCGCCCAGCAACTCGCCCAGTACCTCCGGCTGTCCCAGCCGCCGCGCCACTTCGGCCATCGCTCGCGTACTCAGCAGCAACAGACAAAACGCCACCAGACAGAGCAGCAGATCCGTCTCCGATAATCCATGCATCGCGGGCACTCTCCACAGAGCGTCGCGCGTGCGACATGGCGTCTGCGCCGGATCAAGCCCTGTCCGGGCTCAGATGCAACGGTCACACCCCACGGGGAGAGAAGTCGTCACATTGAACCCGTCCTGCCAAAACCCTGACCTCGCTCCCTGTCGTCAAGCTGCCGGCCGAACCACTATTCCGCCAGCACAGCCTTGGTCAAATTGCGCGGGTGATCCACGTCCACCCCATGCCCGACCGCTACCCAATACGAGAACATCTGCAGCACGATGACCTCGCTGATTGCCATCAGAACCTCACGATCCTCTTCGACAAAGACGACATGCGTGGCCAGCTCCGCGACCGTCGCATCCCCAGCATTGGCGAGAGCGATGATCGTCGCGCCCTGGGCGCGCATGTCCCGCATCAGCCGAATCACCTTCTCATATCGCTGCTGCGAATCCGGATCCGCACGGTAGACCGTCGCAATCATGATCAGCGGCGTTCCCTCGGCCACCAGCGCGTTCGGCCCATGCTTCAGCTCCCCGCTGGGATACCCCTCTGCGTGGACATACGCGGACTCCTTCAACTTGAGTGCGCCTTCAAGTGCAATCGCATAATGAATGCCGCGCCCCAGAAAGATGAAGCTGCCGGACGAACGCGTCAGCTCGACGACAAGCTCGACCGCTTCTTCCCAAAGCTTGAGCTGCGCGCCGATCCGCGCCGGCATGGCGGCAATCTCCCCCAGGCGGGTCTTCCGCTCGGAGTCCTCCATCGTGCCGCGAACCGACGCGCTCATCAGCGCCAACAGATAAAGATTCAAGAGCTGCGCGGTAAAGCTCTTGGTGGCGGGAATCGCACGCTCCCGGCCCGCGCAGGTGGGAAAGCTGACCAGCGCCTCCCGATCCATCGTGGAATTCACCACATTGGTAAGCGCCAGTGTCTCCAGCCCGGCGGCGATCGCCTTTCGCAACGCGGCCAGCGTATCCGCGGTCTCACCCGATTGCGAGATCACCATCACGGCAGCGGGATCGATGGACTCGTCCGACTGATAGCTGTATTCGCTCGCATACTCCACGTCCACCGGAATGCCGCTCAGGTCCTTGATGACGAGTTGCGCAACCAGACCCGCATGCCGGCTGGAGCCGCTGGCGGCAATCACGATCCGGGTTTCGATCCGCTCAAGCCACGCGAGCGCGGACGCGCAGGTCTCCTGCCGGAATACGCTGTCTTCCACGTAATGACTGAACGTAGCGGCAAGCGCGTCCGGCTGCTCGTGGATCTCACGGCGCATCCAGTGCGCAAAGGGAGCGGCGCTGTCGCTCACAGACACACCCCACTATCGAAAAGTGATCGTTTGGAACTCATAAGATCAGATTAGAGCACGTTTTTGCCGACTGCAACCCAGATTTGCGTGAATCGTTGCACCGGTACGTTACACTGGCTCACGCCATGTCCACGAAAATTGATGTCCGGGCTGACCGCATCATGAGAGCCGTGCTCCGCGCCGGGGATATCTCCGTGCAGGAGCTCGTGGACCGGGTCGGCACCTCCGCGCCCAGCATCCGGCGCGACCTCGCCCGGCTCGAAAAGCGCGGGCTGATCCTGCGCACGCACGGCGGCGCAACCCTCGTCGAGCCGCTGCTCTACGAGCCGTTTCGCCACGATACCTCCTTTCAGGCGCGCGAGCTTCGCTCTGCCGACGCAAAACGCCAGATCGGCCTCGCCGCCGCCCAGCTCATCGGAGAGCGCGAGACCATCGGTCTGACTGCGGGCACCACCATGACCCAGATCGGCCGCTCGCTGAGACACCGCAAGGGCATCTCGGTCATCACCAACGCAATCAACATCGGTATGGAGCTTTGCAATCAGCCCGCCATCAAAACCATGCTCACCGGCGGCACGCTCGCCTGGGCCTGGACCTTCGCGCTCGCCGGCCAGCCCGCCCTCAACTTCCTGCGCGATGTGTATCTCGATAAAGCCTTCATCGGGGCAACCGGCTTCGATCTCGAACGCGGCATCACCACGCTCGAGTCGGAGGAGGCGGCCGTCTCGCAAGCCATGATCCGCAACGCGAAGCGCGTCATCGTCGCCGTGGATTCAAAGAAGATCGGCCACGTCAGCCCGGCGCTCATCTGTCCCATCTCCGCCATCCACATGCTCGTCACCGACAACGAACTCCCCGAGCCCGTCCATCAGCAACTCGTCGAGCGCGGCATCGAAGTCCTCCTCGCCTGACCGTCCCTCCCCATGACCCACACCCTCACAGCCCGCAGACTCCTCACCTCCTCCGGCGAGATCGACTATCCGGTCATCGTCGTGGACGACGGGCACATCCGCACCATCACTTCGGGCGACCCCAACTCCTCCTCCGACACCCTCACCGCACCCTTCCTCGACATTCACGTCCACGGAGCCTGCACTCATGACTTCATGGCCGCCACGCCCCGCGAGATCGAAGAAGTCGGCCGCTTCCTCGCCCGCCACGGCGTTGGACACTACCTTCCCACCACCGTCACCAGCCCGCTCGATCTAACCCTGCGCGCTCTCGAAACCCTCGCCGACGCCATCGGAACCCAACCCTCCCGTGATGAGCCGCAGGCCATTCCCGTCGGCATCCATCTCGAGGGCCCGTTCGTCTCGCACATCAAGCGCGGCGTCCATCCCGCAGGCTGCATCCTCGAGCCGAGCGTCGCACTCTTTGACCGCTTTCAGCAGGCCGCGCGCGGCCATATCCGTCTCATGACCCTCGCGCCCGAGCTCCCCAACGCGCTCGAGCTCATCGAGCACGCCACCCGTACCGGCGTCCGCGTCACCATGGGACACAGCAACGCCACCGCCGCCCAGACCCTCGCCGCTCTCGCCGCCGGTGCCTCCAGCTCCACGCATCTCTTCAACGCCATGCGCCCGCTCGATCATCGCGAGCCCGGCATCGTCGGCACCATCCTCGACCGCGACGACGTCTACGCCGAAGCCATCTGCGACGGCGTCCACGTCGATCCCGCCATCATCCGCCTCTGGCTCAAGCTCAAAGGCGAGCACAAGGCCATCCTCGTCACCGACGGCATGTCCGCCACCGGCATGCCCGACGGCACCTACATGCTCGGCGACTTCCCCGTCGAGGTGCGCCGAGGCGTCTGCCTCTCCGGCAACACCCTCGCCGGCAGCGTCCTCACCATGGACCAGGCCGTGCACAACCTCCAGGCATTTACCGGAAGCTCACTTGCGGTCGCGGTCCATCTCGCCTCCCGCAATCCCGCCGCCATGCTCAATCTTCCGCATCTCGCCACTGCCGAGCCCGGCCGGCCGGCCGACTTCAACATCTTCAACCAGGCCGGCACCCGCACCGGCAGCTTGTTCCAAGGACGTCCCTCCGCCTGAACTCCAAGCCCGGCCCGCTGCGGCCAGGCTAAACAGTCTCGATCGGCGCGACAAAGTCCGGCACCGGCGCAAACCGCGGCTGCCGCACCTTATACCCGCTCACCGCAAAGTAGATCAGGTACGCGTAGCAAAGCAGCACGGCCAGAAAGCTGTGTTGATACCCAAACCTGTCGGCCAGATACCCCTGCACCTCGGGAACGATCGCCCCGCCAACCACCATCATCACCAGAATGCCGGACCCCTGACTCGTCATCGGACCCAGACCCTTCAGGCCAAGCG
The DNA here is from genome assembly GCA_964247715.1 of uncultured Acidobacteriaceae bacterium. Classification (GTDB taxonomy): domain Bacteria; phylum Acidobacteriota; class Terriglobia; order Terriglobales; family Acidobacteriaceae; genus Edaphobacter. The sequence goes on along the minus strand of CAXTVJ010000067.1, from coordinate 2,297 downwards.
GGAAGATGCACGGCCACATAATCGAGTTACACAGGCCGCAAAGCACGATCGCCCAGATCGCCACCGGGCCATGGCCGAAGATGGTTACCGCCACCAGCGCCACACCCGCGACCGCCACCGCCGCCAGTGCCTTCTCCGCGCGGATCACCACCAGCGCGAACGACCCGATAAAACGTCCCGTCATCGCGCTGAACCAATACGCCGAAACAAACCAGGCAGCATCCCGGTGCGAGAGCCCGCCCATCGCGGGCTGCCCCAGAAACGCGATCATGATGCTCCCGATCGCAACCTCCGCGCCTACATAGGTGAAGATCGCTGCGGCCCCAAGCCGCAGATGCCGGAACTGCCACGCACTCCCCCGGTCCGTCGCCATTCCGGGCACGCTGCCCGTCTCCAGCAGCTTCGGCAGTTTGACGACTGCCGTTATCAGCGCCAGCACGAACGCAAACGCAGCAAGACCAACATAAGGAGCGCGCACCGAATGCGCCAGCTGCGCCGTGGTCGCACCCGCCGCGATAAAGATCAGAGCAGCCCCGACCCGCGGAGCCACGGTCGTCGCCAGCGAGTTGAAGAAGCCGCAGATCGTAATCCGCGAAGCCGCCATCTCCGGTTTCCCCAGCGCCCCCACATACGGATTGATCGCAACCTGCAGCAGCGCCAGCCCGCTTCCCACGATGAACAGCGCAAACAGAAAAACCGGGTACGAGATCATCATCGACGCCGGCAGAAACACCAGCAATCCCAGCGTCATCATCAGCAGCGCGGCAATAATCCCCGCCTTATACCCGATCCGCCCGACGATCCAGCCCGAGGGCAGCGACATCACAAAGTAAGCGCCGAAAAAACAAAACTGCACCAGCAGCGCCAGAAAGTTGGTCAGATGGAACAGATCCTTGAAGTGCGGGATCAGAATGTCGTTCAGCGCCGTGATGAAGCCAATGCTGAAGTAAAGCGCGACCATCAACACCATCGGAAGCAGGTACCGGCCGCCGCGAGCCACGCTGGTCGAGTCAGCGTGCGGGTTTGCACTGATCATAGGTTCTTCCTCATGGCTCATTCCGTCCAAACGAACAGAGTGGGAGCGGTCGAATGATTGTACCGCCTCCATACAATCAGAATGCCGCCGTTCTGCCAATGCGCAAACCCGCAGTCGGCTTCCGCAGGCAAGCCTCGCCTGTCCTCGCCTCCGCATCAGAAGCTCCATGTCTCCTGCGTCCGTTCTTCGTCTCCGCGATGCCTTCGGGCTGGACCACCTCCACCTCGAGCAGGCCGATCTCGCTGCCCCGGCCGGCAACGAGGTTCTGGTGCGGTTTCACGCAGCTTCCCTCAACTACCGCGATCTCATGGTGGCGCTCGGCCACTATAACCCCAGGATGGAACTGCCGCGCATCCTCGGCTCCGACGCCGCCGGTGAGGTGGTTTCGGTGGGCCACGCGGTCTCCACTCTCGCCCCCGGCGATCGCGTCGCCAGCCTCTTCTTCCAGAGCTGGCAGTCCGGCGAAATCGACCAGACCGTCGGCCGGTCGGCGCTTGGCGGATCCATCGACGGCGTCTTTGCGACCGCCCGCATTCTGCCCGAATCCGGGTTGATCAAGATTCCCGAGCATCTCTCCTTCGAGCAGGCCGCCACGCTTCCCTGCGCCGCCGTCACCGCCTGGAACGGGCTCGTCGAAAAAGGCAAACTGCACGCCGGCCAGACCGTCCTCATCCTCGGCACCGGCGGCGTCTCCATCTTCGCGCTGCAGATCGCCAGGGCGCATGGAGCCACGGTGATCCTCACCAGCTCATCCGACGAGAAGCTGGAGCGCGCACGGGCTCTGGGCGCGGACCACACCATCAACTACCGCACCACACCCGAGTGGGACGCCGAGGTCCTCAAACTTACCGGTAAGCGTGGCGTAGATCACGTCGTCGAAGTCGGCGGATCCGGCACCCTGGCGCGTTCGCTGAATGCGGTTCGGCAGGCTGGCCACGTGCATCTGATCGGCGTCCTCTCAGAACCCGGCAAAGGGGTGGACGTCCTCGCCGTCCTGCGCAAATCGATCGTCCTGAACGGCGTCTACGTAGGCAGCCGAAGCATGTTCGCCGGCCTCAACGCCGCTTTCACCGCGAACCGCATCGAGCCCGTCATCGACAAGGTCTTCCCGCTCGCCGAGGCCCGCGCGGCCTTCGAGTACCTGCAGAGCGGAAGCCACTTCGGCAAAATTGTGCTGGCTCTGTGACCCGAGGGCGTGAGTTCTGCAGCAGGAATTTGGTAGCGTTACCGGGGCTCGAACCCGGACTCTTCGCCTTGAGAG
>CAXTVJ010000066.1:0-9546 GCA_964247715.1 uncultured Acidobacteriaceae bacterium | reverse complement strand
GGCGACCACAAAACCGCCATGCCCCACCTCATGCACTGGTGCGACGAAGCCTCCGTCGCCCACTGGGACCAGCCCGACGCCACCCTCCCCACATGGCCCGAAGCCGACCGCCGCATGCGCGCCACCGGCCGCCTCTCCAAAGTCCTTCACCCCAGCCCCCATCACGCCACCCTCACCTACGCCACTCCCCGCACCACCCGCGGCGGCCCCATCCACCCCGCCTGACCCAAGCCTCTGTCTTCGTCCCGCCGCTGTCGTTCACTTCTTTGTTGTCATTCCGCAGCGCAGCGGAGGAATCTGCGGTTAAGTCCCGCCACGACACCCGAAACAGCCGGAACCCCTGCACAACTCTCGGTGCAACACCATACCAAGTCCAAACCTAAGTCTCACCGATTGAAGACTTTGGCACCAAAAGTACCCCAGAGGGCCTGAACCCTCAAACCCGCCGCAAAAACCGCCCGCTCAGCCACCGCCGAACCGGCTCGTCATACAGCTTCAAGCTGCCATACGCGAACGACACCGCCGTCACCAGCACCGCAGCCCCCCAGAAGACGCCCGCCAGCGGCGCAGGATTCCTCTCCTTCACCCACGCCGTATACAGATAGATCAGCGGGTAATGCGTGATGTACAGCGGGTACGACAGGTCCCCGAAGAACCGGGCCAGCCGGATCGAACCCCCGTCCACCCGCTTCTCCCCCGCCCCAATCGCCACAATCAGCGGAAACAAAACGATCACGCACCCGGCCTCATACAGCCCGTTCACCCAGTGGTGCGCCGCCCCGCCAAACCGCGGCAGCGCCAGCCCGATCAGCAGCATCGCGCTGCACACCGCGAAAGCATGCCGCACCTGCACCCGCCATCCCAGCCGCATCAGCAGCATGCCCCCGAAGAACGGGAACAGCACCCGCGCAAACCCCACATGCAGCTCCTTCGCGTCCAGCGCCCACCCGCCGATCAAATCCCCCCGCCCCCCAAACACCGCATACTGCACCAGAAACCCCGCCGCCCCCACCACCAGAACACCCAACCACCGCACCGGCAGCCTGCGGATCCCCAGCGCATAGAGGATGTTCGCAACATACTCGAAGAACAGCGACCACGCCGGCCCGTTCAGCGGATGCATCTCGTTCCACCCGCGTATGTCGAACTGCTCCGGCAGCGGCAGCAGCGTCGCCCCCACCACCATCACCAGCAGCATCTTCCACACCGGCGTCGATGCAATCAGTGGAAACGTATGTCCCTTCTGAAAGTAAAACAGCGCCGCCCCGACCAGGCTGCCCATTACCACCATGGGCTGCAGCCGGATCAGCCGCCGCTTAAAGAATCCCCAGGTCGTCATCCTCCCCCAGCGGTCGTCATACGCGTACGCAATCACGAACCCGGAGAGCAGGAAGAAGAAATCAACCGCAAGATATCCATGGTTGATGATCTGCTTCTGTGGATCATCTCCATTCCACGCCTCAAACAGGTGGAAGCACACCACGGTGACTGAGGCCACTCCGCGCAGCCCGTCCAGAATCACATAGTGGCCCTTAGCGGGCGCGATCGCATTCGTCGAAGTAGCCGCTGACGCTGTGTCCATTGAGAACGTCTCCCAGGCGGTTCTGCCCCTCCGCACAATAAGTCCAGGCTGAACCGGGTCAGTTCGCCCTCAAAGAAAACGCTGCTGGAGGTTGCCTTCCGAAGCTACTGATTCGCTCACCATCTGGCAAGCGACGGCACCGAGGCGGCTCACCGCCCAGACCCCCACCCGTCACCGACCGAAGACGCATGCTACCGTCGGTGCAGGCCCACCATCATGCCCTTCGTCAGCCTCACCCGCCTCCGCCTCCGCTCCTTCCGCTTCGCTCCCCTCTTCGCCATTCTTACCTTCCGCGCCAACCGCCAGGTCCAGCGCTCCGCCGGCTTCCTTGGAGGCGCGCTCCTGGCCGACCGCAAGTGGACCTTCTGGACCATGACCGCGTGGGACTCGCAGGAAAGCATGCGCCAATACATGACCACAGGCGATCACAAACCCCCATGCCCCACCTCATGCACTGGTGCGACGAGGCCTCCGTCGCCCACTGGGAACAGCTCGACGCCACCCTCCCCGACTGGCTCGAAGCCGACCACCGCATGCGCGCCACCGGCCGCATCTCCAAGGTCCGCCACCCCAGCCCGGACCACGCCCCTCTCACCTACGCCATCCCCCGCACCAGTGCCGGCGGTCCCATTCACCCCGCCTGACAGCGTGGCAGTTCCCTCCTTTCAAGCAGCACTTCCCCCCCCTCGCACTGAGCCTCGGTTGCTCTTTTGCGCACGCGAAGGAATGACCGCACCGAACCACCTCCGGAGTTCGCACCTGAGCGCCTGGAACGCTTCCCATCCGAGCAGCTTCCTGATGACGACTGCACGGCAGCCCGGCATAACTCGGAAGACTCTCAGCAAATATCTCTGAACGGAGACACAGTATTCCCAGATTGGGACAATCTGTGAGTCTGTCGTTGCGTATTCACAAGCCCGGCACCAGTGTGGATATCTGGTACCACTCTAGTCACCTGTTCATTCCATGGAGTTAAGCAATCGCCGGTAAGTCGAAATGACGTATCAGCGACTTATTCTGAATAACTGCTTACTAAGTTCAGTACTTACTTAGTCTCCGCGCAGCGCAACTCGCGCTCAGGAGACTTACCCGTGCTGCAATCTTTCACTTCCAGATCCGTCTTCGCTCTCGCCCTCTCCATGCTTCCCCTGGCCGGCTCCAGTCTGCGTGCCCAGAGCACCCCGCCTCCGGTCAACGTCGTTACCGGCGGCGACCCCCAGCCTCCTCTCGCGGTATCTGGAGGTCCGCTCAATCTGGCCGTTGTGGCGCTCACCCTGCTGCAGATGATCTAAACTGATTGCAACCGGATTCAGAGCCGTTTCGCCCGGAGGAGAAGCGAGGTGCACCTTTCCAGTCTCGATCGGCTCCTCTGGGCGCTTGCTCTGATCCTGCATTGCGTTCTCCTCGCCGTACTCTTCGGTCGTCACCGCGCAGCCCGCTTTCCTGTCTTCACCTCCCTGATCGCCTTCGATGTACTGCGCAGCGCGGTCCTCTTCTTCGTCCTGCGCCGCGGCTCGGTTACGCATTACTTCTACGCTTACTGGACGGCCGCACTCGTCGATGTCGCCCTTCAGTTCGCCATCGCCTGGGAACTCGCGACCCATGTCTTTCGGCCGCTCGGTTTCTGGGCTCCCGACGTCCGTCGCGGCTTTGCCGCACTGCTCGGCGTTGGTCTTGTCATCGATGCCGGCCTCACCTGGCTTGCGAACCCCGCAACCAGCACTTTGCGGTCGGCTCTTGTCGTGCGCGGAGACTTCTTCGCCTCCGTTCTGCTCAGTGAGATCTTCGTCGCCATGACGGCTCTTTCCGTCACTCTGGGCTTACCCTGGCGCACTCACGTGTCCCGCATCGCCCAGGGCTTCGGCACGTTCGCTCTGTTTGGCATCCTCTCGGACGCAGCACTCACCTGGTTTGGCACAAGCGGAAACGGGGCTGGGGCGACGATGGTCTCCCACCTGAAGATCGAGTTTTATCTGCTCTGCCTCTGCTATTGGATCATCACCCTGGCGCGCGGAGAGCCGCAGCCGCGAAAGCTCCCCGCGCAGCTCCATCATGACCTGCTTGCCCTGCGCGCGCGAGCCGCATTGCTCCTGCGGGACCTCCGCACAACGGGAAGCGCTTCATGATGCAACTGCCGTTTGTCCTCGCTGTCCTCCTGCTTTTCACCTTCCTGACCGGAACGGCGATCTTTTATCTCGCCCGGGCCCGCCAGGCTTCCAGGAGGGCCTGGGGCCTGCTGCTCGCACGTCTCCAGCCGCTCGACCGGGTCAACGTAGCGCGGATCGCGCTCGACCTTCTGGAAGAGGAGCAGGCTGCCCCGCCACTCGATCCCGACGCCATCTTCAAGCTGCTGGACGGCATGCAGGGACTCGCCGCGATCGAGCAGAACTGCGATGTACTGATCGATCTGGCCGCCTACGTCCAGCACTGGTATCCCGAAGCCCTCCAGCTCGCCGAAGAGCTCCGCCTCAACGCACGCGAGATCAAGTGGCATATCGGCCGGCTGCGTGGCGCCGCGCGCACCGGCCATCTTACCGAGCAGTTTCCCCTCTATGCTCAGCGCGCGGTCGCGACCTACTATCTCATGACCCGCAGCCTTCTTGTCCTCTATGAAGGAGTGCAGCTGCCGGAGTTCGAGAGGCTGCAGCAGGTCTTGTAGCGTCTACACAGTACGCCGAACCATCACCGCCACCACGGTCCCGATTACTTCGATCTCCCGCTTGAACCGCCAGCGCCGGTTCACTTCAAACGAGAGCGCGTGCGGAATCACCGTCAGCCAGTCCGTCTCCCGATCCAGCTCGCAAAATCCAGAGACATAGCCCTGCCGGGTGAGCAGAAAGTAAATCGGCCGGTCGAATTCGTGGTTCCACTCCCGGCGCCCTGCGATCGAGCGCTTCCGTGTGTCGATCAGCACGATCGAGCCAGCGGGGATCATCGGCTCCAGCGTGCGATCCTGCCGCCCGATAATCCCGCGGCGATACGGACCCGGCAGCAGCCCCGGCTCGGCGGTGAGCAGATTTGTCGTCTCCGGAGGCAGCTCCGTCACCAGCGTATCGGGCAGCCAAGTCCGCGCATACTCGTCCAGCGGACCCGCGGCCAGCAGCGTGGCGTTTGGAATCGAGACATCTTCGGTGAGCACCGAGGTGCCCCCCATCTGCGGACAAAGGCCAAGCATCTGCTCGGGGTCAAGGCTGTAGATGTTGGCCAGCACGATCAGCTTCGTCGCGGAAAGCCCGCGGTTCTCGCGTTCCACCCGATCCAGCCAGCTTGCGGAGATGCGATAAGCAGGATTTCCCCACTGCTGCGCGAGGCGCACGCTGCGCTGCTCCACTTCTCTCAAGGTAAGCTTCCACGCGAGCCTGTATGCGCGGAGCTTACCGCCAATTCCTTCCATAACGAGTCCTGGTACTCTGCGGATGAGACAAACGGAATGAACTGACACGGCCGTATACCTGCATGTCATGCGAAAGGTGCAGTTGGCGACGTACCCTGATGCTACATCAGCGGGTCGTCATGTTGCGTGCAAGCAACGCAGCTTGAAACCCGCGAAGCCCCCTCCCTGCGCTGAAAACTGATAACCGTCATAAGAACAAGTAAGTTAGCTCGAGCCTGTCTGCGTTGTTGCTCATCCAACGTTCCCCTCAAGCAGGCATGGTAGCGGTAAGCCGGCCCGGTGAGGATGGAGCTCTGCACCGTTCTCCTTGCGAGTCCGATGCGGGGAGCAAGCGGGAGAAGAGTCGAACGGCGGCGCGGTGCCACAAGGCTGCTGCAGATGCCGTTTCCCCGCTCTCGCAGCATTTACCCCGGGCGGGGCCCGAGTTGGAACCTCCGAGCTTCGGATTCGGTACCCGCCCTCTTTCCGAACGGCTAAGATGCAGAAGATGCCTGCTCTGCTCACCACCGATCTCGGCGGTCTTCCGCTGCTCGCCCGCGGCAAGGTTCGCGACATCTACGCCAATCCTGCCGATGCCGCCTCGCTCGTCTTCATCGCCACCGACCGCATCTCCGCCTTCGACCACATTCTTGGGTCGGGTATCCCGGACAAGGGGCGCATCCTTACCCAGATCTCGTTGTTCTGGTTCGACTTCCTCCGTGACTTCGTGCCCAGCCATGTGCTGACCGCGCGCCTGACCGAGTTCCCGGCACAGCTCCAGCCGTTCGTCAGTCAGCTCGAAGGACGCACCATGATCGTCCGCCGTGCCGAGATGTTCCCGGTCGAGTGCGTCGCCCGCGGCTTCCTCTCCGGCTCCGGCTGGAAGGATTACCAGGCCACGGGCGGCATCTGTGGCATCCCGCTGCCCGCCGGGCTGCGCGAGTCCGACCGGCTGCCCGAGCCGATCTTCACTCCAGCCGCAAAGATCAACACCGGCGGCCACGACGAGAACATCTCCTTCGACCAGGTCGTTCAGGCGATTGGCGCACCCACAGCCGTTTCCCTGCGTGAGCTGACCCTGGACCTCTACCGGCGCGCCTCTGACTTCGCCGCAATCAAAGGGGTCATCCTCGCGGACACGAAGTTTGAGTTCGGGCTCGTTCGCGATGCGGAGCACCCGGAAGGACGCATCGTGCTCGCCGACGAGGTGCTCACCCCGGACTCTTCGCGGTACTGGCCCGCCGACCAGTACCTCCCCGGCGGCGCCGTCCCGTCCTATGACAAGCAATTCGTTCGCGACTTCCTCGAATCAATCCACTGGAATAAGCAGGCGCCCGCGCCCGCGCTGCCCGGGGAGGTCATCGACCAGACCCGAGCGCGGTACATGCAGGCTTTCCACCTGCTGACCGGGCGTGAGACGCTTTAGCCCATGCAGCCACACCCGATCGCGACGCCTCCCGGCGCGTATACCGCGTTCGACCTCCTGCTGCTTGCCATCATCCTGATCTCGACCTTTCTCGCCTGGCGCAAGGGGTTCATCCGCGTGCTCTTCTCGCTGGGCGGCCTGGTGGCCGGATTCGTCGCGGCCACCTGGTACTTTCGCGAGCTCGCCCAGGAGCTTCATGCGTTTATCACCGACCTTCGCCTCGCCGAGATTCTCGCTTTTCTGGCGATCGCCGGGTTCGTCATCGCCGCCTTCACCATCGTCGGCGGCGTGATCCGCAAAGCCTTCCACGCGGTCGGGCTCGGGATCGTCGATAACCTGCTCGGCGCCGCCATCGGCTTCTTCCGCGGGGTCGTATTTGCCATCCTCGCCGTCATGGCGCTTTCCGTCTTTTTCCCGAAAGAAGCCTGGATGCAGAATTCCCAACTTTCTCCCTATTTCCTTCGAGGGGAGTCTGCGGTATCCTTCGTTGTGCCTGACGATTTCCGGCAGCAGATGGCAAACGGGGCCCGCATCCTGCTGCACGAAACGCCTGAGCTTCTCCGGCCCCATACGCTTGAGCAACACATGTAAGTCATTTCCAGGGCGCAGCCCATCAAGCTGCGGGGATGAGGCAACCTTGAAGCGCGAATTGGATGGCTTGGTCACGCAGATGCACAGCGCCGGTGTCTCTTACGCGGAGGCCATCCGGCAGTTCAAGCGCCGCTACATTCTCGAAGTGCTCGCCCGCCATAAGGGCAATCAATGCAAAGCCGCCGACGAGCTTGGCATGCACCGCAACACCCTCAGCCGCACGCTCGCCGAACTCGACTTGGACACCACTCAGATTCGCAACGGCATGCGTCGTCCGCCGATGAGCGAACGTCCCCGCCAGCAGATCGTTCCGCAGGTGTCGAACGTCGTCAACATGCGCTGAGCCGCCCCATCCGCGTTCTCCTGAACTGCCGGTCCATGCATTCGCTCGCTTCGCTGCGCGATGACGCATCTTCAGCTCCCGCGCTCCGTCCAACCGTAAGCCCGATGCCGCACGCGCCTCTCACACCCTCTGCTCTCCCTCACCTTCGCCGCCTTGCGCTCGCGTCATGCCTGTGCGCCGCCGCATTGCCGGCGCAGTGGGTACACGCCCAGGCCCTACCCCAATTACAGAACCCGCAACTGCACGAGAAGGTGGTGCCCGCCGTTGCCGCACATGCGGAGCAGGTCTATCTGGAGGGTGCCCGCCTGCTTGAGCATCGCGACTTCGCCGGCGCCCAGGCCCACTTCGCAGAGGCCGCAAAACTCGATCCCGCGCACGCTGAGTACGGGATGGCGTTCACGCTTACACGCGAGCATCGCGTCTCTGAGATCGTCCAATCCGCCGCCAAGGCCAGACTCACCGGCGACGACCAGCAGGCTGGCGCCCTGATCGCGGAAGCTAGAACCATCGACCCCGCCAGCAACCTGGTCCTGCAGCACGAAGACTATCTGCTCGCGCCCGGGACGACGGCAGCTTCGCAGCAGAACAGCTCCGTGGGAAGGGTTCACGAGGAGATCGTTTCGGATGCGGCACACTCGCAGTACTTCGCCGGCCCAATCCAGCTGAAGCCCAAACCCGGCACTCAGGATGTCGATCTCCGGGGAAATTCGCGCCAGGTCGCCGAAGACCTCGCCCGCATGTTCGGCCTGCGCGTCGCCTTCGACGCCTCCATCGAGCGCGATGCCAACATCCACCTCCAGTTGGACCACGTTACCTGGGGCCAGGCCTCCGGCGTCCTCTTCAAAATGGCTCACTTCTTCGCCGTCCCGCTCGAGTCGAACTCTCTCCTGGTCGCACGCGACACGCTCGAGAACCGCACCCGACTCCAGCCGCTCGTTGAAGAAGCCATCTATGTTCCGGCGAGCAACACCGAGCAGCTCAACGAGCTCAGCAACATCATCAAGAACGTCTTCGACGTGCAGCAGGTCGCCATCGGTGCCGGAAGCGGAACCATCGCCGTCCGCGCCACCGAAGCCACTCTCAAAGCACTCAACGAGACCCTCGAAGATCTCATCCAGGGTGCGTCCGAAGTGATCCTGGAAGTCAAGCTGCTCGACATCGAGAAGACGACGACCGTCAACACCGGCCTGCAGACCCCTACCTCGGTCGGCATCTTCAGCGCCAACGCCGAAGCTCAGTCCATCGTCTCGCAGAACAGCTCGCTCGTGCAGCAGCTCATCTCCTCCGGCGGCTACGTGCCCACCGGCAACGTGGCCCAGGATACGCTGCTTGAGGCGCTCTACCTGGTGCTCAGCGGGCTCGTCACCGATGCGAAGGTCAGCAGCCTCGTCGCACTGATCGGCGGCGGCCTCACGCTGGCCGGCATCGATGTCGGCTCCACCCCCACGTTCAACCTGCTGCTCAGCCAGTCCGACACCCGCGTCCTCGAAGACATGGACATCCGCGTCGGCGATCGTCAGCCCGCGAGCCTGAAAGTCGGGGAAAAGTATCCCATCACCACTGCCACCTACTCGAGCGGCGTCTCGTCCGCAACCTCCTCCGCGCTCGCCGGCGTCACCATTAACGGCGTCAGCGCCAGCACGCTGCTCAACCAGTACCTCGGCAACTCCTCCGCGCTTACCGTTCCTCAGGTCCAGTATGAAGATCTCGGCATCACCCTCCAGGTGCTGCCCACCGTGCTCAACTCCGGCCTCGTCAATATGAACATCAACCTGAAGATCGAGTCGCTCGAGGGCGAAAGCCTGAACAGCATCCCCATCCTCAGCAGCCAGGTCTTCTCCTCCGACATCACGGTCAAGGACGGCGTCTCCGCCCTCATGCTCTCGCAGCTCTCCTCCACCGAGCAGTCCAGCATCGCCGGACTCCCTGGCCTTGCCGAGCTCCCCGGCTTCTCGCAATCCGCCGCCGACACCCTCAAAGAGACCGACCATACGGAGCTCCTGCTGCTTGTCACGCCGCATATCGTCCGGCACCGCCGCGACCTCGCCGCCAGCCGCCGCGTCCCCTTCGTCCCCACGCAGCCCATCGAATTTTAGGGTGCAGTCTTCGCCCCCGGGCAGGTCCGCCTCCATAGGCTTGGCGCGTTGACCCGCAGCCCGCAAGCCGTTATATTCATAGAGGTACGAGCGGGAGTAGCTCAGTGGTAGAGTGCTTCCTTGCCAAGGAAGATG
>CAXTVJ010000065.1:0-9725 GCA_964247715.1 uncultured Acidobacteriaceae bacterium | reverse complement strand
CCCCGGGCCGGGGCTGCCGCCGACCGCGAATCCGCTCGTCGGGGTCAGCGGAGCCCCCTTATTGGAGACCGCCGCCACGCTTCCGTTGTCGGCGACCCACACGTTGCCAAGCCGGTCGATACTCACCTGTTGCGGCTGGTTCAGGCCCGGGTCGAAGCCACTGCCGGAGAGGGGCGCGGCGGACGCCGAGTACTCCTCCACCAACCCCATATTGGGCTGGTCTCCTGAAGCCCCCGCAAACCACAGGTTGCCCGCCGAATCGATCGCAATGTTCCCGTTCGCGCTCTGAATCGGGAACCCCGAACTGGAGACGGGAACGCCCAGGCTCGAGAGTTCGACCAGGCCCTTGCCGCCGAACAACCACACGTTCCCCGAACCGTCGATCGAGAGAGCGCCGGCATGCTCCACCAGGATTCCCGTGAAGTTGATCCCCAGCGTAAAGTCGTTCGGCTGCGCCGCCAGCGACGGCAGGTAAGCAGGCTGCGCCGCTCCCAATCCATACAGCGCCCCCACATTCACCACCGGGTTATGCGCGATGTTGATCGCCGCCGTCGCCGTATCCGTCGGAGCCGCGCCCGTCGATCCCGCCGCCAGAGCGTCCGCGAACAGCGTGCTGCACGGCGTCGAAGCAGGCCCGCCCGAGAACACACAGGCCTCCAGCACATTCGCCAGCGTATTCACCGCGGCTTGTGGTGAAGTCCCGTTGCCCGCCGGTGTCGTCGCCAGCGCCACGCCGCTCGAGATCGTCTCCAGATTGGCCGCATTGGCGAACGCATTCGCGATGCCCGTCTGCCCCAGAGTGGTGTCGGAGCTGAACACATGCGTCGGATCCACCGCATACCCCGCAAACGCATACGCTGACGCGACCGTCGAAACCTCGTTGATCCAGACCGACGGCCCCGCATTGAAGTTACCCGACTTGGGACACGTTCCCAGAATGGCAAGCAGGCCGATCGACCCATTCTGCGGGCCGCCAGAGCTGCCCCCCAGTGCATACGCGTACACCTGCGTTCCCGGCGTGCAACTGTAGTCGCCGTCCCAGAAGAATCTGCCGTAAGGATCCGTCAGCACGTAGCCTCCGATCGAATCCGAAAGTCCGGTCGCGCTCGCGCTTAAAAGCGAGTGAAAGCAGCACCGTGGGAATCCCTCCCCACGGTTGAGAGTTGGCCGCAAACAGATACACATGCGCGCCAACGATCGGCGCCTGCGACGTGTACACGCTGCCGCTCGGAGCGCTCACCGTCCCCGTCGCCATCGACGAAAGGCCGCTGGTGTCGGTCACGGTCAGCGAAACCGTATCCACGCCTGCGTTGCTGTACGTGTGCGTCGGGCTCACCCCGGTGCCCGTGCTGTTGTCGCCGAAGTTCCACGCATACGTCAGCGTCTCGTTCTGCGGATCGCTGGACGCGTTCCCGTTCAGCGTCACCGCGCTGCCCAGCGCCGCGTTGTACGGCCCACCCGCATTCGCCACCGGAGCCTGTGCCGTGATGGTCGCCATCGTCGTCGCACTTGAGGTCGCTCCGGCCGCATCCGTTACTGTCAGCGAAACCGTGTACGCGCCGCTCGCGGCATACACATGCGCAGGCGAGGCGCCGGTTGCAGTGCTGTTGTCCCCGAAGTTCCATGTGTATGCAAGCGTTGCCCCCTGCGGCCCGGTAGACCCGCTCCCGCTAAGGGTCACCGCAACATCGGCAACCCGCTGTACGGCCCACCCGGTTTTGCCACCGTCAGCTGCGCCCCGGAACCCGAAGAGCCGAAACCCGAAGAGCCGGACGGGCCCGACGCGCAACCGGTAAGAGCAAGCATCACGCAGACCAACGCTGCAGATACAAATCGCACATTACCCTCCAGACTGAACGTAATCTCAGACTTGCGGGAGCAATCTTTTCCAGTCAGCCGAGGAGTGTATTCCGCAGGGGAAAACGGTCAAGCACAAAAATCCAAGCCAGGTTGCCGCACGCGGACTCGTCCCGCGCCAGAGAACAAGCACCACGCGCGTTTCCGCGTCGTTTGAGGGGTTACCGCGACCGAAGTCACATCAGAAAGAATTGGTCGGGACGACTAGATTCGAACTAGCGACCTCACCCACCCCAAGGGTGCGCTCTACCAGGCTGAGCCACGTCCCGACTCCTGCAGACAGCCACCGCGCAACGCCCTCAGTCCGGCCTCGCGCAGCAGCGGGGTTCCCTCAGTGTACACCGGCGCGCCGCTCACCTCGCCGCCAAACCACACGCCCGCTACCAGACCTCCGTCGCCAGCACCTTCGGCGAGCCCGCAATCCCGCTCACCACATCCGTGCCCAGCACCACCTCGAAATCCTTGTCCTTCAACGCCGGCCCGATCCGTGCCCGCAGCTCCTCCAGCTTCCCCGGATCGCTCACATACTCCCCCGCCGCCGCCGTCCCGCTCATCCCGATCCCCGCCACGATCAGCTCCACCTGCCCCGTCTGCTCATTGTGCAGCCGCGCAATAATCGCGTAGTCCTGCGTCACCGCCGACGACTGCTGCCGCAGATCCAGCGTCCACGCCCGCGAACCCGGATTCTTCGCATCCGCAACCCAGTACCGGTCCTGTCCATCCCCCGCAAACCGGAACCGCAGCGGAACCAGCGCCCGCATCGTCCACTGATTGTCCAGTCCGCCCACCAGCACCGTCGGCCCCTGCCGCAGATCGTCCAGATTCGTATCCACATTCAGCTTCAGCCGGTAATCCCGCCGCCGCGCCGCCAGCACCCCCACCATCCGCAGCGTCGCCTGCATATCCGAAAACACCACATTCTGCCCCAGCGTCTCCTGCGCCAGATACGTCGTTCCCGGCGAGGTCGTTCCCGGCGCCTTCATCAGAGAGCTGATCGCCGGATTCACATTCTCCTCCAGATCCCCCAGCGGTCCATGCGCCCGCTCCGCCTTCGTCGGCACGCAGAACAGCACCGGCCGCCCCGGCTCCAGCATCGGAGCCCACAGCGCATCCACCGCGCTCCCCTGCATCCAGCGCCACAGCCCCGCTGCCCCTGCCAGAAGAACGATTGCCACCAGCAGCACAGGCACTCCCATCACAACCCATCCCGGCCGTCCGCGGCTCGCCCGTCCCCGCTCCGCCTGTTCCCCGGCCGCGACGACACGCTCCTCAGGCGCTGCTGCAATCGCCGACGCCTCCACCACCGCAGCCGGTTCAACCGTCCCCGGCGGCTCATGCGCCACCCGGCTCTCCCCACCCTCCATCGTCTCCGCGAACTCCCGCCGCACCCGCGGCCGGAACTCAGGCGTATATCGTCCCGGCAGCAGCTCGATCCGCATCTCCGCGTCGTGCGCTTCGTCGTGGTAATACTGCGCGATCCGCTTGCGAATCTCCGCAATCGTCACCCGCACCACAGGGTCCGTCGCCGTGTCGTAATCCGCCGGGCGGTCGAACACCTGGACCCCGATCAGCCGTTCCTTCAAAAACTCCCCGCGCCCTTCTAACGTCTCCTCCACGATGAACCGCAGCAGCGCCGGATAACGCTTGCTGTTGCGGAAATGGTGCGTCTCCAGAAGACGCTGCAGCTGCTCCCGCACCTTCTCCCGTTCTGCTTCGCCCATCGTGCCCGACAGGGGTGCGGCCTCCAGCGTGGGGTGCATGTCAAAACCCTTCTTCCAAACGCCACAAAGCATAGCCCCGCGCCGACACCCCTGACAAGAGTCTATTTACCTCCTCTTTACCTCCTTGCTTCCTCCCGTTTTGGCACCCTTTTCCCTCTTTACCGGCAGTGCCATACCTGATGACACCTGTACAACCCTCAGGACCGCTGCATAGGATGCGTGGCGAACTTAACTTCCACTCTTGCAGGCAGCAGGCCGTCCGAGCCCGCGCGTGCGTCCACGTTCCCCTCAACAGAAGAAAAGACACCGGAAGGCACATCACCATGATTGTTGAAAAGCAAATCCACATCCGCACTGGCCAGTGCACCGCAGCATCCGTACTCTGGCGCGGTCTCCTCGCCGTCGGCCTCTTCGCCTGCGCCATCCCCGCCGCGCTCGGGCAGCTCACCACCGCCGACATCGTCGGAACCGTCACCGACGCCACCGGCGCCGTCATCCCCAACGCCACCGTCGTTATCACCAACACCGGCACTCAGGAAAAGCGCACTGTCACCAGCGACGCCAGCGGTAACTACGTCGTTACCCTCCTGCCGGTCGGACACTATTCCATCGTCGTCACCTCGCCGGGCTTCAAGACCGAGAAAACCCCGGATCTCTCGCTCGAAGGCGGTGACCGCGCCCGCAGCGACGCCCACCTCCAGACCGGCGGCACCTCGGAAACCGTCACCGTCGAGGCCACTACGCCGCTGCTTCAGGCCGATAACGCCACCGTCAGCTCCACCGTCACCGCCAAAGCCGTGCAGGACCTCCCGCTCAACGGACGCAACTTCGTACAGCTCGTCCAGATCGTTCCCGGAGCCAATGAAGGTCCCGGCAACGGACTCACCTCGGGCGGTCGCCCGGATGATCGCCGCGTCTCCGCCTCCTTCTCCGTCAACGGACAGGACGACACCCTCAACAACTACATCATCGACGGCGCCGACGATAACGAGCGCATCATCGGCACCATCGGCGTCCGTCCCAACGTCGAAGGCATCCAGGAAATCACGATCGAGACCAACAGCTACTCGGCGGAAGCAGGACGCACCGCCGGAGGCGTCGTCTCCATCAACACCAAATCAGGCACCAACCAGTTCCACGGCTCCGCCTACGAGTTCTTCCGCAACGACATCTTCGACGCACGCAACGTGCTCGTCTCCGGCAGCCAGCCCAAGCCCGAACTCCGCCAGAACCAGTTCGGCGGATCCATCGGTGGACCCATCTGGAAGAACCGCACCTTCTTCTTCGCCGACTACGAAGGCTTCCGCTACGTCAGCGGCCTCACCTACACCAGCACCGTCCCCACCCTGGCCGAATACGACGACATCAACAGCATCGGCGGCGGTTCGCCGGAGGCCCTCGTAGCCGCGGGAAACGGCACACAGGGTCTTCCCATCGATCCTGTGGCGCTCAACTACCTGAAGCTCTTTCCGGCGCCTACCAACGGCAATATCAACAACAACTACGTGGTGAGCCCCAGCAAGACCCAGTTCTCCAACACCTACGACGCCCGCGTCGATCATCACTTCAACAACAACAACCTCTTCTTCGGACGCTATACCTATAACCACGTCGATACCTTCACGCCGCAGGCTCTCGGCACCCAGGATGGTCTCCAGATCTCCGGCGGACGTTATATCTTCGCCGGTCCCGCATCGGACGGAGCCCAGCAGTTCGGCTTCGGCTTCACGCACATCTTCAACCAGAGCCTGCTGCTCGATCTCCGCGCGACCTATACCCGCATCAACAATCTTTCGCTGCCGCTCAACTACGGACTCAATGCAGACACCAAGGTCGGCTTCAGTTCCAACATGAACTTCAACACCTTCTCCAACTTCCTCACCCCCATCGCCTTCGGTCCGTTCTCGGACGTCGGGGACGGTGCCTACGTGCCGCTGCAGGATATCGACAACACCTTCCAGTACTCCGGCACCGTCAGCTACAATCTCGGCAACCACAACATCAAGTTCGGCGCCCAGCTCATCCGCCGTCAATCGCGCAATATTCAAAGCGCCTTTGCCGCCGGTCAGTACGGCTTCGGGCTCGCAACCGACACTGTGGCCGGCAACCAGCTTCAGACTCAGACCAATCAACTCGCTTCCTCGCTGGTCGGTGCGTTTACCTCCGAAAGCCGTAACTACGATCTCGATCCGCCAGACTATCGTTCATGGGAGCCCAGCGGCTTCGTCCTTGACTCTTGGAAGGCGACCCCGAAGCTCACCGTCCTCTATGGTGTCCGCTACGACATCTTCACGCCCTTCACCGAAGCCCATAACCACATCTCCAACTTCGACTTCAACGATGCCGTCAACCAGAACGCCGCCAGCATCGGGCAGGACCTCCAGGTCGCCGGCGCCAACGGCGTCAACGCCAACGCAGGCATCTTCACCGATTACTCCAACCTCGCTCCGCGCGTAGGGTTCTCCTATTCGCTTTCCCCAACCACCGTCCTCCGCGGCGGCTACGGCATGAGCTTCTTCCCCGGCAACTACACCTCCAACGCCGACCTCAAGAATGCTCCCTTCGTCTCCGTCTACTCGCCTGTCTGCGGAAACTCGACGGTAGCGCTGCAAATCTATCAAAAGCTGAACTATTCAGCGTCCAACTTCAACAGCAACTGCTTCGTACAATCCGGACCGAACGCCGGCCAGATCTCTCCGACATACGATGGAACCGGCACCTTCGACGCCGGCCTGCCGCTGCCGGCAGCGCAGACCATCAACAGCAACTCGCTGTCCTTCATCGCCGAGGATCCGCACTTCCGCTCCGCCCTCATCCAGCAGTTCAACCTGCAGGTCGAGCAGCAGGTCGGACCCAACGTCTTCACCATCGGTTACGTCGGCAACATCGGCCAGCACCTGCCCGAAACCATCAACAACATCAATCAGCCCGCGCCGTTCAATCCCTTCGCGCAAGGCTACACAAGCGCCCAGAGCAACTACAGACTCCAGGCGCAGCTGCCCAACCTCGGCAGCGTAGGCTGGCTGCAGAGCGAAGGTATCTCCAACTACAACGCGCTCCAGACCTCCTTCCAGCGTCGCTTCGTGAAAGGACTCGCCTTCGACGCCAACTACACCTGGGCCAAAGCTCTCTCCGACATCACCGGCTTCTCTGAAGAAGGTGACCAGGGCTGGGGCAACGCTGATCCCACCCGCATCCGCCAGATCGACTACGGCGTTGCCGAGAACGATATCCAGAACCGTTTCGCCCTCTCGCTCAACTACGAGCTCCAGTACGGCAGAAACTTTACCGGCGTCAAGAAGTTCGCCCTGCACGGTTGGGAAATCAACACCATCTCCGTCTGGCAGAGCGGTAAACCCATCTCCATCTACAACGGCGGCAGTGGCGACGTACTCGCAGGTGACGGCTCAAACAACACCTCCTACAACAACCGCGCAACCCCCTTCAACAACGGCGGAGAAGATCGTCCCGATCAGATCGGCCATAACGGCAACCCGCACAAGCTGAGCGAATACTTCAACACCGCCAACTACGCGCCCCAGCCCCTCGGCACCATCGGGACCGCCGCGCGTAACTCCGAGTTCGGACCCCACTTCCGCCACATCGACCTGTCCCTCTTCAAGGACTTCCCGGTCAATGAGCGGGTCAACGTTCAGTTCCGCGCCGAAGCGTTCGACATCACCAACACGCCGAACTACTTCATCCCCAACAACAACAACAGCGCGGCTCAACTCGGCAGTTCCAACTTCGGCGATGCCGGAGCGAACTACGACCCCAACTACACCCCGCGTGAACTCCAGTTCGCGCTCAAACTTCAATTCTAGTTTGCTTCCTGGAGCCCCCGAGGAAGCCTCACAGCGAGCCGCCGGTCTGCCTCAGAGACCTTGGCGGCTCGCTTTTTTTCGCCCCCCGCACCGCCCCTTCCATCCCCTGGAACCCCATCCCGCACCCCCCATATTCGCCATGGAGTCACTTCTCCGGCGCATCGTACAGTCGCAGTGAGCCCCCTCGGCCGCTTCCCCTCCGAGGACCAGACTGAACGATCCCCGGAAGGACTTTCATGCAGACACCTCCCCGCACCCGCATCTCCCGCACCGCCCTCGCCCTCCCGCTCATCGCCGCCGCCTCCATCCTCTCCACGACAGCCACCGCCGCCGCCCAGGCCAATCCCAGCTTCGAAGCCGGGCCCCTCGGCGGAGCCCGTCCCCTCCACTCCGTCGCCGTCGCCTTCCAGCTCGGCACCGCAGGCCTCGGCGCCGAGCTCGCCACCCCGCTCGCCTCCCATCTCGCCCTCCGCGCCGGAGCCCAGTACTTCCACTACGCCACCACCATCTCCACCGACGGCCTCAACGCCGACGGCACCCTCAGCTTCACCAGCGGCCAGCTCTCCCTCGACGTCTTCCCCTTCCGCCACTCCTCCTTCCATCTCTCTCCCGGCGTCGCCCTCCACAACGACAACCACGTCGCCGCCACCCTCAACGTCCCTCCCGGCAACTCCTTCACCCTCGGCGATACCGACTACACCTCCGACCCTGCCGACCCCATCGCCGGCAACACCCGCGTCGTCTTCGGCAAGCGAACCGCCCCCCGCTTCACCCTCGGCTGGGGCAGCATGTTCCCCCGCAACGGCGGCCACTGGTCCTTCCCCACCGAGATCGGCTTCGAATACGTCTCCTACCCCACCGTCTCCCTCGCCCTCAGCGGCTCCGGCTGCGACACCACCGGCTGCGGCCCCATCAACGATCCCTCCAACGCCTCCAACATCACCGCGGAAGTCAACAAGCTCAATAGCGATCTCGCCCCCTTCCGCTTCTACCCCGTCCTCTCCATCGGCGTCTCCTGCCGCATCGGCCGCTGACCTCACCCGGCCCGTCCCCCGTTCGTCGCCTTTCCCCCACCCGCGTGTGTGGATACAATCACCCACACACGCCCTCATGCCTCCCCGCACCAGCCCGAGCCCCCGCACGCTCCTCACCACCCTCGCGCTCGCCCTCACTCTCGCCACGCCCGCCGCCGCCCAGCGCCACGCCGCCCCCCAGGACCCCGAACCCGAGATCCTCCGCACCCCTCAGGGCCTCACCGAAGTCGGCACCCTCGACCAGGTCCCCTACCGCATCGATATCCCCGCCGCCTGGAACCACGCCCTCGTCGTCTTCTTCCACGGCTACTCCGAAGGCCCGTACACCTACCGCCCCGGCTCCCTCCTCTCCGACCAGGTCGCCCCCATCTTCGACCGCGGCTACGCCGTCATCCAGTCCGGCTACTCCACCCCCGGCTGGGCCATCGCCGAAGCCTTCCCCGAAACCGAGCAGCTCCGCCAGTACTTCCTCCGCCGCTACGCCGCCCCCACCCTCGGCAGGCAGGCCAAAAAGCCCGGCAACCTCGAAACCTTCGTCGCCGGAGCCTCCATGGGCGGCCTCCTCGTCACCGCCACCCTCGAGCTCAATCCCAAACCCTACGCCGGCGGACTCGACCTCTGCGGCTCCGTCGGCCCCTCCGACCTCGCCCTCCAGCGCCGCTTCGCCTGGCGCGCCGCCTTCGACGTCTTCTTCCCCAACCTCCTCCCCCCCATCGACCCCGTCCCCGCCGACTTCCAGGAGTCCCGCACCCTCCGCCTCCGCGTCGAAGACGCCCTCAAATCACGCCCCGCCGCCGCCCTGGCCCTCCGCAACCTCACCGGCCTCCACTCCGACCACGACCTCGCCTCCGACATGGTCTACTTCACCTTCGTCTTCGGAGACCTCCAGCACCGCGCCCGCGGCAACCCCTTCGACAACCGGAACTTCCTCTACACCGGCACCGACCCCGCCTCCGCCGCCACTGACAACCTCCTCAACGACCAGGTCCGCCGCTACGCCGCCACCCCCTCCGCCCGCGACTACCTCCTCCACCACTACACCCCCACCGGCCGCCTCACCCGCCCCCTGCTCGCCCTCCACACCACCTACGACCCCCGCATCCCCGGCCAGACCCTCCAGATCTACGCCGAACAGGTCGCCCTCGCCGGAGCCTCCGACAACCTCGTCCAGCAATACGTCCACCGCGACGGACACTGCACCTTCACGGAACAGGAGATCGGCGAAGCCTTCGACGAACTCACCACCTGGACCCACACCACCCACCGCCCAACCCCAGGCCAACTCCCCC
>CAXTVJ010000064.1:0-9731 GCA_964247715.1 uncultured Acidobacteriaceae bacterium | reverse complement strand
TCTTCAAGAAGGAAGCCTCTGAAGGATCCCCCGCCTACCAGTCCTTCGCCCACCAGACTGCCATCCTCGTAAACGCCCACCTCGGCTGGCTTAACACCCTCTGACACACACGCCTCCGGCCTACCCGCTCTGATCCCGCCCTTACCGGCGTTGATCCGTGTTGCGCCTCTTCTCCTTCGTCAACCCCACCACCGAAGGCCCAGCACAGTCGATACACTCGAGGATGAGGCTTCCATGTCATCGAGCCAGTCAGCCCCGAGCGCCTTCACCATCCTCCCCAGTTCCCACGCCCGTTCCCGCGAAACAGTCCCCTACGCCGAAGAACTCGCCGCCGCTCTCCGCGACGAGATCGACGGGGAAGTCCGCTTTGACCAAGCCTCCAAAGCTCTCTACGCCACCGACGCCTCCAACTACCGCCAGATTCCCATCGGCGTCGTCCTCCCGCGACACGAGGAAGATGTCATCCGAACGGTCACCATCTGCCGAGAACACGACGCCCCCATCCTCACCCGCGGAGCCGGAACCTCGCTCGCCGGCCAGACCACCAACGCCGCTGTCGTGATCGACTTCTCCAGGTACATGAACGGCATGGACCCGGTCGACCCCGTCGCCCGCACCGTCCGCGTCCAGCCCGGCATCGTCCTCGACCGCGTCCGCGAAGCCGCCGAGCGTCACACCCTCACCTTTGCCCCCGACCCCGCCACCCACTCCCGCTGCACCCTCGGCGGCATGATCGGCAACAACTCCTGCGGCACCCACGCCCTCATGGGCGGCAAGACCGTCGACAACATCGTCTCGCTCGACCTCCTCCTCTACGACGGCACCCGCCTCACCGTCGGCGAAACCTCCGAATCCGAACTCGCCGCTCGCATCGCCCAGGGCGGCCGCATCGGTGAGATTTACGCAGGTCTCCGCCAACTCCGCGACGAACAAGCCGAACGCATCCGCGCCGAATACCCCCAGATCCCCCGCCGCGTCTCAGGCTACAACCTCGACGATCTCCTCCCCGAGCGCCACTTCAACATCGCCCGCGCCCTCGTCGGCTCCGAAGGCACCTGCGTCATTGTTCTCTCGGCGACATTGCGCCTGGTCGAATCCCCTCAGTTCCGCACCACCGTCGGCATCGGCTTCCCCGACATCTTCCTCGCCGCCGACGCCGTACCCGCGCTCCTCCACCACAAGCTCATCGGCCTCGAAGGTTTCGACCGCCTCCTCGTCGAAGGCATGAGTCACAAAGCCAAGCTTCTCAACAACATCGCCCTGATTCCTGAAGGCAATGGTTTTCTCCTCGCCGAGTTCGGTGCCGACTCCCAGCCCGAAGCCGACCGCCAGGCCCGCGCCCTTAACGAAGCCCTCAAGCATTTCCCCCATCAACCCACATCCCGCCTCTACACCCAACAGGAAGCCGCCCGCGTCTGGCAGGTCCGCGAGTCCGCCCTCGGCGCCACCGCCTTCGTCCCCGGCCGCCCGCTCGCGTGGGAGGGCTGGGAAGACGCCGCCGTCGATCCCGCCACCCTCGGCGCCTACCTCCGCGATCTCGACGTCCTCATGTGCGAGTTCGGCTACACCACCGCCATGTACGGCCACTTCGGCCAGGGCTGCGTCCACATGCGCCACAACTGGGACCTGACCAGCGAGCCCGGCATCCTGAAGTACCGCGCCTTCATCGACCGAGCCGCCGATCTCGTCGTCCGCCACGGTGGCTCGCTCTCCGGCGAGCACGGCGACGGCCAGTCCCGCGGCGTTCTCCTCGCGAAAATGTTCTCGCCCGAGCTCCTCGACGCCTTCCGCCGCTTCAAGCGCCTCTGGGACCCTGACAACCGCCTCAACCCGGGCAAGCTCATCGACGCTCATCAGCCCCATGAAGACCTCCGCCTCGGCGCCGACTACAATCCGTGGCAGCCCAAAACTCACTTCGCCTTTGCCGACGACCAGGGCTCCTTCGCCCGCGCCAACCTCCGCTGCGTCGGCGTCGGAGCCTGCCGCAAAACTGACTCCGGCACCATGTGTCCCAGCTACATGGCCACCGGCGAAGAGATGCACTCCACCCGCGGTCGCGCCCACCTCCTCTGGGAGCTCATGCAGCGCGAAGTCCTCCCCGGCGACTGGGCCAACCAACAGGTCCGCGAGTCCCTCGACCTCTGCCTTTCCTGCAAAGCCTGCAAGTCCGAGTGCCCCGTCTCGGTTGACATGGCCACCTATAAGTCCGAATTCCTCGCCCACCACTTCGAACATCACCGCCGCCCTCTGGCTCACCACGCCTTTGGCCGCATCGACCGCCTGGCCCGCCTCGCCTCGCTCGCCCCCGACCTCGCCAACGCCGTCAACCGTGCCCCCATCCTCTCCACCCTGCTCAAACGCACCCTCGATATCCATCCCATCCGCAACCTCCCCGACTTCTCCCGTTCCTGGACAAGCACACGCCGCCCCCACCGGCAAGTCACTCCGGGTTCACCAAAGGTGTTCCTCTGGGCAGACACCTTCAACAACTACTTTCACCCCAACACGTTATCTTCCTCATTCGAAGTACTCTCGGACGCAGGATTCTACGTCCAGCGCTCCCGCGACCACCTCTGCTGCGGACGCCCGCTCTACGACTTCGGCCTCCTCGACACCGCGAAACAGTACCTCCTCCACGTCCTCGACCGCCTCGCCCCGCAGCTCGAAGCCAGCACCCCCATCATCGTCCTCGAACCCTCCTGCGCCTCCGTCTTTCGCGACGAGCTCTGCAATCTCTTCCCCAACGACTCCCGCGCCTCCAGACTCCGCGACGCCACCTTCCTCCTCAGCGACTTCCTCCTCCAGCACGCCCCCCACTACCAGCCACCCCGTATCGAAGGCGACCTGATCGTCCACGCTCACTGCCACCACCGCGCGGTCTTCGGCACGGACTCCGAAACCGAACTCCTCCGCCGCACCGGAGCCGATGTCCGCCTGCTCGACTCCGGCTGCTGCGGCATGGCCGGCCCCTTCGGCTTCGAGCGCGACAAGTACGAGATCTCTCAGCGCCTCGGCGAACGCGTCCTCCTGCCCGCCATCCGCAACGCCACCCCCGGCTCGATCGTCGTCACCAACGGCTTCAGCTGTGCCGAGCAAGTCACGCAAAACGGTCTTCCCCGCCCGCTTCATCTTGCCGAAGTCCTTACCCTCCAACGCTGACGCCAGCCACCCGGCCCGCATCACACCCGGCAAATGTCCTTCGTCAACTTTCTCTTGGGCAAGCCCCTGCGCAACATCGAGGAGGGCTCGGAACACATCGGCCCGCTCAGCGGTGTCGGTATCTTCGGCCTGGACGCTCTCGGCTCCGCCGCCTACGGCCCCGAGGCCGCGCTCACCCTGCTCATCCCGCTCGGCCTCGCAGGCGTCGGCACCATCGTCCCCGTCAGCGCGGCCATCATCATCCTGCTCGCGATCGTCTTCTTCTCTTATCGCCAGACCATCGACGCCTATCCCAGCGGTGGCGGAAGCTACACCGTAGCCTCCGAAAACCTCGGCGACTACCCCGGCCTGCTCGCTGCCGCCGCCCTCATGATCGACTACATCCTCAACGCCGCCGTCGGCATCTCCGCCGGGGTCGGCGCGCTCACCTCCGCCGTCCCCGCGCTCCACCCCCACACCCTCGGCCTCTGCCTCTGCATCCTGCTCCTCCTCACGCTGGTCAACATGCGCGGCGTCAAAGACACCGGCTTCGCCTTTCTCATCCCCACCTGGCTCTTCATCGCCTCCATGCTCCTCGTCATCGTCGTCGGAGCCTTCCGCGTTCTCAGCGCCCACGGCCATCCCCACCCGGTCACCGCTCCGCCTCACCTTCCAGCCGGAGCCGCCGCCATCTCCCTCTGGCTCATCCTCAAGGTCTTCTCCAGTGGATGCACCGCCATGACCGGTGTCGAAGCCGTCTCAAACGGTGTCCAGGCCTTCCGCGAACCCACCCAGGTCAACGCCAAGCGCACCCTCACCATCATCATCGCGCTGCTCATGATCTTCCTCGCCGGCATCGCCCTCCTCTGCCGCGCCTACGCCATCGGCGCCACCGATCCCGGCAGCCCCGCCTACCAGTCCGTCCTCTCCCAGCTCATCGCCGCCGTCTTCGGACGCGGCATCGTCTACTTCGTCGCCGTCGGCTCCATCCTCGCCGTCCTCTCGCTCTCCGCCAACACCTCCTTCGCCGACTTCCCCCGTCTCACCCGCGCCATCGCCCAGCGCGACTTCCTTCCCCACACCTTCATCCTCCGCGGACGCCGTCTCCTCTACTCCCACGGCATCTTCGTCCTCGTCTTCCTCACCGCCTTCCTGCTCATCCTCTTCGGCGGCGTCACCGACCGCCTCATCCCGCTCTTCGCCATCGGAGCCTTTATGGCCTTCACCCTCTCGCAGGCCGGCATGGTCGCCCACTGGCGCAAGAAGGGCGGACCCGGTGCCCGCCGGCACATCTTCATCAACGGCCTCGGCGCGGTCGCCACCGGCATCACCACCGTCGTCATCCTCATCTCCAAGTTCGCCGAAGGCGCTTACGTCACCGCCATCCTTATCCCGCTGCTCATCGCCGCCATGGTCGCGGTCAAGCGCCATTACGACCGTGTCGCCCGCGAGACTGCCGTCGCCGAACCCATGAACCTCGACGAACTCCGCGCGCCGCTCGTCGTCGTCCCCATCGACAGCTGGACCAAACTCTCCGAAAAAGCCCTTCGCTTCGCCCTAAAAATGTCCGACCACATCGAAGCCGTCCACGTAGACGCCGAAGACTGCGCCGGCCAGGTCTGCGCCGCCTGGGAGAGAGACGTCGTCGCGTCCTTCCGCGCCCGCGGTCAGCAGCCCCCACGCCTGACCGTCGTTCCCTCACCCTTCCGCATGGTCCTCTCGCCGCTGGTCGATCACATCCTCCTGCTCGAGGCCCGCAACCCCGACCGCCAGATCGCCATCCTCGTTCCCGAGCTCGTCGTCCGCAAGTGGTGGCAGACCCTCCTCCACAATCAGCGAGCCCAGCTCCTCAAGCTGCTCCTCCTCGTTCGCGGCAACCGGCGCATCGTCGTCATCAACATCCCCTGGTACCTCTGAGGCATGTGCTGGGACCGCTGCCTCTGTGAACCTTTGTGTCCTCCGTGTTCTCTGTGTTCGTCTTCTCAGCGCTTCAGAACGCGCCACGATAGGGACGCAATTCTTCTGCTTCGTTCTTCATGCCTCCGCGTCTTATAGACTGATCTTTCAACACTATGGCCACACCCGAGCAAAAACGCTCCGTCGCTCCCATCCTCTGGGTCACAGGTTTAGCGGTCGTGATCGCGGTCATCTTCACCATTCGTGTCATGACCCGCGAAATCGTCTACGTGCGGGTTGCGCCGGTCAGTTTCCAGACCCTCACCAGCACCGTCGCCACCAACGGCAAGGTCGAGCCCATTGACGACTTTCAGGCTCACTCTCCCATCGCCGGCGTCATCCAGAAGATCTACGTAACGGAGGGCCAGCACGTCGCCGCCGGCAACCTCCTCGTCAGCATGGACGACTCCGACGCCCGCGCCCGCGTCGCCACCGCCCAGGCCACCTTCGCCCAGGCCCAGCTCCAGCAGACCGACCTCCAACAGGGCGGCACAACCGAAGAGCGCGGCCAGTTCACCGCCAACGTCAATACCGCGAAGCTCGAGCAGCAGTCCGCTCAGAAGAACCTCCAGCTCGAGCAGATGCTGCAGCAGAAGGGCTCCGCCTCCGCCAGCGAGGTAGCCGCCGCCCAGCAGCGCCTCAGCACCGCCAGCCTCGCCCTCCAGAACGCAAGCACCCATCTTGGCACCCGTTACTCCCCGCTCGACCGCACCAGCGCTCAGGCTCGCGTCACCGACGCCCGTACCGGTCTCGAGGCCGCGCAAAGCGCTCTCCAGAATCTCAACATCCGCAGCCCCATCGCCGGCACCGTCTACTACATCGCCCGCTCCCAGTACGACTTCGTCCCCGCCGGCGACGACCTCATGGACGTAGCCGACCTCAACCGCATCCAAGTCCGCGCCTACTTCGACGAGCCTGAGATCGGCAAGCTCGCCAACGGTCAGCCCGTCTCCATCGTCTGGGACGCCAAGCCCGACCGCGTCTGGCACGGTCACATCGCCCACGCCCCCACCACCATCATTACCTACGGCACCCGCAACGTCGGCGAGTGCATCATCACCGTTGACGACGCCCGCGAAGACCTCCTGCCCAACACCAACGTCACCGTCACCGTCACCGAGATGAAGCGCGCCGACGTCCTCTCCATTCCGCGCGAAGCTCTCCACACCGACGGCGCCCGCAACTTCGTCTTCAGAATCGTCGACCACAAGCTTCAGCAGACGCCCGTCCAGCTCGGTCCTCTCGTCACCCTCCTCAACGTCGAAATCGTCGGCGGACTCAAAGCCGGCGATACCGTTGTCCTCGGCCCGCTCACGCCAGGCCGCGACCTCACCGACGGCATGGTGGTCAAATCCCGCACCTCGGGTAAGTCCGCACGATGACCATCTCCCGCAAGCTAAGCCGTCCTCCCAGGTCACGAAACAGGCGTCATCCCGAGCGCAGTGCGGCGCACGCCCGCAGTCGAGCGATGCCGACGTTCTCCGCACTCTCAAGTCTGACCGCGCCACTCTGCCTCGGCCTCGCCTTCATTGGCGCAGCCACCCCGGCCCGCGCCCAGATCACCCTCACCTCCGCCGTCGACCTCGCCCTCAGTCACGATCCCCGCATCCGCGAGGCCGAGGCCGACGTCGCCAAAGCCCATTCCAGCCTCGACCAGGCTCGCGCCGCCTACATCCCCACCGTCGTTGCCGGAGCCGGACTCGGCCAGTCCTACGGCTACAGCCCCAACCCGCCCACGCTCTTCCAGTTCAACGCCGGCTCCCTCGTCTACAGCGCCAGCCAGCACTGGTATATCCAGGCCGGACGCCGCGGCCTCAACGCCGCCGAGCTCTCCCTCGCCGACGCCCGCCAGTCCGTCGCCCAGGATGCCTCTCTCGGCTTCCTCGCCCTGCGTCACGACCAGCAGCGCGAAGCCGTCCTCGCCGAGGAAAACCAGATCGCCGACCGCCTCGTCGACATCGTCACCGACCGCCTCAGCGCCGGCCAGGACACCACCATCGACCTCACCGAGGCCCAGCTCACCACCGCCCGGTACCGCCTCGCCCGCCTCCGAGCCGCCGACGATACCGCCCATGACCGCGACCATCTCACCCTGCTCATGGGCATGCAGCCCGATCCCCACCTCACCGCCGAAGGTGATCTCCCCACCGTCCCCGCACCCGCCGCGCCCATCCCCGCCCGCGACTTTCTCTCCCCCGCCATCGCCGCCGCCTACGCCAACGCCGACGCGAAGCAGGACACCGCCATCGCGGACTCCAAATACCGCCTCCGCCCCCAGCTCCAGCTCATCACCATCTACAACCGCTACGCCACCTTCACCAACTCCTTCACCCAGATCCAGGCTCTCAACCCCAACGAGCGCATCGGTCCCAACGAGGGAGCCTTCGCCATCCAGTTCACTCTTCCCCTCTACGACCGCGAGCACCAGGCCAAAGCCGGAGCCTCCGCCGCCGATGCCCTCCGCGCCCGCGCCGAAGCCGACGAAGCCCAGCAAAACGCCCTCGACGGCCAGCTCAAACTCCGCCACTCACTCGACGTCCTGCACGCCTCCGCCGACGTCGCCCGCCTCGAGCAGCAGCTCGCCCGCCAGCAGCTCGACGCCCTCACCGCCCAGCTCAACGCCACGGCTGCCAGCCCCAACGCACCGCCACTCAGCCCCAGAGACGAACAAAACTCCCGCCTCGCCGAGCGCGAAAAAGCACTCGCCGTCATCGACGCCGACTACAGCCTCGGCCAGGCCCAGATCCAGCTCCTCCGCCAGACCGGCCAGCTCGACACCTGGCTCCAGCAGGCCGCCGCCGGCCGCCTCACCTCGTCACCCATTCCATAACCCCGTCCTCCTCAGCGAAGCGCCTGTGTACGGAGTTCCGTCATCCTGAGCCAGGCACGCAGGTCGAACAATCGAAGGTGCCGGTTGCGCGAGAGCTGCATGCCGCTTTCCGTCCCGGCATCGCTTGCCCGTCCACGTCCACCGCACAAGGTAAACTGCTCCCGCCCTCATTCACCTGCCCGGAGCCGCAATGCTTCCAGCCTTCGCACTCTCCCTCGCGCTTCTATTCCTTTCATTCACCGCTGCCCACGCGCAGCAGACCTCCGACGAAGCCGCCATCCGGGCCGTCCTCGCCCGGGAAAACGAAGGCTGGGACCACTTCGACCCCTAGGAAGTCGCGTCCACGTACACCGACGACATCATCTGGCAGAACCCCTTCGGCGTCCGCCTGCACGGCAAACCCGAGACCCTCAAGTTCCTCACCGACCTGCTCGCCCGTCCCGGCTATCGCGCCGGAAAAAGCACAGCCCCCACCACCATCCTCGACCTCCGCCTCACCTCGCCCACCTCCGCCGCGGTCTGGAGCGACGAACGCATCGAAGGCGTCGTCAACGACAACAGCGGAGTCCAGATGCCCCCACGCCACTCCTTCTACCTGCGCGTGCTGGTCAAGAGGGACGGTATCTGGAAGACCAGCGACTTCCTCGTCATGGACATCATTCATCCGAAGTAAGCGATCCAGGTCTCTGCAACGAAGCAGTCAAGGCGCCGTCTCATCTGGCGGCATGCCGTTGAGAACGCATCCGCCCTGATCCGTCTTTTCCGTCCTGTCCGCGTCCATGGTTGCCTGTTGTTCCCACGCCAGGTAGACCTTCGGCGTCCGCATTTCTGTCTTCTTCATCCATGGTCCCGGACCGCCACGCCCGACCCTCTACAATCCACAAAGCTCCTCATGCCCCCACGCCTCATCGTCAACGCCGACGACTTCGGTCTCACGCGCGGCATCAACCGCGCTGTCGAAGAGCTGCACCACGCCGGAGCCCTCACCAGCGCCACCCTCATGGCCACCGGGCCGGCTTTCGACGACGCCGTAGCCGTCGCCCTGCGCAATCCCACCCTCGGCGTCGGCTGCCACCTCGTCTTCACCGACGGCTTTCCCGCCTCGCATCCCGACGACATCCCCACCCTCCTCGGAGCCGACGGAAAAACCTTCCGCCCCGAGCTCCTCGACTTCGTCCAGGCCCTGCTCCGCGGCACCATAAGCCCCGACGAGCTCGCTCGCGAAACCCAGGCCCAGATCCAAACCCTCCAGCGCGCCGGCATCGACGTCACCCACATCGACTCCCACAAACACACCCACCTCTTTCCCCAGCTCGCGCGCCCCGTCCTCTACGCCGCCGCCCGCTGCGGCGTCCGCGCCTTCCGCTACCCCACCGAGCCACGCTGGGCCCGCAACCTCCCCGCCGGCAACACGCCTTGGACCCGCCGCACCGCCCAGACCGTCTTCGACCTCTTCACCCCGTCTTTCCGCCGTCTCGTCGACTTCACCACCGACGAAAAAACCACCGCCGGCACCCTCGGCATCGCCGCCACCGGCACCCTTACCTCCGCATCCCTGACAGCGCTCCTCGAGACCCGCCGGAAACATGGCTCAGACCTGCTCTACGAACTCTGCTGCCACCCCGGCTACAACGACGAAGACCTCGACCACGTCCGCACCCGCCTCCGCGCCTCCCGCGAGCTCGAATACCACGCTCTCCTCCAGGTCATTCCCGAACTTTCAAGCACCGGAGAAGACCTCCAGCTCATCCACTATGGGAACCTCGGCATTCCCGGAGCCCAGCGAGCCTCCGGCCACTACACCCAA
>CAXTVJ010000063.1:4724-9822 GCA_964247715.1 uncultured Acidobacteriaceae bacterium | reverse complement strand
TGCGGCGGACGCGGCCACATCGAGGGCATCATGGGCCACCGCGCCATGCGCCTCCGCTTCCTCGATATGGAACCCGAAGAGGTCTTCGCCACCGCCCGCAAAGGCGGTCCCGGCGGCAATCACCAGAACAGCGGCATTCGCCAGGCGTTCTCCGTCAAGCACGATCAGGAAGAGATCGTCCGCTGCCGCGACTTCGTCCGCCTCTGGCACAAAGCCCTCGCTGCCGGCATCTCCACCTGCATCCACCAGGATGGCGCCGGCAAGTTCCTCATCACCGGCTACAACGCCCGCTTCGTCGACCTCAGCCTGCTCAAGGACTACGTGCAGGAGATGGTCAAGATGTCGCCCCTGCAGGGCTACACCATCGAGCTCGTCGAAGACAACACCGAAGCCCGCGTCGTCGGCTCAGGCGTAGCCGCCGAACAAGCCGCCCCCGCCGCCTGACCAGCTGTCGCTCTCCTCTGTGCCCTCCGTGTCCTCTGTGCTCGCCTTTTGCTGCCCCGCCTCGCGATCCGTCGGGAAACAACAGATTCATGTCAAGCCCTCCGGCTCGAATCAATCTGCATAAGCTGATCAAACGAAACTACTTACGCTCCCAAATTAGTTGGCATACCATACCGGGCTACCCTGCTATCCTTAAAACATAGCCGCGCAAAAAAACAGGCCCCGAAGCCACACGCTTCGGGGCTTTTTCCATGCGTATCGGGCGCCGGAACTCGTTTGCCTGCACGACTTTGCAAGCCGAACTACGCAGATCATCAGCAAAGACAAGCCTGTTTACCCGAAAATTAACGGGAGGGGGGAGGGGTCAGGGTCAGATCGAACGCGAATCTGGTCTGGACCCCCGCTCCTCAGTCCTGTGCGGAAGAGTCCGCTGCGAAACAGCCCGCTGCGAAACGCTAGCGCTGGCACTTCCCGCAGAAGTGCGTACTCCGCCCACCCACCGTAATCTTCTTCACCGGCTCCCCGCACACGAGGCACGGCTGCCCCGTCCGCATATAAACCCGGTGCTCCAGCTGGAAAAATCCGCGCACCCCATCCGCATCCACGTAGTCAGAAACGGAAGATCCACCCAGCTCGATCGCATGCCGCAGCACCACGCGCAGCGCCTCCCGCAGCGTCAACAACTCCCGCCGGGTCAGTCGCCCTGCCTGCCTCCGCGGCCGTATTCCCGCCCGGAACAGGCTCTCATCCGCATAGATATTTCCCACCCCATGCAGCAGCGACTGGTTCAACAGCGCCGCCTTGATCGGCGTCTTCCGCCCGCGAAACAGCCCCACAAACTCATCCTCGCCGATCGTCAGCGGCTCCGCGCCCGGGCCGCCGTACGCCTCGCCCACCCGCACCGAAAGCCGTCCAAAGCGCCTTGCATCCACAAACCGCAGCTCATTCCCGCCGCTCAGGCTCAGCACCGCATGCGTATGCGCCGGCAGCGGCACCTCGGGAGCCGACACCAGCAGCCGCCCCGTCATCCCCAGATGAATCAGAAACTCCGCAGACCCGTTCGCCCGGGTAACCGACATCACCACCGTCTTCCCCACCCGGCGCACGCGTTCGATCCGCGCCCCCGTCAGCACCTCGACGATCTCCGTCTCCAAACTCTTGAAGGTCTGAGGCTTCCCGCTCGTCCAGACCTTCTCGACACGCTGCCCGCGCACACGCTCGTCCACCCCATTCGCAACGGTCTCAACCTCAGGCAGCTCCGGCATCCTTCAAGAATACCGGGAGCCCCCCACGTCGACCCCCCGAATTTACTGTCCGGCAGCCTTGTCTTTTTCGATCCGCTGCTGTGCCGCTTCCAGCGACTTGCGCGCCTCGTCCAGCCGCTTCGAAGCCTCGTCCAGCCGCCGCTCCGCCGCTGCCACCCGAGCCTCCAGCTCCGCCGTATCCCCACGCTGCACGCCATCCAGCCCGATCCCCAGATCCTTGTTCTGCAACACCGCACGCTGCGTGTCCAGCTGCTGCATCTGCGCTTCGATCGCCAGCCTGTTCGCCTGCTCCATCTCCACCTTCCACTCCGGTGTATCGACCGTCCGCAGCTGTTGCCGCATCTGTTGCTGCGCCTTGCGCATCGCCTCACGCCCCGACTCGCTCGCCAGCTTCCTCAACTGCTCGTGGTACTCCGGGCTCCGCAGATAGGCGACCTGCGCGTTCAGCTTCTCCATCCTCCGTGCGAAGTCAGCCTCCGCTGCCTTCTGCTGCTCCTCCGTCAACTCGCCGGGTTGATCGCTCGTCATCTCGAACGGCTTCCCATCCGCGCCCATCCAGCGATGCACATACTGTCCACCGCCGACGATCGAATGGGCGCCAAACCCGTGCGCGATCGACCCATGATTGTCCGTGAAGACATCGATGTCCGTTCCCGGCCCCGACCTGGGCGCGGGCGGCACCGGAGGAGCGGCCGGCGCACTCGGAGCCTGCGGGACCGCGGCGCTCTGCACGCCATCGATCAAAGCCTCGACCACCGGAACCCGAGCCACAGCCGGCGAACGTGGCACCTCCTCCCGATCAGGCAACACCCGTCGAGGCGAAGTGACCGCGGACCCCGCTCCCCGAAGGCTTACGCCAGGCATCGGCGGAGCCGGCGGTGCGGGAGCCGGCAGTGCGGCCATCGCAGAGGTCTCAGGAGCAGCCGAAACCGCCGCACTCCCCGCCACCTTCTGCCCCCGCACCGGCGACACATGCACGATCGCCACTCCGGCCAGCGTCAGACCCGCCGCCGCCACTCCCGTCATCCTTCTCATCCACTGTTCCCGCATCCCCGCAGTCTCCTTTCGTCTCGTCAACCGCATCACCCGCTCTTCCAGCCGTCCGCTTTGGAACAGACCCAGCGCCTGCGCGGCAGCAAGCCCGCTCTCGGCCGCCATCATCTCCCGTGCCAGAGAGACCAGACACCGCGCGTACGCGATGCCCGACCGCATCTCCGCTGCCGCCATCTCGTCGCACACCATCTCCCGCGTCCGCCCAACCCGCCACATGACCCATCCCATCACCGGGTGCCACGCCAGCGGCACCGCGACAACCCGGCAGAGCACATGCGCCAGACAGTCCCGCCGCGCTACATGTGCAAGCTCATGACAGATCGCCGCCCGCCGTTCCTGCTCCGAGCGTTGAGAGAAGGCACCCGGCAGCAGCAGCAGCGGACGCAGCAGACCCACCACCACCGGCCCGGACATCTCTTCCGAGACCCGCACCTCCGGCATCGCGACGCCCATACGTTCCGCAATCCCCAGCCACATCGCCGCCTCAGCCTCATCCAGCACCCAGGTCTTCGACCGCGAGATCAGCCCCCGCGTCGCCAGCCATCCTCCTGCCAGCCGCACCAGAGAAAGCAGCGCCGCGCCCGCCACCGCCCACGCGCCCACTCGCATCCCCCACCACGGCAGCCGCAGCGCCGCCAGCCGCACATGCCACCAGCGTTCCGGCAACGCGGGGACAGAGGCGGAGGCAAGACCCTGGGCGCTCCACCCCCGCGAAGCTCGGGTGGGAAAGTCCGCCACGGAACGATGGATGGAGACGATCCTCGAACCCTCACTCAAGCGGGTGCCCCCTCCCGGCGAGGCCGAGGTGGACTCGAGACGCTTCGCACCGTCAACACTCCATGTGGCCCGTTCCTGCGAAGCATGGGTGGCTGCAGTCGCCGGCGAAGTCTCAGCCGGCACACTGCTCCGCAACCCACTCGCCGGCACTCCAGCCGTGCCCCGCATCCCGCACGCCGGCAGTACTACCGCCCCCACTAACACCCCAACCCACAGCCGGTGCTCCGCCCGCGCGCTCATCCGCATCACCCGCACCAGCAGCCCGGCCCCGCCCAACAGCAGCGGAAGCTGCCACACTGCGTTTACCGCGTACTCAACGACCGTTCCGACCAGCGCCTGCTCGCTCATCGCCCCTGCTCCTTTCCCGCCTCTGGACGATCATTGGACTCGTCCGCCTCGGCCCGTTCCGCCTGCGCCAGCCGCTTCGCCACGCGCTCCAGCTCTTCGGCCGAGATCTGTCGCGTATCCACCATCGCCATCAGCATCGCCTCCGCCGACCCGCCAAACATCCGCCCCATCAAATCCCGCAGCGCGCCCCCCGACGCTCGCTCCCGGCTCACCGCCGCCCGGTAGCGGAACGCGCGGCCCTCCTGCACCCGCACCACCTTCTTCTTGCGCAGCAGCACATTCAGCATCGTCTGCACGGTCGTATACGCCAGCTTGCCCTTCAGCCAGGGCTGCACCTCCGCCACCGTGCCCCCATCTCCGCCCGTCGACCACAGAACCTGCATGATCTCGAGCT
This sequence comes from uncultured Acidobacteriaceae bacterium, assembly GCA_964247715.1. GTDB lineage: Bacteria > Acidobacteriota > Terriglobia > Terriglobales > Acidobacteriaceae > Edaphobacter. The sequence continues at coordinate 5,541 of CAXTVJ010000063.1, read as the reverse complement.
CCAGCGGGGTCAAACCCTCGCCCTTCTTCGCTGCCGACATGCTCTCACTCCTAACTGCTTAGGACATCCTGCGGCTCGACCCGCGGGTTTGTCAACTAAAAATTTAGGACTTGCCCGGAGGTCGTGCCTCGGCCCGCCGCGCGGTTGCTGTGTTACCGTTCCGTTGTCGCGCCTAACCTCCTCCCGCCCGAGGCCTTTGCATGTCACGTTCCGTCTTCAGCGCCCTTCTCTGCGCCTCTACCCTGCTCCCCTCGCTCAACGCCCAGCAGCCCGGCCCTGTCCAGCATCCCGGCCAGGAAAGGTTCGGCATCTTCGACACCCACCAGGACGTCGGCCAGGTGAAACATCCCGGAGCTGCGAAGTTCGACCGCGCCACCGGCACCTACACCATCACGGGCAACGGGGAGAACATGTGGGCCGGCCGCGACGACTTCCACTTCGCCTGGACGAAAGTCTCGGGCGACGTCTCCCTCACTGCCGAGATCGCCTTCGTCACCGGCACCGGGAACCCTCACCGCAAGGCCGTCCTCGACATCCGTCAGACCCTCGACGGTCCTTCCAAATCCGTCGACATCGCTGAACATGGCGACGGCCTCACCTCGCTGCAGTTCCGCGCCGCGGACGCAGCCGACACCCACGAAGTCGAGTCCAACCTCTCCGCCCCGCAGCGCGTCCGCATCGTCAAGCGTGGGGACTTTGTCTACGCCTTCGTCCAGGGTCCGGACGGCAAACTCCACCCGTCGGGCGCAGCCACCAGAATCGCGTTCCATGGCCCGTTTTACATCGGCATTGGCGTCTGCTCGCACGACAAAGACGC
>CAXTVJ010000063.1:0-4624 GCA_964247715.1 uncultured Acidobacteriaceae bacterium | reverse complement strand
TCCTACTGGCACGGCTGGTCACCCGACGGCAACACCCTCGCCTTCACCGGCCAGCGCAACGGCGAGTTCGATATCTACACCATTCCCGCCGCCGGCGGCGAAGAAACCCGCCTCACCACCGCCAAAGGACTGGACGACGGCCCCGAATACTCGCCCGACGGCCAGTACCTCTACTTCAACTCCGAACGCACCGGCCTCATGCAGATCTGGCGCATGCACCCCGACGGCTCCGCCCAGGAGCACGTCATCACCGAGGACTCCGCCGACTGGTTCCCGCACATCTCGCCGGACGGAACCACCATGGTCTATCTGGCCTACGATAAGTCCGTCACCGGCCACCCCGGCCAGAAGGACGTTCAACTCAAGCTCCGCAGCATGACGGACGGCCAGACCGGAAGCGGCCAACCCCACGTCCTCGCCGACCTCTTCGGCGGACAGGGAACCATCAACGTCCCCTCCTGGTCCCCCGACTCGAAGAAAGTTGCCTTCGTCTCCTACGAACTCATTGCCCCTGAAGACTTAGCCGTCCCATAACCTGCACCGACACCACCCGCCACAAAGTGGCGATGCCCACCTTCGCGCAGGGAAACGTGGGAATGCAGGATAGCCGCGTACCCGGGCTTCGCGTCGTGAAAACACCATACCCGACACAAAGCAACGGCCCGCATCATCGCGGGCCGCTGCTTATCTCCCGGTCGAGGTTAGTACTTGTCGGTATAGGTCCGCGTTCCCGCCGGCACAGTATCCGTATCGACCGTCCTATCCGCATAGGCCGCCTGCGCCGGGGTCTCGCTCACGTCGCGGCGATCGCTTTCCTTGCCCGCCTCATTCGCGGAAGCAACATCCTTCGCGCCCGTCTCATGCAGCGCGCGCTTGGCTACGTCGACCTGCTCGGATGTATCGCAGTGCACCGAAAGCAGCGTACCGCCTTCCTTGACCGCGCCCTCGTACCGCTTGGCTTCGAACTCCGGAATACCCATGCCGACCAGCGCGCCCACGACACCGCCCACGGCGCCGCCGACGCCCAGACCTGCCAGCGCGCCCATGATCGGACCCGCAGCAATCAGCGGACCCACACCCGGAATCGCCAGGGCGCCAATGCCCGCCAGCAGACCCAGCGTGCCGCCGATCAAACCACCCGTTGTCACGCCCGTCGCCGTTCCCTCGGGAGCCTTGGTGTGCTTTTCATGCGCGAACGCGCGCGTCGTCTCATCATCCGGCAGAAGCACCGAGATCGCTTCGTTGGTGAAGCCGTTGGCGAGCAGATGGTCGACAGCCGCTTCCGCGGTTCCCGGGGTTGCATAGATTCCGAACACTGCTACGTGCTTGCTGGACATGATCTTCTCCTGGTCGTACGGGTGCCTTGCTGCGTTCGAGCTGCGTTACTGTTTCACGGTGAGCTTGTTGGTAATGTGGTCCGCGGAGACGACACTCGCCGCATCCTGCGCCACCTGCTGCTTCTCCGCCTCCGTCTTCACCGGTCCCTTCAGCACCACGCTGCCGTCCCGGGTGATGATCTTGCAGTTGTGGGCGTAGAGCGAAAGACCCTTGTCCGCGATGATGGCCTTGCGAATGTTGGCCGTCATCTGCCGGTCGGCCGCCGCATTCGACTGATTGTCGGCCGTCGTCTTCTGCGTCTGGTTATGAGCCGAGTTATCCGGAGCAGCCTGCGTGTTCTGCGCCGCCAGCGGCAGAATCATCGCCGCAGAGAACGCAGCCGACAGAAGTGTGTTGCGTGAGACGTTCATGAGGAGCCTTTCCCGATTCAAATCTGCACAGGAGAAAATGCGCCTGCCGCATCTCGTCCGATGGACTCCCGGACCGCCGCGTTGTCCCCTGCCCGTGAATGCTGCGTGAGAAAACTTGCGAGCCGCTGCTCCTTACCTCGAAACCGAGATCCGGTTGTGCACGCGGTACCCGCCCACCGCCGCCGCCGCGTCCCGCGCCACCTGCACCCGCTCCTGCGGGGTCCGCACCGACCCGCGCAGCGTCACCTCGCCCTCAAACGAGAGCACCCGGACACGGTGCCCTGCAGAGGAAAGCGAACGGTCCGCCAGCAGCGCCTCCCGGACCTGCTCTTCCGTCCGCAGGTCGACTGGATCGTTCGAACTCTCGGGAATGCTGGCGAGGTGCGACGTATCGACGTGCCTGTAGTCGGCGGTACGCAGTTGAGTGACCGTCTGCCCGTGAGCGCGGGCACCCGCAAGAAGGCAGACAGGGAGAGCGGCGGAAAGCAAAAGCAGAGGACGTGCGCAACGGATCATCGTTCCTTCTCCAGCGCGGAAGGGAGCCGCGTGACCTGGCCGTTGAAACTGCGGATGCGTGCTCAGCGGCTGTTCATGCGATGAAAACAGTTCCCTGTCCGTTGTTTCGCCTGTAGGCGTTCGGCCCCTTTGTGCCTGACTCAGTGCGCAGCCCCGCCCGGCTCTTCCGCCCAGTAGCTCGTCCGCGCCGCCACCTTCAACTGCGGCCGGTCCTTCAGCGTCAGCAGCACGGTATGCAGACCCGGCCGCGGATCGCTCGGCCGGAAGCTCAAGACATAACGGTTCGGTACATGGTTGGTCAGCGTCTGCATGTCCTTCTCGAGCGTCTTCTCATTGGAAAACGAGAGGTACTCGCCACCGGTCAGGTGCGCCACCGTCTCCGGCACATTTTTGCGCAGCGACCCGATGATCGCCATCACCGCGATGCGCGCAGCCCGCAGCGGCGGTGCCAGCATTGCAAGGCAGTCGTAATCCTGCGAAATCACACCTGGCTGCCGCGTCGGTTCGGCCCCGTCCGGCAGCTTGCGCGAGAAGCACCCGTGATCCGGCCCAGGCTCCAGACTCGAGAAGCCGCTGTCCTCGTGCTTCGCCTCCGCCTTCGTCGAAGAAAACGCCACGCTGTAGATGATCGTGTTCGTATCGCTTACCTTCTTCACCGCATCCTGTACGTCGATATGGCTGCCATTGTCATGCGTCTCCGAGAGCATCAGAATCGCGCGCCGGTAACGCGGCGGCTGCTTCGCCAGCAGATCCACCGAAAAGCCAAGCGCATCCAGCATCGCCGCCTTCCCGTCTCCCGGTCCGATCCCGCGGATCGCCTCATCGACCGTGTTCATGTTCGCCGTCCAGGGCTGCACCACGGCCGCCTCGGAGTCGAACCCGACCACCGCAACCGTATGCTCCACGTTCCCCACCAGCGACTCCACCATCGTGCCCAGCCGCGTGTAGTTGTCCAGGTGGTCCGGCCCGGAGCCGCCTGCCTCGATGATCACGACCAGCGCCAGCGGCTGCTGGTCGGTCTCCTCCTCCAGCCGCAGCTTCTGCATCACGCCATCGTCGCTCAGCAGAAAATCGTCCGCAGTCAGCGTAAACACCGGCTCGCCGGACTTCGTCGTCACCAGCGCGGGTACCAGCACGATGGACGTGCCCGTGCGCAGCGTCGTAATCGGCTGATCCTGAGCGGCAGGCGCAGGTTCGGGCGCCGGCGCCTGTTGTCCCCACACGGTTGCCGCCACGCAGCACACCAAACCAGCCAGCCAGAGCCTCATTCAGTCCTCTCCCCCGGTCCCTCGCAGGGTCCTCTGGGATAGACGCAGCCGCCAGTATAATGGCCGATGGGCGCGGGCTCTCGCCGCATGCACGCGCACTCCCACCAGAAACCCGCACCAGACCGGAGCCCTTTACCCCCGTGAGCAAGCCGCAGCGCCAGTCCGCCGTCATCCTCGGAGCCCAGTGGGGCGATGAGGGCAAAGGCAAGATCGTCGACGTCCTTTCCGAGCAGTTTTCCGTCGTCGCCCGCTACGCAGGCGGCCATAACGCGGGCCACACCGTCATCATCCACGGCAAGAAGTACGTTCTGCAGCTCATCCCATGCGGCGTCCTGCGCCCGGGCTGCCGCGGCGTCATCGGCAACGGCGTGGTGTTCGATCCCGCCGCCTTTCTCGCCGAGGTCAAGAAGCTCCGCGAAGCCGGCCTGCCGGTTGAAGGCGGCGCCGGCGGCCAGCTCTTCGTCTCCAACCGCGCCCAAGTCATCCTGCCCTACCATCGCATGATTGAGCTCGCCGCCGAGACCGCGCCTGGCCGCACCAAAATCGGAACCACCCGCCGCGGCATCGGTCCCGCCTACGAGGACAAGATCCATCGCAACGGCCTCCGCGTCGTCGACCTGCTCAACTCCTCGCTGCTCCGCACTCACATCCAGAACGCCTGCCACGAGAAGAACACTGTCGCCAACGCCCTGTTCGGCACCGAGCCCCTCGATCCCCGCAGCATGTACGAGGAGTACTCGCGTTTCGCCGAGCAGGTCGCTCCCTTCGTCACCGACACCGCCGTCCTGCTCAACCAGGCGCTCGACAGCGGCGAAAAGGTCATGTTCGAAGGCGCGCAGGGCGCGTTGCTCGACGTCGACCACGGCACCTATCCCTTCGTCACCAGTTCCTCCTCAACCGCAGGAGGCGCTGTCACCGGGACCGGCGTAGGCCCCACCAGGATCGGTACCGTTATCGGCGTCACCAAGGCCTATGTCACCCGCGTCGGCGAAGGCCCCTTCCCCACCGAGATCGACGGGCACTCCGCAGAACTCCTTCGCGCCCGCGGCCAGGAGTACGGCGCCGTCACCGGCCGCCCGCGCCGCTGCGGCT
>CAXTVJ010000062.1:0-10367 GCA_964247715.1 uncultured Acidobacteriaceae bacterium | reverse complement strand
GTCGATGGCGGCGGCGACGGCTCGAAGATCGAGGGCCGCGTGAAGGAGATTCGCGCGCAGGTCGAGAAGACCACCTCCGACTACGACCGTGAGAAGCTGCAGGAGCGTCTCGCCAAGCTGGTCGGCGGCGTGGCCGTCATCAAGGTGGGCGCGGCAACCGAGACCGAAATGAAGGAAAAGAAGGCTCGCGTCGAGGATGCCATGCACGCCACCCGCGCGGCCGTCGAGGAAGGCATCGTCCCCGGTGGCGGCGTCGCGCTCATCCGCTGCGCGGTTGCAGTCGACGACCTCATCAAGACCCTCGAAGGCGACGAGAAGATCGGCGCGAACATCATCCGTCGCGCCATCGAAGAGCCGCTTCGCATGATCGTCCTCAACGCAGGCGAAGAGGGCGCGGTCGTCATCGGCAAGATCCACGAATCGAAGGACGACAACTTCGGCTACAACGCCGGAACCGGCGCCTACGAGGACCTGGTCAAGGCCGGCGTCATCGACCCCACCAAGGTCACCCGCACGGCGCTCCAGAACGCGGCGTCCATCGCGGGCCTCATGCTCACCACCGAGGCCATGATCTCCGAGATCCCGGAGAAAAAGGAAGCGGCGGGCGGCGGACACAACCACGGCGGCGGCGGCATGGACGGTATGTACTAAACTCCACGCGGCACGCAGTCAGCGAAAGCCCCGGCCTCGGCCGGGGCTTTCTGCTGCGCTCTGCCCCTGCGGCATGCCAGCGCCCCGCCGCGGCCGGTAGGCAGGATCCCTGCGATATACTCACCCCACAACCCTCATCGAGACCCTGCGCCTGACCAAACCCTTGGCTCTCCCGTGCCGGAAAGGCGCTCTCACCGGAGCCTATCGCCCATGCAGGCCACACCAGAACAGAAGCGGGGTGCCCCGGACGAGCCGTCTCTGCTGGACGGAGTAGCGCTCAGCGAGGCGCGTACGGTTCCCGAGGCCTCACGCGTGCGTCTGCGCTGGTTTGCGGCCGCCCTGCTCGTAGCTCCCTTCGTCTTCTTCGCCTTCGGACTCGGCCTCATGCGCAGCAGCCTCTTCGTGCGCAGAAGCCACAGCATGACCGTCGCGACCACCGGCTACGGCATGCATCTGCGTAACGCCAACTGCGAGATCCTCGTGTACGGCGACTCCTCCGCGCTCGTCGGGGTGGACCCGGCCACGGTCAAGGCGCAAACCGGCCTTTCCACCTGCAACATCGCCGAGTTCGCCGGAGTCACCATGCTCAACGGCACCATGGTCGTGGATAGCTTTCTCCGGCACAATCCGCGTCCCCGCTACCTCATCTTCCTCTTCTCCCCCGACGACATGACCCCGGTCTGGCAGAACGTTGGAACCTATGAGGGCGTGCTGCTGCGCGTGCGAGAGCAGCCGGACTTCGGTCTGGTGCGATTGATTCTCCGCCACCCCGACGAAGTCTTCGGAGCCGCCGAGACGTCCGTGCGCTTCGCCCTGAGCTGGATCCCGAAGCGGCCCATGCCCGCCGCCAGCTTCAACGATCGCATCCGCCAGGGCGGCCGCATGACCGACCTCAGCCCGCCCATGTCGCAGTGCTCCGCCAGCGCGGTCCATGCGCCGGACCCGCAATGGATTGAAAACCTGCGCAAGCGCTACGGCGTGCAGGGGACGACGGTGCTGGTGGACGTGGCGCCGGTTCCTGCCTGCGACCCCAACCTGCCCACCTATCGTGCGGAATTCACGTCCCGACAGTCTCTGCGGCAGCAGCTTACGGAGCATCCCGCAGCGCAGCCGGTTCTCGTGGACAATCAGGTCACGGCCTTGCCCATGAACTGGTTTGAAGACGGCATGCGTCTGCACCTCGAGCCCGACGGGCAGCACGCGCTTTCAACCATGCTCGCGCAACAGATCGACAGCCTTCGCGCAAACGGGGAGAAACCCTAGTGCTGTTTACCTCGAACGTCTTCCTGTTCCTCTTTCTGCCGGTCGCGCTGCTCGGTTTCCAGCTTGCCAGCCGCTTCGGACGTGTGCCGCTGTTCTCCTGGCTGGCAGTGATTTCGCTCGTCTTCTACGGCTACTGGAACCCGTCTTTCCTCTGGCTCCTGATCGGCTCCATCCTGCTGAACTACACCGCATCCGAGGCCATCGCTCGTGCTCCGGAAGCCGGCAGGACGGCGCTGCTGGTCCTCACGATCGCCGCCAACATCGGCCTGCTGGTCTGGTTCAAATATCTCTTCCCCGTGCTCGGCTTCTTCTATGCGGAAGGCCTGCTCGCGCATGCCGCGGGTTCCGTCGTGCTGCCGCTCGGCATCTCCTTCTTCACCTTCACCCAGATCGGCTACCTCGTCGATCTCCGCCAGGAGATCACCCCGAAACAGGACTTCCTCTCCTACGTCCTCTTCGTCACCTTCTTCCCTCACCTCATCGCCGGGCCCATCATCCACCACAGCGAGATGATGCCCCAGTTCGCCGCGCGCCGGCGCAGAGGTCTCGATGCCGCCGACCTCGCCGTCGGCGTGAGCTGGTTCATCCTTGGCATGGCCAAGAAGGTGCTGCTCGCCGATCGCCTCGGACCCCTCGCCGACGCGCTCTACGCCCATCCCGGCCGCTTCGGCTTCACCGCAAGCTGGGCCGGCCTGCTCTGCTACGCCTTCCAGCTTTACTTCGATTTCTCCGGGTATTCGGACATGGCGCTCGGCCTCGCGCGCATATTCTCCATCAGCTTCCCCGTCAACTTCAACTCGCCGTACAAAGCCCAGTCCATCATCGACTTCTGGCAGCGCTGGCACATGACGCTCTCCCGTTATCTCGGCGTCTACCTCTTCAATCCCTTTTCCCTCTGGGCCACGCGGCGGCGCATCAGTCTCGGCAAGCCCGTCGGCCGCAAAGCCGCGAAGACCCTGTCGGCCTTTTCCGAATGCGTCGCCTTTCCCCTCCTCGCCACCATGTTTCTCGCCGGCATCTGGCACGGTGCCGGCATGCAGTTCGTGCTCTTCGGCCTCGTGCACGGCGTCTTCCTCACCGTCAATCACGCCATCCGCACCTTCGTGCGCCACGACGCGCCGCTGCTCCGGCTGCTGCCCGCACCGGTCAAGGTGCTTGTCACCTTCGGCTGCGTGCTGGTCGGCCAGATCTTCTTCCGCGCGCTCTCGGTGCGCGATGCCTTCCATGTGCTCGGCACGCTCTGCGGGCTGCACGGACGCGGCCCATCCTTCCAGGACAGCTTCGCCTCCACGACCATCAACAAGCTCTCGCAATCGCTGCTCTCGCCCAGTCACCTCGCCGTGGCGCTGGCCTTCTGCTTCGTCGTGGTATGGGCGACGCCCAATACGCAGGAGATTCTCAACCAGCTCGAGAACGGCGTACGCCGCACCCCAGGCCTGCTCAACCGGCTCACCTGGCGGCCGACCCTCGTCTGGGGCGCCGGTCTGTGCATGCTGCTCTTCGCCTCGCTCATGATCGTCGCCGACGGCACGTCCTTCCTCTACTTCCAGTTCTAGGGTCGCGAGCCAACTCTAAGGGATCACTCATCCCGCGGCCTCGCCGCCACAATGCGGTAAGCTGAACCACGTGCGTCGGCTGATCTCCATCGCGTTGTTCCTGGCGTTGTTGATGCCGCTGTGTGCGCTCTTCCCCGCGCTCGCGCAGACCGAATCGCAGCTTCCCCTGTGCTGCCGCCGCGCAGGTGCCCACCACTGCATGGCAATGACGTCCGCCCCGGATTCCGCCACCCCGAAGCTGCGCATACACTGCCCTGCTCTACCCCGGCCTGCCGCCGCCCGACAGACCGGCGCATGGAGCGCGGAGACAGCGCCGTCCATGCAGACCGGCCTGCTCACCACCCCGGCGCGTGTCGGCCAGGTCGAGGCAGGCTTTCGCCTCTCCTCCATCCGCACCCGCCAGAAGCGCGGACCTCCGTCGCAAACCACCTAGCAGTTGTGGTGCAGTGTGGCTTCGTTCAAGCGGTTGCCGCCTGCCGTGCTGGTGATGTTCCGCACGCCGTTGTCCATGCGGCGGGGAGGTCATGTTTCAAATGCGCAAGCTTGCAATCCTCATCTGTCTGTTGTGCGGTCTAGCCGGAACGTCCGCAAACGCAGCCTTCGGCACCATCTACGGCGTCGTGCGCGGCATCGTGCATGACCCGCGGCATCGTCCAGTTCGTGGTGCAAACGTCACCCTCAGGGCCGCCCATTCCTTCCTTACTTTCACCGTCGCCTCCAGTGCCGATGGCGCGTTCCGCATCCCCTCGGTGCCTCTCGGCGACTACGTCCTGACCGTCAGTGATCCCGGCTTCGAGAACTATCAGCAGACCGTCACCGTCAACAGCGAGACCACCGTGGAGCTCCACTTCCAGCTCGCCATCGCCGCCGTCCACGAGACCGTGACCGTACATGGCGAAGCCGACGCCGCCAACGTCGATTCCGTCACGCCCCAGACGATCATCAGCCGCGAGGACATCGCCAACACGCCCGGGGCCGACAAGACCAACAGCCTCGCCATGATCACCGACTTCGTCCCCGGCGCCTACATGACCCACGACATGCTGCACATGCGCGGAGGCCATGAGCTCAGCTGGATGATCGACGGCGTCAACCTCCCCAACACCAACATCGCCAGCAACGTCGCCCCGCAGATCGATCCCAAAGACATCGACACGCTGGAGGTCAATCGCGGCAGCTACAGCGCCGACTCAGGCGACCGCACCTATGGCGTCTTCAACGTGGTGCCGCGCTCCGGCTTTGAGCGCGATCGCGAAGGTGAGCTGGTCCTCAGCGCGGGCAGCTTCCTCCAGACCAACGATCAGCTCAGCCTCGGCGACCACACCGAGAAGTTCGCCTGGTACACCAGCCTCAACGGCAACCGCAGCGATTACGGCCTCTCCCCGGCGGTCTCGCAGCCGGTCCACGACGCCGACAACGGCTACGGCGGATTCGGCTCCCTCATCTACAACAAAGACGCGGCGGATCAGATCAACGTCGCCGGACAGCTCCGCACCGACTTCTACCAGATCCCGATCGACCCCAACCCCAGTGACTGGGAGAGCCAGTTCTACAACTCGAGCGGACTCCGCGACGGCCAGCACGAGACCGACGGCTACCTGCTCGCCAACTGGCTGCACACCTTCAGCCCCGATACCGTCTCGCAGGTCGCACCCTTCTTCCACTACAATCGCGCCAACTACCAGGCCAATCCCGGCGACACCCCGACCGCAACCAGCGCCGTCCAGACCGGCACCTACGCCGGCCTGCAGGCTTCCATCTCCACCACCTGGAAGCGCAATACCCTCTCCGCCGGGGTCTACGGCTACGCGCAGCACGAAAACGACCTCTTCAGCGTCGTCTTCAACGATCCCGGCAACACCAACATCGCCGCCGTCAATCCCGTCGTTACCGCAGGCATCGAAGAGCTCTACGTCGAAGACAACTACAAGGCCACCCCCTGGCTCACGCTCTCGGCCGGCGAGCGCCAGACCCACTTCGCCGGCACCATCGCCGAGGATGCCATCTACCCGCGCCTGGGCGCCGCCATCCAGATCCCCAGACTTAATTGGGTCTTCCGCGGCTTCTACGGCCACTTCTACCAGCCGCCGCCGCTCACCAGCATCACCGGGGCGGCCGCGCAATACGCCACCGCGCTCGGCGAGGGCTACGTGCCCCTCAAGGGCGAGCGCGATGAAGAGCACCAGTTCGGCGTGCAGATCCCCTTCAAGGGCTGGCTCCTCGATGCAGACACCTTCCAGACCCAGGCCCGGAACTTCCTCGACCACAACAACATCGGCGAGTCCAGCATCTTCATCCCCATGACCGTGCAGGGCGCGCTCATCCAGGCGTGGGAGCTGACCCTGCGTTCGCCGCACCTCTGGAAGTATGGCCAGGCGCATCTTGCCTACTCCAACCAGATCGCCCGGCAGATCGGCGGCATCACCGGTGGCCTCGTCTGCGTCGGCGCGTCCGCGCTCCCAACAGACCCCTGCTACGTCGCTCCGGGCTACTCCGCTCTCGACCACGACCAGCGCAACACCCTCAACCTCGGCTTCAACGGCAATCTCCCGCACCGCATCACGGGCTCCGTCAACGTCTACTACGGCTCGGGCTTCTCAAACGGAGACCAGACGCCGCCGTCACCCTGCACCGCAGCCTATCTGCCGTCGCACACCACCGCCGATCTCTCGCTCGGCAAGCAGTTCAGCGAAAACTACACCGTCTCCCTCACCGCAACGAACGTCGGCAACACCCGCGCGCTGCTCGACAACAGCCTCACCTTCGGAGGCTTCCACTACAACGATCCCCGTCAGATCTACGCCGAGCTGCGCTACCGCTTCCACTTCTAACCAAAATTCTTAACCGTTGAGGCCCACCTTCCCGCGAAGATGGGCCCTCATTCTCATCCGTTCTTATCCCGTCGTGCTCGGCTTCTATCCGTGTTACGCCTTACTCTTCCACCGAACTTCCCGGGAACTCCTGCTCGCGGTCGCCTACCATATGCAGCCGCATGAAGTTCGTCGCGCCCGACCGGGTCCGCGTTCCCGCCACGATCCCCACCACCTGACGCTTCTTCGCAAATCCGTGCTGTTCCAGAATCTCCTCGGCCAGGTTCACCAGCATGTCGGTATCCCGGAACCGCCGGCACACGATCGGATACGTTCCCCAGAGCATCATGCAGCGGTTGATCACGCTCTCGTGCGGGCTCATCGGAATGATCGGCGACTCCGGCCGGTACTTCGACAGCAGCCGCGCCGTGCTCCCGGTCTCCGTGAAGATCGCAATCGCCGCCACATCCAGGTCCTCCGCCGAGTGCGCCATGCACTCGCAGATCGTCTCCGCCACCGAAAGCTTCGCCACCCGACGAACCTTCTGCATCGCCGGCGGATCCATCCGCATCTGCTGCTCGGTTTCAGTCACGATCTTCGCCATCATCGCGATCGCCTCCACCGGATACTTGCCCGCCGCCGTCTCCGCCGAGAGCATCACCGCGTCCGTGCCGTCATAGATTGCGTTCGCCACATCCGAAGCCTCCGCCCGCGTCGGTCGCGGATTCTCAATCATCGACTCCAGCATCTGCGTCGCCGTAATCACCGGCTTGCGGAACTCCGCCGCCCGCTTGATGATGTGCTTCTGGATCGCGGGAACCTTCTCCGGCGGCACTTCCACGCCCAGATCGCCACGCGCCACCATGATCCCGTCCGCCACGTCCAGAATCGAATCCAGGTGCTCGATCGCCTGCGGCTTCTCCAGCTTCGCAATCACCCAGGCCTCGGACTTCAGCTCCGCCAGCCGTGACTTCACATGGCGCACATCGTCCGCCGTCCGCACAAACGAGACCGCCACGCTGTCGACGTTCTCTCCCACCGCGAAGATCAGGTCTACCTCATCCTTCTCCGTCAGCGAAGGCACCTTCACCGGGATTCCCGGCAGATTGATCCCCTTCTTTTCTCCCAGCATGCCGCCGTTGACGATCTCGCAGATCACATCGTCTCCCTCGCAGCGCTCCACCCGCAGCTCGATCAATCCGTCCGAAAGCAGGATCCGCGATCCCGGCTCGAGATTCTCCGCCAGCGTAGGAAAGCTGGTGCCCACCGTCTGCGCGTCCCCTTCGATCTCACGCGGCACGATCCGCAGACGCTCTCCCGTCACCAGCAGCACCGGCTTCTGATCCTTCAATCTGCTGGTGCGGATCTTCGGGCCCTGCAGATCGGCCAGAATGCAGATCGGCTTGCCCTCCTCCGCCGCAACCTGCCGCACCATCCGGATCAGCTCGGATTTCTGCGCGTGCGATCCATGCGAAAAGTTAAGCCGCGCCACATCCAGACCGGCCCGCACCAGCTCACGGAACTGCTCGGTCGTGCTGCACGCCGGCCCGAGCGTCGCTACGATCTTGGCGCGGCGCGTGCGGTCCGTAATGCCGTGGACAAGGGGTGAAGCGGCGGCCTGCTCGGTAGCGATCGGCGGAGATGTCGTCATGATAGGGAGAGAAAGTCTTTCGTAACGCGAGATGAGCTGTCAACCGACCGTTAAACCGTTTCAGGTAGTCCGACAGCCATTCTAACCGGGTTGCGTCGCCAGAGTTTGCACATTGCCCGCCGCACCATACCACTGCGCGTTGAACTCCGCCCCGAAGTGAACGCTCAGGAACACCAGATACAGCCAGAACAGCATCGCGATGCCAGCCCCCAGTGACCCATACACCAGCGTGTAGTTCGCGAACCGCGTCACATACCAGCCGAAAGCCAGCGTCGAGACGAACCACATCGCCGTTGCCACGATCGCCCCGGGAAGCGAGTGCCGCCGCTTCTTTCGCACCGGCATGCTGAAGTGATAGATCGATGCCGTCAGCCCCACCACCCCGGCCAGCGACACCGTCCACCGAACCACCAGCGCGAACGCGAAAAACGCGGGCTGCAGCGCAGGCGCAATGTAGCCTGCGCTCCACTCCGTCAGGAAGCTGCCGAAGATCACCAGCACGGTCGAAACCGCCAGCGGCAGCAGCGACAGCGGCACCAGCAGCAGCGAACGCCTGCGTCGCTCGAACGGACGCCAGCAGCTCAGCGGCAGCTCCTGCGCCCGCCGAACCCCTTCCATCAGCGTCATAATCACGCTCGAACCGCCGCTCAGGCTCACCGCCGCCGCCAGCAGCAGCGAGCGCGCCGTATGCGGATGCGGACTCGACGGCGTGCTGATGAAGTAGCTCTCCAGCAGCGGCAGCGCATTCGCCGGGAGAACCTCATTGAAGAACTCCCCCACACCGACTTTCAACGGAGCCACATCCGGCAGCAGCGCGATCCCCGCCGCCGCCAGCACCAGCGCCGGAAACAGCGCCACAATCGCCGAGTAGGCCGCCGATTGCGAGAGGTTCAGCGCATCATGCTCAATCGCCTTCAGCACGGCGCGGTGCAGCAGACGCGGCAGCCTTGCCGCATGGCTGCGGAAGCCCGCGAAAGCCGGCAGCGTGCGCCGGTTCTCCAGCGGCATCGCCCGCCGCTCGCCGGCCTCGATCAACGCCGCACTAGCCCTTCCACCGGTTCAGGAACTCGGTCACCGAGTTCGCGTCCATGTAGCGCATATCGCGGAACTGCCCCGTCGCCTGCGAGTACAGCACCTTGCCCTTCGCATCGAGAACCGCCAGCGCCGGCACGCCATTGTGCACGGGTACCCCGTACTCCTGCGCCAGATCGAGGTTCCTGTCCATGTGCCCGATAAACACGTGCACAACAACAAAATGCTTGTCGACAATCTCCTCATTCGGTGCCTGGTGGAAGTAAAGATCCAGCACCTGGCAATCCCCGCACCAGTCTCCGCCGAAATCGAGAATGATCCGCTTATGTTCGGCCTGCGCCTGCTTCATCCCGGCTGCGATCGTCTCCCGCGGATCGACCGTCTCATCGTAGAGGTGGCGGCGCGAATACGGATGCGCCGGCGGCTTCGCGGCCGGCGCAGCGTCCTGCGCGACGGCCCGCGCTCCCATGCTCAGGCTCAGTCCCAGCACCATCCATGCCGCCTTCATCCTGTTCATCATCTGCCTGCTCCCGTTGCTTCGGCGTTTTACGACTCCTACTATAGACGACGGAAAACCCCAGGGGATGCGGGAACTCGGGGTGCCCGGGTCACCCCCCGGAGTCGCACGCCATCCTAACCCGAAGGACTGGGTCCGGACGCACAGCCGTGCCACCCCGGCTGCCCAGCCCGCTGCAACTCGGAGAACTTCACCATGCTCACTCACAGATCTTCCCGGCTCTCGCTCGGTCTCGCCATCGCCGCTCTCAGCGCGTCCTCGCTCTTCGCCGCGACCAGCACCGACTACGACCACAACGTCAACTTCCGCAGCTATCACACCTTCTCCTTCTACAAGGTGCAGACGTCGGACCCGCTCTACGTCCAGCGCATCAAGGATGAGCTCACGGCCGACCTCACCAAAGCCGGTCTGCAACAGGTGCCTACCGGCGGCGATCTCGCCATCACCGCCATCGGCGGCGTCCACGAGCAGCAGGAGTACAACACCTTCTACGACGGCCTCGGCGGCGGCGGATGGGGCTGGCGCGGATGGGGCGGATGGGGCGGCGGATGGGGCGGGACCCAGACCACCGTCCAGCAGGTCCCCGTCGGCACCCTCATGATCGACATGTACGACACCAACACCCACCAGCTCGTCTGGCGCGGACGCAGCAATGAGGATCTCTCCAACAACTCCGGCAAGAACACGCACAAGCTCGACAAAGATATCGACCACATGCTTAACGGCTTTCCGCCGAAAATCACCAAAGGGTAGCGGCAAACCCACGTGAGCCAGACAAGGCCGGGGCGGAAGTCGCTCCGGCTTGGATGTGTGGCAAAGATCCGGTTCCGGTGGACAGCTGGAGGCGATGCTTATAAGCTTCGCCTCTGCTGTGAGGCGGTCACTCT
>CAXTVJ010000061.1:0-10409 GCA_964247715.1 uncultured Acidobacteriaceae bacterium | reverse complement strand
CGCCCAGGCTCGGTGTCTCGGGGTAGCGGGAGGCTGGCGCTATGCCTGGGCTTCCTCCGCTGGAGAAACTTTGGTCTGGGCTGTGGTCCAGTCGGGGGCGCCTACTTTGAAGCGGGCGAAGCGGCGGACGGAGATGTTTTCGCCGAGCTTGGCGACCTTGGCGGCGATGAGCTGCGCGATGGTTTGGGTGGCTTCCTTGATGAAGGGCTGGTCGAGCAGGCAGGCTTCCTCGTAGAACTTGCTCATCTTGCCTTCGAGGATCTTGCCGATGACGGCCTCGGGCTTGCCCTTCATGGCGGGCTGGGCGAGGAAGACTTCCTTCTCGCGGTCGAGATCGGCCTGGGCGACCTCGTCGCGGCCGATGAAGCGCGGGTCGGTGGCGGCGATGTGCATGGCGATGTCGCGGAGGAGCTCCTGGAAGTCCTCGGTGCGGGCGACGAAGTCGCTTTCGCAGTTCAGTTCCAGCAGCACGCCGATCTTGCCGCCGGCGTGGATGTAGGTACCGACCGCGCCCTCGTTGGTGGTGCGCGAGGCCTTCCTGGCGGCGGAGGCCATGCCGCGCTTGCGCAGGACGACGAATGCATTTTCCATGTCGCCTTTGGCTTCCTGGAGGGCCTTGAGGCAGTCGCCCATGGGGGCGCCGGACTTTTCGCGGAGGTCTTTGACGAGCCTGGCGTCGATCTTGACGGGGGTTTCGGTAGACATGGTTCTTGCTTCCCTTCCTGGCTCGCAGCGGGCTTGAGGCGCGCTGCGGCGATGTTACGGAATCTGTGTTGATGCCCGGTCAGCGGGCGGTGCGCTCTTCGAGCCGGGCGAGACGGACGTCGAGATCGTTTGAAATCTTGACGAGTGTCTTCATATCGTTCTCAAACACACCCATTCTGGCTTCGAGCAGACTGAATCTCGTGTTCATGTTCGCTTCGAGCGACGTGAAACGGGAGTTGATCTGGCTCAAGGTGTGATTGAGTTGAAAGATGCCAATCATCAAGGAGCAGAGGACGGTGAACGTCGGAATGCCGATGGCAAAATACAGCTGGACGTTGGTCATCGACGCTCCCCTTCCGCTCTGAGTATACAAAACGCGTCGCGAGCGTTTGCCCGCGACGCGTCCCGTGGAGACGGCGTGAACTACGCGGAGGCTTCGACCGGGGCGGGCTCGGCTTCGGGCTCGGGCTCGGTGGCGGCGGCGGGAGCTTTCTTGATGCCTCCGCCGAGGACCGCGTTGAGGTCGATGGTCTCGCTGTCTTCTTCCGGGGCGGCGATGTCCTCGACCGAGGCCTCGGCGGTGCCGGTGGACTCCTGGACGGGAACGTCGGCGAACTCTTCGTCCTCACCGAGGAGGTGCGATGCCTGCACCATGGGGACGACGTCGGTGGTCTCGGTGGCGAAGGAACGCTCGGTGACCATCTGAACGCCCTCGAAGGCGGAGTCGGCGATCTTGGTGGTGAAGAGGCGGATGGCGCGGAGGGCGTCGTCGTTGCCGGGGATGACGTAGTCGACGACGGTGGGGTCGCAGTTGGTGTCGACGACGGCGACGACCGGGATGCCGAGCTTGCGGGCTTCGGCGACGGCGATGGCTTCGTTGTTCGAGTCAACGACGAAGATCGCGTCGGGAAGGCGCTTCATGGCCTTGATACCCGAGAGGTTGGTCGAGAGGTGCTTGCGCTCGCGCTCGAGCTTGATGACTTCCTTCTTGGTGAGCAGCTCGTAGCGGCCGTCGGTCGACATGTCGTCGAGCTCCTGGAGGCGCTTGACGGACTTCTGGACGGTGACCCAGTTGGTGAGCAGACCGCCGAGCCAGCGGGAGTTAATGTAGGGCATGCCGGCGCGGGTGGCTTCCTCGGCGACGGCGTCCTGGGCCTGGCGCTTGGTGCCGACGAAGAGGATGAGCTTGCCGGTGGAGGTGAGATCGGTGACAAACTTGGACGCTTCCTTGAACATCTTGAGCGTCTTCTGGAGGTCGATGATGTAAATGCCGTTGCGCTCGCCGAAGATATATTCCTTCATCCTGGGGTTCCAGCGCTTGGTCTGGTGACCGAAGTGGACGCCGGCTTCGAGCAGTTCTTTCATCGTGATGCTTGCCATGGTGAGGCTCCTGTTTTTAGACTCGGCCGGGGCCTCTGACGGGGCTGGTCCGGTGGGTCTGGATTGATCCCTTGCGGTGACGCTTCGGGAGATTTGACACCGTGCCTCCGACACGAAAGACGGAGGGTGAAGCTGATCCGGGAGACCCACTCATCGCGAAGAATGCGAAGAGTGGGTCTGCCAAAGTGTGCGGCGCGTTTAGCGCTTGGAGAACTGGAAGCGTGCGCGTGCGCCCTTCTGGCCGTACTTCTTGCGTTCCTTGCCGCGGGAGTCGCGGGTGGTGAGGCCTTCGGCCTTGAGCGCCTTGCGAAGCTCGGGGTTGAATTCCATGAGGGCGCGGGCGATGCCGAGCTTGACGGCATCGGCCTGGCCCATAATGCCGCCGCCCTTGGCGGTGGCGTAGATGTCGAAGGTCTCTTCGATGCCGGCGATGCCGAGCGACACCTTGGCGGCGGCGCGCTGCTGCGGGGTGACGAAGTAGACGTCGACTTCCTTGCCGTTCACTTTGAAGTTGCCGCTGCCGGGACGGAGGAAGACGCGGGCGATGGAGCTTTTGCGCCGGCCGGTTCCGTAGTACTGGATGAGATCTGCCATGGATGTCCTCTGAATCGTGACCTCAGGGGCTGAAGCCCGGATGAGGGTGTGAGCTTAGGCGCGCCGGACGGGCCGGAGCGCGACCAGAACTTAGAGGCCGGACGAGGCGGTCTGGCCCTCGAGGTGATGCCGGATGGGCTCGACGGGCTTGCCGGGCGACTTGAGCTGGAGCGACGGCTGGTCGATGGTGAGCGGCTGCGGCTGCTGCGCGAGGTGCGGGTGCTTGTCGCCCTTGTACACCTTGAGCTTGGTGGCCATCTGGCGGCCGAGCTTGGACTTGGGGAGCATGCCCTTGATGGATTGCTCGAGGATGGCCTCGGGACGGCGGGCGAGGAGCTTGATGAAGCTCTCTTCGCGCAGGCCGCCGGGAAAGCCGGTGTAGCGGCGATAAAGCTTCTGGTCGCTTTTGAGGCCGGTGAGCACGATCTTCTCGGCGTTGATGACGATGACGTGATCGCCCATGTCGATGTACGGCGTGTAGAGCGGCGAGAGCTTGCCGGCGAGCAGGCTGGCGGCGACCGAGGAGAGGCGTCCGAGGGTCTTGCCGGTGGCGTCAATGACATACCACTTGCGCTGGATGTCTTTGCCGCTGGGGATGGTGGTGGTCTGGTTCAAGTTGCTCATCGAGCGGTGTACTCCCTGGTTCTGCCGTCTTCGGTTGGCGGTCGGCGTGGTGCACGAAGAGTGGGTGAAACGATGACGGGCGCGGACGACGGGAAACATCGTCCGCAGAAGAAGCCGGGAGCCTGGCGGGTGAGGACGGGCGCGCGAAGAAGAAGCGGGCTGTGGGTCCGGACTGCCTGGGACAGAGGTGCAGCGAAGGTCTGTCGGCCTTGCCTTGCCGGCGATGGACGGCTGGCATGCGCAGCGCTCGCGGATGACACGTATCGCGGAGGGCGGCGTCAGACGCACACGACCTCACGGACACGCAGGTGCGAGACTGCGCGAGCTTTCAGGATAGGCGAAAGCGGAGCGGGCGTCAACGGACGGGCGGGAGGGACGCGAGACGGCCCGGTGCCGGGATGGGGATCTAGTGTTCGAGCTGCTCGGGGGTGGGTTGCTGGCCTACGCGGGTCTGGAGCTTCTTCGGGATTGGCTGGCGGCGGTGACGGGCGGGCCTGGTTTCGGTGCCGGCTGGGTCGAGGCGGTAGAGGATGAGGAGGTTACGGTCGGGGTCGTCGAAGGCGGGGTAGGCGGCGATGCGGACGGGCCGGTAGAGGGGGTCGAGGGTGTCCATGGTGTCGTCGTCGATCTGGTTCCAGGAGACGTACCAGCCGGGGTGATCCTGCTGGACGCGGTCGGAGAGCTCGAGGGTGCCGAAGTCGTCGCAGATGCTGGGCAGGCCGGTGATGAGGGAGAGGTCGGCGCCGGAGATGGAGAGGATGAGGGGGCTCTGGCCGGGATGTTGACGCTGCTGGGAGCGGATATCCCGCGCGAGGGCCTGGGCGGCGCGGACGAAGGTGTATTGCGGATGCAGGACGAAGCCGAGGGTCTGCCGCGCGGCGGAGACGGCGACCAGCAGAAGCAGAGCGGAGACGGGTGCGAGGGCGGCGAAACGGGCGGAGCGGGTTTGCAGCGGGGGCAGCAGGAGGTCGGCGACCGCGACCGGCACGAGCAGCGCGAGCGGAACCGCGATGACGAGGTAGTACCGGGGCTGGAGATTATTGTGATAGGCGAGGAAGGCGGCATATCCCAGTGCCCAGAGCAGAAGCGCGGGGACGAGCGGGGTGGCGCGCAGGCTTCGCCAGCGTACGGCGGCGAGCAGGAAGGCGGCGAGGGCGAGCGTGTAGAGGAGACGGCCGGTCCAGAAGCCGCCGTGGAGGGTCCACCACAGGGTGGAGAAAAAGTTATTGCGGGTGATGCCGGTGTAGGCGTTGGCGCTGAAGAGGTAGCGGTAGTCAAGCAGGTAATGGGGGCGGACGAAGGCGAGAAAGTAGAGCAGCCAGAGCCCTGCCGCGACCGCGGCCACGGGCAGGGCGGCTGCCGCGAACCGGTTGAGACGGAATTCGAGCGCGGCGAAGAGCATCCAGAGGACGGCCGGCACGAGAAAGGTTCCGGTGGTCTTGGTGAGGATGATGAGGGGAAAGAGGAGGGCGAGCGCGGCGAGCGGAAGCAGGTTGCGGCGCCAGAGGGCGGCGATGGCGATCCATACGGTGCTTTTCGGCGGGATGGCCGGGGCTGCGAGTGGCTGGGGCGCGGAGACGGACTGGGCGGCCAGGAGGGCGAGCAGCGTGAGCAGTACCAGCAGCGGCTCGAGGATGGCGAGACGGGTGAAGACGAAGCAGAAGGGGGAGACGGCGAGTAAGAGGACGGCGGTGGAGGCGGGCAGCAGGCGGGTCGGCGAGCTGGTGGACGAAGGCAAGAGCAAAGACGGAGGCAGGCGGCGGCGGACGATCAGCAGCCAGCCGGCCAGCATGGTCGCGGCGAAGACGGCGACGGTAAGGGCGCGGGCGGCGGCGAGCGAGACTCCGGTGAAGGTAAAGAGCGCCGCCTCAAGCAGGGGCCAGACGGGGAGCGCGACGGCTGGATTGAAATCGCCAGGCTGGTACCAGTGGCCGAGTTGCGCGTGACGGATGGCGGCGTCGCCGTACCAGCCCTCGTCGGTGTATTTGGACCAGTCCATCCAGCGTGAGTGGTTGGGAAAATCGGCGGTCAGGTGGACGAAATGCAGGCCGAGGAAGACCGCGGAAGCGAGCAGGAGCAGGAGGTTCAGGAGCGCCGCGATGGGGAGGAGCGAAGCGCGGGGCGGCCGATCGCCGGATGGGGGCGGAGCGGAGACGGCGTGAGACGGCGTGTACCGGGGAGGAACATGCATGGAGGCTGGCTGCATTTCAGGTCGGAAGCAGAGGCTGTGTCCGGGTCCGTGCCGCTGGCAAAGGAGCGGCAGACGATTTGGGATGAAGGATTGAAACAGGCAGTGGCGCTCAGGCGCGAGGCGGGAGGGCGGTTTCGGAGGCGCGCACGCCCAGCGTGGGAACGAAGGTCCTGCGGACGCGGGTGCGGTCACTGCCCATGACGACTCCGCTGACGACGGGCAGGAGGTACTTGGAGATGAGCGCGATCATGGCGACGCCGAACGCCCCATACGTGGCGAGCGCCACGTTGCCGCCGATCATGCCTTCCGGAGCGATGTTAACCGAGAGCACGACGAAGAGCAGCCCCCATGGCGAGTTCCGGACGTCTCCGCTGAGCAGATCGAGCACGGTAAAGACGAGAATAAAGAATGCGGGCAGGATGAAGAACAAACCTCGCCAGCTGTCCTGGTGGAAGGCATCGGCGGTCGGGCTGAAGGAGATCCCGGTGCTGTCGTCGTCGGAAGCGAGCAGTCCGATCTCGTGGGCGTAGATGTTTCCCGTGCCGATGGAGGGTTTTCCAGGCCACAGGAAGTGGGGAATGACGTTGTAGAGGGCGTACATGGTTGGCCAGTATCCTTCGAGCATGCCGTCGTTGGTGATCTTGACGACGCGGTCGTCGGGGCCGAAGATGCAGAGCCGGTCCAGAAAGCCTTTCGGCAGTTCGTAGCAGCCGGTGGCCGATTCGTCCGTAACAGCCTGATCGACCTCTGAGTTCAGGAAGTCGTTCCGCACCTGGGACAGGTTGCTGAGCAGCGACCAGGCGGTCTTGACGCTCTCCGACATGCTTGCGTCTTCACTGCGGTAGATGCGCCCCACCTGAGCGTAGGGGACAAGGAAGGTGAAGGCGAAGATGGTGGCCGCCAGAATGCCTGCGAGCTGACGGCGGGTGAAGTTGTGCCCGGCGGCGACGGCGGCGACGAGCCAGGTGACTGCGGGACTGAACATGCCTTCCTTGGAGTAGCCGATGATGCCAAAGAAGAAGTCAAAGAGTCCGGCGGTCCAGACAATCCAGCTGGTGCTGGATCGTCCGTTGGTGCTCTTGACCTGGTAGGACGTTCCGAGCAGGATGGCCATGGCGTTGAAGTGGTTGACCTGCCGCAGGGCCGCGAGGAATGAGCCGGCCTGGTTGCCGGCGTCCGCCGAGACCGACCAGATGATCAACCCGAGCAGCAGGGAGCCGAAGGCGGCCTTCTTCATCTCTTCCCCGCTGCCCATGCCGCTCAGCAATCCTCGCTGCGGGCACAACTTGCGCACCAGCCCGGCCACGATGGCGGCGATCCCAAGCGTCACACAATAGGCCGCAATGGTGGTGTCCGGCGCGGTGAAGACCGAATCTCCGGGCTCTCCGATCACGGCTTTGACGACCTGTCCGGTGAAGACGGTCTGGAGGCTGAAGAAGAAGATCCAGGCGCCCGCGACGCGGGTAAATCCGCCCGCCGCGTTGAAAGCGATGGTCGCCATGAAGAGGCCGAGAGCGGTGAGCGCCGTGAAGTAGAGGTCGGTTCCCTCGATCAGCTGCACTACGGCCAGGGCCACGGCAAAGAGGACCGTGTACTTGAACCGGATTCGCGAGAGCAGAGCGATGCGCATGGAATAGCGGCAGTTTACCAGTTGGCCGGGTCTCCGTTTGCATTTTCGCGGCGGGGGCACGGAAGGGTCACTGCCGCAGGGGGCGGCAGTGCTGTAGTTTGGTGACAGCGAACGGGACTCTGGCGCAGGCGGGGGAGCGGCGTTGGGCGGATTTGGAGAGCGGCTGCGCGAGCAGCGGGAGCGGCAGGGCGTCTCGCTCGAGAGTCTCGCGCGCGAGACCAGGGTGCAGCCGCGGCACTTCGATGCTCTGGAACGCGAGGCGTTTCACGAGCTGCCGGGTGGCGTCTTCCGGCGCGGGATCGTGCGGGCGTATCTGGGGGCGATGCGGGTCGGCGAAGAGGAGTGGATGCCAGAGTTCGAGGCAGCGCTTGCCGAAGCGGCGCGCCTTCGCGGCGAACGCCCGACACCGGATGACGATGCGTGGGTAGCGTTCGCGGAGAACGTCCGGCGCAACCGGGCGGGTACGCGGCGCGAGCGGGACTGGCGCTGGGCGGGCGTGCTGGTGCTGCTGCTTGGGATCGCGGGTGGAGGCTGGGCGCTGTGGCACTTCGAACTGCATGCGCTTCTGGCGCATTAGGCGGCGCCGGACCGTTCAGCGGAGCGGCGAGGAGGCCGGCTCAGCGGGTGGTGAAGGCGTGCTTGTGTTCGACGACCTCGGAGTCATATTCAAAGTGGCGCTTGAGCCTGAGGAACTTGACTTCGAAGAAGTCGTAGCTGAGCTTCGAGACGATGAAGATGGTAACGAAGTTGAGCACCAGCTCGATTCCGCCGCCGAGGGCGAGGGAGTGCAGACGGCGGCTCATATAGACGAAGAACATGATCCACGTCCAGCCGAAGATGTCGTGGTAGACGTAGAAGCCGTAGCTGTATCTGCCGAGAGCGCGGAAGGGTTTCCAGTAGAGCGGGCGAAAGACGAAGGAGTCGGTGCGGAGTGCCATGCCGATGAGGCCGGCGCTCGCGAGCGCGAGCACGGTGAAGATAAGCGCGGGGTACCAGATCGCGTTCCAAGTAGCGAAGGCGAGCATCGCGGCCGCAATGGGAGCGGCGACGGCAAAGAGCGGAAGGCAGAGTCGCTGCCAGCGGTCCGCGGCGGGCCCGCGCAGCAGGAGTGCAAGGATCGCGCCGATGAGGAGGCCGTCCATCTGAAACGGGAGGGTGCGCACGATCCAGCGTTCGGCCAGGGAAGGGTTCGTGAAATGCGCCATGAGAACACGGAAGAGGATGGAGAGGAGGGACAGGGCGAAAGCGGTGCGGATGAGCCG
Source organism: uncultured Acidobacteriaceae bacterium (assembly GCA_964247715.1). Classification (GTDB taxonomy): domain Bacteria; phylum Acidobacteriota; class Terriglobia; order Terriglobales; family Acidobacteriaceae; genus Edaphobacter. Next base: position 2,023 of record CAXTVJ010000061.1, on the reverse strand, counting down.
CACGCGGTCACGGATCAGCCATACGACCAGCGGCCAGAGCAGATAGAACTGCTCCTCCACGCACAGCGTCCAGAAGTGCGAGATGTTGAAACTGATATATGGATGTTGCGCGGAGATGAAGCTGTAGTAGGAAAAGTCATAGTTTCCGATGAAATTTCCAAGGTAGGCGAGGAATAAAAGGTGTCCCCAGCGCAGGTGATAGTGGAGGATCGGCGTCAGGATGAGGAGCAACAGAACGACGAGATAGAAGATGGGGAAGATACGAACGGCACGACGCATGAAGAAGCGCTTGAAGAACTGGGAGTCGTGACGGGTGTCGTAGAGGATACCGGTAATGAGAAAACCGGAGAGCACGAAGAACATCGTGACTCCGGTCCAGCCTCGCAGCCGCAGCTGATTCGCCGCTCGCAGGAAGGGGCCGCCGTGGGATCCTCCGCCGAAATGTTGACAGAAGACCAGGGTGATGGCGAGGGCGCGAATGCCGTCGAGTGCGGGAAAACGGTCTTTGAAGTCGATCGGGGAGAAAGGCCGCCGTTCTTTGGACATGACAGTGATACAGGCTCCAGTCAAGCAGGGGAGGATGGCTCAGAGATGTCTGCTGTGGGCTCAGCATAGCATGGAGGGTGGGGAAGGACGGTGTTCCCCGGCAGCGGGAACGATCCACAGGTTGGATGAACGAAGCAACGACCCGGGAGCGAGCGAAGGGTGCGCCGCACGGTTGAGAACGGGACAAGCCGCGTGGGCTGACGCGGGCTGAGGGCGCGGCAGCGTTTCCGCACAGTCGACCGAAGGTGCATGGCAAGAAGCCGCGGTCTGGCGGTATGATGATGGCACTGCCGTTCGTCCAGAGTTTACCCCTCATCCGTTCGCCGCGGGAGTGGGTCCCCAGGCGGTACGTCGAAGACCTCTTCTACGGCAGGGACCCTTTGACCTCGGATGATGCAGCAGCGATGAAGCACAGGCCCCTGCTGGGAGTTCTGCAGGATGAGGATCCGGGGCAGTTCGAGTGGCTGCGCCACGCTTTAAGCGGGCGGGTGCAGGAGTGGACCCAGGACGCGGAGCGGCTCTTCGACGGAGACAACGCGGTGCTGGTGGGCCGGTTTGTGAGTACGCGGGGGCCGGCGTATCATCGCCGCTTTCGCGGACGGAACGTCTTTCTGGTCGATCTGGCGGATGAGAACTACGATTTTTCGCCTGAGGTGTACGCCAACTTCCGGGGTGTCCTTCGCTGTCACTGGTCCGACGTGTTTCATCCGGAGGCGGTGTTCGGGCTTCCGCTGGGTCTGCAGCATCACGAACCGTATGTGGATCTGGCGCCGAGGCCGGCTTCGGAGCGCCAGTATGTGTGGTCGTTTCTGGGCCAGGTGAATAAGTCCTCCAGGCCGGAGATGGCGATGGAACTGCTTACGGTCGAGCCTCATCTGCTGTTCGGGACCGACGACCTGAGCAGTCTTTCGATGTGGAACCGGAGCGGATCGCGTCCACGGCGGTATACGCCGGAACGATGCGCGGAGATCCTGCTGGACTCGGTGTTCGCGCCCTCGCCGATGGGCAATGTGAATGTGGAGTGCTGGCGCATGTACGAGGCGCTGGAGAGCGGCACGATTCCGATTGTGGAGCGGCGGCTGGGTCTGGACTACTTCCGCGGGATGTTTGGTCCGCATCCTTTGCCGACGGTATCTTCCTGGAGCGAGGCGCGCGCGCTGATGCGGCAGACTCTGAAAGATCCGGGAGCGCTCGACGCCCTGCAGTCGACCTGTCTTGCGTGGTGGGCGGAGTTTAAAGCGAGCCTGCCGGGCAAGGTCTCGGACTTCCTCGACAACAGAATGGATGCCGGAACGGTACTGACGCCGGGCGACATCGTAAAGGGCCGGCACGGGCTGCCGGGATGGCAGGCGGTGGAGTTGCTGCGCCACCACACGGTTCCGGCGGCGGTACGACGCGGGAAGCTGCTGGCGGCACGGCTGTTGAAGCGCGAGAAGCTGCGGGTGGCGAGCGGTGCCCGGCCGCGACAGTAGCTTCG
>CAXTVJ010000060.1:0-10595 GCA_964247715.1 uncultured Acidobacteriaceae bacterium | reverse complement strand
GAGATCGATCTCGGCCACACCGCGATGCCGCCGAGATCATCGCCCGCGCCGTCAGCCTGTTCGACGACGAAAAACTCAACCTACCGCTCAGCAGCAAACAGGTCGATCTCGATCCCGAAGGAAGTCTGGTCGAGGATGAGCGCAGGCAAGGCATCTCGGCGATCAGATCCGCGAGCGCGCCAGCCACTTCCTCGCCGAGCACCGTACAGCACCGGTGGAGTGATCCGCTGCCAACTTCTCCCAAAGCCGCATGCGACTTCCACACCATCCTGCTTCACAGGATCGACAACGCTGGCGACGATGCGGCTGCCAAACGGCAAGTCTCTTTGATGAAAGCCTTCGAACCTGTCCTCGGGTCGCCCGGAATCGGACACCGCCGGCGCGACCTCACGGATACCGTTCTTCTTCCCCTGCCTTCGTACGTCATCGTATGAGCGGAACACCGGTCCGCCCGCTATCCTCGGCGTCTTTCAAGGCGCCCGCAACCTCCGCAAACCCGCGCCGGCGCAACGGAGCATGGAATCAACCGCCGAGTCAGAACCGCAGAGACAAGAGCCTCTATGCCAGGTCAGGGCTTCAGCCCTGACAACGGATCAGCCCGGCCCAAAGGCCGTTCCGCTCTGCCGAAGGCGCGCCTCTCCGCCCCGGCACTCCTCCCCCCGCCCAACCCGCTGAACTTGGAAGCTGTCCCACCCACCGCAAGCGAGCGACGCCAGGCCCGGCAAAATTCGGTGCCCCGGTAGTGGTGCAGAAAAAGGTGCTCGCAACCCCTTTCCTTGCAGGACTTTAGAAACACACCCCAATGTTCATGCGGGTTTCCGTGATTTCCACAGGAGGGGGGGCAACCCCCGGCCAAAAAACCCGAATCTCTGCCGACGCTACGCTTGTTCGCCTTGGCACTCCGCAGAGCCCCTACCGCTTCAGCCAGAGCGGCCACTTGAGCCCGCACGCCGCGCACCGCCACCTGTTTCCGTCAAACGACCCGCTGAAGTGCCGTCGATAACAGTGCACATGTGCCCGAAACCCCCTGCGGGGATGGCGGACTGCAGCCTGTTGGGAAGGGAGAGAAGGGAAGGCGAGAGAGGGGTGGAACAGGACCCGGAACCGCATAATTGCCAGATTCTCGCAGCCCTGCACCTGTCTTGTCCATACAACGTCCGTTCACGTGCTGCGGAGAGCCGAAAGCCGTCGTAAAAACGGCAGAAAGCTGCACAATCAGACCGCTTTCAGCTCACTTTCCAGCGCCGTGATCGGGCTGCCCAGCGCCTTCTGCACGATCTCCACCGGAGGAACCCCGCGCCGGTACATCAGATAAGCCGCCGTAGCCCCCGCAAACACCGTCACCCAGAACACAACTCGCTTCATCGTGAAACCCTCCTGACTGCTCAGATGCAGGAGCACAGGCCAGTGCGCCGCTACTGCGCCGGCTCAGGATGGAAGTGAGCCGCATCGATCGGCTGCGTCCGCGAATCGCCCGGCTTCGGCAACTTTCCCTTATACCCGAACAGAGGGTCGTACTCCTTGTGCACCGTCTGCTGAAAGTCCTTCGGCCCGCGGAACCATTGGCCCGCTCCATAGAACTTGCCCGTGGCGCTGAACCACTCCGGCCCGTAGTACCCATAAGGCGCGCAATGGTAGGGACTGTAATTGAAGTACCCATAAGGACACTTCGACGACGGCGGCTCCCCATCGAACGTCTGCGACGACGCCCGTGATCCCGTGACGGCAGCTCCAAGGCTCAGTACCGTGACCAGAATTAAAATCTTCACTGCCTGCATCACCCTCACCTCAGTTGCATTGGGAGTGCCGGCAGGCTCACCGAGTTACTTCCCTGCGGCAGCTGCCTACACAAAACGAATACCAGAATGCTCGTGCTGCAGAAAGGATCAGCCGGAACAGCCGTTCCGATACTCCTCGAGTGCGGTCTGAATGCCATCCAGTACGGCGCAGGCGAAGTTCCAGCCACCCTCCCCTTTATATTCTCTCGCTACGGCGAACAGAGCCTGCATCACCTGGTGCATGTGTGCAGGGCTGATCTCCGCGTCCGCGAGCTCCTCGCGCATCTCCCAGCGCGCTCTGGCGGCGGCCCCCGCCAGACTGAAGCTGTGCGCGCGCTTCGCCAGCGGATCACAGGGCACTCCTTCCCACGTCACTGCAAGCGCGCGCGACTGCCAGTATGCTCCGTCCCCCAGCAGATCCCGCGTGCGTTCAAGCAGGCGCACCGCCAATCCCGTGCCCTGCATGGTCTCCGCAGCGGGAAGACTCTCCCAAACATGTGCTACGTTCGCCAGCCACATAGAACTGCGATGACATTAGAGAACTGGAGGGTTACCTGAGTTTCGAATTTCGGCATTTCGAACATGGACGATCATCAAGGCCTAAGCGGCTTTTCGAGAATTCTTCAGTACCCTGGTCACTTCGGATTCGGCTTCCGCTGCTTCATCCGCTGCAGCATCGGCACGGTCCGCGGCAGAGCGCGCGAGCGCGTCGAGAGCTTCGGCATTCGCGCGGAGAGCGGCGGCACGAGCCTGAAGCGCCTCGATCTCATGCAGGTCGAAACGTCTCAAATTTTGTGCTCTTGCAAACCGTCCAGGAACTTGCGGATCGAGCACCTCAGCCTGTTGAGAGATGCGGTTGACGTTTCCCGACGAGACGACTAGCTCGTCGACACGTGCCGCCAAACGCTCGCGAGAACGCGTTCCGCCGTCCACCAGGCAATCAGCGTATTCGATCAAGAGGTCGTCGGAGTGTCTGCTTCCCAGCAGGGCGACTGCACAGGGAAGAAACAGCATCAGGAAGAACCCGGCCACGACCAGCGTAGAAACCACGTGTTTTCTCCTGAGCACAAGGTGGAGTCGGACGCACCAGAAAGTAGACTACGCACGATGCCTCACCTGCGCCATCGGCTGCGGCCTATAAAGACTCAGGGCAGGTACTCGGGCCTGAATCAAAAGGGCCGGTCAACCTTGAGCAGCGCCCATTCCAGCCTGATATAGCCCCGGCGCTTCAGGTGAACTCCGTCGCTGTACGCGTCGGGGTGGTGCCAGAGCGCGCCGTAGTAGTCCACCAGGGGCACTTGCTTCTCCCTCGCCAGTGCTTTCATGCGTTGGTCGAGCCTGCTTACTGCTGGAAGGTAGCGGCCGTTTTCTTTATAGATGGGAGGGATTTCGGCCAGGAGGGGAGTGACACCTGAGGCTCGCGCCAAATCAATCATGCGGCCTAGATTGGCGATGGTGTCGGTCTGGGGCAGACCGAGCAGGGTGTCGTTGGTCCCGCCAAGAATGACTACCTCGCGAAATTTCCCGGTTCCGACCTGGGCCGGGAAGCGCGCCATCATCTGCGCAGTCGTTTGCCCGTGAATCCCGAGGTTGGCGCGCGGAAAGCTCCAGCCCTGAGTGAGCGAGTCTCCCATGAACGCGACACGCGGGCTGGCGTGGTTGAAGACCGTCAGCATCAGCGAGAAAGCCACGATCGGGGTGAGAAGGAAAATCGCAATCCAGCGACTATGCCGTGCCATTCCTGCCATACGCCAACTTGTATCATGACGGTTATGAAACTCGAGGACGCACAGGCACGGGCACGCAACATCCAGGTTCTCCTCTTCGACGTCGATGGCGTCCTGACCAACGGCGATATTACCGTGATCCCGAAGCTCGACGGTACGGGAGTCGAGGTGAAGGGCTTTCACGCGCATGACGGACTCGGCATTTCGCTGGCGCGTCTCGGCGGTGTCCGCACCGGCCTGATCACAAAGCGCATCTCGCAAACGGTGACCATTCGCGCACGCGATTTGAAGCTCGAATTCATCTATCAGGGGCAGCACTACAAGATGCAGGCGGTGCGCGAGATTCTCGAACGTGCCGGCATCACGCTCGACCAGCTGGCATATGTCGGTGACGACATCGTCGATCTGCCGGTACTGCGTGTCTGCGGCCTGGCGATCGCGACGGCGAACGCGCGCCCGCAGGTTAAGGCCGCCGCGCACTGGGTGACGCCGCACCCGGGCGGCCAGGGAGCGGGACGCGATGCCATCGACTTCATCCTCGAAGCGCAGGGCTCGCTGGCCCGCGTCATTGAGGAGTACCTGGACGAGGCGAACAGTGCAGCCGCAACCTTTGAAGACATCGGCGTGGGGAAGGTGTAGCAGTTGCACCGCCTGATCGCCACTGGCGTCATTGTGGGCATTGGCGAGCCACTTGCCTTGCGGAACGAGTGCGTTAGGATCTCCTTACCTCACTCCAGGACACCTGATGCGACGGATCGACGTTTCCTCTGCCTTGCTTGCTTTCGTTTTTGCCGCTTCCTCCTCTGCTCTGGTAAGGGCGCAGACTCCGCCGCACCTTCTGCGCGAGCCTTCGCTCTCCGACTCCCGTATCGCTTTCCGCTATGCGGACGATGTCTGGACGGTGCCCCGTGAAGGCGGCGCGGCTCGCCGGCTCACCTCCACCGGCAACGTCGTCGACGGGCCCATGTTCTCGCCCGACGGACTCACCATCGCCTACACCGCCCGCGTCGAGGGCGCGACGGATGTCTACACGGTCCCGGCCGCGGGCGGCGTGCCGAAGCGTATGACCTGGCATCCCGGCGGCAGCTACATCGCCGGCTGGACTCCCGATAGCCGCGACCTGCTCGTCAGCAGCATGGCGCAGTCCGTCCGCACCTACTTCCGCCTGTATCGCGTCCATGCCGATGGGAGCGGTCTGCCTGAGCCGCTTCCGCTCCCGTCGGCCTTTCAGGGGAGCCTTTCGCCCGATGGCATCCACCTCGCGTACAACCCCTGGCTGCAGTGGCAGGCGGAATCGTGGAAGCGTTACCGCGGCGGACAGACTCAGCCCGTCTGGATCATCGACCTGAAGACTCTCGACCGCGTGAAGGTTCCGCGCGAGAACTCCAACGATACCAACCCCGTCTGGCTCGGCGATGCAGTCTACTTCCTCTCCGACCGCAACGGCCCGGTCTCGCTCTTCCGCTACGACCTCAAATCGCACGAGGTAAAGCAGCTTGTCGAAAACCGCGGCCTCGACTTCAAGACGCTTGATGGCCACGGCGGCGCGCTCGTGTACGAGCAGTTTGGCGCCCTTCATCTTTATGACACCGCCTCCGGCAAGGAGCATCAAGTCTCTGTTACTACTGACGGCGATCTGCCCGCGCTCATCCCGCATCTCGCCAGGGTCGATCCTCATGAAGTGGTGAACGCGAATCTTTCGCCGACTGGCGTCCGCGCCGTCTTCGAGGCCCATGGCGACATCTTCACCGTGCCTGCTGAGAAGGGCGACGTCCGCAACCTCACCGATACCTCAAACGCCGTGGAGCGTGAGCCCGCGTGGTCGCCCGACGGAACCCGCGTCGCCTATTTCTCTGACGCGAAAGGCGAGTACAACCTCTACCTGCGGGATCAGGACGCTCTTAAGCCGCCCACCATCATCGACCTGGGAGCCGATCCCACCTACTTCTACTCGCCCATGTGGTCGCCCGATTCCAGGCGCATTCTCTTCAGCGACAAGCGCCTCAATCTCTGGTATGTCAACGTCGATCCCGCACTCGGTCCGCAGAAGCCGGTGCACGTTGACACCGAACTCCACGAGGGCTTTGGCCCCAGTGGCTTCAGCGCGAGCTTCTCGCCCGACAGTCAGTGGATTCTCTACGCGCGCTCGCTGCCCAACTTTGAGAATGCCGCCTTCCTCTACTCGATTGCGTCGGGCAAGTCGACGCAGATCACCGATGGCATGAGCAACGTCACCAACCCGGTCTTCGACCAGGGTGGCAAGTATCTTTACTTCACCGCCAGCACCGACATCGGCCCAGCGCTCGACGGCTTCGGCCTGGGCAGCCTCAACCGCACCACCACAGCCAGCGTTTACGTCGCCGTTCTGTCGAAAGACGAGCCTTCGCCTATTCCGCCTGAGAGCGACGACGAAAAGCATGCTTCCGATGCGGACGCAAAGCCGGCTGCGACAGACAAGTCCGACGAAAAGAAGAGTGCCGCTACCGCACCCGACAAGAAGAAGGACGGCAAGAAAGACGACGATAAGAAGCCCAGGCCCGCGCCCGTAATGAAGATCGATCTGGACGGCATCCAGCAGCGCATCCTGTCGCTGCCCATCCCGGCCCGCAACTACGTTGTGCTCGAGCGCGGCAAGGAGGGCGTGATTCTGCTGGGAGAGGGAAGCGCTGCCGCCAACCCGTCCGGCCAAAGCGGCCCGTCCCTGCGCTCGGTGTGGCGCTTCACCCTGAAGATGCGAAAGACGGAAGATATCCTGCGCAACGCCGACAGCCTTGCCGTCTCTTTCGACGGCGAGAAGGCGCTGTACCACAAGGGCGATGGCTGGTTCATCGCGAACGGCGACGAGCTCAACCCCGGGGCCGCCGACGGCACCCCCGGCAAGAGCTTGAAGACGGACCAGATGATGGCCCACATTGACCCCCGGGCCGAGTGGGCGCAGATGTACGGCGAGACGTGGCGCATTGAGCGCGAGTTCTTCTACGATCCCGGCTTCCACGGCCTCAACCTCCAGAAAATTGAGGCGAAGTACCAGCCGTATGTCGCCGGCCTCAGCACGCGCGACGACCTCACGTATTTGCAGCAGGAGATGCTCGGGGAGATCACTGTCGGCCACATGTTTATCTCCGGCCCGCACGACAGGGCCGACGGCCCAAAGACGGGCCTGCTTGGCGCTGACTACAGCATCGATCACGACCGCTACCGCATCGCCCACATCGTCGCCGGCGGCAACTGGAACCCGTCCACCAGCTCGCCGCTCACCCAGCCCGGGGTTAACGTTCACGAGGGCGAGTACCTCCTCGCCGTCAACGGCGTCCAGCTCCATGCGTCTGAGAACATCTACGCTGCCTTCGAGGGGACAGCCGGCAGGCAGGTCACGCTGACCGTCGGCCCGAACTCCGACGGCTCGGGTTCGCGCGATGTGCTCGTCATACCCGTCCCGGGCGAGCGCGCCCTGCGCATGCAGGAGTGGATCGAACAGAGTATCAAGCGAACCGACGCACTCTCCCACCACGAGATCGCCTACGTTTATCTGCCCAACACCGCCGGAGAGGGGTTTGAGAGTTTCAACCGCTACTTTTTCGCCCAGGTCGACAGAAAAGCCGTCATCGTCGACGACCGCTGGAACCAGGGCGGCGATATCGCCGACTACGTCATTGACGTGCTCAAACGAACGCCGATGATCAACTACGAATCGCGTCAGGGGCTGCACGTCACGGAGCCGACCGGCGCCATCTTCGGACCTAAAGCGATGCTGATCAATCAGAACGCCGGCTCCGGTGGCGACGCGATGCCGTGGCTCTTCCGCCAGGCCAAACTGGGTCCGCTAGTGGGCGTGCGCACGTGGGGCGGCCTTGTCGGCATCGGAGGCTACCCCGTGCTGCTCGACGGCGGCTCGGTCACTGCGCCGCGGACTGCGCTTTACAGCTTGAACGGGGAGTTCGATATCGAGAACAAGGGCGTGCCGCCCGACGTTGAAGTGGAGGACGATCCTAAAGCCGTGGCCGCCGGCCACGACCCGCAGCTCGAGCGCGCTGTCGAGTTGCTGTTGGGCGAGCTCAAGCAGCATCCGCCGCAGGAGTTCCCGGTGCCGCCGTATCCGAACTACCATCGCAACGACGGCCTCGGCGGCAAGTAGCTTCGCTCACGTCTACGGAGAACACATGATGAAAGGTCTGCTTCCTGCTTTCGCTGCGTGCCTCGTCTCGGCTGTTGCGCTTGCGCAGGCATCGCTCACTCCGGACGGAACCCGCCTGGAGCAGGGGAACTTCTGCTACACCATGACGATGAAACACGACGGCGTGGAGCAGCCCAGCGGCTTTACCTTTCAGAGCATCCACCAGACCAAAGTTGACGGCGTCGATGCCCTCGCGATTGTCGTCCACCAGCACCTCTCCAGCGGCAAGTTCGACATGCGCGACTCCTTCCTGCTGCGCCGCTCGGATCTGCGTCCAATTCGCCTCGATAACGACTTCAACGGCGCGCCTCACGTGCATCTCGACTACACCGCCAACCACGTCAGCGGCTGGAAGATGGTTGAAGGCAGGAAGGAGCCCATCGATGTCGCTTTCGACGGCCCCACCTGGGACGGCAATTTGTGGGGCGAGCTGTTCGCCGCACTGCCGCTACAGCAAGGCGCCCGGTACCAGCTCCCGATGTATCAGTACGACAGCGGTAAAGGCTCCTTCTTCGTCAACGCCGCCGGAAAGCGACCCTTCGCTACAGCTTCCGGCTCCGTGAGCGCGTGGACGCTCAAAGCCGGCATCAAGGCCGATGAACAATACGACTACTTCGTCGGCAGCAGCCGGGCGATAGAGCTCGGCTACGCCGCCGGCCCATCCTCGCAGCACCTCGGAGGAGACTGCGGCACGCTCCGCTAACCTCGTCCACAGGGCGAACAGCAAGCGAACAGGTTACAATCCAGCATGCCTCAGCCGCTGGAGCCCGCAGTCGAAGAGAACGCCGCCGTCGTGGACGCGCTCGCCTGGGCGCACCCCGTTGTTCGCGAGTGGTTCCTGGGCAAGTTCGGCTCGCCCACGGAACCCCAGATCGCGGGCTGGCCGCAGATCCTCGCGGGCGAAACCACCCTGATCTCCGCGCCTACCGGTTCCGGCAAGACTCTCGCCGCGTTTCTTGTCTGCATCGACCAGCTATTGCGCAACGCCATCGACGGGACCCTTGCACCCTGCACCGAGGTCGTCTACGTCTCGCCCCTCAAGGCGCTCTCGAACGATGTCCAAAAGAACCTCGACGGGCCGCTCGCTGAGATCCAGCAGCTCGCTCTGACGCGCGGGTATCTGTCCACGCAAATCCGCACCGGCGTTCGCACCGGCGACACGCCCACGAAGGAACGCTTGCAGATGCTCAAGCATCCGCCGCACATCCTCGTCACCACGCCCGAGTCGCTCTACATCCTGCTCACCGCCGGCAAGTCGCGCGAGCATCTCCGCCGCGTCCGCACCGTCATCGTCGACGAGATCCACGCCATCGCCGACGATAAGCGCGGCGCGCATCTCGCGCTCTCGCTCGAGCGCCTCGAGGCCCTCGTCTGCGGCGAAAACCATCTCGCCCCCGGCGCGATGCTGTGCGGGCTGAGTGCGCCGCCGCAACGCATCGGCTTGTCGGCTACGCAGAATCCCATCGAGCTTGTAGGCGACTTCCTCAGCGGCGTGCACCCTGAGCGCAAGCCCACCCGCATCGTCCAGGTTGGCACCCGGCGAACGCTCGATGTGGCTATCGAGATCCCCTCCGCCGAACTCTCGTCCGTCGCCTCCACCTCCATGTGGACCGAGATTTTCGACAAGCTCGCCCAAGTCACCGACCAGCACCGCAGCACTCTCGTCTTCGTCAACACCCGCCGCCTGGTCGAGAAGATCGCCTTCGAGCTCGCCGGCCGCCTCGGTCCCGAGCACGTCGCCGCCCACCATGGCTCGCTCTCCCGCACCCTGCGCCTCGACGCCGAGCAGCGCCTCAAGAACGGCGAGATCAAGATCCTTATTGCCACCGCCTCACTCGAGCTCGGCATCGACATCGGCGACATCGATCTTGTATGCCAGATCAACACTACCCGTTGCGTCGCTGTGGCCATGCAGCGTGTCGGCCGCGCCGGCCACTGGCGCGGAGCCATTCCTAAAGGCCGCTTCTTCGCCACTACCCGAGACGACCTCCTCGAGCAGGCCGCGCTCATCCGCAAAATGCGAGCCGGCGAGCTCGACCGCCTTGCAATCCCCGAGTCGCCCGTCGACGTCCTCATGCAGCAGATCGTTGCCGCCTGCGGAGCCGAGCCCTGGCAGGAAACCCGCCTCTTCGACGTCCTCCGCCGCGCCTACCCATATCGCAACCTCACCCGCATCCACTTCGGCGAGCTCCTCGCTCTCCTCCACGAAGGCATCGAGTCCAGTCGAGGACGCTACGGCGCGTACCTCCTGCGCGACGGCGTTCAAGGCCATCTGCATCCGCGACGCGGCGCGCGCATGGTGGCCATCGCCAACGGCGGTGCTATCCCCGACACCAGCCTCTTCTCCGTCATCCTCCAGCCCGAAGGCGTGCAGATCGCCACGCTCGACGAGCACTTCGCGGTCGACTCCTCACCCGGCGACGTGGTTCTCCTCGGCAATAACAGCTGGCGCATCCAGAAGATCGAATCCGTCGGCCGCGTCCTCGTCGAAGACGCTCACGGCGCGCCGCCCAGCATTCCCTTCTGGGAGGGTGAAGCCCCCCAGCGTACCGCCGTCCTCTCCTCCGGCGTAGGCGACCTTCGCGAAGAGATTGCCGAGCGTACTTTCACCGTTACTCCCGGCACACTGCAGCGCACGAACCCCGAAGTGATCGCATGCATCGGCTGGCTGCGTGAGGAGTGCGGCGTCTGCGAATCCGCCGCGTTGCAGCTCATCGTGTATGTCGTCACCGGCCGCGCCGCCCTCGGTGCTGTGCCGTCCCAACGCACGATCATCGCGGAGCGATTCTTCGACGACGGCGGCGGCATGCAGCTCATCCTGCACGCGCCGTTCGGCGGCCGCGTCAACAAAGCCTGGGGACTCGCCCTGCGCAAGCGCTTCTGCCGCGGCTTCAACTTCGAGCTGCAGGCCGCCGC
>CAXTVJ010000059.1:0-11406 GCA_964247715.1 uncultured Acidobacteriaceae bacterium | reverse complement strand
CGCGTCCGCAGGTCCAGCCGCAGGCGCGTCCGCAGCCTCAGGTGCAGGCGCGTCCGGAGCCGCAGTCTCGTCCGCAGATCCAGCAGGAGGCTCGTCCGGCTGCACCCGTCGCGCGTCCTTCCCCGGCGCCTGCTGCGCGGCCGGCACCCGCCCCTGCGGCGCGTCCCGCTGCTCCCGCTGCCCGTCCGGCAGCCCCGGCGGCGCGTCCTGCACCGGCTGCACGCCCTGAGCAACATCCGCACTAGCCCGCCTGCATCTCATCAGCAGAGTGAAGCTGCCGCGCCGCAAGAGACGATCGTCTTCGAGGATCGTCTTCGGCGCGGCTTCGCAGTGACGGTGGAGGCATCGAATGCCGGGTTCAACGCGACGGAAGTGGATGACGTACCTGCTGGGACTCTTGCTGATGATGCCGGCAGGCGCTGCCGCGGCGCAGACCGCCCGCTCTGCGACCCCCGGGGAACCTTCGGCAGCGACACACCCCGCCGGACGGGCAACGAAGCGATCGAGTGCCTCGGCGTCCGCGCGGGCAGCTCATGCGACGACCTTGACAACGCGCCATGGCGCTTCGCACGCCAGGCGCGTGAGTTCACGGGCAGGCGCGGCGGCAAACGGACGCACCCGGAATGCCCGTACGTACACGATCGGACGCGAGACCGCTCCGCCAAGCCCGCCCTCGTCGGTTCAGACCTCGGCGCAGCAGGCTGCGGATCAAAGTCTGCTGCAGCAGCAGCAGGCACAATCGTCGCGGGCCGCGCAGATCAATACCCGGCAGGTCCAGCAGGTGGATGCGCAGCGCCAGCAGGTGCAGCAGGAGGTCCGGATCCAAGATGCACCGGGTCCGGCGCAGACCGGGGTGATCCCAAACGGGGGAGGCAACCCGATAGCTCCGGTGAATGCGGATGACCGCATCCAGGATGCGCCCGGCCCGGCACAGACGCTTCCGCAGCTTCCGGCTACGGCCCCGACCACGCTTCCGCAACAGCAGGCAACTCCGGGTGGAGTCTCCGCTACGCCTCAGTCGACTGTGCCGACTCCGGCAACGCCGACGGAGCCGCCACCGCAGCCGTAATCGTCGTTTACTCCACAGCGACAAACGGGAGCCCCTTTGAGGCTCCCGTTGTCGTTTGCACGGTGCTGTGAGGCCCGGGGCCGTCTAGGATTGCCCGACGGGCGCAGCCACGGTCGGTTCGGGCTGCGGGACTGCCTGCTGAACCGGTGCGGAGGCGGCCGGGGCAGCGGGTTTCTTCGCGGCCTGAGCGGCTTGCTGGGCCTCCGCCTTCTTGCTGGGAGCCAGGATCGCGTGGAGCGTGGTGCCTTCCATGCGGGGCATGAACTCGACCAGGCCGGCCTCGCCGATATCGCCGATCAGGCGGTTGATGATCTTGTAGCCAAGGTCGCGATGGGCCATCTGGCGGCCCTTGAACCGCAGCGAGGCCTTTACCTTGTCGCCTTCGCCAAGGAAGCGCACGGCCATGTTTTTCTTGGTCTGGTAGTCGTGTTCGTCGACCGTGACCGAGAACTTGACTTCCTTGATGACGATGACCTTCTGCTTCTTGCGCGCGGCGCGGTCGCTCTTGTCTTTCTCGTAAAGGTACTTGCCGTAGTCCTGAATCTTGCAGACGGGCGGGACGGCATTGGGCGAGATCTCGACGAGGTCGAGGGAGCGCTCGCGTGCCATCTTCAGGGCGTCGAACGGGGCCATGACGCCGAGCTGCTCGCCGTTCTCGTCGATCACGCGGATTTCGCGCGCGCGGATACGCTCGTTGGTGCGGATGAAGGATTTGGCGGAACGCTTATCGATCGGTGGAATAATCTGCCTCCACAGCGTGCCCGCGGGCAAACGCCATGCATTGTTGAGAGGGGTAACGTGCCGGAAACGATGCGGAAGAAACGCCCATCGACAGACGCACGCCGCAACGTGGAGTATAGCATTCAACCCCGGAAGGGTGGAACGACGCGCGGGAAGACGCGTGCCAGGCGAAGGTCCGGGGGATGGATTCGCCGCGGCGGGCGCGCGCAACGGTTGCAGGTTTGGGCATCTGCGTGGATGATGGGAGGCTGTAGGCTCTTACAACCCTCTCCGGAGAAAGGCTGCTGGTGCGCGTGCGGCAGCTGGAGACGCGGTGTGCGGCCTGCGGCAGCGCATGGGAGAACTGGATGAAGCGTCGGATTCTGCTGGTCGATGATGAAGTGGCTGTTCTGTTGACGATGAAAGCTGTGCTCGAAATCAGCGGGTTCGATGTGGATACGGCGGCGAGCGCGCGCGAAGGCAAGTCACGGCTCAAGACGCGCACCTACGACATGGTCATCACGGACATGCGGATGGAGTCGGATGAGGCCGGACGTGAGGTGATCGTCGCGGCGCGTACGGCTCCCTGTCATCCCGCGGTGGCGCTGCTGACCGCCTACCCCATGGCCGACGATCACTGGCAGAACATGGGCGCGGATAAGATGCTGGTCAAACCCATGCAGACGCGCGCCCTGATCCAGCAGATCGAGAAAATGCTGGACGCGCATGTGGCCAAGCTGAAAAAGCTGGAGTCCGAGGGCGTGGGCGCGGGTCTCGCCGCCGGCTTTGCTGCGGGCATGGCGGCCGGCGGCGTCAAAAAAGCGCGCACGTCAAAGCAGGACGCATCGGGCGAGGCCCCAGTAAAGGGCTCCGTCAAGAAGACGGTCGCGAAAAAGATGCCCGCGAAGAAATCCGGAGCGAAGACGACGGGCGGCAAAGCGGCCTCCGCTTAGGCCTGCCTGCGGTCTTGCGGTATGTCGCTCCCGGGCGGGCTCAGCGCGGGGCGTGAGCCTTGATATACGTGCGCAGGCTCTGATTGATGTCCAGCGCCTTATTCACGCCGGAGTCGAGCATCCCGAGCCACTGCGAGGCGGGTTCCTTCAGGTCGGCGGTGGACAGCAGATAGCTCGTCTGCACGATAATCTCGAGCGCGTTCGAGAGATCGTGAGCCAGCTTGCGGATCTCGAGCGCAAGCTCTTCCGGGATGAGTTCGGGCGCGCCGGCGGCGGTGACCTCCGTCGTGGCCGTCTTCGGCGATGCGGTCTTCGGCGATGCGGTCTGGTCCGTCATGAGATAGAACGCGGCTCCTGTAGCTGGGTGGCTGATGGTGAGTTCAGACGGGCTCGTGCGGCGAACGCCCGGGGCGTTTGCCGGCCTGCATCTCCCGGTGAGTGCCAGTGTAAGTGAGACGACACCAGATTGACAGCAGACTCACCTTTTGCGAACATTGGTTCTGGCCGCACCGGTGCCCGCCGGACGGCTGAACGGGAAGCCCGGGGAGGTTCGCAGGAACCGGACCGAGCAGTCCAGAGGTTTACAAAGGGCCGTAGTGGCGGAATTGGCAGACGCGCGTGGTTCAGGTCCACGTACCCGCAAGGGTGTGGGGGTTCGAGTCCCTTCTTCGGCACCAACATTCAAGCAACACCGCAAGACGACCAGCAGGCAAGGGCCATCCGGAACAGTGGATGGCCTTTTCGCTTCTCGTGTGTCACCTCGCCGCGGGCGGCCGAGGACGCGCGGCGACTCCGTCACGGGTCATCTTCACCGGCAGAATGTCTCCCTGTGCGTCGAAGTACAGGCGGTCGATCGCAAGTTGCCGCTCGTTCGGCTCGGTATCTCCGAGCGGATGGCGATGGTAAACGATGTACCACTCATCCGTGCCCTGCAGATGCAGCACCGAGTGGTGGCCCGGCCCGGCGGCGACCCGCGCATCTGTTTCGAGGATCTTGCCGACGCGGGTAAACGGGCCGGTGGGGCTGCTGCCCTTCGCATACGCCACCCCGTAGGTGGAGTCGCCCCAGTCCCCCTCGAACCACATGAAGTAATACACGGCGTGGCGTTTGATCAGGAACGGCCCTTCGACATACCGGGCCGGCGTAATTTCTTTGAATCGCTCGCCGTCGGCAAACGCAACCACCTGGCTGAGGTCCGGCGAAAGCCGCGCCACCACGCAGTGCCCCTGACCGCCGAAGTACAGGTAGAGCGTGCCGTCGTCGTCGCGAAAAACAAACGGATCGATCGGCTGCGCGCCGTGATGAAACGCCCCGATCAGCGGCTTGCCCAGCGTATCGACGAAAGGTCCCGAGGGCTGGTCCGCTACCGCCAGGCCGATCCCGCCCGCCTCGCCCGAGTCCTTCTGGATGTCGTTCGCGCCGAAGAACAGGTAGTAGCGGCCGTTCAACGCGATCGCCGAAGGCGCCCACACCGCGTACGCCGCCCACGCGACATCCCGCACGTCCAGCACATGCGGATGGAGCGTCCAGTGAACCAGATCGCTCGACGAAAAGGCATCGAGAAACGTCTGCTGCAGATACGCCGGGTTCACGCCCTTGCGGGCGCGCAGGGCAGTCTGCGCAGCTGTAAAGCTCACGGCCGGTCCAGCCAGCGGCTTATCGTTCGAGGAGGTCGGATAGATCCAATACTGGCCGGCAAACAGATGGATCTCCGGATCGGCATACCATCCCAGGGCCGCCAGAGTCTTTCCCGCGCGCGGCGGCTGAGCAGCCTCCTGAGACAGCGCCGCCAGGCATGGCTGCAGCACAGCCATCAGCCCGACGACCGCAACGCGCGAGATCCTCATCCCCACTCCTCTCCCGGCCGCGTCTACCTGGTCTGCGAACGCGCCGGCAGAACACTCCAGATCGCCGGATCTTCTTCCCCCAGCACCCAGGAGCAGAAGCCCTCAAGCCCGTTCTGCTTCACGAGATCGTAACGGTCGGCGAAAGTCCGTTTATCGGTGTAGAAGACCCACTCCCGCATCTGATCGCGATAGATCCAGAACCAGGCCGTGTGATCGACCGGATCCCACTGCGTCTGGCCCCCGTAGGTGTCGCGCAGAAACACAGCATTCGGCGCGGAGATGTACTCCGCCGTCGGGTTCGGTTTCTTCTCGGCCTTGCCCGGCCCGGGGTCGCCGGTGAACCAGTGATAGCCGTACAGCGCAATACCCAGCGACAGCTTCTCCTTCGGCACAAACTGCAGCGCGTAATCCAGGTTGTCGACCGTCCAGCTCCATCCCCCGACTGGCCCCGGCATCGTCCAGCGCGTGTGCTGGTCGTAGGTCATCAGGCAGATCAGATCCACCGACTGCGCCAGCGCCTTCAGGTCGTAGCCGCCGCGCCACTCCTCATAAATCCACTTGCCGAACTCCGTCTTGCCCGCATGCCCCGGCGCGTTCGGCACCGTCGCAATCTGCACCTGCAGACCCTGCGCGTGCAGCACCTCCGCCGACCGTTTTACCAGAGCCGAAAGCCCGTCGCGATCAGTCCACATCACGTCTTCAATATCGAACTGAATGCCCGCGTAGCCATTCTCTTTGCACTCGCGCACCAGCGCCGCATTCATCTCCGCCTGCGCCTTCTCATCCCCGAAGAGCTTGTGCGCGGCATCCTTGTCGAACAGCGCGACAATCGGGATCACCGGGATGTGCGCCGCCTTCGCCTCGCGCAGCACCACCGGGTTGGGCCCGCCCGTCACCAGCCCTGCGCCGTCCACGTTGTACCAGGTGGGCACCAGCAGGTCGATCTTGTCCCTGTGAGCCTCAAAGCTGTGTACCGACGCCGCTCCATCGGACATATAAAACAGTGCTTTCGGCTGCGCCGCGGCGACAGCACCGGGCAGCAGCAGGGCGGCGAGAGCAGAGACAGCGAAGACAGCGGAACGAGCTGACACCAGAGATGATCTCCTCACACAACCAGTCGGTGAACGAAAACGGGGAACGATATGAGAGCCCGGGGCTACAGCACCAGCGAAGGCGGCAGATCTCCAGGAGCCGTCCCGAACTGAAGATTGGGCTCGGCACCCATCTCGAGCACGATCGAACCCCCGCCGGCGATCTCGGCATGGTGAAACCACGCACGCTGCTGCCGTTCGCCGTTCAGCCTGAAGCTTTGAATGTACGCGTCCTTCGGGCTGCGGCGCTTCACCTCGATCTTCAGCGTCTTGCCCTGGCCAAGCTGCACCGTGGCCCGCTCCACCAGCGGAGAGCCCAGCACGTAGTTGCCGCTCACCGGATCCACCGCATAGAAGCCCAGCGCGGAGAGTACATACCACGCCGACATCTGTCCCACGTCCTCGTTGCCCGCCATGCCGTCGGGCGCGTTGTGATACATCGTGTCCAGCAGCATGCGGATGCGGGCCTGCGTCTTGTGCGGCGCGCCGGCATAAACGTACAGATACGCGATATGGTGCGAGGGCTCATTGCCGTGCGCGTACTGGCCCACCATCCCGGCGATATCGGGCGGTGCATCCGGCGGCAGCGTGGAGGGCACGGTAAACAGCAGGTCCAGCCGCTTCAAAAACCGCTCGCGTCCGCCGTACAGCTCGATCAGACCGGCCGGATCGTGCTGGATACCGAAGCTCGTCTGCCAGGCGTTCGACTCCGTGTAATCCCGCCATCTGCTGCTGTGGCCCATCGCGATCGGGTCGAATGGCGTGGCCCAGCTTCCGTTCTCCATCTTCGGTTCCATGAAGTTCGTCGCCGGGTTGAAGAAGTGGCGATAGTTCGTGGAGCGCGCCCGCAGCATGGCGGCCACGTCCGTTTTGCCCAGCTTGCGGGCCACATGCGCCACCGACCAGTCGCCGTAGCAGTACTCAAAGCTCTTCGAGACTGACTCCGGCTCGCGGTCGCACGGGATAAACCCCAGCTCCCGGTAGAAGCCCAGGCCCTGGTAGTTCTCCACCAGCGCGCGTTCCTCCATCACCCGCCACGCCGCCTCCGGGTCGATCCCCGGAAAGTTCTTGTTGATGGCCTCCGCGATTACGCTGGCGGAGTGGTACCCGGTCATCGTGCCGGTCTCCGTACCCTGCAGCGGCCACACCGGCATCCCGGCCTCACTCTGCTCCGCCATGCGGATCAGCGTGTTGGCAAAGTCCGGCACCCGTTCGCTCTGCATCAGGGTGTAGGCCGGATGCGCCGCGCGGAAGGTGTCCCACAGCGAGAAGGTGGTGTAGTTGTGCTGCCCCTGCGGCAGCTGGTGGATCCCCGCATCCATCCCGCGGTACTGGCCGTCGACATCGTCGAACAGCTGCGGGCCCAGCGACATGTGATACAGCGCGGTGTAAAAGATGCGCTTCTGCTCGGGATCCGCAATCTCCGCATCGACCCGTCCCAGCTGCTGCCGCCACTTCTCCTGCCCGGCCGCGTGTCGCTTCAAAGTCCCATCCCGGCTGCTCCGCGTGCAGGTTCTTCGCCGCACCCTCGGCGCTCACGCCGGAGATGCCGGTGCGCACCATAATTTTCTCGCCCGGCTGCGTCTTGTAGTGCAGCACCGCCTTCAGGTTGTCGCCCGCCAGCGGGCCCGCCGCATCCACCGGCACGTCATCCGAATAGAGCACCACGCGCGTCGGCTGCTTCGACACCTGCAGCGTAAAACAGCAGTGGCGATCGTGCCCCCACGCCCGCGTCACATGGCCGCCCGCCAGCGTGTCCGGCGCGGTCTGTTGCAGCTCGGCCCTGTACACCGACGAGCTTCCATTCGAGAGATAGCTGTGCGTCAGGTCGAGGATCAGCCACGCATCCTCGCTCTCCGGAAAGGTGTACCGGTGCAGCGCCGTGCGCTCCGTCGAGGTCAGCTCCACATGCACCCTGGGATCCTGCAGGTATACCGAGTAGAACCCCGGCTCCGAGTGCTCGTCCGCATGCGAGAAACGCGACCGGTAGCCCGCCTCGGGATTGGAGCGCGGGCCCGGCACCAGTTTCACCTCGCCCGTCCCGGCCATCACCAGAAAATCCAGCAGATCGCCACAACCCGTACCGCTCAGGTGGGTGTGGCTGAAGCCCATGATCGAGCTGTCCGAGAGGTGGTATCCCGAGCACCAGTCCCAGTCGTCGTTGAAGGTATCCGGGCTCAGCTGCACCGCGGCGAACGGCACGCTCGCCCCGGGAAAACAGTGCCCGTGACCGCCCGTGCCGATACGCGGGTCCACCCAGCGCAGCGGGTCGGATGCCGCCGCGCCCTCCGGCGCCGCAAACGACGGCATGGGCAGGGCGGCGGACGCACAGACCGCACCGGCGGTTTGAAGAAACTGGCGGCGAGAGATCACGTGAGAGGACTCCGGGGTTGCGCGTTTCGCGGTGAGCCTGACGTTCACACGGGTGAACGCCGCGCCTGTGCTCAACATTGTGACTGAATCGGCCTTATAGTATCAAGGCTGGAGGAGAGATGCCCCCTGTCTCCCGCAGAAGCATGCTGCGCCGAGCCACCGCCGCCGCGGTCGTTGCGTCGCTCCCCGCATACGCTCAGGGCAGCCAGGATGCTTCGCCCGTGGCGAACGGCCACCGGCCCGCCCCCGGCGCGCGCCGCTTCCGTTCCGACGCCGTCGAACAGTTCCTCATCGAGACCAGCGCCCGCATCGCCGACCCCGAACTGGCGACCCTCTTCGTCAACTGCTTCCCCAACACCCTCGACACCACCGTCGAGCCCGGCACCTTCGAGGGCAAACCCGACACCGCCGTCATCACCGGCGACATCCCCGCCATGTGGCTGCGCGATTCTTCGGCCCAGGTCTGGCCCTACCTCCCGCTCGCCGCGCAGGACGTCCGTCTGCGCGCGCTGCTTGAAGGCGTCATCCGCCGCCAGACGCGCTGCCTGCTCATCGACCCCTACGCCAATGCCTTCATGGCCGACCTTAGCGCACCGCCCCTGTCGTGGAGCAGAAGCGACCTCACCGAAGTGAAGCAGGGCGTCGGCGAGCGCAAGTACGAGCTGGACTCCCTCTGCTACCCCATCCGGCTCGCGTACGGCTTCTGGAAGAAGACAGGCAGCCAGGCCCCCTTTGACAGCGCCTGGCTGGAGGCCATGCGCCTTGTCGTCGCCACCATGCGCGTGCAGCAGCGCAAAGGCGGCGCCGGGCCGTACCACTTCCAGCGCAGCGCCACCACATCCACCGAGACGCTGGACGACGACGGCTTCGGCAATCCCGTCAAGCCGGTCGGCCTGATCGCCTCCGGCTTCCGCCCCTCGGACGACGCCTGCATTTTCCCCTTCCTCGTTCCCTCGAACCTCTTCGCCGTCGCCTCGCTCCGTCAGCTGGCGGAGTTGCTGCAAAGCCTCCCCGCCCGGCAGTCGCGGCCGCAGCAGTCGCGGACGCAGCAATCGCTCGCAGAAAACTCGCTCGCGCTGGCCGCCGAGGTCGAGTCCGCGCTGCGCGCTTACGCCGTCTGCGGCGTCCCCGGCGGCACCATCTGGGCCTATGAGGTCGACGGATTCGGCAGCCGCCTGCTCATGGACGACGCTAACGTCCCCAGCCTGCTGGGCCTGCCATATCTTGCGAGTTCGCCGGATGCCGCGCTCTACGCACGCACCCGCGCCTGGGTCTGGAGCGAGCGCAACCCGTGGTTCTTCCGAGGCACCGCCGGCGAGGGTATCGGCGGTCCGCACGAGGGCGTGGACATGATCTGGCCGATGTCGCAGATCGTTTACGCGCTCACCAGCACTTCCGACGCCGAGATACGGCAGTCGTTGCGCATGCTCAAGGCCTCCACTGCCGGCACCGGCTTCATGCACGAGAGCTATCACCGCAACGACGCCGGCAAGTTCACGCGCGCGTGGTTCGCCTGGGCCAACACGCTCTTCGGCGAGCTCATCGCAAAGCTCGCGTCGGAGCGCCCCGATCTGCTGCGCGCGTGACCCGCAGGCTGGAGCCGGTTACGCTCCGAGCCGCCGCGCCCGCCACAGCGCGCCCAGCGGCGGGTCCACCACACCCTCAATCTCCTCGATCTCCGGCACCTGTCGGCGCACGGCCTGGAGCAAAGCGCTCCGCACCGCCGGAACGTTCTCCATAATCGAGCCGGTAAACGCAAGCGCCGGCAGCGGGTCCGGCGTCGAGTCATTCGGACCTGCGGACTGCGGGCGCAGCCGCTCCAGCAGCAGCAGCACGACCGTCGCCAGCTCCTCCCCCTGCGCACGCAGAACCTCCTGCGCCAGCGCGTCCCCCTGCTCCGCGCACCGCACCACGAGCGGCACCAGATGCGAGCAGTCGGGCGCCGGAACGGAGTTGGCGCGCTCGACAAATTCATCGAAAGAGCGCAGCTTCCAAAACTCGAGAAGGGCCGCGAACAGCGCAGTCGGCCGCTGCGCATCGTGCGCAAGTGCCACGCCGCGCAGTGCCTGCCGGCCAATCCGATAGCCCGAACCCTGATCGCTCAGCGCCGGGCCCCATCCGCCCGCGGTCAGCACACCCCCGTCCGCTCCGCGTCCCGCCACGTTCGAGCCCGTGCCTGCCAGCACCAGCACGCCCGGCCGCCCCGGAAACGCCGCGTCCAGCGCGATCTCCACATCGCCCGTGACCAGCAGCTCGCCACTCACGCGGGCCTTCAGCTCGGCGTGCAGCCAGTCCGTCACCAGCGGCACGGTGTTGCCGGCGGTGCCCACGCAGGTGCCGCGCATCGCACTCATCGGGATTCCCGTCAGCGCGCTCAGCTCGCCCAGCGCCCTGTCCAGATGCGCCGCGGCCGTCGCCGCCTCCGTGCGCATGCGCTTGATGCTGCCGGTACGCACCCGCGCCAGCACCCGGGTCTCGTCGCCCAGCACATAGTCCGTCTTCGTCCCGCCCACATCGAGCGCCAGAAAGTATGCCATCGATCCGCTTTCATCCATCCACTAGGGCTTCGCTGAGCTTACGTCAAAGTTAACGTGGCCCAGTATGATCCCGTCCCGCCCTCAGCGTACGAAGTCCAGAAAGCCCCACCGCTCCGGCACGTGCATGTCGATCAGCCCCTGCGGCGACCACACCCAGTTGTCTTCCTTCGCCTGCCCGGCCTTCCACTCCACCCGGCTGAAGTTGATGCGCCACTGCGTGCCCGGCCCGGGAGCAGACACATTCTGTCGCGACTGAAACGCATTCAGCGGATACGCGATCTCGAGCGTCCACCCCTGATCCGTATCGGTCGAGCGATTCAGCGTCCCCTCTACCGCAACCGCCGTGCGCAGCCCGCGTATCTCCCAGCTGTTGTCCGCGCTTCCCCCCATCTTGTACGGCTTCGCCAGAAACAGGTCCCAGCCCGTGTTCAGCGCATTCATCTCAAACTCGTAGTAACTCGGCGTCGCGGGCAGCGGCTTCACGAACACCTCAAAGTCGTTGTCCTTGAAGATCACCGAATCGTGCCGGATCAGCGTGGCCTTTACATCCGGCTCCTCCAGCTGCGCGGCGATGTAGAGGAACTGGTGATCCCACAGCATCTTCACGCGCGTGCGGAAGCGCGGCGCCGGCTTCAGCGCGCCTTCGATATCGACGAAGTCGCTCGTCCACGGAGCCTGCG
Organism: uncultured Acidobacteriaceae bacterium; assembly: GCA_964247715.1. GTDB lineage: Bacteria > Acidobacteriota > Terriglobia > Terriglobales > Acidobacteriaceae > Edaphobacter. The sequence continues at coordinate 136 of CAXTVJ010000059.1, read as the reverse complement.
CCCACGCCGGATCGCCCAGCCTGCCGTCGATCGTCGGCGGCGTCCTCGTAAAGTGGCAGCGATACGTCAGGGGGGGCGGCCCCGGCGTCTGTGCCGGCTTCTGCGCCATGCCGGAAAGCGTGCCGGAAAGTGCGAA
>CAXTVJ010000058.1:7265-12071 GCA_964247715.1 uncultured Acidobacteriaceae bacterium | reverse complement strand
GCGAAGGCGGCAGAACCGTCGGCGCCGGAACCATCTCCGAGATCCTCAAGTAAGCTTTCACTCCAGTCAACAGGGAAGCGGCAAGCTAAGGCTCGCCGCTTTTTTGTGTCCAGGCGTAGAATCCTGCACATGAGCCCGGCCGCCGAACTCGACCTCACCCGCGAAGGCGTGCTGGCGAATCTTCCCATGCCGCTCACCCTGCGCCTCGCCGTGCCTATGACGGACGAGGAACTCATCGCCTTCTCCTGCCGAAACCGACCCTGGCAGATCGAACGCAACGCTGAGGGGGAGCTCGAGATCATGTCACCTGTCGGAACTGACGGAAGCGGTTACGAGGCTTTCGTGATCGGGGAGCTGTACCAATGGGCCAAACAGCACGGCGGTCGCGCTTTCAGCTCCAACGCCGCATTCACTCTGTCCGACTCCTCAGTCCGCAGTCCTGATGTCTCGTGGATTGCCGACGAGCGCATAAGGGCTCTTACGCCGGAGCAGCGGCGCGGCTTTGCCCCTACCTGCCCCGAGTTCCTCGTTCAGATCCTCTCCGAATCCGATTCGCGCCCAAAGCTTGAACGCAAGATGAAGATGTGGATCGCCGCTGGGGCCCGGCTTGCCTGGCTGATTGACCCCTTCCAGACCTCGATCAGCATCTACCGCCCGAACCGCGAGCCGGAGGTCCTGAACCGCCCCAGGTCAATCACCGCAGGCGAACCGGTCCGGGGATTCTACCTCGACACCGCTGAATTCTGGGCGGACTGACCACTTCGATCAATCTCCAGACTTTGCCTTTCCACGGATTTCGTCCATAATAGATGAGTGTGGAGCGTGGCCTGACCGCTCTGTCATTCCGTACACAACTCAGGATCGGCAGCAGGGGCCAATACGCCCTGCGTCGCGGCGTGTCAGCCCCTCATCAGGCGAAACACTCTGCTTGCCGGCCAAAGCGGCCGGCCACGATAGGAGAAGAAATATCATGCGCGAGATCATTCAGCTCCAGTGCCCCGAGTGCAAGAACCGCAACTACTCGACCACCAAGAACAAGAAGACGACCACCGGCCGCCTTGAGTTCTCCAAGTTCTGCAACACCTGCCGCAAGCACACGCCGCACAAGGAAACCAAGTAATTGAGCCCGGCTTTCAGCTTCGGCCCTTAGCTGGCAGCTGAGGTCTGGTGGCTGAAAGCTGCTCCTGGGGGAGTAAGCTCAACGGTTAAACTGTCGGTCTCCAAAACCGAACTTCTCGGTTCGAATCCGAGCTCCCCCGCCAGTTTGAGATCGCGCCGCCCTCCGGCATACACTGAGAGCGCGCATCCCGAGTACATCAGCAGGATCCGCAAGACGAAGTTTCGAGGCAGGCAGATGGCAAAGAGCGTAGCCGTGATGGACCAGACCAACACCGGGATACAGCAACTGAAGAACGGCCCGGCCCGTCTCACCTCGTTCCTGCACGACGTTCGCGTCGAGATGCGCAAGGTCGTCACGCCCTCGCGTGCCGAGGTCCAGACGACCACCATCGTCGTCATCGCGACCGTGTTCGTCTTCGCGCTCTACTTCGGCATTGTCGACTACATCGTCCAGCATGCAATGGACTTCCTGTTCAGCCACACCGTCAAGTAATCCGCACGCGGCCTGAAGTGGCTTTGCACAGTAGAGGAAGGCAAGAGATCTTATGGCGTTGGAAGAGTTGAATCCGGAAGAGCAGCTTACGGCCGTCGCGACCGAAGAAGGCGACGGCACCCCCGAAGGCGAGCACCTCGCGCCCCCGGCGAACGAGAACTTCAAGTGGTACATCATCCACGCCTACTCGGGCTTTGAGCGCAAGGTCAAAGAGTCGCTCGAGAGCCGCATCCGCGCCTACAGCCTCGAAAACAAGATCGGCCGTATCGAGATCCCGCTTGAACCCACCAGCGAGATGCGCAACGGGAAGAAGGTCATCGTCGACCGCGTCTTCCTCCCTGGCTACGTCTTCGTCGAGATGGATCTGGACCATGACCTCTGGCACGTCATCAAGAACACGCCACGCGTCACCGGCTTCCTCGGCACCGGCGACTCGCCGGTCGCGCTCTCCGAACAGGAAGTCGAGTCGATGCTCAACCGCACCGACGTCACCCGCGAGAAGCCGACCCTCAAGGTCAAGTTCGAGCGCGGCGAACAGGTCCGCATCAATGACGGTCCCTTCGCCAACTTCAACGGAGCGGTCGACGACATCAACGAAGAAAAGCAGACTCTCAAGGTCATGGTCAGCATCTTCGGACGCCCCACACCCGTCGAAATTGAGTTTTCCAAGGTCGAGAAGATTACGGAGTAATCCTTCCCGCCCGAACGAATCGGGGACCAGTCCGCCCGGCCGCGATGTACGGTCCGGGGCTTCTCGGAGCGAACCCCGCCCGGCACCACCCATTTCCGCGAGCTTCGGCCCGCTCCAGAAGATAGAGGCAAATTATGGCACCTAAAAAGATCAACGGATACGTCAAGCTCCAGGTGATGGCTGGCAAAGCCACCCCGGCACCGCCCATCGGCCCCGCGCTCGGCCAGGCGCAGGTCAACATCATGGAATTCTGCAAGCAGTTCAACGACCGCACCAAGGACCCGTCTATGGCCGGCCTGACCATCCCCGTGGTCATCACCGTCTTCGCCGACCGCACCTTCTCCTTCATCACCAAGACCCCGCCCGCCGCCGTCCTGCTCAAGAAGGCCGCCGGCATCGAGAAGGGCTCCGGCACGCCCAACAAGGAGAAGAAGGGCAAAGTCACCGAGAAGCAGATCATCGAGATCGCGACTCAAAAGATGCCCGACCTCAACGCCACCACCGTTGAGGCCGCCGCGAAGAGCATCCGCGGCACCGCCCGCTCCATGGGCATCGAGATCTCCGCGTAGTTCCTCCGCAACACACCCGAAGGGCAGAGCCTTGCGCTCTGCCCTTTTCTCCTGCTCCCTCAGCCAAACAGCCGCTGCTGCCCGCGTTCCTTCTCCGTCTGCGGAGGGATGCGCGTACCGGCATCGCGCGTCAGCAGCGCATCGGTCGATCTCCGCGCCAGCCCATGTCGCTCGCACACCTTCCGCACCAGCGCGGCCATCCCCTCCCGATATCCCCGCTCGGCAAACGCTCGATTCTGAAACCTCACCTCGTAGTCGCCCACAAGCTGAGGGAAGTGCTCCCGAACGAAGCTCAGGTAAGTAGGACGGGAGCACGGCTTGAGGAACAGCGGCTCGGCGGCAAAGAAGCTCGCACCCGCGTCAGCAGCCCGCGCCGCGACTTCGTCGAGAGCCTCCTCCGTATCGGTAATGCCCGGCAGCAGTGGCGAACACAGAACGCCTGCGGTCAGCCCGGCCTCACGCAGCCGCCGCACCGCGCGAAACCGAAGGTCGGGTCTGGGTGCCCGTGGCTCCAGCAACCGCGCCAGTGCAGCATCGGTCGTCGTAATCGTCAGGTGCACCACCAGCGTGTTCCCGCGCGCGATCTCCCGCAGTAGATCGATGTCGCGCTCGATCAGCCGCGACTTGGTCACGATCCCCAGCCGCAGCCCGCTCTTGCGCGCAAATACCTCCAACAGCGACCGCGTCACCTTCGCTGTCCGCTCGATCGGCTGGTAGGGATCGGTCGCCGTTCCAAGCGCAATTTCGTCCGCCAAATCATGACGGCGCAGCTCCTGCTCCAGCAGCCATGCCGCGTTCTCCTTCAAAAAAATCAGCCGTTCGAACATCGCCGGATCGCGAAAATCCGTCGCACCAGCCTCCACCTCACCGGGCGTCGCCGCCAGAAACTCATGTGTGTACCGCGCATAACAGTACCGGCAGGCAAACTCGCACCCGCGATACGGATTGATCGAATACGCCAGCGACAGCCCTCGTTTCGAGGTGGTCTTGTTCAGGATCGACCGCACTTCCATCGCCCGAAACTCGATCCGGTGGCCGTCCGCGACATGCGTCGCCTCCGCCGCCAGCCGGGCGACACCGGTACGGACCGGCTGAACAATCGGGAACAGCGTCTCGCCGAGGCTTTGCACATTCGCCATATATTCGCCTTTCGAGAGAAGTTACGTCGTCCTGAGCCGGACGTCAAGGCCGATCTCAGAGGATGCACAGCCTTGTGGAAGCCGGGACTTACGTCCCGTTAACGGCACGGGGTTCACCGTGCCGCAGAAAGCATTCCCGCTGCGTCGCGGCTTGAGCCGCTGAGGTACCCCGTCGCGTATCGTCCTGCGGTACTCTGACGGCATGAAGCTGCCGGTCAAAGGCCTGCCGCTGCCGGTCAGGCTGATCTTCGATTCACCCCTGACCGACGAGGAGCTGCTGGAGCTGAGCGCCGGAAACAATGTCGTCTGGATCGAGCGGGAGGCAAGCGGCGCCCTGTACGCCAAGCCGATTGGCGGGGCCTTGAACGGTGTGCTCTCCGCGCAAATTGGATCCGACCTCAAGAGGTGGTCCGTCCGTGCAGGGCGACGGCCCGATAGACGGCTTCGAACTGGTTCTCGGTCGCGTCTGGAGGGAACGATGATGAGCCGGATCCGACCCGTATGACTCGCCCACACTTTTCTGTTAGTAGTCCGGGTGGCAGCGAATCAGCCTCCGAGCACCCAACCGCCAGACACCGGGAACTGTACCGCCAGGGACGAGTCCACTCGTCCTGACTGTCCTCAAGCCATCGCGTTTTTCCGTCTCCTTCAAGCAGGCGGTTCACGACAACCGCTGTTCGCAGGCGGCTTCGCTGACCCCCTGCCCGCTGCGAGTTCCGGCACTCAAGGCTCATGCAGCAATACGGAACGCGTCGGAACTGCTCAGGAACTACGACCTGGTCTTCAGCCCGGCCA
>CAXTVJ010000058.1:0-7165 GCA_964247715.1 uncultured Acidobacteriaceae bacterium | reverse complement strand
ATGAGAAAGATCTCCAGGAATCTGGCAAAGGCGCGCGCGCTCGTGGAGCCGCGTCCGTACACCCTCGTCGACGCCGTGCCGCTGCTGCAGAAGGCGAAGTACGCGAAGTTCGATGAGACGGTCGACATTACCCTCCGCCTCGGCGTCGACCCGCGGCATGCGGATCAGATGGTACGCGGCACCGTCGTCCTGCCGCACGGCCTCGGCAAGTCCAAGACCGTCGCCGTCATCGCCTCGGGTGACAATCAGAGCATCGCCAAAGCCGCAGGTGCCGAGTACGTCGGCGGCGAGGAGATGGTGGAGCGCATCCAGAAAGAAGGTTGGACCGACTTCGACGCGCTCATCGCCACTCCCGACATGATGCGTTCGGTCGGCCGGCTCGGCAAGGTGCTCGGCCCCAAGGGCCTCATGCCCAACCCGAAGACCGGCACCGTCACCACCGACGTTGCCTCCGCGATCCGCGAGATCAAGGCCGGTAAGGTCGAGTTCCGCACCGACAAGACCGCACTCGTGCACGTTCCGGTCGGCAAGCTCTCCTTTACGCCGGACAAGCTGATCGACAACGCGATGACGGTCATCACCTCGGTCGTCAAGGCCAAGCCGTCCGCCGCCAAGGGCCGCTATATCAAGGGGATCACGATCTCGTCCTCCATGGGCCCCGGCGTACAGCTCGACCAGGCCGTTGCGGACCTCGCAGGCAAGGCCTAAGTACAGCCGCTAGCTGCTAGCCTCTAGCTTCTAGCTCGTTGTCTCAATAAATTCAGAGTTGACCGATCCATTCGGCACGGGAACAGAAAGCTAGCAGCTAGAAGCTAGCAGCCAGGAGCTACATTTTCATGGCCATCAGCAGGGCGACAAAGACGGAAAAGGTCAAGATGCTCACCAGGGAGCTCGAATCCTCGACCTCCGCGATCATCGGTACCTTCACGGGGCTCACCGCCTCGAAGGACTTCGATCTGCGCAAAATCATCCGCGCGACCGGTGCGAATTATCACGTAGTCAAGAACAAGCTGGCCGCCAAAGCCAGCCAGGGCAGCAAGGTCGAGGCGGCACTCCAGAACCTGAAGGGCGTCTCCGCGGTGGCCTACACCTCGGGTGACCCGGTCGTGCTCGCCAAGGCGCTGAGCACCTGGGTCAAGGACAACGCCGAGTTCACCTTCAAGCTGGCGATCGTCGACGGCAAGGTGCTCTCGGTCGAAGAGATCGGCGAACTCGCCACCATGCCGGGCAGGGAAGAGCTCTTCTCGAAGCTCCTCTTTCTCATCCAGTCGCCCGCGCAGCGTCTCGCGACTGTGATCAACGCCACCGGCCGCGACCTCGCCGTCGTCATCAATCAGGCAGTCGAGAAGGAGAAGTTCTCCGGCTCCGCGGCTCCGGCGCCTGCCGCCGAAGCTGCACCGGCCGCTGCATCTCCGGCAACCGAGACGCCTGCTCCGGCAGAGCCCGAAATTGCGGCAGCCCACGCCGAAGAGGCCCCAACACCCACCGAGCAGATCGCCGAAAACCCGGCATCCGAGGCCGATGCGGTGGCGGAACCCGCTCAGCCGGAGAACGGAACCGCGTCGCAGGCCGGCGAGGCCGCCAATACGGATCCGGTCGAAGGATAACCAAGTTTCGCTCCATCTCGCCGGGTGCGCCTTGTCTGGACGCAGCGGAAACCCGGAGAGGTGAGGGCAGCCGAAGCGGCAAGACGGCCTCGGAAGCGGCAGAAAAAACTTAGATTCAAGGGAGAAACACAATGGCGGACATGCAGCAGTTGGAAGATGCGATCGTGAGCCTCAGCCTCCTCGAGGCCTCGGCTCTGGTCAAGAAGCTTGAAGAGCGTCTCGGCGTTTCGGCGGCGGCGGCAGTTGCGGCGGCTCCGGCCGCCGGCGGCGGCGCGGCGGCGGCGGCTCCGGTCGAAGAGAAGACCGAGTTCACGGTCATCCTCAAGGATGCCGGCGCGAACAAGATCAATACCATCAAGGCTGTGCGCGAAGTCACCGCGCTCGGTCTCAAGGAAGCCAAGGATCTGGTCGATGGCGCGCCCAAGCCGCTCAAGGAGAACATCTCCAAGGACGACGCGGCTGCCATCGCCAAGAAGTTCGAAGGCGTGGCCACCGTCGAGATCAAGTAATCTCGTCAGCGCATAAACCGGTTCGACCCGGAAGTTGCACAGAAAGGCGGAACGCGGTATCCTCATTAGTGGGGATACCGCTTCCGCCTATGTGCAGAAAGGGTGTTTCGCAACACAGGCAGGCGTACTCAGCGTACTTTCCGGTCCATCCCGTGCGAGAACGGGTTAAGGGGCCGGCCATACTGGCGGTCAAGCGGCGGACTTCCAGCATGAAACAGGCAGGCGGCAGCGATCTTCGGGGCAAGGCGAGCTCTGAAGGGTGGCAGGCATCCTCACTTTACACAGTCTTCAGCACTAGTTCAGTCTTCCGCGCTCAAGGGACGTCCTGTCTCGGTGGGCGCTTTTGGTGTCTCCCTTCGATGGAGCGCGTCGTCGCTCCGCCTGCCCGGAGCGGGGCCAGGAAACCACTCGTCTGGCGGGCTGGGCCGGCAAGAGTAACTCTGGCGGTCCGCGCTGTTATAGCAGCACAGGAGCAGCCAGGGGAAGAAAAAGTTTCCCGCGCGTGTCAGGAACTGTATCGACTGATTCCTCTCGCGCATGATGCAACGCAAGCTGCAGCGCGATCTCAAAATGCTTCGAGATCCCTGGCGCAAACCGAACCTGCCGATGTGAACCACACCCCCGGCGAAAGCCGCCGGGACGCATGGCCAGAATTCCGAGGGGCTCGACTACGCTTTACGAGCCGGCAACGCCTCGACTACGCAGCATTTTCGTTCTCAGGAGAGAGCATGTCCGACCAGAACACCCCGACCATCGAAACGCCCACCCTCGAGACCCCCAGCACCGCGACCGAGCTCCGCGCCGTCCGTACCCGGCTCGACTTCTCGAAGATTCCCACGGCGATCCAGATTCCGAACCTCATCGAGGTGCAGCGCCGCTCGTACGAGCGCTTCCTGCAGATGGACAAGCTCCCCCAGGAGCGCGAGGATAACGGCCTCCAGTCTGTCTTCACCTCAGTCTTCCCCATCACCGACTTCCGCAACGTCTCCGAGCTCGAGTTCGTCGACTACTCCATCGGCAACTGGGAGTGCAAATGCGGCTACCTCAAAGGGCTGAACCACCTGCGCACGGCCTGCGTCAACTGCGGCCACATGGTCATCACCGACCCCTTTCACCCCGGGGATGTGCTCTGTAACTTCTGCGGAACCTACAACAAAAACACGCCCGATTTCTGCACGAAGTGCGGCGACCCCGTCGGCCTGCAGCTGAAGTACGACCAGGCCGAGTGCGAAGAGCGCGGCATGACCTACTCCGCCCCGCTGAAGGTCACCATCCGCCTCAAGATCTACGACAAGGATCCCGAGACCGGGCAGAAGAACCTCCGCGACATGAAGGAGCAGGAGGTCTTCTTCGGCGATATCCCGCTGATGACCCAGAACGGCACCTTCATCGTCAACGGGACGGAACGCGTCATCGTCTCGCAGCTCCACCGTTCCCCTGGCGTCTTCTTCGAGACCGCCAACAACCGCACCTACTTCCTCGGCAAGATCATCCCCTACCGCGGCTCGTGGGTCGAGTTCGAGTACGACCAGAAGAACACCCTCTACGTCCGCATCGACCGCAAGCGCAAGTTCCTCGGCACCATCTTCCTGCGCGCGCTCGGCCTGCGCACCGACGAGGAGATCCTCAAGACCTTCTACACCGTCGACACCGTCAACGTCGCCGACGGCAGGCTCTCGTGGAAGGTGAAGGAGGACGGCCAGCTCACGAATCTGCTGGGCTCCCGTCCCGCCGCCGCCGTCGCCCACGCGAGCGGTGAAATCGGCGTTGCCGGCAAGAAGATCGGTCCGTCGGTCCTCAAGGCGCTGCGCGCAGCCAAAGTCGAGACTGTCGACGTCGAGACCAGCGAGTTCGATGGCGCCATGTCCGCCTCCGACGTCATCGACATGGCCACCGGCGAGCTGATGTTCGAGGCCAACCAGGAGCTCACCGCCGACAAGCTGCACAAGATCCTCCAGTCCGGCGTAACCAGCTTCGAGGTCTTCTTCCCCGAGCGTGACGACGTCGGCAACATCATCGCCAACACCCTGCGCCGCGACTCCGTGCGCAAGCCCGAGGAAGCGCTCATCGAGATCTACCGCAAGCTGCGTCCGGGCGACCCACCCACCCTCGACACCGCGACCGCGCTCTTCGAGGGCATGTTCTTCGATCCGCGCAAGTACGATTTCTCGCGCGTCGGCCGCCTCAAGTTCAATATCAAGCTCTATGAGGATCAGTCCGCCGCCGAGCTCGACAAGCGCACCCTGACCCCCGAGGACTTCTACGGGACGATTCGCTACCTGCTCAAACTGCGCAAGAACATCGGCGTGGTGGACGACATCGACCATCTCGGCAACCGCCGCGTGCGCGCCGTCGGTGAGCTGATGGAGAACCAGTTCCGCATCGGCCTCGTGCGCATGGAGCGCGCCATCAAGGAAAAGATGAGCGTCTATCAGGAGATGTCGACGGCCATGCCGCACGACCTGATCAACGCCAAGCCCGTCATGGCCGCCATCCGCGAGTTCTTCGGCTCCTCCCAGCTCTCGCAGTTCATGGACCAGACCAACCCGCTCTCGGAGATCACCCACAAGCGCCGCCTTTCTGCGCTTGGGCCCGGTGGTCTGTCGCGGGAGCGCGCCGGCTTCGAAGTCCGCGACGTGCACCCCACCCACTACGGCCGCATCTGCCCCATCGAGACGCCGGAAGGCCCGAATATCGGCCTCATCTCGTCGCTCTCCTGCTTCGCGCGCATCAACGAGTACGGCTTCATCGAGAGCCCGTACCGCCGCGTGAAGGACGGGCAGGCGCTCGACTTCGTGCAGGTCACCAACGCAGGCGAGTCCGGTCTGCGGCAGGGCGACTACCTCGAAACTCCCGAAGCCCGTGCGAAGAACGAAGAACTGCGCGCCGCCGGCAAGCGCACCATGGAGCTCGCGCCCTTCTCCTTCTACCTCTCCGCGTGGGAAGAGGACCGGCACACCATCGCGCAGGCCAACATCGAGCTCGACGAGAACCTCGCCATCGTGCAGGACATCGTCGACGCCCGGCGCCAGGGTAACTTTGTTCTCGTCAACAAGTCCGAAGTGGACTACGTCGACGTCTCGCCCAAGCAGCTCGTGTCGGTCGCCGCTTCGCTCGTCCCGTTCCTCGAGCATGACGACGCCAACCGCGCGCTCATGGGAGCCAACATGCAGCGCCAGTCGGTGCCGCTGCTGGTCGCCGAAGCGCCGTTCGTCGGAACCGGCATGGAAGGCGTCACCGCCCGCGACTCGGGTGCCGTCATCCTCGCCAAGCGCAACGGCATCGTGGACTCGGTCGACTCCGAGCGCATCATCGTGCGCGTCGAAGGCGAGCATCACCCCACGCAGCTCTCGCGTGAGGTCGGCTCGGACATCTACCAGCTCACCAAGTTCAAGCGCTCCAACCAGAACACCTGCATCAACCAGAAGCCGATCGTCCGCAAGGGCGACCGCGTCCTCAAGGGGCAGGTCATCGCGGACGGTCCGTGCACCGAACAGGGCGAGCTCGGCCTCGGCCGCAACGTCCTGGTCGCCTTCATGCCGTGGCGCGGTTACAACTTCGAGGATGCCATCCTGATCTCGGAGAAGCTGGTTCGCGAGGACTATTACACCTCCATCCACATCGAGGAGTTCGAGATCGAGGCCCGCGACACCAAGCTTGGGCCGGAAGAGATCACGCGCGATATCCCCAACGTCTCCGAGCACGCGCTGCGTGACCTCGACGAGTCGGGCATCATCCGCATCGGGGCCAAGATCGGACACAACGACATCCTCGTCGGCAAAGTCACCCCCAAGGGTGAAACCCAGCTGACACCCGAGGAAAAGCTGCTGCGCGCCATCTTCGGCGAGAAGGCCGGCGACGTCCGCGACGCCTCGCTCACCTGCCCTCCGGGCATCGAGGGCACGGTGGTCGACGTCCGCATCTTCTCCCGCAAGGGACAGGAGAAAGACGAGCGCGCCAAGCAGATCGAGCAGGAGATGATCGAGAAGCTCGAGCGTAACCTCGCCGATGAGATCCGCATTCTCACCGACGAGCGCCTCAAGCGTCTTGAGGCCATCCTCGGCCACAAGGAAGTCCTTGCCGACCTGCATGACGAGCGCACCAACAAGAAGCTCCTCAACAAGGGCGAGATCCTCGATCGCGACATGATCGAGCTCATCTCCACCCGCAATCTCAAGCGCATCCGCTATGCCGACAAGGATCCCCGCGTCAACGAGCAGATCGAAGAGATCGAGGAGATGACCTCGCGCCAGATCGACGTCCTGCGCAAGATCACCAACGAGAAGATCGGCAAGATGTCGAAGGGCGACGAGCTTTCGCCCGGCGTCATCAAGATGGTCAAGGTCTACATCGCCATGAAGCGCAAGCTTTCGGTAGGCGACAAGATGGCCGGACGCCACGGCAACAAGGGCGTCATCGCCCGCATTCTGCCGGAAGAGGATATGCCGTACCTCCCCGACGGAACGCCGGTCGAGATCGTCCTCAACCCGCTCGGGGTGCCTTCGCGTATGAACGTCGGTCAGATCCTCGAGACGCACCTCGGCTGGGCCGCGCATGAACTCGGCGTCCAAGTCGCGGCGCTCGCGGCGGAGATGTCCTCGGCCGCCGAGATCCGCGAGCTCTTCAAGGCGCGGTTCGCCGGGACCGCCGCCCTCAACCAGCTTCTGGACCTCGACGACGAGCAGACCATCCGCGTCGCCGCCGGCATGAAGCGTGGCATCTGGTTCGGCACGGCAGTCTTCGACGGTGCACGGGAGACCGAGATCAAGGCTCTTCTCGCCTCGGCGGGTCTGCCCAGCTCGGGCAAGTCGCAGCTCTTCGACGGCATGCTCGGCGATCCATTCGAGCAGCCGGCCACGGTGGGCTACATCTACATGCTCAAGCTCTCGCACCTCGTTGACGACAAGATCCACGCGCGCTCCATCGGGCCGTACTCCCTCATCACCCAGCAGCCGCTGGGCGGTAAGGCGCAGTTCGGCGGACAGCGCTTCGGCGAGATGGAGGTCTGGGCCCTCGAAGCCTACGGCGCCGCCTACATCCTGCAGGAGC
>CAXTVJ010000057.1:0-12826 GCA_964247715.1 uncultured Acidobacteriaceae bacterium | reverse complement strand
TAGACATCGAAAAACCACCCACCCTCACCCACCCCGCCCCAGCGGCGAGAACGGAGCCGCATCCCCGCGCAAACCCCACGCGAGAAATCCACAGGATTTCCTTCTCGAAAACGGGCCAATCGACGACTTCCAGCAGCTAAACCCAATCATTGCAGGACTTTAGCTCACGCCAGTCACTCAACCCCAATCGAATGAAGACTTTAGCAAGCAAGTAGGGGGTGGGGGGGTACCCCCACCCCTACTCTTCCTTCTTCTCCGCCGGCTCCAGCTCCGAAGCCCCACTCCCACGCTCCGCCGCCACAATCGCCGGCTCCCCTTCGTTATCCGGAAGCTGTCCCAGCATCATCTCTTTATTCCGCAGCGAGTCCCCCTCACGCCGAGCCTCCACCAGGCTCGCAGCCTCTCCCGAATCCGAAGAAATTTGCGCCGGAGCGAACGCATGCGGAGCCGCAACACTCGCCCCATGCTGCGCCTCAATCGAAGCTCCAGCCTCCTCCATCGTCTTCCCCTGCATCGCTCCCGCAACCGCCGAGTCCATCATCACCTCAGCCAGTCGTCGCGTCGCCTTGTCCAGACGCTCGATCCCGGCCCGAATCACCTTGTAATCCCCAGCCGCGATCGACGCCTTCACCTCCATCATCTCGGCTGCAATGTTGTCCAGCTCCCCAAACGAGAGCTTCCCCCACGCAGGTGTCTTCTTCGCCTTCTCCACAGCCTCCAGAATCGTCCGCGCCTCATTCTGCGCCTCAATCACCTGCCGTTCCGTAATATCCTGTTCCGCGTTATCAAACGATGCCAAGATCATCTCCTCCACCTGCTCGTCCGTCAGTCCGTACGTCGGTTTGACGTCGATCTCCGCCTCCGTGCCGCTTCGCTGCTCTTTCGCCGACACATGCAGAATCCCGTTCGCGTCGATCAGGAACTTCACCTCGATCCGCGGCATTCCCGCCATCATCGGAGGAATCCCCTTCAGGTCGAACCTCGCCAGCGACCTGCAGTCCTTCGCCAGCTCACGCTCGCCCTGCAGCACATGGATCGCCACGTTCGTCTGCCCATCCACGCCCGTCGTGAAGTGCTCCGTCGCGCTCGCCGGAATCGTCGAGTTCCGCTGGATGATCTTCGCCACTACACCTCCCAGCGCCTCAATCCCCAGCGAAAGCGGAGTCACATCCAGCAGCAGCAGATCCTCCGTCGCAGCCGACCCACCAGCCAGAATCTGCGCCTGCACCGCCGCTCCCAGCGCCACCACCTCATCCGGATTCAGCTCCGTATGCAGCGTCCGTCCGCGCCGCTCCAGATCGAACAACCCGGTCACCAGCGCACGCACCGCTGGAATCCGCGTCGATCCCCCAACCATCACCACCTCATCGATCCCTTCCGGAGTCAGCCCCGCATCCTTCAGCGCCTGCTTCACCGGTCCCGCCGTCCGCGCAATCACCGGAGCGATCAGCGCCTCGAACTGCCCGCGAGTAATCTCGCGCCGATAGTGCTTCGCGCCGGGAAGCTCGACGCTCAGCGTCGCAAGATCCCGATCCGACAGCGCGATCTTGGCCTCGATAACCGCCTTGCGTACCGCCTGAATCGCCTCGGGATTGCTCCGGACATCCACGCCTTCGCCTCCCGCAATATCGTCCAGCGCAATCGCGATCAACAGGTTGTCGATATCGTCTCCCCCAAGGTGCGTATCGCCGCCCGTCGCGATCACCTCGAAGATCCCCTCATGCAGCTTGAGGATCGAGATATCGAACGTCCCGCCACCGAAGTCGTACACCGCGATCGTTCCGTCCCGCTTCTTGTCCAGGCCATAGGCCAGCGCCGCCGCAGTCGGCTCGTTCACCAGCCGCAGCACCTCCAGCCCCGCAATCCGCCCCGCATCCTTCGTCGCCTGCCGCTGCGCATCATTGAAGTACGCAGGGACCGTGATCACCGCTTTCGTCACCGGAGCCCCGAAGAACCGCTCCGCATTCCGCTTCAACTGCTGCAGCACATACGCCGAGATCTCGGGCGGCGTCATCGTCAGCCCGCCCACATTCAGCCGCAGCACTTCCCCCGCTTTGGCGTCTTCAGCCAGCCGGAATGGAAACAGCTTCAGCTCGTCCTCGATATCCCCGAGATCCCGCCCCATCAACCGCTTGGCTGAGTAAACCGCGGAACCCGCATCGATCACCAACGCCGACCGAGCCGCATTGCCCACCTTCACGCCATCATCGGTCCACGCAACCACGGAAGGCACCAGCCGCTCGCCGTCCTCGCCGGGAATCACCACCGGCGTCTCGTCCTGCAGATATGCCACCAGTGAATTCGTCGTGCCCAGGTCGATCCCTACAACCAACGTGCGTGCTTCCGCCATGAGTCCATTATCCTCGGCTGCCAGCATCTGTGATGCCGCGCACCACGATCCCGGTGCGGCCAAACCAGCGCGCCGCATCGTCCCGGCTCAGGCCGAACTCGCGCATGTCAGCTCCCGCTCAGGGCCACGACCTTATGCGCTCAACCTCTCCCCCACACGCTCAGGGTGACGGCTGCCTGCCAGGGTGGGCCCACACGCCCCAGCCGCATCGATTCCCCGCAGTCGCGCCACCAGCACCAGCACACCACACAGAATGCAAAAATCAGGCACACAGAACCACCCACTGCGGAGGTGAAACGCATCCAGCACGCGTTCGACATAAAACAGCCATGCCAGGAGCGTCAGCACATATCTGGCCATCGGCTCCGCCCGATGCCGCACCGCGTAGCAGAACGGAAACAGCAGCACTACGCCATCGTACCCGTGATGCTTGAACAGCATAAAGCTAAGGAGGGCGAGCACGGACACCTGCCATGAAGCCGATTCTGCACGCCCCGCGTGAACCCGGAAAGCCCAGAGACATAAAACTCCGCACGCAAGCAGCGCCGCCGCCCCCTCCACCAGCGTCCGCGTGGCCAGGCCAACCCCGCTCAGCCCGAACTCCATGACATTCATCAGATTGGGATCGGTCGCCTCAGGCGTGTATCCTCGCTCCGCGACCAGAAACGGCTCCCGGCAGAGCCGCAGAAGCGAACCCGCGTCATGTCTGCCCGAAAGCCATAGCCAGACAATAATTGTTCCGGCGAAGACTGGAATCAGCGTCAACAGCGCCTGGCGCAGCCCACGTCGGAACAGTACAAAGAGGAAGACAGGAGGCGCAAACGTGAATTTAAAGTATGACGCGCCCAGCAGCAACGGCTGCATCCAGCGCGCACCCTTCCATGCACTTGCCTCACACTCCATCGCCAGCGCCCACAGCATCAGCACCAGCAGACTCTGCTGTCCGTTGCCGACGCTGTTGCGCGCAGGAGTCGACAACAGAAACAGACAGACCACCACAACAAGAAGACGTCCCCGCAGCCCGCAGAACCTTGCGATCAGCAACGCCGACAACACCGCAAACGCCACATTGCTCAGCGCCCAGATCAGACGTGCCTTCTCTGCAGAGAGTTCCCCAAGCGGCGCCAGCAATACATAGAGCAACGGCAGGTAGTTCGGCTTCGACTGCAGAAAATATCCGTCAAAACCCTTTGTCAGCGCTTCCGCCCACGGGTCGACGTGCTGCACCACCAGATGTGCGCCGCTCCACTGAAAGTCCTGGTTCTGCCGCGAACCCTTCCACGCCCCGGCCGCTATCGAGAGCAGCGCAAGCACAAGCAGCAGCCATTGGCCGGCTGCCGGTAACGCCCGGACTCCTGGCCGCCCGCGCTCCGCCAACAACGTCGGAGCCGACTCCGAAGCATACTGCTCCCGCAGCCCCGTCAGGGGTTGGGGTAAGTGATCGTGCATCATGAACTCCCGCGTTTCCTGCTCTGTATTGCACGCTGACGAACGACCTGCACATGTCGTCCGATCATCGGGGGTGCCCTGGGACAAATTCTTTATCGCACCGCCGCTGGTGAACGGCAACAGGAAATCAGCTTTTTAGCCCAAATCGGGAACACACCGGCTCTCAAGCCAGCGCCCCCTCCACATCCCGCACCAGATTCCGCAGATAATTCCGCTTGTTCAGCAGCGCCACCAGCGCCTCTTTCACCGCGCCCTGCTCCGCTGGGGCATCCCCGTCGACGGCCGCGTCCCACCGCGCCCACAAACCCTTCAGCTCCTGCTGCGTCTCCGCCATCTTCCTCTGGAACGTCGCCGCTGCGCTCTCCAGCTCGCGTTTCACCTCCGGGTTCGCCTCGTCGCCAAACTCCTTCGCCGCTTTCATCTCCATCAGCTGCATATTCAGCTCGAAGACCTCCTCCAGCAGCTCCGGCGGAATCAACTGCTTTTTCTCAACCCCTGAGACTCTCGCCGCATCCGTCGCCGTCTTCGACTGCTCCTCCAGCTCCACGCCCTCGAGCGTCAGCACATACTGCGTTCGCGCAATCGGATCCTTCAGCGTTCGATACGCGTCGTTCAGCCGCGAAGACTCTTCGAGCGCCGCCTCCTGCTCGCTCGCCGGGCGTGCCGCAAACCGGTCCGGATGCAGCCGCCGCGACTGCGCATAGAATGCCTTCTCCAGCGCCGTCGTATCGACCCGCAAGTGCCGCGGAAGCCCGAAAACCTCAAAATACGTTGCATTCTCCATAGACCCAGCTTATCCTCCCACCCGCGTCGCGGCTTCCAGGCACATCGCCTTGAGCCCGATCCGCTGCATCACCGCGCACCCGCCGCGCATCCCATCGCCTGTCGCGGTTCGCAGCAAACCGGCCGACTCGAAAGAAGGCGCTCCATGGAATTCAAGACTCTCGGCAACACCGGCCTGCTCGTCTCCACCCTTTGCCTCGGCTGTATGACCTTTCACGGCGGCTCCGGCTTCTGGTCCAAGATCGGCCAGGTCGACCAGACGGGCGCCGACGAGCTCATCAAAGCCTCCATCGACGCCGGCATCAACTTCTTCGACACCGCCGATGTCTACTCCGAGGGCGAGAGCGAAAGGACCCTCGGCCAGTCGCTCAAAAACCTCAACATTGCCCGTAAGGATGTCGTCATCGCCTCCAAGGTCTACGGCCGCACCGGCCCCGGACGCAACGATGTCGGCGCCTCCCGCGGACACATCATGGACGCCGTCGAAGCCAGCCTCCAGCGCCTCGGCACCGACCACATCGACCTCTACCAGATCCACGGAAACGACACGATCACGCCCATCGAAGAGACCCTGCGAGCCCTCGACACGCTGGTCACTTCCGGGAAAGTCCGCTACATCGGCGTCAGCAACTGGCTGGCCTGGAAGATCGCCAAAGCCCTCACTATCTCCGACTTCCGCAACCTCGCCCGCTTCGACACCCTGCAGGCCTACTACTCCATCGCCGGCCGCGATCTCGAGCGCGAGATCGTCCCCCTGCTCGAAGCCGAAAAAACCGGCCTGCTCGTCTGGAGCCCGCTCGCCGGCGGCCTGCTCTCCGGCAAGTTTTCGCGCGAGAATCAGAAGCCCGAAGGCTCGCGCCGCTCCGAGTTCGACTTCCCCCTCGTCGACAAGGAGCGCACCTGGCGCATTCTCGACGCCATCAAGCCCATCGCCGAAGCCCACAACTGCTCCGCCGCCCGCGTCTCCCTCGCCTGGCTGCTCGCCAAACCGGTCGTCACCTCGGTCATCATCGGCGCAAAACGCCCCGACCAGCTCGAAGACAACCTCGCCGCCGTAGACCTCAAATTGTCGGAAGAAGAGCTGAAGCAGCTCGACGAAGTCAGCGCCCTCCCACCCGAGTACCCCGGCTGGATGCTGCCGTTCCAGGGCGCCGCTCGACTCAAGCCAGTCCCGCGACCCGAGTGATGCCGCACACCGAGACCAGTCGTCTAGTTCTGTGCCGCTCAGATGGGGACCTTATCCAGCGAAGTGACGAAGTGAATGCCGGGCACGGTGAACTTCTGCAGTGCCTTGTCCTTCGTGATAAAAAGCTCAACGCCGGCAACGCCGGCGCAGCTCAGTTGAATCGCGTCCGCCGGGCAAATCGCCGGGTTCTCACGTAATCTCGCGTACAAGTCCGAAGCATGTTCATCGAAGGGCACGACTTGACAGAGTCGTCGAATGGTATCGCGATATCTTTCGGCTAAGGCGAGTTCCTTAAGGCGGCGAGGCTTGATCTGTATCTCACCCAGAGTCATCGCCGAAGTAAGAAGACTGTCACCACGGGCAGCCATACGCTTGCGCAGGTCCAAGGTCCTGGCCAAATTCTGCGCTTCCTTCGAATAGATAGATCAACAGATTCGTGTCCCAGAAGATGCGGCTCACCGATCACCCCAGTTAGACCTGAGGTTTGCAACGTATTCGTCGGCATGCTCGTCCGCCCAAATGTGCCGACCGCTTCCAAACAGGTCGACCAGGGGATCGGATTCCTCCACACTCGCGTGAGGATTTGACGCCTCTTCATACCAGCGACGGAGGTCTGCATAGTGCACGGGCAGCTTGTCCCATGCCGGATGCGTCGCCGCACCGTCCCTGGTCGGATCACGCCGGTCCCGGCATGCCAGAGGCGTCGATTCCCACCCCCCGCTGCATACAGATAGCAGAGCCGATTGGGCTGTGCCTTTCGATTTTCGACGCAGTGCTGGTTTACGTGCTGCCAGATGCTCTTAGAGGCGCCTCTGGTGAGCTTCTGCTCAACTACCCGATGGACGATATCGTCCGTCGAGAAAACAGCAGTTGGGCTGTGCTCTCTCTGCATGCAGGCCGCAGCGACCCAGACCGCGTCAGCCACGGTAAGGAGTGTCGTCTCGCTGGATCGTTCAAGGTTTACTCCCGATGCGGGAGATGAACTCACAGTCCACCTCCGACAGGCCACAGCGCTCTTGCCAGAAAAGCACTATGCGCAGAGCGAAAGCAACAAGCGCAAACGTCGTGCTTCCGATCGCTATGAACGCGACCACCTCTGACCGAAAACCGTGAAGGATGTCGTCCACGAAGTCCACATTGGTGAGATGGCCGCATAGAGCCTCCTCATGACCGCAAAGAGACACTCAACCTTATACCCGCTCATGGCAATACTTATTTTATTAGATCCATACTAAGCTGAAAAGCTACTCCCGCACCCGCAGCTCTTCGTCGAGTTCGGGTTGATGAAGTTGAAACCCTGCCGCATCAGCGTCTCTTCAAAGTCCAGCACCATCCCCGCCAGATACAGAAAGCTCTTCGGATCGACAAAGATCCGCACCGCCTGCCCGCCCGAAGGATCGTTTGGCGTCTCCAAACCCTCGCCGAACACAAAGGTCCGGTCCCGCTCCCGCGGCCTGGTATCGAAGCGGATGTTGTACGACAGCCCCGAGCAGCCGCCGCCCGTGATCCCCACGCGCAGCCCGCCGTCCGCCGGCGATATTTCTTCCTTTGCCATCGCGATCCGAATGCGCTTCAGCGCATTCTTCGTAATCTCGATCGCCTGCTTCGCCCGCGGCTGCTGCCCTTCGGCGGTCAGCAGCGTCATCCCGGCAAGCGGGTCTTTACTGGCAGCGGGAGCTGCATGCGCCGCGTCCCGCTCTGCCGCCGACTGAATCGAAACCATCGCCATCACGCACCCTCCGCCAACCCTTACGAACAGACGAAAGCGGCCCAGCGCAGGGCCGGGCCGCTCGTATCGCCCGAATCCTTACTGCGCCGCGACCGAGGTCATCTCGAGTGCCGGCGTACCCACCGCCGTCTCGCCGACGCCGTTCTTCTTCTTCCAGTCGCCGATCGCCGCGCGGATCGCATCTTCCGCCAGAACCGAGCAGTGAATCTTCACCGGAGGAAGCGCCAGCTCCTTCACGATGTCGGTGTTCGAGATCGTCAGCGCCTCGGCCACCGTCTTGCCCTTCACCCACTCCGTCGCCAGCGAGCTCGACGCGATCGCCGATCCGCAGCCGAACGTCTTGAACTTCGCGTCCTCGATCACCTGCGTCTCGGGGTTCACCTTGATCTGCAGCCGCATCACGTCGCCGCACTCCGGCGCGCCTACCAGACCCGTGCCTACTTCACTCAAGCTCTTATCCATCTGCCCGACGTTCCGCGGATTGCTGTAGTGATCCACAACCTTATCGCTGTATGCCATGTCTTTGTCCCCTCGCCACTTGGTTAGATGTTACGCCCGCGACAAAGTCGCCGGACATCGAACTCGCTGCCAGCCGATCCTAGTGCGCCGCCCACTCGATCTTCGACAGGTCGATCCCTTCCTTCACCATCTCGTACAGCGGACTCATCTCGCGCAGATGCTGCACGACATGAATCACCTTATCCGAGACATAATCCACCTCAGCCCTGGTATTGAACCGACCCAGCCCAAACCGGATGCTGGAGTGCGCGACATCGTCGCCCAGCCCCAGCGCCTTGAGCACATACGAAGGCTCCAGCGTCGCTGACGTACACGCAGACCCCGACGAGACCGCCACATCGTTGATCCCCATCAGCAGGCTCTCGCCTTCCACGTGCACGAAGCTCATGTTCAGGTTGCCCGGCAGATGATGGTCCATGTTGCCGTTCACATGGACATAGTCCAGCGCATTCTCAAACTTCTGCTTCAAATAGTCACGCAGGTCGCCAAGCCGCTTCGACTCCGTCGCCATCTCCTGGCCGGCAATCTCGCACGCCGCGCCCAGTCCGACGATCCCCGGAACATTCAGCGTGCCCGAACGCATCCCGCGCTCATGCCCGCCACCGTTGATCTGCTCCGTGATCTGCACCCGAGGATTGCGCCGCCGCACATACAGCGCGCCCACGCCCTTCGGCCCATAAATCTTATGCGCCGTCAGCGAAAGCACATCGATGTTGTCCGCCTGCACGTTCACCGGAATCTTGCCCACCGCCTGCACGCCGTCCGTGTGGAAGATGATGTTCTTCTCATGGCACAGCGCGCCGATCTCCTTCACCGGCTGCACCACGCCGATCTCGTTGTTCGCGTACATGATCGTTACGAGAATGGTCTTGTCCGTGATCGCCGCCTTCAGCTTCTCGACCGACACCAGACCGTCCGTCTCCACCTGCAGGTACGTCACGTCATACCCCTGCCGCTCCAGCTTCTTGCAGGTATCCAGCACCGCCTTGTGCTCGGTCTGCTGAGTGATGATGTGGTTGCCGCGCTCCTTGTACATCTCGGCGATGCCCTTGATCGCCAGATTGTTCGACTCGGTCGCGCCCGACGTAAAGATGATCTCCTTCGGCATGCACCCGATCAGCTTCGCAATCTGCTCGCGCGCCTTCTCCACCGCCTGCTCCGCCTCCCACCCGAACTGGTGGTTGCGGCTCGCCGCGTTGCCGAAGATCCGCCCGAAGTACGGCAGCATCGCATCCAGCACCCGCGGATCCATCGGCGTCGTCGCATGGTTATCCATATAGATCGGCAGCTGAACGCCCGCCGGCAACGGCTCGTTCGATTCCGTAATCACGACGCCGTTGTGCGTCATATCGCTCGTCTGTTCCATCTGCTCGGCCGTAAACTCGTTCATCTCGTTACTCCTGTATCTTCCTGAAAATCGTTCGTACCAAACTCATCCGCCGCCTGAACCGCAACCCGCGCCTAAACCGCGATCGTCACCAGGCCGCTGCCCACCGCCATCGCACCGTCCTGCTCTGACTCAGCAGAAACCTCGATCAGGTCCGCGATCCGTATCGCACTCAGCAGGTCCTTGATCGAGTCGTTCACCTTGCGCAGTGGTTCTTTGATGGTGCAGTGCCCGGCCAGGTCGCAGGTTCCGTGAATCGTGATGCAGCTCGTGATAAACAGCGGCCCGTCGATCGCGCGGATCACTTCAAACGCCGAAATCTCGCTCGCCGCCCGCGCCAGCGCGTACCCGCCGTTCGTCCCCGCATGACTCACCAGCAGCCCCGCCCGCGCCAGCGTCTGCAGAATCTTCGCCAGCAGCTGCGGCGGAATATGGTACGCATCCGCAATATCCTTCGCGGACTGCGCCGCATTCGTCCGCGCACCGTCGCCCGCCTGCGGCAACGCCGCCTGCTCGGCCAGGTATTTCAAGGCCATCAATCCGTAATCGGCCTTCTTGGTTAAACGAAGCATAAGCGACCCACGCCGGAGAACTTACAACGGCGACCACTCCGGTCCCCTTTAGTCTACGGCGGGGCCCACCCCCTGCGCAATCCGCATTCAGCCCGCTGCACCGCTATGAAGGCGGCCGCAGAGGCAGATCCACCGGCTTCAGCAGGGCCTTTCGATGACTGTTCACCCAGATCGCACCGCAGCTCGTATCGTTCTCCGCCGCAACCCAGGAGCTGCCATCGGCGAACAAGACCGTCGTCGGCAGCAACAACCCTCCACCGTCGTGCGGGTAGTCCAGCCCCCCGTACCACCAGAGATTTTTCCCCTCGCCAACTTTGATCGGCTTGTTCCAGCCCCATTCCTGAAGGGGACGCGACGGATCGTAGCCGCCATACATCCAGTGCCAGCGCTCCGTCGCATCCGCGATAGCGGCGTTGAAGGTGATTCCCGCAATCTTCTTGCCGCTCACGTTCTCGACTCGCGTTCGAAGCTGGTAGTCCACCTTCACCCAGTCCAGGTGGACGGGCAAGGCGTGGCGATTACAGGAAGAGGCGCCTGCGCCGGCATGGGCAAGCACAGCACAGCAAGCAGCAAGGCGAACCGGCAGATCGAAGAGGCGTTCATCGCGAGAGACCTCTGCGCAGGGATACGCCGAAGGCGCCCCGGGAGTCTCGCGTACATACAAACATTCTCACGGCCGCTCTTCCCTGCCGCGCGGAAATTCCCATCATCACCCGAACCTTCCAAGTCCCGAAGGTCGCGAATGCATCGCTTCTTCCTCCGTCCCGCCCACGCAACCGCGATTCGGCAACCTCGCCCTTAACGCTTTGGCTCCTTCGTCGCGCACCTGCACGACATAGCCGACGGCCTCTGGAGCAACACGCCCCACTGGAACTCCACCGCGGCAACGCTCCTCGCCTCCGAATGCGTCGCATCGTCCTCATCGAATCCGCGGTCGAGGCGCGGTGCATCGGGGTGGTCGCACCAGCCATTACTCCGCGTCCTTTGTTTCTTTCGTTCAATCAACACAGAATCACACACCGATCAACCGCGCGATTCGCCGGCCTCGCCACAAGGAGGCAACGCAATTGCCCCAAAGCAGTATCCCTGTTCCAACCGAGGCCGAGATAGCCATTTTGCTCGACTGGAAACACGCCCAGCTTGCAACGCACCAGAGAAAAATCAGTATGCCGAGGACGCCGAGTTGAGGCGCTCGAAAGATCCTGGCAAGCGGCAGAAAATGAAGTCCCACGATCATCGCGCACCAGTCGGTCGCGAGGTCGACGCGCTGAAATCGATTGGCCAGAATCGCCACGAGCGCGATACCGAGCCCTTCCATCAGCACAATCAGCCAGAACCACTTCAGAACGGACGGTCGCTTGGAAGCATCTGCTCCCGCCGACTGCCGGCGAAGCAGGCGGCCTTCACGGATGAGAAGGATCGAGCAACCGAAGAGGAACAGCGCCGTGAATCCAAACGTAGGCGCAACGAATGCATCGAACGCCCTGGCATTCCCCAGACCCGACCCGAGCCAACCCGCCCCAAACATCGCGCTGATCAATGCTCCGTAGCCTGTACCGATGACCATATCCGCTCTCCATGAAGCATCCATGCGCCGTCCTCTGTTAGCGGGCCTGTTCCCTGCTCTCTATTCCCTGTTGTCTGTCTCCTGGGCCATCACCTCATTCGCCGCCGCCATCCGGTGAATCACAATCCACGCATACTGTGCCGCCGACAGCGGAGCCATCACCGCAATCGCACGCAGCAGCCAGAGATCGACCCACGGCAGATGCGGCACCGGCCACACCTGGCTCGCCATCACCCCCACCACCGCCACAATCTGCAGAAACGTGTTGATCTTCCCCAGCAGCGACGGCCGAAAGTCCCGCAGCATGCTCGTCACATACAGCAGCGTCGAGATCAGCAGAATCCCCAGGTCGCGCGAGAACACCAGCACCGCCACATACCGCTGGATCAGCCCCGCATGCGTCAGTGTCAGAAACAGCGTCGACAGCAGCAGCTTGTCCGCGATCGGGTCCAGATACTGCCCCAGCCGCGTGTGCTGATGCAGCACCCGTGCCAGAAAGCCGTCGAACGCGTCCGTCAGCCCCGCCACCATCATCAGCGAGAAGCCGATCGTCCAGTGCCCGTCCAGAATCTCGATCACCAGAAACGGCAGCGCGAACAGCCGCAGCATCGTCAGCATGTTCGGCACGGCGGCGAACTGGCGCAGGGCAGGCACTGCGGCCATCCTATCCCACACGCCCGCCCCGCCCCTTGCCCCCGCTCCGCAAAGCCGATAGACTGTACTGACGCACGCGAAGGCGCGTAGCTCAGTTGGTTAGAGCGCTACCTTGACACGGTAGAGGTCGTTGGTTCGAATCCAATCGTGCCTACCATCCCCGGCACACCGGCCTGAACCTTCGGCCCACGGGGAAATTGCGAAAGAATCAGGAGCTCCAAAGATGGCAGCCAAATGTGAACTCTGCGGCAAGGGCCCGCAGTCCGGAAACAACGTCTCGCACGCGAACAACAAGACCCGCCGCCGCTGGAGCGTCAACCTCCAGCCCGTCCGCGCCAAGGTCGAGGGCACCGCGAACTCCAGGCGCCTCCGCGTCTGCACCCGCTGCATCAAGAGCGGTAAAATCGTCAAAGGCTAGAGACAGCTCTAGCTCTCAGCGTTCAGCTTTGGAAAGACCAAAGCCCCGGGTCACAAACCCGGGGCTTTCCGTGTTTCAACTGTTTACGTCAGCAAGCACGGGTGCTTACCGCGCCGGCGGCCCGTAATACGGCAGCTTCTGCTGCTCTTCGGTCGCTCGTTTCACCCCGATATCGTCAAACAGCAGGCTCGGCGCAATCGTCGTCTGCGGCA
>CAXTVJ010000056.1:0-13591 GCA_964247715.1 uncultured Acidobacteriaceae bacterium | reverse complement strand
GTCGCCCACCGGATATGCAGCTCCGCCGAGTCTCTCTTAATGTCATCGAACGAGAGACTCATCACCTCCTGCGGCCCGGCCAGCGTATGCGCATGCAGCTCCACCCGCCCCAGATCCTGCTCCGGGTGATACTCCGTCCCCCACTGCCCCGTCTGCTTGCTCACGATCAGCATCCATTTATTTCGCGCCGGCAGCGTATAGATCGTATACGTCCCCGCGGGCACCAGCAGGTCGCCGATGTGCAGCGGCACCGGCGTCATCAAGGTCGTCGCCGGATTCGCCCCCGTCCGCCACACCTGGTCATACGGAACCAGACCGCCAAAGATCTCCCGCCCCCGCATCGACGGCGCGTTGTACCTGATCGAGACATTCGACCCGGCCAGTGTGACCGTAGCCACCGCCGGCGGACTCAGCAGCGGCTTCCCCTCGCCCGTCTGCCCCATCTGCATCTGCGCAGGGAGCACGGCGGGCACAGCAGCGGCAAACGTACAACAGGCAGCGAGCAAACACGTGCGCACCAACATGGAAACCTCTTTCACGGAATAAGTTTGGAAGACCTCAGATAGGACGCAGACCGAACGCCCCCGGTGTCGTCCGTCCAGCGATTTACCCCATAATGCTAAAATCGTACTGCGCGCCCGTAGCTCAGCTGGATAGAGCGGCAGCCTCCGAAGCTGTAGGTCAGAAGTTCGAATCTTCTCGGGCGCACCATCTCCTTCCCCCCCGCAATGTAGAAGTCAATCCCATTGGACCGCGGCCTGCCGCGCGCCCTGTGCACCCCTGAGGAAATCGCCCGAGACCGTCTCCCTCACCAGCTAACCTCAAGGACATCGCTGCATCCAACAGAGCGAGCAACATCAGGAGAGAACACGATGGCTTTGGCAACGGACGCCGGACTGGAAGATGACTTCCGCAAAGTAGGACAGGATGCAACGGCGGGCTTCGAGCCGGTGGGCGTGGCAAGCAATCCTACCGAGCACGCAAGCAGCGAAAACCTCAACGTCGCACCCAAAACCGACGACACGGACGCCGACGCAGATCTCGAAGAGGACGATCTCGAAGACGACGATGAGGAGGAAGACGAAGACCTCGACGAGGAAGACGAGGACGACCTCGAAGATGATGATGCCGAGGAAGAAGACGACGCCGAGGAGGATGACGACCTCGAAGACGACGACGAGGAGGATGACGAAGATCTCGACGACGAAGACGAGGAGGAAGACGACGACGACGCAGACGATGACCTCGAAGAGGATAAGGACACCGTGACCGCGCGCAACACCTCCGCGGTCGCCACCGCCCGCAAGAAGTAGTCTCCCCCGCAACACACAAAGGGCCGCCCGTCAGGGCGGCCCTTCTGTTTCCTGCACCATACGGCATTACCCGTTGTTCTGGTCGCCACTCCCCGGCCGGATCGTCAGGTAACTCGCGTTCCCCTTCGACCACACCAGCAGCAGCAGGTCCTTGTCCTGCGGAGCCTGATGCACCGCCCCGACAAACTGGCTGGCCGAAGTCGCCGGCTGCCGGTTCACCTGCACGATCACGTCCCCCGCCTGCAGGCCCGCATCCTCCGCCGGGCTTCCGGGCCGCACGTTCTCCACCACCACGCCATGCAGCGTATCCGGCGCGTTCAGCTGCTGCCGCAGGTCGCCATTCAGGTCTGCCAGCCCCAGGCCCAGCTTGCCCGTGCGTGCCGGTTGCCCGTTCCCGCTCTGGCTGTCGCCATCGTTCTGCGCCGTCTGCTGGCCCTTGGGAGTGAACGTTCCCACCGTGATGTTCAGGTTCACCGGCGAGCCATTCCGCAACACCTCCATCCGCAGCGGCGTACCCGGCTGCATCTGGCTCACCGCCACCTGGATCTGCCCGCCATTCTCCACCGCATGGCCGTTCACCGACACGATCACGTCGCCCTGCTGCACGCCCGCGCGCGCCGCCGGCGCAGCCGGGGTCACCTGCGCAACGATCGCCCCGTTCGCGTCCTTCAGGTTGAAGAAGTGTGCATTCTCCGGCGTCACATCGTTCATGCTGATCCCGAGATAGCCATGCTCCACCTTCCCGTGCTCGATCAGCTGCTGCGCCGTCGCCTCCACAATCTGCTGCGGAATTGCAAACCCCGCTCCCGCAAACGACCCCGAATTGGTGATAATCCCGACATTGATCCCCACCAGCTGCCCATGCGCATCCACCAGCGGCCCACCCGAATTACCCGGGTTGATCGCCGCGTCCGTCTGGATATACTCCCCCGGCTTGCGGCCGTCGTTGTCGAACGGATTCGCCCGGTTCAGCGCACTCACAATTCCCCGCGTCACCGAGAACCGCAGCGACCCGAACGGGCTCCCGAACGCAAGCACCGTCTGCCCCGGCTCCAGCCTCGAAGAGTCGCCCCACGCCACCGGAGTCAGGTTGTTCGCGTCGATCTTGATCACCGCCAGGTCCGTCAGCTTGTCCGTCCCGATCACCCGCCCGGTAAAGATGCGCCGGTCGTTCGTCGTCACCCGGATCCGCGTCGCGCCCGCCACCACATGGTTGTTCGTCACGATATAGCCATCCGGCGAGATGATCACGCCCGACCCGATCCCGTGCTCCACCTGCGGCTGCTGCGGTTGCATCCGCATGCCGCCGCCGCCACCAAAGAACTGCCGAAACTCCGGCGGGAGCTGCTGCATAAACTGCTGCTGGTCCTGCCCCCCGTTTGAACCCTGCCCGCCATGCGAGGCCTGCTCATCCTCTTCGCCGTTCCCGCGCGACGTCACCTCCACATTCACCACCGAAGGCGTCACCTTCGACGTCACCGCCTCCATCGCATGGTCCAGCGACGTAATCGCCTCCACCGAGTTATCGCTCAGCGGCGTCCCGCCGGTAAAGAACGGAGCCATCGCGGCATGCACCGCGCCGCTGCCGGCAAACAGCGCCGCACCCAGCACAAACGCGCCGGCAACCGAAGCCGGAACGGCAAACTTACGGGTGGCATTGACGACTAGTTTATTAGTTGATTCAGGCGTATTCCTTGCTTCAGACATGCGAGCCCTCCAGTGGGCGTAGTGCCGTTGGTTAGAGTTGAATCACCAGCCAGCCATCCGCCGTCCGTACAACGGCAATGGCAGGCTGAAAAAGAGATTGAACTTGTGTCGCCGAAGCGATCGTCAGCACATACCGCGGCTGCGCAAGCTCAGGTGTCGGAGCCTGCGACCGAAGCTCCGTCCGCAACACACGAGGCGTCTGCACCGGCCTCCGCGCGATCGCCCGGCGAGCATGCGGGCGCGCCTTCACTGCAGGCGGCGCAACCGGCACAACCGCCCTGGCCAGCACGGCATGACCGCCCATCGCACTCTGCCTCGCCCACGTCTCCCGCGCGAGGCTGGGCGCGGCAAAATTCGTATTCGCGGCCATCTCACTGGGCGCCGGAGCAAAGCTGATCAGCCGTGGCGCACGCGCCAGCTCTACCGATCCCGCCGTCGCCGCCAGCAGCAGCGCAGCCGCGGCGAACCCGGCCGGCCCGCGGCTCATCGTCCGCTCCGGCCTCCGCAGCAGCCGGTGCACCCGCGTCGCCAGCTCCGAGCGCTGCCCAAACGCGCCCAGCGCCAGCGTCAACCCGCGCCGCAGAATCCCGTGCTCGGCAATCCGCGTCAGGCAGGTCGCATACCCCTTGCGCGTCGCCTCCGCTGAGACCGCAAGCACCCGGTCGTCACACGCCAGCTCCCGCTCGAGACACAGCCGCCGCTCCACCCAGAACAGCACCGGGTTCAGCGGAAACACCACCAGCGCCAGCTTCTGCAGCAGGTTCACCCAGTCGTCCGATCGCCGCAGATGCTCGGTCTCATGCAGCAGCACCTGCCGCAGCTCATCCAGTGTCAGCGCCTCCATCAACCCTTCCGGCAGCAGCACCTGCGGCGAAAAAAAACCCAGCACACTCGGCCGGTCCACATCCGGCGAGCTGCAGACCGCACAGGCGCGTCCGCCGCACACCGGCAAAGCAGGATCCAGCGCAACCGGCACAGCCCTCCGCCGAATCTCCCGCAGACGCAGTCCGCTCGCAACGAGCTGCGCCGCGCGAACACTCGAAAGCACCAGCCAGACCGCCGCAACCGCAACACTCCAGCCTGGCAAGACATGCAGCGCGTGAGCCGAGGCGCCGGCACCA
This sequence comes from uncultured Acidobacteriaceae bacterium, assembly GCA_964247715.1. GTDB lineage: Bacteria > Acidobacteriota > Terriglobia > Terriglobales > Acidobacteriaceae > Edaphobacter. Next base: position 9,450 of record CAXTVJ010000056.1, on the reverse strand, counting down.
CCCGCACGCGTGGAAACGAAGTGCATCGCAAGCAGAATCGAAAACACAACTGTCCAGATCCCCGACCGCACCGCCGCCGGAACCGCCGGCAGAAGCCGCAGCGCAAGCGCAACCAGCCCGACCAGCAGAGCACCCTGCCAGACCGCGGCAAACAGCCCTTCCGAAAGCGCGGCGGACATCATCGAAAGCTGGCTCACGCGCGCGCCTCCTTACCCCTCTTCTTTGAACCCGGTTTCGCCGCAGGCGTCGCGTGGTCCAGAGTGCCCGGATCATCCGGAGCCTCCGCGATCGCCTGCTTCAGCCGGCGCAGCTCCTCCGGGTCCAGGTCCGAGTCGCCCAGCAGAGAAAGCAGCAGCCGTTCCCGCGAGTTGCCGAAAAACCGCTCCAGCACGTGCCGCACCTCGGTCCGGCTGGCCTCGTGCTCTGCCACCTCCGCCGTATACAGAAACGCGCGCCCTTCCTGCCGGTGCGACACATACCCCTTCTGCTCCAGCACCCGGATCGTCGTCAGCACCGACGTATACGCCAGCGGCGCCTCATCCTGCACCGCCCCCACCACGTCCGCCACGGCGCACTCTCCGCGCACCCACAGCACACGCATCAGCCGAAGTTCAGCGGGAGTCAACGTTATGGAGCGGCGCGGCGGCATAGTCTCTATCCGGTCAGACGAGCAACTAGATGATTAGTTAGCACAGCCAGAATCGTCGATGCAACACGCAAAGCGGATGCAAGTCACGAAGTGACCGCCGCCCTCGCAGGGAGAACTGCCTTCACTGCCGCTGATACCGCCCCAGGACATCCTCGAGCGAGAGCACCCCTTCGAGCGCCCCCCGCGTAGCCCGGTTAAGCACCGGCAGAATCGGCCATCGCCGAAAGTGCGGCAGCGCCGAAGAAAGCGGCTGATCGGGAAAGATCATCGGCGTCCGTTCCGCCGGAAGCCGGGACTCCAGCGTGTCCTGAGCTCCCGAATCGTCCTGCGTCTCGATCGCCGCAAACAGCGCGGTCAGTTCGCCCGGCCGCGCCGCATACCAGAGCGCATCCCGGCACTGGATCAGCACCGCCTTCGACGCTGCCGCCGGAGCGGCAGGCTCACCCGCCGCTGCATCTGACCCCACCGCAGCAGCCGTGTTCTGCGCCAGCGCCTCCTTCGCCGTCCACAGCGTCTGGCTCCCCTGCAGGATCGGTACCGAAACCGGCAGCAGCGCATCCTCGAAATGCAGCTCCGAGTGCTCCCGTTCCTCTTCGATCGACGGCAGATACAGCCCATCCTGATGCGTAAACAGCTCGAACACCGACACCGGCTGCAGCGACCGTGCCAGCAGGTACGCCACCGTGTTCGCCAGCACCACCGGCAGCACGATCGAGTAGTTCCCGCTCACCTCCAGCACCATGAACACCGACGTCAGCGGTGCCCGCAGAAACGCCGCGAACAGCACTCCCATCCCCACCAGCGCGTAAGACCCGATCGACCCCGTCAGATGCGGCACCAGCAGCTTCTCCACCGAACCCACCGAAGCCCCCAGCATCGCGCCCACAAACAGCGTCGGCGCAAAGATTCCGCCCGGACTCCCGCTCGAAAACGAAACCGTCGTCGCAATAATCTTGAACGCCGCCAGCAGCAGCAGCACCTTCCAGGTGAACTGCGCGTGCATCGCCTGGTCCATCGCGCCGTATCCCGCGCCCATCACCTGCGGCAGCCCGAAGTACGCAATGCATCCCACGACAAAGCCCGCGCACGCCGGCTGAATCATCTGCATGTTCGCCGACTGCCGCCGCAGCAGCGGCCGCAGCCAGCCCAGCGCCTGCGCGAACACCAGCGACGCCACGCCCCCGATCACGCCCAGCACCGTGTACGCCAGCAGTTCGCTCGGGTCTTTCAGGGTGACCGCGGGAATGCGGAACATCGGCTCCGCCCCCCAGAACGTCCGCGCGATCACCACCGCGGAAACCGCCGCCAGCACGATGGACCCCAGCACCCCCGCCGTCCACTGCCCGATCACCTCTTCAATGACGAACAGAATCGCTGAGATCGGCGCATTGAACGCCGCCGCCAGCCCCGCCGCCGCGCCCACCGGCGCAAAAATCCGCAGCTTCTCCCGCGAAAGCCCCACCTTGCGGCTGATGTACGACGCCACCGCCGCGCCGATCTGCAGCGAAGGATCCTCCGGCCCGGTCGAAAACCCCGCCCCGATCGCCAGCGCGCACAGCAGAAATTTCCCCACCATCGTCCGCACGGAAATATACCCGTTATGGATGTAAAGCGCCGCCTTCGTCTGGTTCACGCCCGACCCGCGCGCCGCGGGGAACACCCAGCGCAGCAGCACCGCGATCACCAGACCCGCCAGAACCGGCACCACGATCAGCCGCGGCTGATGCGGTGCCGGCGCGGACCCCTGCAGCAGCACCGTCAGCCACTCGATCGCCATCCGGAACGACACCACCAGCAGCCCCGAGATGATCCCGATGAAAATCGAAAGCAGCAGAAACAGCCGCTCTTCCCGCGCCGGAGAGTTCAGCTCCGCCTGCGGAACCACCATCCCCCCGGCAATCGTCTGAGAGCCGGCGGGCGTACCGCCGCCGATCGTCGCCGCAGCCTGCGCAGGAGCCACCGGGCTAACGCCCATTTCCCGCCCCCTCTCGTCCGTTCCCATAAGCTGCACTCGACGCCTGCGACAGCTGCAGCAGCAGCGCATCGTCGCCCGTCGGAGCCCCGCAGATCTGCGCCGTATCCGCCTCCGTCTGATAGATCAGCTGACTCCACGTATCCTGCGCATCCGCATTCTGCAGCAGCGCCCGCCGTCCGCCCTGGCCATTCCCCGCCGCAATCCAGGCCTCGTTCAAACTCGCCAGCATCGTCGCATCTCCCGCCGACGAGCCCGCATGCGTAATGCACGTCTTCAACCGGTTCTGCGCAATCCCCGACGCCATCAGAATATGGTCCGCCCGTTCCCGCGCCGGCTGGTCCCGCGTGAGCGTCAGCTCCTGGATCCGTCGCGCGTGCTCCGCCAGCGTCGTCAACTCCAGCTCCTGCGCCGCACTTGCATTCTTATCCGGCTTCTCTTCGAGCGCCCGGCTCAGCAGACGCTCCGCCCGCGCATAGTCCCCCAGCTCGTACGCCGTCTTCCCCGCCATCGTCAGCGGATCGCGCGCATGCAGGTCCGCCGCCCCGGCCTTCTCGTAGAACGTCAGCGCATCCGGCAGATACCCCGCCCGGCCCATCAGCGACGCCACCTCCATATTCAGCCCCGCGTCACTCGGAAAATTACCCGCCAGCGTATACAGGACATTCCGCGCCTCCGCATTCTGGTGCTGCTCGATCAGGTACTCCGCCAGCTCGAACCGCGTCTGCCGCCGCCGCACCGTCCCGTCGCCCTCCCACGAGCCGTAAACCGACGCCCGATAGTAGTCGTTCGCCTCCGCCGCGTCCCCCTTCTGCCGCGCCAGACGCGCCAGCTCCAGATTGATGAACCCGTCCCCCGGCCGCGCATCCCACAGCGTCAGAAAGTAATTCGTCGCCTCTTCCGTATGATTCGCGTCCGCCAGCGACTGTGCCAGCAGCAGCTGGTCCGGGCGGTCGTCCGGCGCATACGAGAGCGCGTTCCGCAGCGCCGAAACCGCCTGATCCGGCTCATGCCGCGCCAGCGCCGCGCGCCCCCGCGCCGACCACACCCGCGCCAGATCCGCGCGATGTCCCTGAAACGAACGAAACAAAAACAGCGTCACCCCAAACAGCGCCACCGATACCGCCAGCAGCGCCAGAAACGACAGCACATCATGCAGAATCAAACCGCGTTTCGACTGCGCGGAATATTGAGTGGCAACAGTAGACATTCGTAGAGGCGCACCTGATCGCCCACCCGCTCCGGCCTGCGTCCCTTGGGCCGGATTCGCAGCCGCGCACGCATACAGGCGCGCGGCATCGGCGCGGGTCTCTGATTAGAATAAGCCGTCAGCGCGGCAGGGTCACGTCAGACCGTCTCCGACCCTTGCAGGTAACCGGAGCCCATCTCGAAAACCCCGCTGCTCCCCATCAGGCCTGTTCCGCGAAACTTCGCGGTTCCTCCGATTGCCGTCGCATGACGCGCAAGAGATCCAGCGGGTGGATCGGTTTGCTCAGGAGATGAAAATTATGGCCCTGACTTCTTGCCTCCTCCAGAAAGCTGACGGTCGCCGCCTGACCGGAGAAGAGCAGAACCCTGCAGTCCGGACAGGCAGACTTCACGCGCATCGCCAGATCCACCCCGGACATGTGCGGCATCACCACGTCCGAAATCAAAACATCCGGAGCCTCCTGCATCGCGGAGCGCAGAGCATCCAGCGGGTTGGTGAACGACTCAGCCAGGTACCCGCTCTGCCGAAGAATCGCAGAAAGGCTCGACGCAATCACGCTCTCGTCGTCCACAACGAGCACCCGTATGCCAGCCTCGTTAGCCATCGTGCTCCTTTCCCTGCGCCCGCTTCACTTGATCCGCTCTGGCTCCTTGCACGCGCATCACCTGATCCGCCTGAGGCCGTCCCGTTTCGCCTTCAGTGATGTCGAAAGCCACATCGTCACCCTGTTTCAGGCTCTTGTACCCGTCATTCTGGATCGAGGAGTAATGGCAAAACACATCCGGACCGCCCTCCCGGCCCAGAAAACCGAAGCCTTTGGCATTGTTGAACCACTTCACGACACCCTGATATTGAGCCATGGTCTTGTCTTCCTCGGTTGAGCTGTTGCGGCAGCTGGGTTGGAACACACCGTGATGACACTCGTGCTGGCAATTTGCCCCGCTGTGTCGCTTGGCGAACACCAGTAAAACGAGTGGCACTGGATTCTGGTATCACTCGAAATGTGGCCCTGCGAATCTTTCTGCTTGTATGCAACCTTTCTACGTGACCGGTCTGACTCTGTCTTGATGGAAAGTTGAGGAAAGCAGCATGGATCCCGGGGCCCAGGATCGGTGGTCGAATGAAGAATGCAAGTGACTCTGAAACATGTAGCTTTGGACCCTTCTACTTCGACTCGTCGGATCTGCTCTTCCGTGGCACGGAAAGAATCCCGCTCGAGCCCATCCAGGCCCGCGTCCTGCGGGTGCTGCTCCAACACGGCGACAGGCTTGTCACAAAATCGGATCTCATCGAAGCCGCATGGCACGGCGCAGACGTCTCGGACGAAAGCATTGCAAGAGCGATCTATCGCCTGCGCAAATGCCTCGGCCCCCGCAGAGAGGAGTACATCCAGGCCGTGTCCGGCAGGGGGTACCGCTTCGTCTGCCCCGTACTGCGTGAGCCGAGCCGCTCGCAGCGAGATCTCTCCCTGGCGGACACCGCGGGGGTCGCAGGTTTTCTCAAGATCGCCCATGCCCTCGCAAATGACTACGACGCCATGCTCGGCTATTGGGACCTGGATCTCCGCTGCCAGTTCGCCAACTCGGCATACGAGGTCTGGTTCGGCAGGTCCCAATCCAGAATGCTCGGCATCTCCATGCCGGAGCTTCTCGGTCCGCTCTTCGAATTGAACCTTCCCTATATCCACGGCGTAGAACAAGGCCACCCGCAGCACTTCACACGATCCATCACGCTTCCCAACGGGATCGTGCGCCTCAGCCTCGCTTCCTACTTCCCGGACCTTCGAGACGGAAAAGTCCAGGGCTTTTCGGTTCTCGTTCTGGATGCCGCAAAATTCCGATCGACGGCAGGGTAGCGCGCTGCGCCTCGCCGCTCCTTGATTCAGGCCTTCCCGCTCATCCCATCCCCGCCAGCACTCCCCGCAGATACGCAAAGCTCGCAATCGCCCCCGGCATCGGATCCTCCGGGTGAATCTCATACTCCAGGTCCACATACCCCGGATAACGTATCTCTGCCAGCGCCCGAAATATCCCGCGTATCGGCAGAATCCCCTCACCCACCGCCACCTGGCTCTCCCGGCTCGTCGTATCCGCCAGATCCTTGATGTGCACGTTGAACAGCCGCGCCCCCGCCGCCCGAATCGCCGCCGGCAGATCCGCCCCCGCCCGCGCCGCATGGCCCAGATCGATGCAGCACCCCATCCGCGGGTCCAGCGTCTTCACCGCCGCCAGCACATCCAGCGGCGAGTGCCACCGATGATCCTCCGGGCCATGATTATGGATCGCGATCCGCAGGTCATACTCCCGCACCATCCGATCCAAAATCGGCAGCGTCTCATCCGTCGGGTCGCCCGCCACGATCACCGGCACCCCCGCCCGCCTCGCATACTCAAACTTCCCGCGAATCTCCGCCTCATCCGCCTTCGCGAACGACACCGCGCCCACCCCATGCAGGCTGATCCCCGCCGCCTTGTAGTCCGCCAGCGCAGCCGCCTCCGCATCCGGCGCCGCCGGCAGATGATCCTTCACATCCTTCGCATTCAGCGACGTCACTCGAAGCTGCCGCATAAACCCGATCAACTGCGCGCGGCTGAAATTTCGAAACGTATAGCTCGCAAGTCCCAAACGGATCGGCGACCCAGCCGCGGGCTGGGCCCACACGGGACGGATTGCGCTGGCGACCCCGAGCGCGGCTGTAGACCTGAAGAGTTCGCGGCGGTTCATAAGAGCTCCCTGGAAAGACAACGCCAACATCGCCCTGACGCCGGGCGGGCGGCACTTCGTGCGGTCTTGGACGCTGCGCGTGTCAGCAACAACTAAACCGTCGGCGCCCAACCAGGCTCATACGTCCGCGTCCACAACTTCATAGCCTCAGCATCACCCTTGATCATCCCACCCTCCGCAGCATCCACCTGCAACTCCCGCCCAACCTCCCACGCGATATTCGCCAGCTGCAGCATCGTCACCGCCACATTCCCCTCCACCACCGGCGCATTCAGCCGCGAGCCCGTCTTGATCGCCGCAATCAAATTCCCAAAGTGCGCGTCCGTCATCGAGTCCGCCCCGATCGTATCCTTCGAGCTCGTCGTCGTCCCCACCCGAAACTCGCCCGTCTTCTTCCCGCCCAGATCGAACACATCGTACCCATCCCGGTCGATCACCACCGACCCATTCGTCCCCCGAATCACCGAGCCTCTGTCTCTCCCGTAAATCTTCATACCGGAACAAGAGTACCCATCCCACGTAATATTCTTCCCCGCATAAAGAAAGCTCGTCGTCTGCGTATCCGGAAACTGCCAGTCATCCGTGAACGCATACCGCCCGCCCGTATTCGACACCCGATCCGGCCACCCCACTCCCAGCGCCCACCGGCACACATCCACCTCATGCGTCCCATTGTTCAGCGTCTCGCCCGTCCCATACGCGCGAAACCAGTGCCAGTTATACGGCTGGATATTGGTCGTATACGCCCGCCGCGGCACCGGCCCCTGCCACAGCTCCCAGTCCAGCTGCGCCGGCACCGCCGCCTCCACCCCATGCCCGATCGACTTCCGCGTATTCGCATACCAGCAGTTCGCCGAGTACGCCTGCCCGATCAGCCCCCCGTGAATCTTCTCCACAATCTCCATCGTGTGCGGCGACGACCGCTGCTGATTCCCCATCTGCGCCAGCTTCCCGTACTTCCGCTGCGCCGCCACCAGCATCACCCCTTCCGCCGGGTTATGCGAGCACGGCTTCTCCACATACACATGCTTGCCCGCCTTCAATGCATCGATCGCCATCGGCGTATGCCAGAAGTCCGGCGTCGCAATCGTCACCACATCCACATCCCGCAGCGCCAGAATCTCGCGAAAGTCCCGGTGCGTCGCCGGGGTCTCGCCCAGCTCCGTCCTGGCCGCCGCCGCATACTTCCCCATCGTCACCGAATCCACATCGCACACATGCGCCAGCCGCGCCTCCGCCCGGTTCGCCTTCAGCGACGACAAATGCGCATACCCCCGCCCATTCAGCCCAATCGTCGCAAAGTTCAGCCGATCGTTCGCCCCCAGTATCCGCGCATAGCTCCGCGCACTCGAAGCCACCGACCCAACCGCAGCCGCCTTCAAAAACCCACGCCGTGAAACCCCATGCAAACCCATGCAAACACTCGCAACGCTGCGAAGATGGAACAACGCACCCATCCTAAGCGTCTCAAAGAACCCCCGTCGAGTCGGCTCCCCTGCGGAGGGACAACCGAGAAGAACGAGCTCTTCTGAAAGACCCGTTCCGGGAGCGTGGACGAAAGCTATCATCGCTGTGTCGAGAGTGGTGCGTCTGGCATGAGGAGGCCGGTGATGCAAAGGCGATCTCTGTTGCGTTTATGTGCGCTAACCCCTTTGGCTCTTCTGCCGTTGCGTTCCATGAAGGCGCTAAGACCAGATGCTCCCATCCCAGCTGACTATCGTGAACGCGCTGAGCGCCTGAACTCTCTCGCTGCAAACATCCGGACTCCTGCCGACGCGCACCATCTGGTTGATTTCCTGGCAGACATCTTCTCAGACGTCCTCCCGCCTGCCTGGACCATCGTTAGCTGCAAGGCAGTACGTGAAAGACAACGGACTCCCGGCATACAGCAAGACGATCGAAGAGATGCTCTATTTTGTCTTGGGGGGAGGACCTACTGATGTCTGAAAATTCGTTCCAAGTCGGCCCACTCTCCGCCGCCCCCGGAGAAAAACTCTTCGGTACCGTCGACTTCCCCGTCCAGGGCGACTCCTGCCAGCTCCCCCTCTGGCTCATCCACGGCTCCGAACCCGGCCCCACCCTCGTCGTCACCGGCGGCGTCCACGGCGCCGAATACGCCAGCATCGCCGCCGCCCTCGAGCTCGGCCGTTCCCTCTCGCCCGCTGGCCTCCGCGGCCGCGTCATAGTGGTCCCCGTCGTCAACCAGCCGGGCTTCGCCGGGCGCTCCATCTACGTCTGCCCGCTCGACGGCAAGAACCCCAACCGCGTCTTCCCCGGCGACGCCGCCGGCTCCTGCTCTGAGCAAATGGCCGACTGGGTCTTCCGCAACGTCATCGCCCAGGCAGACTTCTACGTCGACCTCCACGGCGGCGACCTCATCGAAGCCCTCGTCCCCTTCACCATCTTCTTCCGCTCCGGGGACGCCCGGCTCGACGCCCGTTCGCTCGAAATGGCGAAGGTCTTCGGCATCCCCTTCCTCGTCGCCAGCGAGTCTCCCGGATCCACCATCTCCGCCGCCGCTCGCGCCGGCATCCCCGCCATCCTCACCGAATCCGGCGGCCAGGGCATCTGGACCCCGCAACACGTTGCCGACCACACCAGCGGCCTCCACCGCCTCATGCGCCACCTCAAGATGCTCGCCGGTCCCGCACCCGAACCCACCCCCTGCACTCTCCTCGAGCGCTTCCTCTGGCAGCGCAGCGAACACGAAGGCTTCTGGTACCCCGAGGTCTCCGTCGGAGAAACCGTCCAACCCAATCAGCAACTAGGCCAGATCAAAGACTACGAAGGCAACACACTCCAAACCGCTCAAAGCCCCGAACACGGCACCGTCCTCTTCATCGTCACCTCCCTCGCCATCCACCCCAACGACCCCCTCTTCGCCGTGGGCGCCTGA
>CAXTVJ010000055.1:0-16544 GCA_964247715.1 uncultured Acidobacteriaceae bacterium | reverse complement strand
GGATTCGGCACGATTCGTGTGCTGGTGGTGGGCGATCTGATGCTGGATCGGTACATTCTGGGTGAGGTGGACCGGATTTCGCCGGAGGCTCCGGTACCGGTGCTGCGCCATGCGCAGCGGTATGAGCGGCCGGGGGGCGCGGCGAATGTCGCGATGAACCTGGCGGGGCTGGGGTGCGAGACGTATCTGGCGGGGTTCTGGGGCGAGGACAACGAGCAGGCGGAGCTGGCACGGTTGCTGGAGCCGGCGATGGTCGATACAGCGGGGGTGGTGACGAGCCGGCTGCCGACGATCTCGAAGACGCGGATTGTGGCGCGGACGCAGCAGATGCTGCGGCTGGATATCGAGAGCCGGGAGGCGTATCCGGCGGAGGAGCTGGAGCGGCTGCGGGCACGGACGGTGGAGCTGGCGAAGAAGGTCCATGCGGTGATCCTGTCGGACTATGCGAAGGGTGCGCTGACGCGGGAGCTGTGCGAGGCGGTGATCCGGGTGGCGCGGACGGCGGGTGTGCCGGTGCTGGTGGATCCGAAGACGAAGGATTTGAGCAAGTATTCGGGAGCGACGACGGTCTGCCCGAACCTGAGTGAGCTCTCGCTGGCGACAGGAGTTCCGGCGCATGAGACGGAGGCTCTGCTGCAGGCGGCGCACACGCAGATGGTGGAGCATGACTTTCGCTTTCTGACGGTGACGATGAGCGAGAAGGGGATCCGGATTCTGGCGCCGGAGGCGAAGGACGACTACTACTCGCCGGCGCGGGCGCGTGAGGTGTTCGATGTCTCGGGCGCGGGGGATACGGTGATTGCGACGCTGGCGGCCTCGCTTGCAGGCGGGCTGCATATCCAGACGGCGGTGGAGCTTGCGAACCTGGCGGCGGGGATCGTGGTGGGGAAGATCGGGACGGTGCCGATCGCGCAGCATGAGCTGATCGCGGCGCTGACGCCGAGCTCGGGGATTGCGTCGGGAGAGAAGATTCTGGATGCGGAGCGGGTGGCGCTGCGGGTGGCGGAGTGGCGGGCCGCGGGCGAGACGGTGGTGTTTACGAACGGGTGCTTCGACCTGCTGCATGTGGGGCACATTACGCTGCTGGAGGACTGCCGGCGGTTCGGGTCGAAGCTGGTGCTGGGACTGAATACGGATGCTTCGGTATCGCGGCTGAAAGGGCCGACGCGACCGATTGTGGGCGAGCGCGAACGGGCGCGGGTGATGGCGGCGCTGGCGGCGGTGGACGCGGTGGTGCTGTTCGACGAAGACACGCCGCTGGAGCTGATCCGGACGCTGAAGCCGGATGTGCTGGTGAAGGGCGGGGACTATACGGTCGAGACCGTGGTGGGGCATGAAGACGTGGTCGCGCAGGGCGGACGGGTGGAAATTGTGCCTACGGTTGAGGGCTTTTCGACTACGAATATCGTCAGGAAGATGACGAGTGAGGCAGAGCCGGTGGGCGCGGGACTGATTGCCAGCGGAGAGGAGCGAGACGCTTGATCATTGTTACGGGCGGGGCCGGGTTTATCGGGAGCAATCTGCTGCAGGAGTTGAACCGGATCGGCGAGCGGGAGATTCTGCTGGTCGACAACCTGACGCCGGCGCCGCATCTGAGCGGGCCGAAGTTTTTGAATCTGTGGGGCGCGCGGTACGCGGATTACATGGATAAGACGGAGTTTCGGCGGGCGCTGGCCGCGGGCGAGTTCGACCATGCGCCGGTGCGGGCGATTCTGCATCAGGGGGCCTGCTCGAATACGCTCGAGGACGACGGGCGGTACATGATGGATAACAACTTCACGTACTCGAAGGAGCTGCTGGCGTTTGCGACGCGGCGCGGTGTGCCGCTGGTATATGCGTCGACGGCGGCGGTGTACGGGCTGAGCGAAGCGTTTGCGCCGGTGGCGGAGAATGAGCGTCCGCTGAATGTGTACGGGTACTCAAAGCTGGTGTTCGACAACTTCGTGCGGCGGCGGTTCGATGATCTGGAGAAGCCGGTAAAGAGCACGGTGGTGGGGCTGCGTTACTTCAACGTGTACGGGCCGCGGGAGCAGCACAAGGGGCGGATGGCTTCGGTGATCCACCACTTTACAAAGCAGCTGCACGAGAAGGGCGTGATCCGGATGTTTCAGGGGTCGGGCGGCTATGCGGATGGCGAGCAGCGTCGCGACTTTGTGTTTGTGCGCGATCTGTGCCGGATCAACCTGTTCTTCGCGGGGCTGCTGCCGGAGAGCCCGAAGCCGCCGGTGCAGGCGATCGTGAACGCCGGGACGGGCGAGGCGAGAACTTTCAAGGCGGTGGCGGAGGCGCTGATGCAGGTGCATGAGCCGGGCGGGATCGAGTTCATTCCGTTTCCGGGGGATCTGCGGAACCGGTATCAGCACTTTACGCAGGCGGATGTGACGGGGCTGCGCGCGGCGGGGTATACGGATCCGTTTACTTCGCTCGAGGATGGGATTCGGGAGACGTTTGCCGATCCGTCGATGCAGTAAGGCGAAGGAAATCCTGCCAGCGCGGCCCTGAGTACGATGTTCCTGCGCTGGCTGCGATACTTGGAACAAGCGATCATGCGGTCTATTTTGCTTAAGTGGCTTTTGATTTTCGGCTGCGTGGCCGCGCTCTGGTCACGACATGGCAACGCTGCAGAGCTGCCGGGGCGTGGACCCCAACTTGAGGCTGCTCCAGCGCAAGGCCGTGCTCAGGCTCCTCTGCATCCCCGGGTGATTGTCTTTGTGCATGGGCTGCATGGCGATCGCGAGTCGTGGCGCGCGGCGAACGGGGCTTACTGGCCCGATCTGGTGAGGACGGACCCGCGCTTCGCCTACTCGGATGTGGTGGTGGCGGAGTATCCGTCGCCTGCTTCGAACGGCAAGATGTCCAGCGTGCAGCTGGCCGACACGCTCTGGAAGAGCCTGCGGCAGAACCACGTGTGGGAGCATCGCGAGGTGGTGTTCGTGGCCCACAGCCTCGGCGGCATTCTGGTGGAGGAGATGCTGATCCGGCATCCGGCCGATGCGGCCCGGGTGCGCTTCGTGGTCTCCTACGGCACACCCCATGAGGGCTCGACGGTGGCCCGGGTGGCCGCGTTCTACGACAAGGATCCGCTGCTCAACGATCTGAGCGACGCGGCCGACAATACGTTTCTCACGCAACTGGAAGACCGCTGGCGCAGCAGCGCCGCGGTGAACGGCATCCATCGCTTCTGCGCGTACGAAGCGCAGGACACGGTGGCCGACGACGGGTTTATCCGCTATCTGAAGCCGCATACCCGGGTGGTCGGCTACTTCAGTGCCACTTACGGCTGCGATGTCACGACGCCGCCGCAGGAGATTCCGGCCGATCACATCCATATGATCAAGCCGCTCGACCGCAATGCGCCGGCGTACGACTTCTTTCGCCGGGTTTATCGCGACAATCCCGTGCTCGAGGACCAGATCGTGACCCGCGACAACATCATCCGCGGCCTTGAAGCAGGCTGCGATAAAACAAACGAAGACGACGACCTGCAGGTTCCGGTTGCGCTCGACGGCACACTGCATGAACGGGTGATCTCGGCTACCGCCTCGCTGATCGACGGGATCGACGTGCACGATCTATCGCCGGACCCGCCGGTGGTGTTTCGGGTGGATCCGAGTGGACTGGCGCATGTTCACTACGGGTTTCGCGGTCCGGGGAAGAAGCTGCTGGTCTGCCTCGGGGACGCCCATGCTTCGTTGAAGGTTGAGTTTTCGATTGATCGCCAGGTTCCGGTCCGCGAGCCGGGGAACTGACCGCCGGGTGAGGGACGCGGTCCTGTTTCGGCATTGCCAGACCGGATCGCGTCCCGATGTTCTTTCGTGAACCTCGGGTCGCCAGGCGGGTGGGGCAGGACTGCGCTCAGCTGAGGCCGAGCAGCGTGTTTCTTCTCTGGATCGCTTCTTCGGATGCGGGCATGAACATCTCGAGACCGACCTCGAGTGCCTGCGCCTGGATCCCTCCTACGGTGGGACGGATGGTTTCGTCGTACACCTGAAAGGCTCTCCCGACGTCACCGGGGTGTTTTCGAACAGCATCGGCGAGGGCGGCAGCTCCGAGTCTCCCGTGGAAGCGCTGCGGCTGTTTGCGCACTGGGCTGTCGCGAGTCAGCGGCCGTATGTGCGCTTTTTGAGGAGGCAGCGACAAGTTTCTGGCGACCGTTGAGGGCAGCGAAGCGCTGAAGGCCCGCGCCCGGGCGATTCGGGATGAGCTGACGGAGACGTTGACGGCGGCGCTGGCTCAGTCTGTCGAACGCGCTCTGCCGGATCCCCTGGCCAGTCTGGCCGCCTCGCTGATGGTCGCGACCTGGACGGTGGCGCTGGTTGAAGCGCATCGAGCCTTTCAACGGGATCAGCATGTTGAAGAAGCGAATCGTGCTTTTCCTGGACTGGTCGACCGGGGAACGCAGGGGGTGCAATCTGCCCTCGAGGAAACACCGTACCAGCCAGTGCATCCAACGCGGGGCTGTTTGGAGGTATCAGAGCAGAGAGGCGTTATGGCAGCAGATTCGATCGGAAGCTCCTGAAGGAGAGTGCGTGCATGTCCGAGTCGCAGGGTCGTCCGTCGCTGTTCTGCATCAGCACGTATGAGAAGGGGCAGGATTTTCTGCGGGAGGCGGCGCGGCTGGGGTGCGCGGTGCGTCTGCTGACGACCGACGAGCTGGCGGTCGCGGACTGGCCGCGGGAGGCGCTGACGGAGTTCCTGACCATGCCGGCGGGACTGACGCCGGAGCAGATCGTGCATACGGTGGCGTATCTGGCGCGGACGCGGCGGATCGACCGGATTGTGCCGCTGGATGAGTTCGACCTGGGCGTGGCGGCGCTGCTGCGGGAGCATCTGCAGGTGGCGGGGATGGGCGAGAGCGCGACGCGGCTGTTTCGCGACAAGCTGGCGATGCGGACGCGGGCGCGCGAGCGGGGGATCAAGGTTCCGGAGTTTACGGGCGTGTTCCATTACGACACGGTGCGGGCTTTTCTGCGCGAGACGGAGGGGCCGTGGCTGCTGAAGCCTCGGATGAATGCTTCGGCGATCGGGATCAGGAAGGTCCGGGGTGAGGACGATCTGTGGCCGGTGCTGGACGAACTGGGCGATGAGCAGACGCATTATCTGCTCGAGCGGTTTGTGCCGGGCGAGGTGTTCCACTGCGAGGGCGTGACGTGGAAGGGCGCGCTGCAGTTTGCGCAGCCGTTCCAGTATGGGAAGCCGCCGATGGAGACGATGCATCAGGGGGGGGTGTTCACGACACGGACGCTTGCGCTGGATTCGGCGGAGGCGAAGGGGATTCTAGAGATGCATGCGCGGCTGCTGCCGGCGCTGGGGATGGAGTCGGGGGTGACGCACTCGGAGTTTATCCGGGCTCACGCGGATGGGGAGTTTTACTTTCTGGAGACGGCGGCGCGGGTGGGTGGTGCGTACATTGCGGAGGCGTGCGAGTTCGCGACGGGAGTGAATCCGTGGAAGGCGTGGGCGGGGATCGAGCGGGCGCTGGCTTTGGGGGAAGAGTATCGGCTGCCCGAGATCCGGCGGGAGTCTGTGGGGAGCGTGATCTCGCTGGCGCGGCAGGAGGTGCCGGATACGGGGGCGTATACGGATGCCGAGATCGTGATGCGGATGCACAAGGCGCATCATGCCGGGCTGATAGTGCAGTCGGGCGATGAGGGGCGGATGCGGGAGCTGGTGGAGAGCTATGGGCGGCGGTTTCTGGAGGATTTCTGCGCGGTGATGCCAGTGCCGGATGCGCCTACGTCTTAGCGGGACCACGTACTTGTGGGTGCATGGAACTCACCCCACGATCAACGCTTTGCGTGATCGTGGGGCACCCGGAGCGGGCCGGGGGATCTTCTGTTGTAAGAGGGAGATGGTGAGCCCGCTGGGGCTCGAACCCAGGACCAACGCCTTAAAAGGGCGATGCTCTACCGACTGAGCTACAGGCTCAAACCACAGATCTGAAACTATCACATCGGGCGGGTGGTCTGAATGGGGTGCGGGACGAGTTGGATGAGGCCGTGAACAGGGCGTTGAGGCGTGCGTTTGGTAGAGATGCGCCGGGAGCTTACCGCTTTCGGGAAACAATATGTGCAGTGGGTGTGACTTTTCGGCTACTCCTCGCGGATTCGCCCCGCGAAATCCTCTGCATGGACTAAAGTGGCAGAGAAGATGGATTGACTCCGATCACCCTGCACAGTAGGCTCAGGCCATTGCATGGAAAAGTGTGCACTTATCCGTGCCCGCCGGGGTCTGCCCGGACCTTGTTTATCGCCGGGTTTTGCAAGGTGAGCGCCGCATAAAGCCTACGCCCGCGCGGGATCGGCAGGATTGAGAGTGATGGAGACGCACTTGACGGAGCAGCCGGAAGAGCCGATCGCGGAGACGCCGGAAGACGTAGCGATTCTGTACTCCTGGGCGAATCTGCACGGGGCGAAGTATCGGGATTTTTCCGCCTCACGCCGTGAGTATCGGGCGCAGGTGCGGCACCGTGCCGCGGAAGAGATGCGGCAGAGCGAGTTGCAGGCCAAGGCGGAGGCCGAGGCGGCGGCGGTGGAGGCGGAGCGGCAGGCACGGGAGGCGGAACGCGCTGCGCGGAATGCCGAACGGCTCGACAGCGGACTTGACCGGGACCGCGCACTGCGGGAGGCCGATGACGCACAGCGCCGGGCTTCGGCGGAGCGGGTGGAGGCGGCGCGACGGGCGGAGGCTGCGGCGGTGGCGGAGGCTGCGTCCCGGCGCGAAGAACGCGAGATTGCCGAGGCGCATGCCAGCGCGCAGCGGCAGGCGGCGCGCTGGAACGACTCCGAGATACGGCGCAGGAGCCTGGCCGGACCGCAGCCGGTGCGTTCGGCGACGTATGGGGGCGATCCGTATCAGGTGACGGCGGGATCGCCGTTCGAGACCGAGGAGACGCTTTCGAGCCGTCCGGCGGACTTTGGTTCGCCGCAGCAGCGTTACCGCGAGGAATTTGCGCGGGGCGCGAGCGGGGAACGCAGGGTGTTACGCCAGGCGGAGCCGGAGTTCCGGCGTGCGCGGGGCTTCAAGCCGGATCAGGCGTCGGGGATTCGTCCGGCGTACCGGATGCCGACGGCATCGGACCTGGCGCGGGCCCGGGCGCAGGAGAATCTGCGGGTAAACTCCTCCGCGCTGCGTATCGCTCAGCCGGAGTACCGGCCCGGTCAGGAGTACTATCCGGCGGAGCCTGCGGCCCGGGCGGAGGAGCGCACGGCGGTGGATGCGACGCCGGCCTGGCTGCATGCGATCCCGTCATCGGCGGCTCGTTCGAGCCAGCCGGCGGATGTTTCGGATACGCTGCAGCACTCGCGGGAGAAGGTGGCCTCGCGGTGGTTCGCGCTGAAGGGTGTGTTTGAGGGCGGGGAGGCGGCGCCCGAGCCGTCGCGTTCGCGCGAGGTTCGTACGCCGATGCTCGCGGTGTTTTCGCTGGCGGGCGGCGTCGGCAAGACGAGCATGGTGGCTACGCTGGGGCGTACGCTTTCCGCGATGGGCGAGAAGGTGCTGCTGGCGGACACGACCTCGCACGGGCTGCTGCCGTACTACTTTGGCGCGACCGAGCTGAAGCCGGGTGTGGTGCGGACGTTCTCCCCGCCGGCGGGCAGTACGGATGCGCCGATCCATCTGGTGAGCTACGAGTTTGACGGACGCACGCAGGAGCGGAGCGGGCAGCCGGGAGCGGGACAGGAAGGGGCGGGCCAGGTCTTGACGGCGGATGAGATCAGGACCAGCGCGGCGGGGACGCAGCGACTGCTGCTGGATCTGACGTCGAGCTCGGGATTCATCATCCGACGGCTGCAGGGCATGAACGTGACGGTGCTGGTGCCGGTGGCTCCGGACATGAATTCGGTGATCAGCCTGCAGGCGGTGGAGCGGTATTTCCAAGGCGCGACGGATGCCGAAGGGCGTATGCTTCTGCCTTATTACGTGATCAATCAGTTCGACGCCACGCTGCCTCTGCATCTGGATGTGCGCGAGGTGCTGCGGCGTCAACTGGGCGAGCGCCTGCTGCCCTCCACGATCCGGCGCGCGCCGGCGGTGAGCGAGGCGCTGGCGGAGGGGATGACCGTGGTGGACTATGCGCCGGACGCTCCGATCACGGAGGATTACCGCCATCTCGCAAACTGGCTTCGCGGCGTTTCAGCCCCCGCACTGCAGGAATCCCGGAATACTCGATGGAGTGAACGATGACGCGGTCGCCGTTATGGAGAGAGTTTGAATCGGGAGACAGTTTTCTTCTCCGGTTCATCCGATTTATGGTGCTTGCGGGCGGCTTGATTTTTCTGGGCTTTGCCGCGACGCTGGAGCTGACGTGGCCGCAGCAGTCGGTGCTGGGTTTGATGACGGTGCTGATCGCGATCTGGATGGATCGCAGCTCGAGCTCGTACCTGGTGACGCTGACGTTGATGCTGGTGTCGTGCTTCTCGACGTTCCGCTATGGATTCTGGCGAATCGCGACGGTGATTCGGTTCTTCCGGGATCCCGGCAATCAACACTGGACGGCGCTGGATGCGTTCTTTATCTGGCTGCTGGTCCTCGCCGAGACGTATGCGTTTCTGATTCTTTTCCTTGGCTATCTGCAGACGCTTTGGCCGCTGCGGCGGACGCCGGTGCCGCTGCCCGAGGATCCGGACAACTGGCCCGCGGTGGACCTGCTGATTCCTTCGTATAACGAACCGCTTTCGGTGGTGCGCTTTACGGCACTGGCGGCGATGAACATTGACTGGCCGGCGGATAAGCTGAACGTCTACATTCTGGACGACGGCAAGCGCGAGGAGTTCCGGAAGTTCGCGGAGGACGCGGGCATCGGGTACATGACGCGCGACGACAACAAGCATGCGAAGGCGGGGAACATCAACCGGGCGCTGGAGCGGCTGGATGCTCCGTTCGTGGCGATCTTCGACTCGGACCACGTGCCGACGCGGTCGTTTCTGCAGGTGACGCTGGGCTGGTTTCTGCGGGATAAGAAGCTGGCGATGCTGCAGACGCCGCACCACTTTTATTCCCCCGATCCGTTCGAGCGCAATCTGGGGCAGTTTCGCGTGATTCCGAACGAAGGCGAGCTGTTTTACGGGATTGTGCAGGACGGCAACGACTTCTGGAACGCGACGTTCTTCTGCGGATCGTGCGCGGTGCTGCGGCGGACGGCGCTCGATGAGATTGGCGGAATCGCGGTCGAGACGGTGACCGAGGACGCGCATACCTCGCTGCGCATGCAGATGAACGGCTGGAATACGGCGTATATCAATATCCCGCAGGCGGCAGGTCTGGCGACCGAGCGGCTGAGCGGGCATGTGAAGCAGCGCATCCGCTGGGCGCGCGGGATGATTCAGATTCTGCGGACGGACAATCCGCTGCTGGTGCCGGGGCTGAGTCCGGCGCAGCGGCTCTGCTACTTCAACGCGATGACGCACTTTCTGTATGCGCTGCCGCGCCTGATCTTCCTGACGGCTCCGCTGATCTATCTGGTCTTCGGCCATACCAACGTTCCGGGATACTGGGCGGCGATTCTGGCGTACGCGTTCCCGCACCTTGTGCTGTCTTCGCTGACCAACTCGCGCATTCAGGGACAGCATCGGCATTCGTTCTGGAACGAGATCTACGAGACGGTGCTGTCGCCTTATATTTTTCTGCCGACGATGCTGGCGCTGGTGAATCCGAAGCTGGGCAGCTTCAACGTGACGGCGAAGGGCGGCGTAGTGAATCGCAGCTTCTTCGACGCACGGATCGCGCGGCCGTTTATTGTGCTGCTGTTCTTCAACTTCGTCGGTCTGCTGATGGCGATTCCGCGGTTCTTCCACATTCCGGGACTTGAGTTTCTGTGGGACGGAACGCATCCGGGAACGATCATCATGAACCTGATCTGGACGTTCTTCAACATCACCGTGCTGGGTGTGGCGACGGCGGTGGCGTGGGAGAGCCAGCAGCGCCGGTCGACGGTGCGCGTGGCGATGAGCGTTCCGGCGGACGTGGTGCTGGCGGACGGGACGGTGGTGCAGGCGGTAACGGCCGACCTTTCGAGCGGCGGCGTGATGCTGCATATCGACCGCAGCTTTACCGCGCTGCCGGGCGAAGCGGTGCAGATCGTCTTCCCGGTGCTGGATGGCGATGCGTCGCTGCCGGCGACGGTGATCAGCGCGACGGGCGGAACGCTGCGGGCGCAGTTCGATCCGCTGAACCTGCAGGAAGAAGAGGCGCTGACGATGGTGCTGTATTCCCGCGCAGACACGTGGCTGGGCTGGGGTGAGGCGCGTGAGCCGGATCGTCCGCTGACGAGTCTGGGCCGGATCTTCCAGCTTTCCTTCCATGGACTGGCACAGACGACACGAGGCTTGATGAAGTCGAAGAAGACTCCCCCGAAGGGACGGCTCGCGACGAACAGCGCGCCTCTGATTCTGTTCGCGCTGCTTTCTCTGCTGATTGGCCGGCCGGCACGCGCGGCGCAGATGGCGATGCAGCAGAGCGCGGGCGGGGCGGCCGCGGCCGGGCCGGGATCGAGCGCGACGGCTGCGGCAATGCAGGTGGAGAGTTCGCTGCCGCAGCGTGCGGTGGCTCCGGGAACATTCGACAATGTTTTCACGCTGGCGGATCTGGGCGCGGGCGACACGGTGGTGTTGCGCGGGGTGGACGCGTATCACTCGATCTACTTCTCGTTGCCGCAGACCGAGGTGGTGAAGACGGCGACGATGCACATCCGGTATCACTTTTCGCCGGGGTTGATTCCGGATATCAGCCACTTGAAGGTTTCGCTGAACGGGACGCTGTTCGCGACGCTTCCGGTGACGATGCGTCCGGCGTACTCGGCGCAGGGCACGGAGGATATGTCGCCGGAACAGCGGGCGGCGTACGCGAGCAACCAGACGGGGACGCTGCTGGAAGCGACGCTGACGATGCCGACCGAGGTGCTGGTGCATTCGAACGAGCTGACGTTTGAGTTTATCGGGCACTACACGCTGCAGTGCGAAGACCCTTCGCACTCGACGCTGTGGAGCCATGTGGATACGACGTCGACGCTGGAGCTGGCGGGTTCTCTGCTTCCGCTGCAGAACGATCTGAGCCTGCTTCCACTGCCGTTCTACGATGCGGCAGTGAACCTGCATCCGGTGATTCCGATCGTGTTTCTGAGCCAGCAGCCTTCTCCGCAGGCGTTGAAAGCGGCGGGCATCCTGGCGAGTTATTTCGGGATCCTGACCAACGATCACCCGGCGCACTTCCCGGTGACGTTCGGGACGATTCCGGCGGGCAATGCGATTGTGATCGGGGAGTCGACGCAGGAGCTGCCGTCGACGTTGAATGTGACGTCGGTCTCGGGGCCGAGCGTGGCGATGCGGACGAACCCCGGTGATCCGTATTCGAAGGTGCTGATCGTGACCGGCGACAACCCGGACCAGCTGGTGCAGGCGGCGCAGGCGCTGGTGCTGCAGCGGGGCGATCTGGTGCAGGGACCGGACGCGCAGTTGAAGGCTCCGTCGCTGGAGGCGCGGAGTCCGGACGACGCGCCGCGCTGGCTGAGCACGGACCACATTACACATCTCGGAGAGATTGCAAATACGGGTGATTTGCAGGGCGACGGCAGCGGTCCGGTCAATGTTTACATGCGGCTTCCGCCGGATATCTTTTCGAGCGAGCCGGAGAACCTGAGCTATCACATGGATTACCGGTACAACGGGATTCCGCTGGCGAATGAGAGTTCGCTGCAGGTGTATGTGAATACGGGGTATGTGAGCTCGACGCCGCTGCCGCATACGGAGAACGCCTCGGCGCAGATTCAGACGGTGGTGCCGATCCCGAAGTACAACATGCGGCCGTTCTCGAACACGCTGTCGCACCGGTTTATCTTTCAAATCGCGAAGAAGGGCAAGTGCCAGGATACGGCTCCGCTGAATCTGCAGGGCACGATCGTGAAGGATACCTATCTCGACATTCAGGGAATCCCGCACTGGGTGAGTCTGCCGGATCTGGAGATCTTTTCAAATGCGGGCTATCCGTTTACGCGCCGGGCGGATCTCGCGGATACGGCGGTGGTGCTTCCGGATGCGCCGACGCCGGATGAGATTGAGATGTACGTGACGCTGATGGGCCACTTCGGGGCGCAGACCGGCTACCCGGTGGTGAACGTCACGATCACGAACAATGACGGCATGAAGGATAAGTCGAAGGATTACCTGGTGATGGGCACGGTCGGCGACCAGCCGGCGCTGAACACGCTGGGCAAGTCGCTGCCGGTGGTGATCGACGCGGACGGTCTGCGGGTGCAGGATACGCGCGGGTTCTTTTCGCCGCTGGAGCATGCGTGGTGGAAGGTGCGGTCGAGCGATCATGTGCAGACCAATCAGCTGGAGACGGCGGGCGGTCTGCCGGATGCGCTGGTGGAGGGGCTGCAATGGTCGGGGCACTCGGTGGTGGTGATCGCACTGCGTGACCATACGGTCGTGCCGAAGTTTCTGGATGTGTTCCTGAAGACATCGCAGTCGTCGGACATTTCGCAGTCGGTGAGCGTACTGCACGATGCGCACTTTGTCTCGTACCGGATCGGCAACGATGTGTATCACGTCGGGTCGATTCCGTGGTGGACGCAGCTGACAGTTCTGTTCTCGCAGTATCCGTGGCTGATCGTTCTGTTCGCAATTGTGGCGTGCGTGCTGATGGCCGCGCTGATCCGCGCGATGCTCCGGCGCAGGGCACGCGGGCGTCTGCAGGGCGGGGACTGAGCTGCATGCAGGAAGCAGAACAGGGCCGCGGAGCAGGGAAGCCGCGGCCCTGCTCTTTGCAGAGGACTCGAGCACGAAGCGTCGCGGGAACGAGATGGACGGGATGTTGCCCGCTTTTCCACTGGAATGTTTGCGCGGGAGTCGAGCGGCAGACGTTCAGGGCGAGATGACATCGATGAAGAATGCCGCGCGAATGCTGATGATTCGACGCTTCGGCGAAGCCGGAACGGAGCTCCGCAGGTGCCCTGGGAACAGTGCGAAAAAGGATTCCAAGGTGTTGAGAAAGACGTTACTCTCATGGGGACAGGCGCAAGTCTCCCGGCCCGGCGCAGCGAACGAAAGCCCTTTATGAAGACGACCTCCGCATTCCGGTTCCTGGCACCCGCTCTGTTGATGGGTGCAACCGCTCTGGCACCCGTGTGCTGGACGGCGCAGGGGCAGTCTCCGCAGCAGACGACGACGCAGGCGCTGCTGGACAAGGCGCATGCGCTGGAGCTTCGCGGACGCATGGATCTTGCGGCGCAGCAGTGGAACCAGGTGCTGCTGGCGGATCCGAACAACGCGGAAGCGCTGGGCGGGATGGCGCGGGATGCGAAGCTGCGCGGCGATACGGCGACGGCGAACCGGTATCTGGATCGTCTGCGCTCCGTAAATCCGAACGATCCGGGAATTGCGCGGGTCGAGAACATGGGAACGGCGGCCGACGCGAACGTGCAGCTGCGGCAGGCGGGGAAGCTGGCGCAACAGGGGCAGTATGAGCAGGCGATGAACATCTACCGGCAGATCTACGGGGGCAATCCTCCGGCGGGCGATGTGGCGCTGGCGTACTACGAGACGGAGTCGGCGACCGAGGATGGACGGCCGCATGCGATCCAGGGTCTGCGGGAGCTGGTGGCGAAGTTCCCGGGCGACTCGCGGTATGCAGTGGCGCTGGGACGGATTCTGACCTACAACCCGAAGACGCGGCCGGAGGGGCGACGTCTGCTGGAGTCGCACCCGAACGATCCGGAGGCAGGGGAGGCGCTGCGACAGTCGCTGCTGTGGGACGCGCAGAACCCGGCGACGGCGGGAGAGATCCGGCAGTATCTGGATCGTCATCCGGACCAGGAGCTTTCTACGGTGCTGCGCAACGAGCCGCGTGCGGCTGCGCCGGCGCGGCCGATGACGGCTTCCGAGCGCGCGGCGGCGGCGGCCTACGCGAGTCGCACGGCGGAGGATCGCGAGGCGTATCGCGAGCTGAACGCGAAGCATCTGGACGCGGCGGAGACGAAGTTCAAGGCGATTCTGGCGAACCATCCGGACGACTCGAATGCGCTGACCGGGCTGGGTTATATCCGCATGCAGCAGGCGAACTTCGGCGGAGCGATCTCGTTTCTGGTGCAGGCGAAGCAGGATGGCTCGAAGGATCCGAATCTGGATGCGGCGCTGGCGACGTCACGGTTCTGGTACACGATGGGCGAGGGCGCGATCGCGCTGAACGAAGACAATCTGCCGGCGGCCGAGAAGCAGTATCGCGCGGCACTGGGAATGCGTCCGCAGAGTGTGGAGGCGCTGGAGGGTCTGGGCGGGACGCTGTTGAAGGCGCAGCAGTCCGAGGCGGCGATTCCGGTGTTTACGCAGTTCGTGAAGCTGAAGCCTTCGGCGGCGCATGCGTGGCGCGGGCTGTTTCTGGCGGAGTATGGCGCGGGGCACTCGGCGCAGGCGCTCGAGACGGAGCGGCATCTGCCGGCGGGCGTGCGTGCGGAATTGAATCGCGATCCGCTGTACCTGCGGGCGCTGGCGTCGGCTTACTCTTCGGCGGGGCGCGACGCGGATGCGCAGCGGGTGCTGCGGTCGGCGCTCGATCTGCCGTTTCCGGCGGAGGCGAAGGGCGTGCAGACGGAGACGCAGATCCAGTATGCGGCGCTGCTGGAGCAGGCGAATCATCTGGATCAGGCGCAGGGGCTGTACAAGCAGGTGCTGGCGCGGGAGCCGAACAACGTCGGCGCGTGGCAGGGTCTGGTGCGGGCGCAGCATGCGGCGGGCAACGATGCGCTGGCGGCGCAGACGCTGGATTCGATGCCGCCCGCGATCTACTCGAAGGCGATGCATGACAATGGCTTCGACGATACGGTGGCGTCGATCTATCAATCACAGAACCGGCTGGACGTGTCGCAGGACATTCTGGAGAAGTCGCTGCAGCAGCAGCAGGCGGAGGGCGGCAAGCCTTCGGTAGCGGTAGAGACGCAGCTTGCGGGAATCTACCTGCAGCGCGGCGATGCGCCGGCGGCGTACGCGCTGTATCAGCAGGTTCTGGCGCAGAACCCGAACAGCACCGACGCGTGGAAGGGAATGCTGACGGCGCTGCATGGAACCGGACGGGACCAGGAGGCGCTGGCGGAGATTCAGCAGATGCCGGCTCCCGTGCGGGCGCAGCTCGAGAACGATCCGGATTTTCTGCAGGCGGTGGCAGGAATCTACACCGGCCTGGGGCAGCCGCGTGAGGCGCAGATCTTTCTGCGGCGGGTGCAGGAGCACTATCTGGCGCAGCACACCGCGCCCCCGGCCGATATCGACATCCAGACCGCGTGGCTGATGTACAACAGCGGCAACGACGCGGGGCTCTACCGGCAGCTGATGGCGCTGGGGGGACGGACGGATCTGACCGATGTGCAGCGGCGCACGGTGCAGACGATCTGGGCGAACTTCGCGGTGAGGCGGGCGAATCTGGCGGCGGCGAAGGGAAACAACCAGCTTGCGCTGAACATTCTGAATGCGACGGCGCAGTCCTTTCCGGACAATCCGGGGGTGATCAAGGCGCTGGCGAACGGGTATGCGCGCGCAGGGATGGCAAAGCAGGCGGTGGCGATCTGGAAGTCGATGGATCTCCGGCAGGCGACGGCTTCGGACTACCAGGCGGCGGTGGGCGCGGCGCTGGCGGACAACGACATGAAGGACGCGGAGACGTGGCTGCGCTTCGCGCTGAACCAGTACCCGCATAACGCCCAGCTTCTGGTGCTGGGGGCGAAGTTCGAGCAGGCGCGCGGCGACAATAACCGCGCCGCGGATTACTATCGGGCGTCGCTGGCAGCGATGCCTGCGCCGGACCCGGGGGCGGAGCTGGCGGGTGAGCTGAGCCGGCCCGCGCCGGCAACACAGCTTCCGGGATTCAAGCCGGGCGGCGATCTTGCGACGCTGCTGGCTCCGGGGGCGAACGGACCTGTGGCGAACAACCCGGGCGCTGAGGATTCGGTGCAGATGCAGCAGATGGCGACGCAGCCGAACCAGCCGTCGCAGCCCTATCTTCCGGGCAGCCCGAGCGCTGGCCCGGTGCCAGTGGGCGGATACGCTCCGAATGGCGCGTCCCCGGCGGTACCGTCGTATATGGGTGCGCCGGGCAGCACGATGCCGGGAGCTGTGATGCCAGGTACGCCGGCTCAGCCTTCGAGCAAGACGGCACAGCCGCGGCTGCGGGATTACGTGCCGCAGGCAACGGCAGGCGAGCTGCTGCCGGCGGAGGCGACGCATGTGCCGCAGGTCGAGCTGGCCGGGGTTGAGCCGACGGATGTGGCGATGCCGGGTGCGATCGCCGACTTGGTGCTGTCGCCAGCGGCGTACCGGCAGATTCAGATCGCTCGCCTGACGCAGCAGATTGGCGATGAGGGGGAGGTGGCGATGCTGCAGGTTCCGGCTCCGGAGCTTTCGCAGGGAGCGACGCTGCGTGTGGCGAGTTATGTGGTGCGTCCGTTTGAGCAGCAGAGCACGCAGCAGCAGAACGGCACGTTTTCTCCGCCGGGAGAGGCTGCTCCGCTGACGCAGCAGCCGAGCGGACAGCAGGGCAGCGCACCCGCGCCGCAGGTT
>CAXTVJ010000054.1:2179-17178 GCA_964247715.1 uncultured Acidobacteriaceae bacterium | reverse complement strand
GCGCGATCTCCATGGCGACGTTGTCGCGCTCGGCCTCCATGTAGATCGGCTTCTCGTGGAGGACGGCCTTGCCTTTGTTGAGGTGCTTGATGAACTCCGCGATGCCGCCGACGTATTTGAACTCCTGGCGCTTGCTCTCGCCCGTCTTGGCGTCGGTCTGGCGCTCGTCGGTGAGCGTGATCTCGAGACCCTTGTTGAGGAAGGCGAGCTGGCGCAGGCGGTTGGCGAGCGTGTCGTAGTTGAACTCGTGGACGGTGAAGATGCTCTTGTCGGGCAGGAAGTGGACCTTGGTGCCCTTGCGCGTGCTGGGGCCCATCTTGCGCAGGGTGGAGATGGGCGCGCCCTTGCTGTAGTCCTGCTCCCAGGTGGAGCCGTCGCGCCAGATCTCGACGTCGAATTCTTCCGAGAGCGCGTTGACGCAGCTGACGCCGACGCCGTGAAGGCCGCCCGAGACTTTGTAGTTGGAGGCGTCGAACTTGCCGCCCGCGTGCAGCATCGTGAGGACGACCTGAACGGCGGGCATCTTCTCGCCGTTGATCACCTTGTCGTCGACCGGAATGCCGCGTCCGTCATCGATCACGGTGATGGAGTTGTCGACATGGATGAGGACGTCGATCCGGGTCGCGTGGCCGCCGAGCGCCTCGTCGACGGAGTTATCGACGACCTCGTAGACGAGGTGGTGCAGACCCTGCTCGCCGGTCGAGCCGATGTACATCGCCGGACGCAGGCGCACCGCCGCCAACCCTTCCAGTACGGTAATGTTCTCGGCCGAGTAGCCGGAGTTCTTCGCGGCTTCGTCGGAGGGCACAACCGGGGGCAGGGAAAGATCGTCGGGACGGGGATTGGGTATGGATGCCATGCGTGCTGTCTCTTCTCCGCCGGGCACGGCTGAAACGTTCCGCACGTGGCGGAGTGCACTGTTTCTGGTGCTGATGAGAAATCGCGGAATGAGAGGAGAAGCCGCGCCAAATCAGCATCTTATGCCGCTTGCCCGTACCTGAAGTATACCACGCGCGCCCATTGGAAGCCCGGCGCGCGCGGGGCATGGACTGAGCCGAGCGGCTCGGGTTGAATCTGAGGAAGACCGCTGCTTGTCAGCTGAGAACCGCTTCAATCTGGTCGATGCCCCAGGCCAGATCGTCCGGCGAGACGACCAGCGGCGGGGCCAGCCGGATCACCGTCTCGTGGGTCTCCTTGCAGAGCACGCCGCGATCTTTGAGCGCCTCGCAGAGCGAACGCGCGGGCACGTTCAACTCGATACCGAGCCAGAGCCCCTTGCCGCGAACCTCGACGATCTTCCCCGACTCAATCCGGCGCAGGCGATCGAGCGCATACGCTCCCAGTTCGGCTGAGCGGGCCGAGAGATCCTCGTCCACCAGCACCTTGAGCGCCGCCCGGGAGACCGCGCAGGCGAGCGGATTGCCGCCGAAGGTGCTGCCATGGTCGCCGGGCTGGAAGACGCCCATCACCTCGCGGCTGCCCAGCACGGCCGAGACCGGGTAAAACCCGCCCGAGAGCGCCTTGCCGATGGTGCAGACGTCGGGGCGGATGCCGTCGTGCTCGAAGGCGAAGAGCTTGCCGGTGCGGCCCAGGCCGGATTGAATTTCATCGCAGATGAGGAGGACGTTGTGCTGGGTGCAGATCTCGCGTACTTCGCGCAGGTAGCCCTCGGGCGGGACGATTATGCCGCCTTCGCCCTGCACCGGCTCGACCAGAAAAGCGACAGTGTGGGGCGTGATCGCGGCGCGGAGGGCTTCAGCGTCGCCGAAGGGAATCGCCTGGAAGCCCGGCGCGAACGGCCCGAAGCCGTGGCGGTATTGCTGCTCTGACGAGAAGCCGACGATGGAGATCGTGCGGCCATGAAAGTTGTTGCGGCAGACGAGGATTTCGCCTGCGTCGGCGGGAACGCCTTTAATGGTTTCGCCCCATTTGCGCGCGGCTTTGAGCGCGGTTTCGACCGCCTCGACCCCGCCGTTGGTGGGCAGGGCCATGTCGAAGCCGGTGAGTTCGTGGAGATCGCGCAGCAGAAGCGGCAGCTGGTCGTTACGGAAGGCGCGCGAGGTGAGGGTGACGCGGTGCGCCTGATCCACCATGGCGGCGACGATGGCGGGATGGCAGTGGCCCTGATTGACGGCCGAGTAGGCGGCCAGGAAGTCGAGATAGCGGCGACCGTCGAGGTCGGTCACCCAGGCGCCTTCCGCCCGCGCAATGGTGACGTCGATCGGGTGGTAGTTGTGCGCGCCGTACAGGTCTTCAAGCTCGGTGAGCTCGGCCGCGGTGGGAGTCTCGGTCAGGGTCGCCTGGGCAAACATGGAATTGTCCTCGGTGCCACGAGTCTACGCTGCCCCGTGATTCTTGACTATCGGTCTCAGCGGCCCGGGATGCACAGACCCGATCAACGCCTGCGATCAAGGGTGATGCGATCTATTCTTTCCAGCAACCCGGCTTTTTCCGCTACACTTAGAGGGTTGTACCGAAGCCTCAGTCCGACAGTCAGGATCACCTCATGCCAAAGTTGAAGACCCACTCGGGCGCCGCCAAGCGCTTCAAGAAGACCGGCACCGGCAAGTTCAAGCGCGGCCAGTCGAAGATGCGCCACATCCTTACCTCGAAGTCCGTCAAGACCAAGCGCAAGCTGGCCGCGATCACGATGGTTTCGAAGGCGGACACCCCGAAGGTCGCACGAATGCTGCCCTACGCCTAGGCCCTCTGGGCTGAAGCACGTTGTCCGTATCGAGTTGGGCCGCAATGCGTATCTGGCCCCTGGAATCAGCGTAAGCGAACTCCATCGAGATCTGGGCCTGTATCAGGCGAGTGAAGTGGAACCCTATCCACCAGCCGCCCACACGCACTACGCAAAAGGAGAACCACCATGCCCCGTGTAAAACGGAGTACCAAACGCGCCGACCGGCGCCGCAAAATCCTCAAGCGCGCCAGCGGTTATTTCCTCACGAAGTCGAAGCTGTATCAGGCGGCGCAGGAAGCCGTCGAGCGCGGACTTAAGTTTGCGTACACCGGCCGCAAGCAGAAGAAGCGTCAGTTCCGCTCACTGTGGATTGTCCGCATCGGTGCGGGCGCGAAGCTGAACGGGATGAGCTACTCGACCTTCATCAACGGTCTGAAGCTGGCCGGCAATACGCTCGATCGCAAGATTCTGGCCGATATCGCCGCCAACGACGCAGCTGGTTTCGCCGCGCTCGTGGCGGAGTCGAAGGGTGCGCGCGACAAGGCTGCCCAGGAGCACACGCAGCGTCAGACTGCCGCCGCATAGGTTCAGCGCATTTGAGTTGAACGGGCACGGCTTGATGCCGTGCCTGTTCTCTTTTGCGACAACGCGCGGACGATTGCCGCCGGACCCGCTATTCTGAAGGTATGCCGACCTCCGTTGCGCCTCAGGCGCCGCAAGCCGCCGAGCCCTCGTTCCCCCCCAGGCAGGAGCGCCTCCCGGACCCGCGCCATCACGCTCCGGTAGCAGGCCCTGTCCCGTTTGAGAGCTGGGGACGATTCCCGCGCTACCGCGCCAACATCGTCCCCATGCACTGGCAGCAGGACTTTCCCGCGAACATTGCCGGTTTACATAATGGCGCGCTGCCGGTCGGGATGGGCCGGTCTTATGGTGATTCGTGTCTGCTCGAGGATGGCAACCTGGTCCTGACGACGGGTATGAACCGCCTGCTGCACTTCGACCCGACCACTGGCATCCTGACCGCCGAAGCGGGCCTTACGCTGGCGCAGATTCTGGATTTTGCAGTGCCGCGCGGGTGGTTTCTACCCGTGACGCCCGGCACCAAGTACGTGACGCTTGGCGGCGCGATCGCGAACGACATTCACGGCAAGAACCACCATGTGGCGGGAACGTTCGGCAACCATGTGACCCGGTTTGAGCTGGTTCGCTCTGATGGAACCCGCCGCATCTGCTCGCCGACCGAGGATCCGGACTGGTTCCGCGCCACGATCGGTGGACTTGGACTGACTGGTCTCATCACCTGGGCCGAGGTGCGGCTGCGGCCTGTCGTCTCGCGCTCAATCGACGGGGAGAATATCCAGTTCCACGGCATCGATGAGTTTCTCGCGCTGACCGAGCAATACAAGCATGTGGAGTACACGGTGAGCTGGATCGACTGCGCGTCCACCGGCAAGAACTTCGCCCGCGGGATCTTCATGCTGGGCGAGCACTCGACCGTGCCGTCGGAGTTGAAGCCCTCGCCCGAGCCGAAGCTGGTCTTTCCGTTCAAGGCTCCCGGGTTTGCGCTGAATCACACGACGGTCTCGCTGTTCAACACCGTGTTCTTCAACAAGCAGATAAAGCCTCGGGTCAAGGCTCTGATCGACTACGAGCCGTTCTTTTATCCGCTGGATAAGGTACTGCACTGGAATCGGTTGTACGGGAGTGCCGGTCTGCTGCAGTTCCAGTACGCGATTCCGTGGGATTCGGCGCGCGAGGGAACGATCGCCATCCTGACCGAAGTTGCGAAGTCTGGTCTGGCCAGCTTTCTGGCGGTGCTGAAGGCGTTCGGGGACGTGCCTTCGCCCGGCCTGCTAAGCTTCCCGCAGCCGGGAATTACGCTTGCGCTCGACTTTCCGATCAAGGCGGGACTTACCTTCCCGCTGGTGGAACGCCTGGCCGACATGACGCGCGACTTTGGCGGACGGCTCTATCCGGCCAAAGACGCCGCCATGACGGCCGCGCAATTCCAGACCTTTTATCCGCAGTGGGAGCAGTTGGCCCGCTACAAGGATCCTGCCATTACCTCCTCCTTCTGGGAGCGCTGCACCGGAGACCGTCCAGGCCTATGAGTACCAGCAGCACTGCCGTCTCAACCGTCCCGACCGCCATCCCCACGGCAGCCTCCATCGGCGCGCCGAAGAAGATTCTTGTGCTGGGCGCCACCTCTGGGATCGCGGAGGCCACCTGCCGGGTTTGGGCTGCGCAGGGTGCGAGCCTGTTCCTCGTCGCCCGCAACCAGGAGAAGCTGGCCGCCGTCGCGGCCGACCTGAAGACGCGAGGTGCCTCGTACGTCGACACGGCCGTGGCCGACCTCGACGACGTGACGCAGCACCCGGCGCTGCTGGCACACGCCATCAACTCGCTGACCGGCATGGATGTGGCGTATCTCGCGCATGGCGTGCTGGGCGATCAGGCGAAGGCGGAGCATGACTTCAACACCGCCGCGCAGATCCTGCATACCAACTTGATCTCGGCCGTCTCGCTGCTTACGTGGCTGGCGAACTTCTGCGTGCAGCGCCACTCGGGCGTGCTGGCCGTGCTGTCATCGGTGGCGGGCGATCGCGGCCGCAAATCGAATTACCTTTACGGCTCGTCGAAGGCGGGTTTGACGGCTTTCCTCGGAGGTCTGCGCAACCGCGTGGATCGAGAAGGCGTGACCGTATTGAACATCAAGCCGGGGCCGGTAAGGACGGCGATGACGGCCAGTATGCCCGGAAGCGAGAAGTTCGCGGACGTGGATAAGGTCGCCACGACGATCGTCAAGGCGATCGACAATAAGGCGGACGAGCTGTATGTGCCGTTCCAGTGGGCGCCGATCATGTTCGTGATTCGGCACATTCCTGAGCGTGTGTTCAAGAAGCTGAATCTCTGAGTCTGCCAGCCTGAGATTCAGGTCGTCCTGCGCGGGCGGCGGTCACTTCGTGACCCTTAGAAGCTTCGCGTGGTGCTTCCGCTGGTCGCAGGCAGGATCTTCACCCATGCCGGCGAGAGGCTCCCTCGTTACTGGCTCGGTGCATGGACAGGTGCCTGCCCGCGTGCGTGCGGTATCGTCGCAAGAGGTCCCGAGCCCAGTGCTGACTGCCGTCATCCTCATTCCGGCGATCGTGTGTGTGGCGGCGCTGCTGCTGGACTCGCCGGCGCGCGCGTTTCGGAACGTCGTGCTTCCTGTGCTGTTCTTTTGTCCCTCCATTTACTTCTGGAAGGTGACACTGCTGCCGCCCATTACCTTTGAGGATGCGGCGCTGCTTCCTCTTGGCCTTGCGATCGTGCTGCGTTACCGGCACCGCTGGCGTTGGACGTGGATGGATGGCGTGCTGGTGCTTGCGTTGCTTGCTGCGGGAATGGGCGACCGGCTGAAGGGTGAGTCCACCGGCTCCACGTTCGAGTACTTCGACGCGCTCTGCATGTGGGTGGTGCCGTATATGGCGGGCAAGGTGCTGATCGAGCAGGAGGACGCGCGCGTGATCACGGTGCGGCGCCTGGTCATGCTGCTGGTGATGAGCGCGCTGATCGGGACGTTTGAGTTCTGGGCGGAGAGCAATCCGTTCCAGCTCTTCTGGACCTCAACCTTCTTCCGCGATCCTTTGATCTTTGCGATGCAGCAGCAGGTGCGGCATGGGTTCGGGCGGTTCTCGGGGCCGTTCACGGACGCCGAGCTCGCGGGTATCGTTCTCTTTTACGGCATTGCACTGGTTTTGTGGCTGGGCGGGTTCGGGGGGTGGGGGAGGCGGTTCCGCGAGACGCCGTGGCTGCCGGTGACCGAGTGGGCGGGGGCACTGCTCGTGCTGGGGGTGGCGCTGGGGATGACGCAGTCGCGGGGGCCGGAGCTGGGATGCGCGGTGGCGGTGCCGATCGCGCTGGTGGGACGCAGCCGGCGGGTCGGACGGGACGGGCTGATCGTGCTGGCGCTGCTGGCGCTCGGCGGATTGGGCGCGTACCGGTACGCGCGGCGGTACAGCGCGTCCGCGACGCAGGTGACAAGTCAGGTGGATCCGCGGTTTGCGTCCGAGGAAGACCAGACGGCGGCGTACCGGGCGATCATGCTCAGGAATTATCTGCCGATCGCGGAGAATGACGGGCCGTTCGGGCTGGGGCCGAACTTTCCCCGCATCGGCGAGCAGGTCTCGGTGACGGGCGTGCAGTTTTCGATCGATAACGAGTATCTCTATCGGTGGCTTACGATGGGGTGGGTGGGGCTGGGGAGCTTCGTGGCGCTGCTGCTGGGGGTGATGGGGAGGGCGCTGTGGGCGGGGCTGTACGGGCCCGAGCCGGCGGACCGGGCGTTTGCGTTTACAGTACTGGGGATTCTGGCGGGGACGACGCTGACCCTCTCGACGGTGTATCTGGGGATGCAGGTGGAGTGCTTTACGTTTCTGCTGTTTGGGTGGGTGCAGTCGCTTCCGGTGCGGCGGGCGGCGGAGCCGGAGGCTGGGTTCGAGCGGGTGTATACCTGACCACCCTCCCCCCCCCGTACATCAAGTCCTAAAGTATTCAAACGCCAAGAGTTAAGTCTGGGCTTCGGCAGCTCTGAAGAGCTTCTTCCGATGCACTGTTTATTGGGCAGGCACTTTTCAGAAGGGTTGAGGGCTGCTGGACAGATGCGGGCAACGCGGGTGATAGGCTTGGGTCCACCGCTCAACGGGCATTCTGTCGGGGGTAAAGCCGATCCTGGACGCGAGGACGAGCACAGAGAGTAAATGAGGGCATAACCATTGCATAGAGGGAAACGAAGGCAGGTTGCGAAGGTGCAACGTCCATGAGCCAGGAGATTGTGGATCTGGATACCTGCGCACGGGAGCCGATTCATATTCCGGGCTCGATTCAGCCGCACGGGGTGCTGTTTGTGCTGCGCGAGCCGGAGCTGCGGATTCTGCAGGTGAGCGGGAATGTGCGGGAGCTGCTGGGTCTGGTGGCGGAGGATTTGCCTGAAAAGACTCTCTCCAGCCTGCTTACGCCGGAACAGACGGATCGGGTGCGATTTGCGCTGAATGCAGTGGATCCGCGGGACAACAATCCGGTGGAACTGCAGCTTGCGCCGCCGGAGGGCGGCACGCCGCTGGACGGGTTCGTGCATCGTCATGCAGGATGTTCGTTTCTGGAACTGGAACCGTCCGCGTTTTCTCAGAATGCGCGTTTCCTGCAGTTTTACAAGACGATCACGAAGTTGGCGACGCAGTTGCACGAGAGCCCCTCGATGTCCAATCTGCTGCAGGTGGCGGCGGTGGGGATACGCGAGATCACGGGCTACGACCGGGTGATGGTGTATCGATTCGCCGAGAGCTATGAAGGCGAGGTGGTGGCGGAGGCACGGGCCGACGAGGTCGAGCCCTTTTTCGGGCTGTGGTTTCCGGCGAGCGATATTCCGGAGCAGGCACGGAAGATGTATGTCACGAATCCGGTGCGGGTGATCGTCGATGCGGGATATACGCCGTCGCCGCTGGTGCCGGTGCTGAACCCGGAGACGCAGCGTCCAGTGGATCTGACCTATGCGGGGTTGAGAAGCGTGTCGCCGATTCACTGCGAGTACCTGCGGAATATGGGCGTGACGGGGACGATGTCGGTCTCGATCCTGCGGGACGGGCGGCTATGGGGCCTGGTGGCGTGCCATCACTTCTCGCCGAAGCTGGTGGAGTACGAGACGCGAAAGGCGTGCACGTTCATCGGGCAGGTGCTCTCGGGCGAGATCGCCCGCCGCGAGATGGAGGCGGAGAGCGGATATCAGACGCGGGCGACCATGGTGCAGGCTCGTTTTCTGGAGGCGATGGCGGCGGCCCCGCACCCTCTGCTGGGTCTGGTGAACTCAACGCCGAACCTGATGGATCTGATTCCGTGCGAGGGAGCGGCGGTGGTGATCGGGGAG
This sequence comes from uncultured Acidobacteriaceae bacterium, assembly GCA_964247715.1. Taxonomy (GTDB): domain Bacteria; phylum Acidobacteriota; class Terriglobia; order Terriglobales; family Acidobacteriaceae; genus Edaphobacter. The sequence continues at coordinate 8,590 of CAXTVJ010000054.1, read as the reverse complement.
AAGGCGCACATGCTGGGGAACACGCCGGGCTACTCCGACCTGATGACGATCGTGAGGCTGCTGGCGCGGGAGGAGCTCACGAGCACGTTCGTGACGCGCTCGCTGATGAACCACTTCGGGACGACGGAGAAGATGCGGGTCGCGGCTTCGGGGGTGATCGCGCTCGAAGTAGCGCGCGGTCCAGCGAGTTACGTGCTGTTCTTTCGGCCGGAGACGTTGCAGACGGTGAAGTGGGGCGGAAACCCGGAGAAACCCGTGGAGGTGACGGACGATGGCTACAAGCTGAGTCCGCGGCGGTCGCTCGAGGTGTGGAAAGAGGAGCTGAAAGGGCATGCCCTGCCGTGGACGTCGGGCGAAGTCCGTGCAGCGAACGAGCTGCGTCACCTGATCGGGGTGGTTTTGTACGGCAGGGAAGCGCTTCGGCCTGAAGGGTCGAGGACTTGAGCCTGCAGTCCAAGTGCAGCTGCTTTTCCGCACAGCTGCCAAAACGCACCTGGCGAGCGTTCCCGTTTTGGGATCGTAAAAAAAAGTACATACCGAATGTGCTTAAGAGAACATTGCGAGGTGTTCAAAAGAGATAAACCATTGCTGGAGTCAGACCGGGGGAACGCCGATGTCGCAGATCGCTGGAACGGTGAAGTGGTTCAATAACGCCAAGGGGTTTGGGTTTCTGGGCAGGGAAGAGGGTCCGGATGTGTTCGTGCACTTCAGCTCAATTGTGAGTGAGGGGTACAAGTCGCTGAAAGAGGGCGATGCGGTGGAGTTCGAGATTATCCAGGGGCCGGCGGGAAAACCGCAGGCGGATCAGGTGCGGGTGGTTCGAAGTTCCTGAATCGGGACGGTTGGATCGGCTCTGAGCTGGCGGGTACGACGCACGAGGTGGCGTGCGTCCGGGACTCCGAAGGAACAGATCCGCGGGGGCATACCTGCGTGTAAGTTCGTTGAACCTGACGCGCAACCCGCTCTGGAGCAGATGGCGTCAGGAACCGCCGATCTTCGGCTCCGCCGTTTGGATTGGCGAATGACTTCTCTCAGCATGACAGACCCGCCCACTTGCGTCAGGGGCGGGTTGGCCGGGGTTCGAAGGGGAGGAAGATGGAGAGGACGGTTCCGGAGCGATCGGGGTGGGTGGAGCTGCGGAGCGAGAGAATGCCGTCGTGGCGCGCGATGAGGTCTTTGGTGATCCAGAGGCCGAGGCCGGTGCCGGTGATGCCTTTGGTGGTGTAGAAGGGTTCGAAGATGCGCTGGAGGAGGCGTTCGTCGATTCCGTGTCCGGTATCGGCGAAGGTGATGCGGATGCCGCGGCGCTGGCGGCGCTTCCAGGAGAGCGAAGGACGCAGGCGGATACGGAGACGGCCGCCGCCGGGGGTGGCGTCTACGGCGTTTCCGATGAGATTGACGAAGACCTGACGAAGATCGCCGGCGAGGCAGGTGAGCTGAGGGATGCGGTCGTACTCGCGGCGGACCTGGATACCGGCGGCGGCGAGGCGTGGGCGAAAGAAGGCGAGGACGGCGTCGAGGATCTCGGCGACCCGGGCAGGGGCGGGCGCGGTGGACTGCTGGTGGAAGCGGAGGGTCTGGATGGTGATCTCGGCGACGCGGGCGAGCTCCTCCTGGGCGGAGCGGACGTACTCGCGGGCGGTCTTATCGAGGGAGCTCTGGGAGCCGAGGAGGTAGAGCAGGTTGGTGACGCTGCCGAGCGGGTTGTTGATCTCGTGGGCGATGCTGGAGGCGAGGCGCCCGACGACGGCGAGTTTTTCGGTCTGGCGGATGGCGGCTTCGGAGCGTTTCTGCTGCTCGATGTCGGTGGAGCTTCCGATCCATTCGAGGATCCTGCCGGCTGCGTCGAGACGCGGGACGGCCCGGTGAAGGAACCAGATGTATTCGCCGTCGTGGCGGCGTAGTCGGTATTCGACGATACATGTCTGGCTGGAGTCGATGGCCTGCTGCCAGACGGAGGCGGCGTTTCCGCGGTCCTCGGGGTGCACGTGCTGCAGCCAGCCGACGCCGAGACATTCGGCTGTGGTGACCCCGAGGAAGTGAGCGAAGGACTGACTGACGAAGTCACAGAAGCCTTCGGCGCTGGCGGTCCAGAGGAGCTGAGGAATGGCCTCGGTGAGGAAATGGAGGCGGGACTTGCCGGCGGCGATCTCTTCACGGAGGCGGGTCTGCTCGGTGACGTCGCGCTGGATGGCCATCCAGTGGGTGTACCAGCCGTTCTCGTTGGCGATGGGGACGATGGAGAGGTCGACACAGAATTCCGTACCGTCTTTGCGGTAGTTGATCATCTCCTCGCGGACGGGCTTCCAGAGTTTGAGGGCCGCGCGGATGCGGTCAAGAGCGGCGCGGTCGGTCTTGGGCCCCTGGAGGATGCGCGGAGTCCTGCCGATGACCTCTTCGGGAGAGTAGCCGGTCATCTTTTCGAAGGCTTTGTTGACGTAGAGGATGCGCGGGCCGGGGAGCTCGACGGGTTCTGCTTCGGTGATGAGGAAGACGTCTCCGGCGCGCTCGACGGCGCTGACGAGGAGGCGCATGATGCCGGTTTCTTCGCGGGCGGAGACGAGCTGGCGCTCGACCTCGTCGCCGCGGCGGATGGCGAGTTCGCCGAGCTTGCGGGCGGTGACGTCGACGGAGAAGCCGACCATGCCGGCGGGTTCGTTGTCGGCGTCGCGCAGGAGGGTGACGGAGAGGTGGACATAGACGTCGTTGCCGGCGCGGGTGCGTCTGCGGACTTCGCCGCGGAACTCTCCTTGGGCGTGGACGTCGGCGAGTACGCGTGTGTGAAAGGAGGCGCGGTCATCCTCGGGATAGAGGATGGCGATGGACTGGCCGGTAAGCTCGTCGGGGGTGTAGCCGTAGATGAGCTGGACGGCGCGATTGCAGCCGGTGACGATGCCTTCGAGATCAGTGGCGATGACGGCGTCGTGCATCTGGTCGAGGATGGCGGGCTGGAGGAACATCCAGTCGGCGGGCTGGCGGACGGAGACGGGTTCTGCCACCGAAACGGATTCGGGGACGGGCGCGCCTGGTGCATTCTTCATGGAGCCTCACACACACGCGTGCGACAGAGGTCTGTCAGGTCCTGGGGGGGTACTCCGCAGTCATCGAGCAATCGGTCACTGCCGGGATGACACGACTCTAACTGACGGCGCTGCGTCACTATGTCAAGTAGATGACACAGGGTGACTTAGCCGTTCCAAATCGGCACGTGCGCGAGTGGGGAGCCGGGGTTACTGCTGTTGCTGTTGAGCCATCTGCTGCTGGAGTTTGGTGAGGGCGGGCGGATCGGGAAGAGCCTGAGCTTTTTCGACGAGGATGGACCAGTCTTCGGGGACGGGCATCTCCTGGTCGAGGATGGGCTGGCCCTGGGAGGGCGTGACGCGGACGGCGACGGTGAGCTCGGAGGAGGCGCGGCCGCGGAAGATGCCGTGGGTGGGAGGGACGTCGGCGTAGTCGCGTCCGATGGCGGTGCGGATGTGGCGCTCGCCGGCGACGAGCCAGTTGGTGGGGTCAAAGCCGACCCAGCCGAAGTGGGGCAGGAGGACTTCGATCCAGGCGTGGGTGGCGGAGGCGCGGGAGCGGTCGGTCTCCTCGTCGTGGAGGCGGTGGGCGAGATAGCCGGAGACGTAACGGCAGGGAATGCGGAGCTTGGTGCGGACGAGGGTGATGAGGATGTGGGCGAAGTCCTGGCAGACGCCCTTGCGGGAGGTGAGGGCGTGGTCGATGGGGGAGTCGACGTTGGTGGCGCGGGGGACGTAGTCGAAGTAGCGGAAGAGGCGCTCGTTGAGCTCGTGGAGGAGCATGAGCGGGTCGTCGCGGCGGCGGACGTCGAGCGAGTGGGCGAGCTGGTCGAGGAGTGAGGTGGGGGCGCAGAACTCGGAGGGGAAGAGGAACTCCCAGTAGTCGCCTTCGGAGACGATCTGGTCGAGGTCGGCCCAGGCGTCGGGGGCGAGGAAGCTGGGGAGCTCGACGGGCGGCTGGACCTCGACGACGGACTCGGCGACGATGACGAGCTGGCGGTGAAGGCCGGGGATATCGAAGTGATGGACGTGGTTGCCGAGGTGGTCGCGGTAGGAGAAGGGCCGGCAGCGCGGCGAGACGGAAAGATGGAAGGTGAGGCAGCGCTGGTTATTGTCGGAGCGCGGGTGCATGCGGGTCTCCATCATGGACTCGGAGACGGGATGCTTGTAGAGGAACTTGGTGAGGTGACGGATGGAGTAGAGGATGGGCGGCTCCCGGCAGCTGGCAGCTGCAATTTAGATTTCGGCGCCGGTGAGGGCGGACTGGATGGTGAAGTCGATGTAGAGGCTGTACATCTGGCCGTGGACCTCGGCGAGCTGAGACTGGATCTGATGGAGATAGGGGACGACGCCGCGGGCGAGGATCTCCTCGACGGAGGCGTAGGCGAGCAGGGCCTGGGCCTTGCCGGTGAGGCGCGCGAGGGATTCGGTGCGGACGCCGCCGGAGCCGCGGTCGATTGCCTGAAGGGCGTGCTGCATGGAGTCCACGGCGAAGCGGAGGGAGTGCGGGAACTCGTCATCGAGGAGGAGGAACTCGAGGATCTGGTGGGGGGTGAGGTCGGCGGTGTAGACCTTGCAGTAGGCCTCGAAGGCGGTGGCGGAGCGGAGCAGGCCCATCCAGTCGAGGTATTCGTTGGATTCGAGCTTGTCGGGCGAAGGCTCTTCCCAGAGGTCGTCGTGGTAGGCGATGAGGAGCGAGGCGAGGGCGCCGGCGCGCTCGATCCAGCGGCCGACCTGGATGAACTGCCAGCCTCCGCCGTGGCTCATGGTGGAGTCGGTGACGCCCTGGAACTGGTGGACGCCTTCCATGACCTCGGTGAGGAACTCGGTGGGAACGTCGGGCTCGAGGGCCATGGTGCCGGGCTCTCGGGTGGACTGGGCCTCGGGGCGGGTGACGTGGAGGTAGAGGGAGTTGAGGCGATGCCACTGCTCGGTGGAGATCTGCTCGCGGACGTGGCGGGCGTTTTCGCGGGCCATGATGAGCAGCGCGAGGATGGAGGCGCGGGAGTCGTGGTCGAAGGTGAGACAGCGGACGAGGGCGTAGGGATCGCCCTTCCACGGGGTGTCTTTGGGGTCGTGGAGGGCTTTGAGGACGCGCTTCCAGCGGCGCTCGGCGGCGTTGGGGGACTCGTCGAGCATGAGGTTGAGGTTGACCTCGATGAGGCGCGTGGTGTGCTCGGCACGCTCGAGGTAGCGGGACATCCAGTAGAGGGAATCGGCTACGCGGGAGAGCATGGGGGGAGTTTACAACGGGATCGGATTTCCCCCAGACCGAGATCCGCGAGGAAGTCGAGGATCTGCTGCAATGCGACTGGGATGTGGCATGATGGACCGCATCCGCGTTTGACCTGGAGCCAATCGTGCCTGACGTCCAGCCATTCCATCCCGCGATGGCCTCAAGGCGCGTCGTCTGGGGTGCGTTCTTCGGTTCCATGGCGGTGGCCTTGCAGCGAAAGTGCCTGGTGAGGCTGGCGGCACGTGGAAACCGTCACCTGCCCGAGCACCTGCGGGTGGGCGAGCGGGGAGAATTGGAGGCGCTGTTTTTTCTTCGGCGCGAGGGCTACACGGTGGTGGAGCGGCGCTGGCGCTGTCCCGAATGGAACGGCGATCTGGATCTGATTGCCTGGGACGGCGAGACGCTGTGCTTTGTCGAGGTAAAGACGCGGACGGCGCGGGACGAGACGCCGGCGGGTTCCGCGGTGGATGAGGCGAAACGGGCGATGCTGCGGAAGATGGCGCGAGCGTACCGGCGGACGCTTCCGCGGGAGCAGGCGTTCGAGGCGCCGGTACGGTTCGACCTGGTTTCGGTGTATCTGCTGGGGGCGGGGGCGGAGCAGCGGGTGGAGTGCGAAGCGGTGCGCGGAGCGTTTCCGGCGATTGCGGCGCGGCGAAGTGACGGTAAGGCGCACTATGGTGTTTAAAGGATAGCGAGGTCACACGCGATGACGCTGCTGAACGCACCGGTGTATAACGAACACCGCGAACGCCTGAAGGTCAATCTGCTGGTCGGCTCGGCCGCGACGATTGTGCTGTTTGTCCTTCTGACGCTGGCCGGGTTTCTGCTGGGACATGGCTGGCTGTTTACGAACCTGCCTGCCGAACATGATGTGAGCTCATTCTTCACCGCGCTCGAGGCGAAAGACTACAACAAGGCGTTCGGGATCTACAACAACGATCCGGCGTGGCAGCAGCATCCGCAGAAGTACGCGGACTATCCGCTGAGCCGGTTTACCGAGGACTGGACGAAGGAAAGCCCGGTGGGCGGGCCGATCCTGTCGCATAAGGTCGATATCTCGAAGACGGATGGGAGCGGAACGTTCGGAACCGGGATCATCGTGGCGCTGCGGGTGACGGCGGCGGGGAAGCCGGGGGAGCAGAAGATTTTTATGTA
>CAXTVJ010000054.1:0-2079 GCA_964247715.1 uncultured Acidobacteriaceae bacterium | reverse complement strand
CGGGAGCGCTTGCCCATGGGTCCGACGGTGAGGACCTCCATCAGCTGGCCGTCCTTGAGGCTGTCGTACGCCTTATCGCACTCGGCGAAGGAGGCTTTGAGGGCGTCGACGATAGCGGCCTTGTCGGCGGTTTCGGCGGGGACGGACCTGGGGTCGAAGGTGCTGCCGTTAAGGACCGAGCAGACGCGCATCTGAGCTTCGGTGACGTGGCTGACCACGCGGCCGAAGGTGCGGACGTCGGGCGTGGGCTTATAGCCGTAGGCATCGGCGGGCATTTTCTCGGCGGCCTTGAGGATGTTGGGCTTGACCCGGCTGTAAGCGGTAAGTGCTTCTCCCGCAGGACCGGCAGGCTGGGCGGGAGCCTGTGCGAGCGCGGCGGATGCGGTAAGGACGAGGGCGGCGACGGCGAGCGCGGCGGAGCGGGTCATGCGGAGGTCCTTCGGTTCGGATTGAGGTGTGTCGGGTCCAGACTACGCGGCGAGGCATGAGGCTACAAGGGGCTGGTGCGCGCGGGGCGCGGAGGGCATCCAAACTCGCGAACCGGCTGCACCGAGCGGCGGTTCGCGAGGGAGAACGGGATGTCACTGGAACTGGATGCGAAGAAGACGGCGTTCGTCGCGATCGATCTGGAGAACGGGATCGTGGCGCGGGATCTTGCGCCGTACAAGGCGGCACAGGTCGTGGAGCGGTGTAAGCAGATTGCCGAGAAGGTGCGCGCAGCCGGCGGGCTGGTCGTGTGGGTGCATGTGCTGATGCACGAGATCAACGCGCTGCCGGTGGATGCGCCGATGCAGCGCGGCGACACGCCGCCTCCGCCGAGCGCTTCGGAGCTGGTGCCTGATCTGGTGCAGAAGGGCGACGTGGTGGTGGCCAAGCGGCAGTGGGGTGCGTTCTACGGGACGAATCTGGAGCAGGCGCTGGACCGGCATGGCATCGAGACGATTGTGATGGGCGGGATCGCGACGAATATGGGCGTGGAGTCGACGGCGCGGGCTGCCTATGACGCGGGGTATGCGCTGGTGTTCGCGGAGGACGCGATGTCCACCATGAGCGCGGAGTGGCATGAGTTCGCGGTGAAGAATTTGTTTCCGCGGATGGGACGGGTAAGGAAGACGGAGGAGATTGTGACGGCGCTTTGATGTTCCCGCTTCGAGGCTGAGTGCGTGCGAAAAGCACGGGCGGATGTTGGTCCGTCGGGATCCTTCGACTGCGTCCGGCGCGATGGGGCCGCGCCGGACTTCGCTCAGGATACCGGCTCAGGAGAGGAGCAGAGCTTTAGCTGTCGCTCGTGGCGCTGTTTGCGGTGGCGAGTTCGACGAGTGGGGTCGGATCGCCTTCAAGGAGGTCGTCGGCGAGGGTGAGGTGGCGGTCGAGGGTATCGATGCCGCGGTCGATCTCGGCGAGGGTGACGATGAGGGGCGGGGCGACGACGAAGTGCGAGACCCAGGCCTGGAGGACGACGCCGTCGGCCATGCATTTGGCGGCGATCTGGTCGACGACGAGGGGCTGGCCGGAGACCTTGTCGGTGTAGGTGTTGAAAGGCTCGCGGGTGGTGCGGTTCTTGACGATTTCTACGGCCCAGAAAAGGCCTTTGCCGCGGATGTCGCCTATGGAGGGGTGTCTGGCTTTGAGGGCCTGGAGCTTGCCTTCGACGTAAGGGGCAAGTTCGGCGGCGCGCTCGACGAGGCCGAGGCGCTGCATCTCGTGGATGGTGGCGACGGCGGGGGCGAGGGTGATGGGGTGGGCTTCGTAGGTGTGGCCGTGGGCGAAGTAGTGGTCTTGAAAATATTCCGCGATCTTTTCCGAAGTCGCGCACAAACCGAGCGGGACGTAGGCGCTGGTGATGCCTTTGGCGGTGGTGAGGATGTCGGGGGTGACGCCCCAGTGCTCCATGGCGAACCATTTGCCGGTGCGGCCCCAGCCGGTCATGACTTCGTCGGCGATCAGGAGGACGCCGTGGCGGTCGCAGATTGCGCGGAGTCTGGGCATGTACTCGTCGGGCGGAACGATGACGCCGTTGGTGCCGACGATGGGTTCGACGAGAACGGCGGCGACGTCGGTTTCGTTCGCGATCATGTG
>CAXTVJ010000053.1:0-17818 GCA_964247715.1 uncultured Acidobacteriaceae bacterium | reverse complement strand
GGTGGCGTAGGTGTAGGTGTAGGCGGAGCCGGCGATGGGGATCATGCTGGCGAGCTCGGCGTAGCAGAGGCCGGTGAGCGCGCAGACGATGGCGACGAGGACGAGCGAGATGACGAGGGCGGGACCGGCACCGGGGCGTCCGGCGACGACGCCGGAGGTGTGGTGGAGGGCGCCGGCGATGAGGTCGATGACCGGGGACTCGGACCAGCTGGCCTGGGTGGCGGGGTTGCCGCCGATGGCGGTGCCGATGACGGTGAAGATGCCCGAGCCGATGACGATGCCGACGCCGAGAGCGGTGAGGGAGACGGGGCCGAGGGTTTTTTTGAGGGCGTGCTCGGGTCGTTCGGACTCCGCGATGAGCTTGTCGATGGACTTGGTGGCGAAGATTTGTCTGCGCGGCGTCGAGGTCGGCAAGGTCGTCTGGGTCTCCGGCGGAGGGTGAATGCGGGATCAGACCCAGTATCGCTCAGAGAGGCGCGAGCGGACACACAGAAAGGCGGACAGGCTGGAAGGCGGAAAGGCGGACCGGGATGCGGTCCGCCTTTGGCCTGCAGAGAGAGAGGATTCGACTAGCGCTTGGACTGGCCGCGCGATGCCTTCTTGACCTTGGCCTTGTTTTCGCCGCGGGCTCCGGTGCGGGGGGCTTTGGGGGCGGCTTTGCGGCGGGCTGCGCGCTTTACTTTCTTGCGCTCGTCTTTGTCGGTGATGCTCTTGGTGTTGGCCATGGAATGCGGTCTCTTTTCTGAAGATGTTTTGCGGGCGTGGGGCGGTCTGGATCGCGCGTGGGGCGGCGCGGCTTACAGGATCTGCAGCTGGGCGAACTTCTCTACCAGCTTTTTCACGCCGTGCTGTTGAAATTGTACGGTAATCCTGGCGTCTTCGCCGTCTCCTTCGCGCTGAAAGACGATCCCTTCGCCGTATTTAGGGTGGCGGACGCGTGTGCCCTTGTTAAGGCCGGTGCGTCCGGTGGGCTCGGGGAGGTCGAGTTTGGGGCGGGTGAATTTTGCGGGGGCGCCGGGGCGTCCGGCGAAGAAGCTGGCGATGTTGTCGAGGGATTTGGACGGAGTTTGCTGGGCGGCGGGCACTTTGACCGCTCCGTTGCGGGCGTTGGCCGGCTGAAACGAGGCTGTCTGGTCGTCGTCTTCGTAGCTGTAGTGGCGTTCGCCATCTTCGGCTCCAGCTGCCGGGCGTTGCTGGCCGAAGCGGCCATTCTTTTGCGGGTAGGGCGTGCTGTAGGCCGAGCCGGAGAAGCGATTGCCGTACTCCCGGCCACCCCCGAACTGGGGCTGGGCGGGCGGGCTGCCGAGGTCTTCTACGAGACGGCTTGGGACTTCTTCGAGGAAGCGGGAGGGGATGGAGGCCTCGGGCATGTCGTTGCCGTAGCGGCGGCGGTAACGGGCGCGGGTCATGACGAGGGTGTCCATGGCGCGGGTCATGCCGACGTAGCAGAGGCGGCGTTCTTCCTCGAGGGCGGTGGGGTCGGTGAACGTGCGGGAGTGGGGGAAGAGGCCTTCTTCCATGCCGGCGAGGAAGACGAGGGGGAACTCGAGGCCTTTGGCGGCGTGGAGGGTCATGAGGGTGACGCGGGCCTCGGCGGAGTACTGGTCGGCGTCGGAGACGAGGGCGGCGTGGTCTAGAAATTCCGCGAGCGATTCGCCGCGGGATGAGGCATCCTGGGCGGCGTTGGCGAGTTCCTTGAGGTTCTCGATGCGGGAGAAGGATTCGGGGGTGGCTTCGTCTTCGAGGGCGCGGATGTAGCCGGAACGATCGTTGAGGAACTTGATGAGTTCGGGGAGGGTGGCGGGGTCGCCGGGTTTGCGGAATCCTTCGCGGATGGCGGAAGCGGCTTCGCCGTCCGAGGCGTTGCCTTCGTTGGCGACTGCGCGACGTGCAGCCTCCGAGGCTGACGAGTTCGCGCTGGACTTCAGCGGGACAGGCGCGAAGGGGTTGTACATCGCTGCGGAGATGTTGTGGGCTTCGTCGGAGTCGCGGGCGTTTTCGGGGGCAAGGGTGGAAATTTCTTCGCTGGGGCCGAAGTCGAAGCCGAAGTTGAAGGATGTGTCAAAGGTGGTTTGGGTGGTTGTATCTGCTCCGGTTACGAGTTCTTCCTGTTCTGCTACTGATTCGGTTGCGAATGCTTCGGGGTTGAAGGAATCGTCTCCTTCGGAGTTCGATCGGCCTTCATCCCACGTGTCAGAATCGAGACGTGGGGTACCCGGGCTGGTTGGGTCGAGATCGCTCGACAACTTGTCGGCGAAGCCGGGACCCAGCATGGCGCGGGCGTCTTCGATGAGGCGCTTGAAGCCACTGAGGGCCTGCAGAGCGCGGGCAGGGAGGAGGCGGTCTTCGATGGCGCGGGCGATGGCGTTCCAGGTGCTGATGCCGGTGGTGAGGGCCATGCGCTCGAGGGTTTCCATGGTGGTTTTGCCGATGCCGCGCGGCGGGGAGTTGATGCTGCGCTGGAGCGCGATGGAGTCGTGCGGGTTCTGCACGAGCTTCATGTAACTGAGAATGTCCTTGATTTCGGCGCGGTCGTAAAAGGAGAAGCCGCCGACCATGTGGTACTGGATCTGGTAGCGGCGGAGAGCTTCTTCGACGAGGCGCGACTGCGAGTTCGTGCGGTAGAGGACGGCGCAGCGGGCGGGCTCGTCGGTTTCCGTCTGGCGTGCCTCGCGGAGGTAGCGGTTGATGCGGTCGGCGATGAAGAGCGCTTCGTTTTCGCCGTCGGGGGCTTCGTAGAGGCCGATGAGCGAGCCGCCTTCGCGGGCGGTCCATAGGTTCTTGCCCTTGCGCTGGGTGTTCTGGGCGACGACGGCGGAGGCGCCTTCGAGGATCATCTGGGTGGAGCGATAGTTCTGCTCGAGGCGGATGGTTCTGGTGGCGGGGAAGTCCTTTTCGAAGTCGAGGATGTTCTTGATGTCGGCGCCGCGCCAGCTGTAGATGGACTGGTCTTCGTCGCCGACGACGCAGACGTTGCCGTGATCGCCGGCGAGGAGCTTCATGAGCTCGTACTGTGGCTTGTTGGTGTCCTGGTACTCGTCGATCATGACGTAGCGGAAGCGCCGGTTGTAACGTTCGCGGGTTTCGCGCGAGGTCTTGAGCAGGCGAACGGTTTCGAGGAGGAGGTCGTCGAAGTCGAGGGCGTTGGCTTTGGCGAGTTCGTCGCGGTAGATCTTGAAGATGTGGGCGATCTTCTCTTCGATGGGGTTGGTGGACGCGAGGAAGTACTCCTGGGGGTCGATCATGTGGTTCTTGGCCCAGGAGATGCGGCCGAGGGCGACGCGGGGCTTGAGGGACTTGTCGTCGATGCCGAGGCGCTTGAGGGCGGTTTTGACGACGGCCTGCTGATCGGTTTCGTCGTAGATGGCGAAGGTGCGGGTGAGGCCCTTGCCGTTGACCTGGAGAGCTTCGATATCGCGGCGCAGAACGCGGACGCAGAAGCTGTGGAAGGTGGAGAGCGTGGGCCTGGCGAGGGTGGTGTGGCCGAGAATTCTGGTGACGCGCTCTTCCATCTCCTTCGCGGCCTTATTGGTGAAGGTGACGGCGAGGATGTTGTCGGGGGAGACGTTGCGTTCCTGGATGAGGAAGGCGATGCGATGGGTGACGACGCGGGTTTTGCCGGAGCCGGCGCCGGCGAGCAGGAGGACCGGGCCGTCGACGGCCTGGATGGCTTCCTGCTGCTGGGGATTCATGTTGTTGAGGAGGTGCGACGGCATTTAGGGCTCCAATGCCTATGTTAAAGGATGAAGGGCCCGCTCCGCGCGGGGCGGTCACTTCGTGACTTATACACGCGTCGCGTGGGCCTCCCGTTGGTCGGCGTGAGGATTTTGCAGGCGACCAACGGGAGCAGTCACCTGAAGGCCTGAGAGGGCGTGTGAACGCCCGCACCGCGTGTAGCGGGTAGTTGTTTTTCCAGCACGATGAAGTACAGGTCGTCGCGGGTGGGTTGGCCGAACCGCTGATCGTGATAGGGGAAGGGTTCCGTCTCGCCAGTTTGTTGATAGCCGCGGCGTTCGTACCAGGCGATCAGCGTCTCGCGGATGTGGATGACGGTCATGCGGACGGTGGTTGCGCTGTGCGTGTGAGCGAAGTCTTCGGCGAGGGTGAGCAGGGTGCGGCCGAGCTGGCGAGCCTGCAGTGCGGGGTCGATGGTGAGAAGGCCGAGATACCAGGTGGTGGGGGATTTCGGTTCGAGCCATACGGTGCCGAGGATGTCGCCTTGCGGGGTGTCGCGAGCAGCGAGGAGAACGGCGTGTGGCTTGTGGGCGAGGTCTTCGCGGAGGAGATCGAGGGTGAGGCGCGGGCCGGTGATGTAGGCGGCTTCGGTGGTCCAGCCAGGTTGATCGGTGTTGCCGCGATAGGCGCGGTTGGCGAGGGCGACGACCGCGGGAAGGTCGCTTTGGTGAGCGGGGGTGAGAAGCATTTTCTTCGAGTGTACCGAGCTGGTTCAGTTCGCGGCAGTTTTAGGAATCTCCAGCGTTTATGCAGGTTTCAGGGAACTTGTGGGAAGGGGGTTGCGTAAGCCATTTCACGACGAGCCTGACTGAACCATGGCGGACAGAGAAGTCGAATCCTGCAACACCCAGGAAGTAAAAGGGAGATCCTTATGAAGCTCACGTCCCTCGCCACAGCTGTTCTGTCCGCCGCCACCTGCAGCGCTCTTGCCGTTGCCGCACCGCTTCCGAAGCTGATCCACATGCATCCGCACACGGCGCAGCCGGATGGGCGGGTAAGCGTCACGCTGCACAACCCGGCCAACCTGTTCCGCGACGTTGAGATCGCGGGAAAGACGTACACGATCATGCCCGACCAGGGGATCACAGTGTTGGCTCCGGTGGGTACGCCGATTTACGCGGCGAGCCTGATGACGGGCTACCGGCCTGGCGATTTGATGTTGCAGGTGGGCCCGCAGGACGCCAACCGCAAGATCGAGGTGCAATAGCCGGCTGGCCACGAATTGGCTGCACACATTCGCGCTGCGTTGGCCGGAGGTTGGGCGACGTTGAGGGTCAACAACACAGGTGCGAACGCTTGTGCGGGATAATTAAAGGCACGATGTCCGCACCTCAACCGATTAAGAATGTAGCGGTCTTCTGCGCTTCGGCGGAAGGCTTGAACCCGGTCTATCGCAGCGCCGCCGAAGCTCTGGGCAGGGAGCTCGCGGCGCGAGGCGTGGGGGTGATCTATGGCGGCGGCCGCGCCGGACTGATGGGCGTGGTGGCCGATGCCGCGCTGGCCGAAGGCGGCCATGTGGTCGGCGTGATCCCTGAGGTGCTGGTGGATTTGGAAGTGGCGCACCATGCGGTGAGCGAACTGCATGTGACCTCAACGATGCATACGCGGAAGGCGCTGATCGGCGAGCGCTCGGATGCGTTTGTCATTCTGCCGGGCGGGTTCGGCACGATGGAGGAGATGTTCGAGGTGCTGGCGTGGCAGACGCTGAAGCTGCATGCAAAGCCGATTGTGCTGCTGAATACGGCGGGGTTCTACGACCATTTGCTGGCGTGGCTGGGCCACTGCGTGGCCGAGGGATTGCTGCGGGCAGAGAATCGGGGGATTCTGCTGGTGGCGGAGACGGTGGGGCAGGTGTTTGGGCTGCTGGGGATTTAGCGAAAAGCGATGCTCTTACGGTTTACAGTTTGTGAGTTTTGAGTTGACAGTTTTGGGCAAGTGCTCGGGTGAGGTGCACCCGGAGCGGTGCCAAGTCCGTACAATAGCGGTACTGTGACACTCGACTTTCTGGGCAATCTGGAGCGCACGACGATGTGCGGGGAGCTGCGCGCGACGGACGCGGGCGCGGCGGTAGTGGTGATGGGCTGGGTGAACCGGCGGCGCGATCATGGGAACCTGATCTTTCTGGATGTGCGGGATCGCACGGGGATTGTGCAGGTGGTGCTGGATAAAGAGCTTGCGCCGGCGGGGCATGCGAAGGGTGAGGCGGCGCGGCCGGAGTTTGTGGTGGCGGCTACCGGGACGGTGCGGCGGCGTAGGGCGGGGCTCGAGAACCCGAACATGGGGACGGGGGACGTTGAAGTGGTGGCGAATGAGTTGCTGCTGCTGAACGATGCGAAGACTCCGCCGTTTTCGCCGGCCGAGGATGCAATTGCGAACGAAGAGGTGCGGCTGAAGTACCGGTATCTCGATCTGCGGCGGGTGGAGATGCAGAAGAACTTCAAGGTGCGGCATGAGGTCGCGCGGGCGATTCGAAATTACCTGTCAGACGAAGGATTTCTGGAGATCGAGACGCCGTTTATGACGCGGTCGACGCCGGAGGGCGCGCGGGATTACCTGGTGCCGAGCCGGGTGCATGCGGGGAGCTTCTATGCGCTGCCGCAGTCGCCGCAGATCTTCAAGCAGATATTGATGGTGAGCGGGTTCGATAAGTATTTCCAGATCGCGCGGTGCTTTCGCGATGAGGATCTGCGGGCGGACCGGCAGCCGGAGTTTACGCAGGTCGACTTGGAGATGACGTTTCCGCGCCAGGAGACGATCTTCAAGGTAACCGAAGGGTTTCTGCGGGCGGCGTTCCGGACGGAGGGGATCGAGCTGGAGACGCCGTTTGTGCACATGACGTACGACGAGGCGATCCGGCGGTACGGGATCGATAAGCCGGATATGCGGCTGCCCGCGATGGTGGAGCTGACTGAGGTGTTGACGCCGGAGCTGCGGGAGAAGCTGAAGGTGGAGCAGGGGCTGCCGGTGCTGGGATTCGTGATCCCGGGCGCGGGGGCGATGAGCGGGACGCAGAAGCGCGGGCTGACGGACGAGATTCGGAAGTTTTTTGGGGAGTCTGGGCTGGACTACCTTGATACGGGGCGGCTGCAAAAGGCTCCTGAATACGTTCCGCTTTACGACGAGATCGCGCGCCAGTTCGCCAAAGATACGTCGGTTCAGCCATATCCAGGTGCAGCGATCGTGGATGCTGACGATCTTACCGTGGTGATTACGCCGAAGCTGGGGACTCCAGCGTTGTGGAACTACGATCCGCAGTGGATTTACAAGCGTGTGGGTGCGCTCAGGCTGGAGTTGGCGCGGAAGTTCGCGGACAAGCACAAGCGCTTTGAGCGGACCGGCTCCGCGGCGGATTACAAGTTCCTGTGGGTCACGGACTTTCCCATGTACGAGTGGGATGAAGAGGCGAAGGTGTGGCAGGCGGCGCATCATCCGTTTACGTCGCCGCATGAGGACGACATCCGCAGCGGGCGGCTGGTGAACGACAAGGGCGCGGTGCGGGCGCTGGCGTACGACGTGGTGCTGAACGGGACGGAGCTGGGGTCGGGATCGATCCGTATTCACCGGAAGGATGTGCAGGCGGAGATCTTCCGGTCGCTGGGGATGGATGAGGCGGAGCAGAAGGCGCGGTTCGGGTTTTTCCTGGATGCGCTGGAGTATGGAACGCCGCCGCATGGCGGGATCGCGCTGGGGCTGGACCGGATTGTGATGATTCTGGCGGGGGCGACGAGCCTGCGCGAGGTGATCGCATTTCCGAAGACGGCAAAGGCGATCGATCTGATGGTGGATGCGCCGACTCCGGTGAGCGAGCAGCAAATGCGGGAGTTGAGTTTGCGGACGGTGGCGCGGAGCTAGGTGCTTCGGGCACCGCGTTCCGTCCAGACGAAGAACGGGCATGCGGCTATGCCAGAGGAGATGCATTTGCGCGAGATGAAGAGTTGGCTGCTGGCGGGTGCGATGTGCGTTGCCGGTGCGGGTGCGGGTGCGCGCATGGAGGCGCAGGCCGCGCCGACGGCAACCGCTGCGCTGCAGTTCACGGCGTTTGCCGGGGCGACCGGGACGTTTACGGGCGTGGGGCTGGGAAAGAATCTGGGGGTTACGGCGGGCGGGGATGTGACGTTTCGACCGTTCTTTACGCTTTATCCGTCGCTGGAGATTCGCGGGACCTACCCGGTCGATGACGGGTCGGTGGATGCGCAGAAGAATTTCATGGGCGGACTGCGGCTGGGCCGGCGGGTGAACCACGGGCTGGAGCCGTATGGCGATCTCGAGTAGGGGCGCGGGCAGATCAATTTCAATCCGCCGTACCCCAACGCGGCGGGAACGCTGCTGTATGAGCAGGTGTCGTCGGGAGTGCTGGGATTAGGGGCGGGAACGGACTGGTATTTTTCGCGGCGGCTCGGGCTCAAGGCGGATTTTCAATTTCAGCGGTACCAGGCAGCGGTGACGGCGAACGGCGATGTGTATGCGAAGGCTTTGACGATCGGGGTGGTGTACCGGATCACGGCGGGTGGGCTGGGGCGCGGGCGTCACTTCCAGCGCGGTGCCAGGGCGGCGGTGCCGGACTAGAATCGAGCGCAAGGCTGTAGGTTGAGCATGGCGACGGCGGCGCAGACGACGGTTTCGGTTGCGGTGGGGACGGGAAGACGTTTGGGGAGTTCGGGCCGAAGTACCAGGTGCTCGGGACCGGTGCGCCGAAAGCCGGCGTTCCGACGGTCAGGATTCTGGTGCTTGAGACGGGCGAAGTCACGAATACCGGTACGCTTCGATGGCGGACGATCCGGAGGCGGTCTGACGTGTTCGCGATTGTCTTCGACCTCACGGTTGCCGACACGGAAGAGGCACACCTGAAAGGCGTGCCGCAGGCTTATGCGGACATCGCCCAAGTGCCGGGGCGGTTTGCGTTTCAAGCGTACTCAGGGCAGTGTGTATCTGACCGACAACGAAGATCCGGCCAATCTGGTGATGGCGCTGAATGCGTTGAAGGCGCTGCCGGCTTGCGGCTTCGGTGCGGGATATCCGGGCGTTCCGGGTGGAACAGTGGTCGGACTTTACGGGGTTTATGGCGGCGGGCGGCTGACCTGATCCGTCTCATTGGTCGGCAGTCACTCTAAATTCATCCGTGGCGGCTTGAATATCCCGAAGTTCTTCGTTCAGCCTTTCGCTCGCCTGGCTTGCTGACCTGTGGCGAGGTCTCGGAGGCCATGATGATTGCACAAAGACGCTGCTCCTCCTGCTGCCACAGACCGATCACGGCGCCGCAGTTCGCTCCTTGGAGATCCCTGTCGGAGTTCACTGCCAGGCGCCGGCCTCGCAGAGCTTGTCGAGCTGCTCTTCGGTGAGCTGGAGGTCGGGGGCGGCGAGCAGGTCTTCGAGCTGGTCGGTGCTGGTGGCGGAGGCGATGGGGGCGAGGATGGTGGGCTGGGCGAGCAGCCAGGCGAGGGCGACGGTGGCCTGTTTGGCTCCGGTCTCGTCGGCCACTTCGTCGAGCGCTTTGAGGATCTTCATGCCGCGGTCATCGAAGTACTTCTCCACGCGGGAGCCGCGGTTCTTGCCTTCGGCGTCGGCTTTGGTCTTGTATTTGCCGGTGAGGAAGCCGCTGGCGAGCGAGAAGTAGGGGATGACGCCGAGGTGGAGTTCTTCGGCGACGGGCTGGAGGTCTTTCTCGAAGTTCTGGCGCTCGTAGAGGTTGTACTCGGGCTGGAGGGTCTGGTAGCAGGGGAGGCTGTGCATTCTGGCGATCTTGTCGGCCTCGCGGAGGCGGTCGCCCTTGTAGTTGCTGGCTCCGATGAGCGTGACTTTGCCCTGTTCGATGAGGGCGCGGCAGGCCTCGAGCGTCTCTTCGAGGGGGACGGACTGATCGTCCTGGTGGGACTGGTACAGGTCGATGTGGTCGGTCTGGAGGCGCTGGAGCGAGGCTTCGGCGGCTTCGATGATGTACTTGCGGGCGAGCCCCTTCCTGCCGTCGCCCATGTCCATGCCGACCTTGGTGGCGAGGACGACTTTGTCGCGCTTGCCGGAGCGGGCGAACCACTGGCCGAGGATGGTCTCGGACTCGCCGCCGTGGTTGCCGGGTTTCCAGCGCGAGTAGACGTCGGCGGTATCGATGAAGTTGAAGCCGCGATCGACGAAGGCGTCGAGCACGCGGAAGCTGGTCTCGGCGTCGATGGTCCAGCCGAAGACATTTCCGCCGAGCATGAGGGGGGCGACTTCGAGATGGGTGGTGCCGAGTTTGCGGGTCTGCATGTTGGCCTCTAAAGATGTTCTCCAGGGCTTAGAGGCGCGGGGCGGGTGAGAGGATGCAGCGGCTTTGGGCGGGGAGGGCGGGATGTTTCCGGGCAGTTGTGTGAGTACTACCTTGCACGTCCAATGCGCGCAAGGCCTGCAGTCGTCTACCTGGATGAGGACTCAGTCTGCATTCTGATGCATTCCGCGTTCAATGCTACGAACCGTTTTCCGCCTGGTTTTCTGCGTGACGTTCCGTTCGCCAGCACCCGTCGGACGGGGTGCTGCTGGTGTCGCCCTTCTTTCTCGTTGCGATCGTTCTGACGGCGTCAACCCGCGGCAGGAAGTTTCAGCATCGGGCTCAACAGGCGCATCATCGTCAATGCACTCATCAAGCCGATCGTGCCGTTATGCGGCTTCTTCGGATGCGATGGAGGAGTTGCCTCTCACTCATCACAGCCGAGGTGTTTCAGTGCCGTGTTTCAGATTGCCAGCTGACAGTTCGGCTTAGTTGACCCAGTGGTTCGGGTCTTTGCCGTTGGGGCGGGCGTCGGGGTCGACGTAGCGGCCGTCTTTGTCGAATTTGACGTCGCGGCCCTGTTTGCTCATGTAGACCTCGAACTTGCGGGCGGCGCGGCGGCGCTTGTTGCGGTAGTACTCGTTGCGGAGGGCGTAGAAGCGTTCCGTGAGGCCGAAGGCGAGGCCGCGGCGGGGCGAGAAGCGCAGGAAGAGGAAGGCGCAGAGGCCGCCGGAGAGCTGGAGGAGCGCGGTGAAGGCGCCGCCGGGCTCCTTGAGGAGGATGGCGAGATCGATGAGGACGTAGATCGCGACCATGTACTTGGCGCGGATGCGGACGACGAAGAAGAAGAGGAATTCGGTGTCGCCCATCAGCATGGCGACGGCGACGAACAGGCCGTAGATGGCCGGGTAGGGGCCGAGGCCGATGCTGAGCGGGGTGAGGTGGAAGAGGCCGGTCCAGGCGATGGCCGAGGCGAGGACGGCGCCGCCGATGGCGGAGGTGAAGAAGAGCTCGTAGATCCAGCGGGCGCCGCGGAGGTCTTCGAGCATGGCTCCGACGAACCACAGGGTAAGCAGCGCGAAGAGCGTGCCCATGAGGCCGAGCGGGAGGAAGGCGTAGGTGACGAGCTGCCAGAGCCGGCCGTGGGCGACTTCGTACGGGATCAGCGGGAGTTGGCTGTCAAGCGCGTAGTAGATGCCATGCGGCAGGACGCGCGCGAGCAGCGCGTCGGCGAAGAAGACGCCGAGAAGGATGAAGATGAGGCGGCGCGTGGCTCCGTAAAAGGGTGGGAGCGCGAGCTGGGTTGGGGTGGAGCGGGGCATTGTCCTGCTCCCATCATAGATGGGAACAGGACAGGGAGCAGGGAGGGGCGAGTGCCCGCTGCGTGCGGGGCGGGCGGTTGCACGCCTTTTCAGGCCTTCGGGTGGGGCTCCCGTTGGTCGCTTCAGGAAGGGATGAGGTTAGCGCGAAGGCACTGGGTAGACGGCCGGGCTCTTGTGGCCGGCGGGGTCGGTGGAGCGAATGGCGAAGATGATGTTGTCTTTGGAGATGGGGAGTTTGATGGAGAGGGCAGCCCCGGCGGGTTGGATTTGCGTCCAGGTGGGGGCGTCGGTGGGGCGCATGAGGATCTCGTAGGTGGTGTTGGCGGGAGCTCCGGCGGGCGGCTGCCAGGTGAGCTCGGTGTTGTTATCGAGGGCTTTGGTGAGGACGTGGACCTGCTGCGGCTCTCCGGGGGCGGAGGCGAAGGTGGCGAGGGCGGCGGCGTTGAGGCGGGCTACGTTGGCGACGTAGTTGAAGTCGACGAATTTGAGAAGGTCGCCGTATTCGACGCCGTTCTCGGTGCGCAGGGTCTGGTGCTGGTGGTTGAAGTTCTCCTGCCACTCGGTGAAGCGGACGGCGGCGAAGCCTTCGGCGCTGAAGGAGGTGTGGTCGCCACCGCGGAGGAAGCGGTCGCGGCGGAAGATAAGGACCGGGTGGAAGGCGGGCTGGAGGCGCATGAGGTCGTTGTGGATGCCGTGCGGGCCATGCGGCTGGGAGCGCTGGGCGGTGGCGCGGAAGTAGGTGTGGTCGACATCGAGGATGGCGCGGGCGAGCTCGCGCGCGGGTGAGTCGGAGTCGGAGCCGAGGGTCTGGATCATGTGGAGCTGGTCGAGGGTGGTGGGGCCGGGGACAGCTTCGGAGAAGAGGCGGACGGCGGATTTGTCTTGGCCCTGCTGGCCGGGGGTGGTGTCGCCACCGACGATGTCGTTGTTGAGGACGGCTTCGAGGTCCCAGTTCTCGGATTTGGCGAGTTTGGCGAGGTAACGGCTGCCGTTGAGACCCTGTTCTTCACCGGCGACGGCGACGAAGACGATGGTGCTCGGAAGGCGCAGCCTGGAGAGGACGCGGGCGGACTCGAGGGAGACGGCTACGCCGGAGGCGTCGTCGTTGGCGCCGGGAGCGGGGTCGCGGGTGTTGAAGATGTCGGTGTTGCGGGAGTCATAGTGGCCGGTGACGAGGACGCGGCGCGCGGACTGGGCGGGGTCGGTGCCCTTGAGGACGGCGTAGATGTTCTGGAGGCGGGTGTCTTTGAGGATGCGGGTTTTGGGGGTGCCGGGCTCGACGAAGTCGTCGCGCTTGACCTCGAGGCAGTTGCCGCAGGCTTGGGAGATGCGGGTGAACTCGGCGAAGATCCAGTCGGCGGCGGCGGTGACGCCGGTTCCGGGGGGCAGATCGGTGTCCGTGGAGGAGAGGGTGGAACGGTTGTTGAAGGAGACGAGCTTCGCGATGTCGGCCTGGATCTGGCCGGGGGAAATTTGGGTGAGCGCCTGGGCGATGGCGGGGTCCTGCGGCGCAGGCTGAAGATCCGCGGGCGCGCTTTGGGCGGCGGCGGTGCAGGCGAGCAGGAGAGTAGCGGGAAGAACCAGTTTCATCATCGTGATCCTGAGGAGGGATGGCTTTGCGGGTCGTGCGCCTTGCCTGTTGGGTGATGATACGTCAGCTGCCGGCGGTGCCGGGCGCAGAAGATTTTGGCGATTCGCGGCGGTTCGGCAAACCGATGCGCCTGGTTCCGCGTCCATGGGTGCTATACCGGGTTGAAAGAGGAAGGCCACGCGGAGGTCGCGGGTGTTCGGTCAGCGCGACCGAAACGCCTGAGCGGACATCCTATGGCCCGGAACCGACGATGGAAGAAGTCTGGGGGAGAGAAGATGGCGGCAAAGGTTTGTCCGGAGTGCGATAACCCACTGACGATCGATGTGGATGAGGTAGAAGAGGGCGAGACCGTGGTGTGCGACGAGTGCGGGACCGAGCTCGAGATCGTGTCAGTGGACCCGCTGGAGATTGCCCCCGTGGACGCCGAAGGTTATGACGACGAGGACCTGTCGCACGATGTGGCGGAAGATGACGAGGACGCCTGAGGGGGTCCTCCGTATACTGAGGGGCATGATGAGCTCAGGGCGTCGGGATGTGCGGATCGAGCGGGGCAGGGCGCTGGTGAGGAGCGGACGCGTGCGCGGACTGGTACTGGGGTTGGCGCTGCCCGGGATGGTGACTGGTCTGGCGCTCGGCGTCAGCGGGCTGCAGCAGGCTGCGCAGGCGCAGCGCGGGCCGGCGATGCGGGTGGTTGAGGGCAAGGTGGAGAGTAAGGGCGGCGCGGCGCTGAAGGGCGCGGTGGTTTATCTGAAGGACGACAAAGATCAGTCGGTGCGAAGCGCTCTTACGGACGACAGCGGATCGTATCGCTTCGTGCAGCTGGCGCAGAGTACGGACTATGAGATCTGGGCCCAGGTGGATGGGAAGAAGAGCAAGACGAAGTCGATCAGCTCTTTCGATTCCAAGAACAGCTTCAATTTCACGCTGACGATCGATTGAAGCGCTTTTTACTGCAGGCGCAGAACGCTCGGCATGACATGGGGTCCACGGAAGATGAAGCGGCTGCGCTCGTCGGGGCGGGTTAGAGCGGTTTGAGGAAGTAGCCTCCTGCCTTGCCGTTGTTGTCGATGAAGATCTGGACCTCGAGAGCGGCCTCGGGGAAGGTGGCGCGGTATCGGTAGAAGGTGCCTTGCGGGATCTTCGATCCGGAGAGGAAGACGAGCTGGGCAGGGTCGCCGAGCTGGTCGAAGACAGGCTTCTGCCGGGCGATCGCTTCCGGTGTGAGCGCTTTGTTCATCTGGTCGGTGAGAAGAGCGGGATCGACCTTGCCGAGACGCATCTGCGCGTAGATCGTGCGGGCAAGCGTCGTGACCGCCGGGTTCTCGGGCGCGGGAACGGATGCGGCAGTGGCCGGCGCCGGAGCAATGAGCGGGGTCTGGGTCTGAGCAGGTGTTTGAGCCGGGTTGGCGGCCTGAAGGCTCAGGGCCAGGGCGAGCAGCGGGATCGAGAGCATAGGAGTTTGTCCGTCTTGCCGGGGAACGTCTGTGTGGTGCTGCGCGTTTGAGTCTCTCGACGACCGCGTTCGTTCGGCGCGCGCGCAACCACGGCCACTTGCCTGCGCTGAGTGTAGCGCAGCGCGGTAGCTCAGGCGATTTTGCGGGACAACCGAGTGAGGGCAAGGGCGCCGAGCAGGGTGGGTTCGGCGAAGAGCAGGGCGTGAGTGGGGAAGCGCGGGGCGACGGCGGCTCCGGCGACGGCACCGGCGAGGAAGCAGAGGCAGATGGCGCCCATGACGCGGGCTTTGTGGCGGGCGAGGAAACGCTGGGCAGGATCGCGCGCGATGAAGGAGTCGGTGAAGCCTTCGGCGACCGTGCGGAGGTTGCCGGTGACGAAGGTGGAGTTGTAGTCGATGCTGCCGGCGCGGCGGAAGGTGGCGACCTGGAAGGCGGAGACGAAGGCGACCAGCGGGACGTAGGCGATGGCGGGGATGCCCCCGGGCAGGGAGCCGACGGCGGCGATCGCGGCGATCTCGAGCAGGAGCGCAAGCAGGGCGGCGCGACGGATCCTGGAGTGGTGCAGCACGCGGGCGGCGGCGACTCCCAGAAGGTAGGCGGCGATGGGGGTGAGGTGGCGGAAGACATCCGGCCACTTGTCGTTGAGGACGGAGATGCCGAAGAGGACGACGTTGCCGGTCATGGCGTTTGCGAAGACGTGTCCGTGGTTCAGATAGACGATGGCATCGGTGAGGCCTCCGGTGGCCGCGAGCAGGAGGGCGGCGGTGAGGGTGGTGAGGGCGGACTGGGGCTGACTCGGCATGGGGGCTGAACTCGGCAGGGGGCTGATGCGGCAGGGCGCTGTGGATGAGGGCCGCGTCAACGGGTCGTTTCCGCTGCCTCTTCCCGGGTGAGGCTGGCTGGTTAGTGAATGCCCAGGGTGGCATTCCCGGAGTAGGTCCACGCAGCAGACGTGATGGTGGACGCGGGTGCGGCGTTGCCGGAGGCGTTGGGCGAGAAGACCTTGATAGAGGGGCTGCCTCCGTGGCCTGAGGCGGTCTCTCCGATATCGAGCACGTAGAGGTTGCCGGCGCTGTCGATCGCTGCGCTGGTGGGGTTAAGAAGCGTGGTGGCGGCACCCGAGATGACCCGGGATGGGGCGACGTTTCCGTCAGCGGTTGCCGGGAAGATGGCGACGCCGGGCGTCTCATGGCCATAGGTGACGTAGAGGTTGTTGGAGCTGTCGGTGGCGAGGCCGAAGGGCACGCCGAAACCGGTGGCGCTGCCTGTGAGTACACGGGCAGGGGCGACGTTGCCGTTCGCTCCGGGAGCGAAGGCGTCGACCTCCTGCGATGCAAGGGTGTCCTGGGAGATGTAGATACCCCCGTTGGCATCGACGGCGACGCCGAAGGTTGCCGAGAACAGATCGGTGAGCGGTCCGGTAATGCGTCGGGTGGGGGCGACATCTCCGGTGGCCCCGGCGCCGAAGACGGCGACGGAGACATCCACGTCGCCGACATAGATCTGTCCGGAGCTGTCGGCGGCGAGCGTCTGGGGTTCGTAGAGCAGGGTATTGCTGCCGGTGAGGATGCGGCTCGGCGTGGCCGCACCGGTCGATCCGGCGGGGAAGACAGCGATCTCGGCGGGTGCCTCAGGGGTCTGGAGATAGCCTGCGGCGTAGACGTTGCCCGAGGTGTCGGCGGTGACGGTGTCGAGGAGCAATCCGGCCGGAGGCGTGATGGTGATTGACGGGCTCACGCTGCCGGTGGAGGAGGTGGGGAAGACCAGAATGGCGGTGGAGGCGGGAATGGCGTAGGGCTCGCTGCCGGGGGATGAGCTGCTGAAATTCTGCTGGACGACGTAGAGATTCTGCGGGGCAGCCGGCGGAGTGACGGAAGTTTCGGAACTCGACGCGGCACCGCTGCAGCCGGTGAGCAGGGCGAGCGAGGCGGAAGCGCAGACACTCAGGCAGGCAGACGAGCGACGATGGAGTGGATTCATGAAGGTCCTCGGGAGACGCGGGCAGGAGAGCGACAGGCGTGCCTTTTGAAGAATTCAGGGTTACCGCGGTTTGCTGCGGGCCTGGCGTGCGCGGCGGGTTCCGGAGAAGAGGAGGTTATAGAGCGACGAATCAGGGGAGCGCGCGTGTGAGATGCCCCTCTCAGATGCAGATAAGCGAGAAGCGGGGCGTCCGCATGTCAGGCCGCCTCGTGCTAAATCTTAGTGAAGCGTTGTCACATCTCGTGAAACTCACGAGGAAGGTATGCATCTTATCTATTGGTAGCAGCCCGGGAAGCGGCTTCCATGCTGCCGGATCGCCGTCGTCCTCCTGCCTGCGGGAAGAGAGCAGGTGTGGATCTCAGCCTCTTCCGTGGAGCAGGAAGATGGAGCAAGGCGCCCTGACCACGGCCGAGCTCTGCCGGGTAAGGCGTCTCTGGAAGGCAAACGA
This sequence comes from uncultured Acidobacteriaceae bacterium, assembly GCA_964247715.1. Classification (GTDB taxonomy): domain Bacteria; phylum Acidobacteriota; class Terriglobia; order Terriglobales; family Acidobacteriaceae; genus Edaphobacter. The sequence continues at coordinate 1,047 of CAXTVJ010000053.1, read as the reverse complement.
CAGGATTCGGAAGGGAAGCACGATGGCGATTCGTTGGGAACGGTTGACGGTGAAGTCGGGAGAAGCGGTGCAGGCGGCGGCGAGTCATGCCGGGGAGTTCGGCAATCCGGAGGTGCTGCCGGTGCACCTGATGGCGGCGCTGCTCAAAGACCGCGAGGGTGTGGTGCTGCCGGTGCTCGAGAAGGTCGGCGTGCCGGTGGAGCAGCTGACGGCCGGGGTGAACGCGGCGATCACGAAGCTGCCGAAGGTGCAGGGTGGGGCGCAGCCCTCGATGTCGAGCGCGCTGAACAAGGTGCTGGAGCAGGCGTTCAAGGAGGCGGAGCACTTCAAGGATGAGTATGTCTCGACCGAGCATCTGCTGCTGGCGCTGGCGGACGAACGGAACGGCGCGGTTCAGGGGGCACTGAAGGCATTCGGGGCGACGCATGACGCGATCCTGAAGGCGCTATCGGCTGTGCGCGGGTCTAGCCGCGTGACGGATCAGACGCCGGAGGGTAAGTTCCAGGCTTTGGAGAAGTATGCGAAGGATCTCACCGAGCTGGCGCGGCGGGGCAAGCTGGATCCGGTGATTGGGCGCGACGAGGAGATTCGGCGTGTCGTGCAGGTGCTGTCGCGGCGGACGAAGAACAATCCGGTGCTGATCGGAGAGCCGGGCGTGGGCAAGACGGCGATTGTGGAGGGGCTGGCGCGGCGGGTGATTTCGGGAGACGTGCCGGAGTCGCTGAAGAACAAGCGCGTGGTGGCGCTGGATCTGGCGAGCATGATCGCGGGCGCTAAGTTTCGCGGCGAGTTCGAGGAACGGCTGAAGGCGGTGCTGAAGGAGATTGAGGAGTCGAACGGCGAGGTGATCCTGTTCATCGACGAGCTGCATACGCTGGTCGGCGCGGGTGCGTCTGAGGGCGCGATGGACGCGAGCAACATGCTGAAGCCGGCGCTGGCGCGGGGCGGGCTGCGCGCGATTGGAGCGACGACGCTGAACGAGTATCGCAAGTACATCGAGAAGGATGCGGCGCTCGAGCGGCGGTTCCAGATCGTGTATGTGGGCGA
>CAXTVJ010000052.1:0-19601 GCA_964247715.1 uncultured Acidobacteriaceae bacterium | reverse complement strand
CGGTGGAGAAGACGCCGGCGTGTCCGGCGACTCCGCCCATGCGGCGGGTGGTGGGATCGTGGACGGTGCCGCGGAGAAGATGGTCGAAGTCGGGGTTGGTGGCGAGGGTGCCCTGGTCGTCGTGAGCGGTGGGCGCGGTGAGAGGTATCAGGATACCGGGCTTCCAGCCTGAGCAGAGGGAATCTCTGTGGTTCCATTTGTCCAGGTACTCGACTGCAGACCCAACAACATGTTTTGGAGTACAGGCATTAGTAAGTGGGTGGTAGGCAGTATCGTCCATGGCGAGGGGGGTGAAGATCTCCCGGTAGGCGTAGATGTTCAGCGGTTCCCCCGAGAGTTTCTCAACCAGCGCGCCCAGGGTGATGAAGTTGATGTCGGAGTACTTGAAGGTCTGGCCGGGTGGGCCGTAGGGGACGGCGGCGAGGGCGCGGCGGATGCCTTCGGCTTTGTCGGGGGCGGCGAGGCCCCAGAGGTCTTTGAGGTCGACGTCTTCGGGCAGGCCGGAGTAGTGGGTGAGGAGCTCGCGGATGGTGATGCTGGCTTTGCCGTTGGCGGCGAAGTCGGGGAGGTACCTGGCGACGGGTTCGTCGAGGCCGAGCTTGCCCTGCTCGTAGAGCTGGAGGACGGCGGTGGTGGTGACGAGGACCTTGGTGAGCGAGGCCATGTCGAAGAGGGTGTCTTCGGTCATGGGCTCCAGGGCGGATGGGGTGCCGTCAGGGCCGGGTTCTCCGGCGAGCTTGCGGAGGCCGTAGGCTTGCTCGAAGACGATGTGGCCGTTGTGTCCAATGACGACCACGGCTCCGGGAAGTTTGTGGACGGCAATGGCGTCGTTGAGGAGGGTGGAAACGGGGGTGAAGTCGGGGGACGGAGCCTGCGCGGATGCGGAGACTGCCAGGCTCAGCAGGAGGAGGATGCCGGCGAGGGTTTGAGGTTTGCGGGTGGGAATCAAGCTGAAGAGGGAGCCGAGGGCGAAGGTAGCCACGGAGCCGATGAAAACGAACCAGGTGAAGGCGATGTGCGGGATGATGAGCGCGCCGAGATGCATGGGGAAGGTTCCCTGCCAGAGCCAGAGGTTGAGGGCGAAGCCACAGATCATGCCGAGGATGGCGCCGAGCTCGGTGGCGTAGCGGGTGAGGGTGCCGAGGAGGAAGACGCCGAGCAGGCAGCCATAGGCGACCGAGGCGATGGACAGCCCGGTTTCGACGACGTGGCCCTTGCCTCCCGCCTGGATGGAGTAGAAGGCGATGAGGAAGAGGACGACGGCCCAGAAGACGGTGGCGATGCGGGAGATGAGGGTGGTGTTGAGCCGCTGTGGTTCGAGGGTGGAAGGCAAATACGGAGATTCCGGACTTTGTCCGGAATGACGGCTTTCGCTGGGCGATGAGTGACGCTTCCTGGCGAAAGAGCGGGTGCGCCAGGGGACGTAGAAGTCGACGACGGTGGTGCTGGCGAGGGAGTTGAGGGCGGCGGAGAGGTTCGACATGGCGGCGGCGAGGATGGCGGCGACGAGCAGGCCGGCGACGCCGTGGGGCATCTCGTGGACGATGAAGGTGGGGAAGATGCGGTCGGGGCTGAGGTGGAGGATCGAGCTGTTCGGGACGCCGGCCATGCCGTAGAAGACGAACAGGCCTACGCCGATCAGGAGGAAGAGGGTGAACTGGGCGAAGATGACGACGCCGGAGCTGAGGAGCGCAAGGCGGGACTCGCGGAGGTTGCGGGCTGCGAGCATGCGCTGGACCATCAATTGATCCGTTCCGTGTGAGGCCATGGTGAGGAAGGTTCCGCCGAGCAGGCCGGCCCAGAAGGTGTAGGACGTGGTGAGGTTGAGGGAGAAGTCGAGCCAGTGGAACTTGCCGAGGGGCGCGGCGACGGCGTGGATGTGGGTCCAGCCGCCGGGCACATGGGCGCCTAAGGTCCACAAGGCGACGAGCGTCCCGGCGATGTAGAGAATCATCTGGACGACGTCGGTCCAGATGACGGCGGCCATGCCGCCTTCGAACGTGTAAAGCAGAGTCAGCGCGGAGATGATGGCGATCGAGAGCGTGTCGCCGGTGCCGATGGCGATACCGACGACGATGGAGATGGCGAAGACGCGGACGCCCTCGGCCGCAGCGCGGGTAGCGAGAAAGAGGCCGGCGGTGACTTTGTGCAGCGCATGGCCGAAACGGCGGTCGATGAGCTGGTAGGCGGTGAGCATCTCGCCGCGGAAGTAACGCGGGAGGAAGAGGAAGGCCACGACGACGCGGCCGGCGAGATAGCCGAGGACGACCTGAAGAAAGCCGAGATTGCCGGCGAAGGCGACGCCGGGGATGGAGACGATGGTGAGGGTGGAGGTCTCGGCCGAGACAATGGAGAGCGCAATGGCCCACCAGGGAATGGCGTTGTCGGCGAGGAAGTAGGTGCGGAGCGAGCCGCCCTGCTTTTTGCCTCGCTTTGCAAAGCGCAGACCGAAGAGCGTGATGGCGAGGAGATAGGCCGCGACGATGGCGAGATCGATGGGACTTAGTCGGGTCAAAGGCGCTCTTTCAGAAGCAACAGCAACCGGGTCCTGACGCCGGACGGGCACCACGGGGCCTTCGGCAGGACCCTCGTGGGGTTTTGGACGCTTCGCGGGTTAATGCGATGGTGGCAGGCCGAGGTCAAATGCTGTCGGCAGAGATTTCGAGTCGGTGTACTGGCGCTCGGCGGAACGGAACTTCTCAATCCGACCCTGCCATTGCTGGATGGTGAAGTCGTAATGCTCGAGCACCGGGCGCAGGGCGTAGGGGCGGTTCGTGCGGAGCCAGGACTGCTGATAGAGCTCGCGCAGGAGCGAAAGGGTGTCGCGCAGGTCTTCGAGGCGGCCGTTCGGTCCGCGGAGGTCGTTGAGCTGGTTGAAGGTCTGCGCGTGGGTCTTCTTGTCGGTGCTGGCGAGCTCGGATTGGGCGCGGGCGTAGCCTTCGACGATCTCATCGCTGAGCTGGAACTTGAGGCCGATGAAGTCGAGGCGGCGGGCGCCGAGTTCGAGGGCGTCGATGGCTTCGGGGTGGCGGAGGGCGGTGGGGTTGGACGGGAACGCGTTGGCGGGATCGTAGACAGCAGGTTGGGGCGCGGCTGGCTGGTTCGCGGCGGAGGCCGGGTAGGCGGCGCGGGCCTGGGCGATGAGGGTGAGGGCGCGTTCGGCGTGGAGGCGGAGGTCGTGGGTGAAGGGACGGATCTTGGCGGCGGTGCGCTGTCCGTCGGCGGACCAGGGGTCGATCCAGAACAGGCCGTCGGAGCCGTCGCCTGCCTTGGCCTGGTCGCGGAGCAGGGCGTGGCAGAGCATGATCTCCTGCTGGGCCTGATCGAGATCGCCGGTGAGGTCGCCGTGGAAGACCTGGCCGAAGGCGGCCTGATAGTGCGGGATGGAGGATTCACCGGGCTGCCAGGCGGCGGCGGCACCGAAGAGGAGGCCGTACCAGTTCTGATTGGGCAGGCCTTCGCCGTCGTCCCACCAGACGGTGGTGAGGGTGCCGGTGGAGTGCTGGCGCTGGCCTTCGGCGACGAACTGCTGGATGTTGACGAGGGCGTCGTTGTCGTCGGGGAAGACGACCGACCAGGAGGCGACGCCGGGAGCGACCCAGGTCTCAATGCCGGCGTCGGTGAAGGGAGTAAGGAACTTGCTGAAGCCACCCCTGGGGTGGGGGGAGTACCACCAGGCGACGGCGATGGTGTCTTTCTTGAATTGTGGCGGAAGGTTCTTGAGCAGGCTGGGATCAGGGTGATCGGCGGGCGCCGCGCCGACGGTGCCGTAGGCGGTGGCGCCCTGGACGATGGTCTGGGCGATGTCTCCCCAGAAGAGCAGGCGGCGATGCAGCGGGGCGAGCTTCTGGTCGATGGCCTGAAGGAAGTCGAGGTAGACGGGGCCGAGGCCGCGTGCATCGACCTCGGCTTTCGTGCGGCCGAGGCCGAGGTCGACGGTCTCGTCCGCGCCGATATGCAGGAAAGGGCCGGGATAGAGGGTTGCGAGTTCGGTGAACTCCTGTGAGATGACGTTCAGGGAGCCTGGCTGTGAGGGGCTCAGGGCGCTCCCGTGCGGGGTTTCGGCGAGATCCTGGTAGGCCTCCCAGGTGAGGTTGTGGTGGAGGTGGCCGAAGGCCTCCTGCTCGGGGACGAGGATGACGTGGTACTGCGCGGCCCAGGCGGCCAGCTCACGGGCGTCTTCGGCGGAGATGCTGCCGCCGGGCGGCGCGGGCAGGGGATTGGAGGCGTATTGCTGGGTGTGCTCGAAGTAGGGCGAGTACACGTTCATTTTGTAGGCGGCGAGGGTGCGGATTAGTTCTTTCTGGAAGGCCAGCGTGGGGACGGGGCCGCGCGAGAGATCGTCGTGCATGCCGCGGTACGGCATGGCGGGCCAGTCGCGGATGGTGGCCAGCAGGATGGAGGCGTCGGCGCCTTCGCCGGTGATGAGCTGTTTGACGGTCTGCGCGGCGTAGAAGAGGCCGGCGGCGTTGGGCGCCTTAAGGGTAAGGGTATTTTGGCCGGCGGAGATGGTGTAGCCCTCTGCCTGACCTTCGGCGGGCAGGTTCGCGACTGCGCCGCGTACGAGTTGCACCGTGAATGCGCCTGCGGTGGCGATGTGGCGGGCGGCGAGATCGCGGGTGAGGTCCTGGGCGGTGAAGGTGTCGGCCGGATCGCCGGAGCTGCAGAGGATGCGGACACCCTGCGGGAGCGGCTGGATCGAGGTGCCGGAGAGCTCGCGCGGGGCGGGAATCAGGTGAGGCGCGGAGACAGTGCCGGGACCGGTCTGGAAGTTCGCCCGAATGCTCGCTTTGACAGTCGTCTGGATGCGCGTTTGGGCGGACAGCCTTAAGGGCAGCAGAGGCAGGAGCGCGACGGCGCAGCACGCGGCGAGTCGGGAGGATGACATGCGATGAGAGTAAACGAGGGCTGCTGAAGCGAGCGGGTGTTGTCGGGATCGTCGGACTTTTCGAGTTTACGGGGTTGGTTCCGCCAATATGAATATTGGGTCAATACGGTCTGCCTTAAGGGCATGTTCACAGACGGACTTCAGTATGGTGGAACTATCCAAGGATATGCGAGAGGGCAGGCCAGCGGGCCCAGCCCGCCGCAGCGTGTGTTTCCGTGGACGGTGTATCTCCAGAGAGGTTCCATGACGAAGCAGATGAAGGCAGCGATGGCGGCGATGCTGATGGTTGGCACGCTTCCGATGGCGGCGCAGACGTCGCAGACGAATGTGGTAAAGGTTGCGCCGGGTCAGACTAAAAAGACGGTCATCCACCGCAAGAATGGCGCAACGGACACCGTGGTCAGCGAGGGCACGGGCGGCTCCGCCCGGAAGCACCATGTTGCGCACCGCAGGACACGGCATGCGGAGCCGCGGGCGCATGTGGAGTCCGCGACCGAGCGTCAGATTCGCGAGCTGGAAGAGAAGCAGGCGGCGCAGCAGGCTCAGATCGATGCGCTGACTCAGCAGAACGCAGCGGCGACGGCCGCCCTGCAGGCGGCGCAGACGTCGGCGGCGGGAGCCGAGGCGCAGGCGCAGACGGCGACGCAGCAGGCGCAGAGCGTGCAGTCGACGGTGCAGGCCAACTCCGATGCGGTGACGGCGCTGAAGCAGAACGTCAACGATCTGCAGACGACCAACGCGGGTCTGGCGCAGACGATCAGCGCGAACAAGGTGGAGCTGACGGAGAAGATCGACAGCCCGCTGGCGATTCACTACAAGGGTGTGACGATTACGCCGGTCGGGTTCTTCGCGCTGGAGTCGGTGTGGCGGCAGCGTTCGATCAACTCGGATATCAACACGCCCTTCAATTCGACGCCGTTTCCGGGTTCGAACGAGGGCCATATCAGTGAGTTCAACCTGACTGGACGGCAGAGCCGTCTGGGCGGATTGTTCGAAGGCCGGGCGGAGAACTTCAAGCTTTCGGGCTACTTCGAATCGGACTTCCTGAGTGCGGGTGTGACGTCGAACTCGAACCAGAGCAACAGCTACACGTTCCGGGTGCGGCAGATCTGGGGTAAGGCGGAGACCAACAGCGGCTTTGCCGTGACGGGCGGTCAGACCTGGACGCTGGCGACGGAGGATGGCCGGGGAACGGACGTTCGGACCGAGATTCTGCCGAACACGATCGACCCTTCTTACGAGGTAGGTTACAGCTGGGCGCGCCAGCCGGGGCTTCGCATTCAGCAGAAGATCGGCAACCCGTTCCTGGGCGCGGCGACGACTGTCGCGGTGTCGATGGAGCAGGCTCAGATCCAGCTGGGCACGACGGCGAATGCGCCTTCGAACTTCATCTTCGGCGGCGCGGGAACCACGGGCGGCCTGTTCAACAGCGGGGCGAACTACGCGAACAACGTGGCTCCCGACGTGCTCGCGAAGATCGCGTTCGATGGCAAGTACACGCACGTTGAAATCGGTGGACTGGCGCGGTTCTTCCGCGATGAGTACTACCCGCTGGTGGTGAACGGCGCCGGCGTGACGACCGCCTACTCGGCCAACCTGCAGAAGGACACAAAGGTTGGCGGGGGCGCCTTCGGCAGCGCCCGTCTCCGCAGCCGGTTTGTGGATGTTGCCGCCCAGGGCATGTTCGGCGACGGCACGGCGCGTTATGGAGCTTCACAGCTTGGGGACGTGACGGTTCATCCGGATGGAACGCTGGCGCCGATCCGCAACTATCACGGGTTGTTCTCGCTCGAGACGCATCCTTCGAAAAAGCTGGATGTGTATGGCTACTATGGTGCCGAGTACAACCAGCGGACGACGTACGTGAACGCTGCCGGCGCAACGGTGGGCTATGGTTCGCGTGCTGCCGTCGACACGGGTTGCAACGTCAACGTTCCTCCTGCGGTGGCGACAGGCGGGACCGGGGTGTCCGGTGTCCCGACGACGGCGAACTGCGCTTCTCCGACGCGTGTCATTCAGGAAGGCACGATCGGCTTTATTTACAAGGTGGTCGCCAGCCCCAAGTATGGAACGCTGCGGTATCAGTTCAACTACAGCTACCTCGAGCGCGACACGTGGGCTGGAATCACCTCCGCTGCGAATGCAACGACGGGCGCAGCGGCGGTCCTCGGATCGCCCCGTGCAACCAACAACATGATCTTCGGCGGACTGCGTTACTACATCCCGTAGGCCGACCCGATCTGCATCGAACGAGGAGGTACCCGTCCCGGGTGCCTCCTTGTTTCTTAAGCTGCCGGATTGAGGTAGGTGACGCATGCTGCAGGAAGACAGGTTGTTCCCGTCCGATCCGGGGACGCGTGCGACGGCGCGGCGGCTTTATGAATCAGTGAGGTCTTTGCCGATCGTCTCGCCGCATGGACATACGGACCCGCGCTGGTTTGCGGAGAACCGGCCGTTCCCCAATCCGGCGGCGCTGCTGATCCAGCCGGATCACTACATCTTCCGCATGCTGTACTCGCAGGGGATCTCGCTTGAGTCGCTGGGAATCACACAGGCGGGGCCGGAGGGGGATTCTTCCGCTTCCGCACGTGTCGATCCGCGGGAGGTCTGGCGCATCTTTGCGCGGCACTACTTTCTGTTTCGCGGGACGCCGACGCGTTTGTGGATGGACTTTGTCTTTGAAGATTTGTTTGGATTGCGGGAGCGTCTGGATGCGGTGAACGCGGACAGGTTCTACGACGCGATCGCGGCGAAGCTGGCAACGCCGGAGTTTCTGCCGCGGGCGCTGTACGAGCGATTCGGCATCGAGGTGCTGGCGACCACCGACGCGGCGACGGACCCGCTGGACTGGCATCGGCAGATTCGCGCGGCCGGCTGGAGCGGACGAGTGCTGCCGACGTTTCGGCCGGATGCGGTGGTGGACCCGGAGTTTCCGGGTTTCCTCGAAGGGGTGCGCACGCTGGGCGAGAGGACCGGCGAGGATGTGGGGACGTGGCGTGGCTATCTGGCGGCGCTGCGATCGCGGCGGGCGTTCTTCAAGAGTATGGGCGCGACGGCGACGGACCATGGGCATGCGAGTGCCTTGACGGCGGATCTGCCTTATTTTGAGGCGGCGGAGCTGTTCGAGCGGGTGACCGCGGGGCTGATCGAGCCGGGGGATGCGGAGCTGTTTCGCGCGCAGATGCTGACCGAAATGGCGCGCATGAGTCTCGACGATGGGCTGGTGATGCAGCTGCATCCGGGCAGTGTGCGCAATCATGACGAGCCGCTCTACCGGCGGTTCGGGCGGGACCGAGGCGCGGATATTCCGACGCGGATCGACTTTGTCGAGGCACTGCGGCCGCTGTTGCATCGGTTCGGCAACGAGCCGGGGTTTACGTTGATCGTCTTTACGCTGGACGAGACGACGTATGCGCGGGAGCTGGCACCGCTGGCCGGGCACTATCCCGCGCTGCGGCTGGGGCCGCCGTGGTGGTTCCATGATTCGCCTGAGGGGATGATGCGGTTTCGCGAGCAGGCGACGGAGACGGCGGGGTTCTACAACACGGTGGGGTTCAACGACGATACGCGGGCGTTTCTGTCGATTCCGGCGCGGCACGATGTGGCGCGGCGTGTGGATGCGGCGTTTTTGGCGCGCCTGGTGGGGGAAGGCCGGCTCGATGAGGAGGAAGCCTTTGAGGTCATCGGTGAACTCACGGTGGGGCTGGTGCGCAAGGCTTATAAGCTTTCGTAAGCTGATCGCTCGTGCCTGCAGGCCTGGCGCTTGAGCGGCCGCGGGGATTCCCGATTCAGGGCCATGCGGAGATGCTGCACGGATTAGCATGGAGGCATGAGCCTGCTGTTCGGTGCCGGATCGGCGAGCACGGAGTTGAGCGCGGAGGAGATGGCGACGGCGCTGGGTGAGGCGCTGGCGAAGCTTGGCGAGCGTCGCCGCGTGCTGGCGGTGCCGCCGGATTTCACGCGCTTCCCCTCGCGCGCCGGGCAGCTGACGGAGATGGTGTGGCGGTACTTCGGGCCAAGGCTGACCGCGGTGCTGCCGGCGCTTGGCACGCACCGGCCGATGTCGGGGGAACAGATCGCGGTGATGTTCGGCGCGGTGCCGCGCGCGCTGTTTCACGTCCACGACTGGCGCAACGATGTGGTCACGCTGGGTGAGGTGCCGAGCGACTTCCTTCACGAGGTGAGCGAGGGCAAGCTCGACTATCCGTGGCCCGCGCAGGTGAACCGTATCCTGCGGGACGGGATCGCGGGTGACGAGCCCTTCGATCTGATCGTTTCGATCGGGCAGGTAGTGCCGCATGAGGTGGTCGGGATGGCGAACGGAGCGAAGAACATCTTCGTGGGGACGGGTGGGCCGCTGGGAATTCATCGTTCTCATTTCCTCGGGGCGGTGTACGGGATGGAGCGGATGATGGGCCGGACGGACACGCCTGTGCGTCGCGTGCTCGACCAGGCGAGCGTGCTCTTCGGGGCGCAGTTGCCGGAGATTGTGTATGTGCAGACGGTGGTGGGGAAGAATGCGGCGGGCGCGCTGGTGGTGCGCGGACTGTATATCGGGACCGGCACGGAGCCCTTCGAGCGGGCGGCGGAGCTGAGCCGGGTGTGCAACTTTCAACGGCTGGAGCGCGAGGTGCGGAAGGCGGTCGTGTATCTCGATCCCGAGGAGTTCCGCTCGACGTGGCTGGGGAATAAGAGCGTGTATCGCACGCGGATGGCGCTGGCGGATGGGGCGGAACTTGTGGTGCTGGCACCGGGGGTGGAAGAGTTCGGCGAGGATGCGGAGATCGACCGCCTGATTCGCCGGCACGGGTATCGCGGGACCGAAAACGCGCTTGCCGCAGTGACGAGCGATCCCGAACTGGCGGCGAATCTGAGTGCGGCCGCGCATTTGATCCATGGCTCGAGCGAGGGACGGTTTACGATCCGTTACTGTCCCGGCCGCCTGACGCGCGCGGAGATTGAGGGCGTGGGCTACGCATGGGGCGATCTTGAGGACTACACGCGGCGATATGATCCGGCCACGTTGAAGGACGGGTGGAATGTGGTCGAAGGGGAGGAGATCTTCTTCGTTTCGAACCCGGGGCTCGGGCTGTGGGCGCATGAGTCGCGCATGGGCACCTAAAGGAGTATGTGTGGACGAGAAGCGGGACTTCCATCAGATCACGCCCTGCATGCATGTGGAGGATGTCGAAGAAGCGGTCCGGTTCTTTGTGGATCTGCTTGGTTTTGAGCTGAAATTTCAAACACCGGAAACATACGCGTATGTGTCGCGCGGCAGGGTGGCGGTGCGGATCATGAAGGTGTCCGATGATCCGAATGAGGCTTCGGCGCGGGGGAAGCGCAACTTCCGGTACTACATCGATGTCGCGGATGTGCAGGCGGTCGTGGATGAGGTCGCGCCGAAGCTGAAGGAGCACTGGCCGGGACGGCGGGTGCATGGTCCGCAGGACCAGCCGTATGGACAGCGGGAGTACATGATCGAGAGTCCGGATGGCGATCTGGTGGTGTTCGGGCAGGAGATCGGGCCGGCTGCTTGATTCGGCAGCTCGCCTGCTCTCATTTGCGGATGCGTGGGCGGGTGGCTAAGCTGAACAGGTCAGGCTGAGGAGGTCAGGTGTCTCGATGATTGTCGTGTTGATGGGGGTAAGCGGGTCGGGCAAGACGACCATTGGACAGGCGCTGGCGAAGCGTACGGGGGCGACGTTTGCCGATGCGGACGATTATCACTCGGCCGCGAACAAGGCCAAGATGCACGCGGGCACGCCGCTGACGGATGAGGATCGCGCGCCGTGGCTGGCGGCGCTGAACGGCCTGCTGCGCGGGTGGTACGCGACCGGCACGGATGGCGTGCTGGCGTGCTCGGCGCTGAAGGCGAGTTATCGCGAGACGCTGGCGGCGGGAATGCCGGAGGATGCGATGCAGGTGGTGCACCTGGATGGATCGAAGGAATTGATCGCGGCGCGTTTAGCGGAGCGGCATCATGAATACATGGACCCGAAACTGCTGGAGAGCCAGTTCCAGACGCTGGAGGCGCCGGACGGTGCGGTGCGCGTGGTGAACGACCGGCCGGTGGAGACCGTGGTGGATGAGGTTCTCGCAAAGCTGCATTGGAAGGTTGGGTGATGGGGCACAGGCTCTTCGATCTGAGCGGCAAAGTGGCGGTGGTGGTGGGCGGGACGTCGGGCATCGGGCTCGCGATGGCGCTGGGGCTGGCCGAGGCGGGCGCGGATGTGGTCGCGACCTCGCGGCGGCAGGAGCAGGTGGACGAGACGGCGGAGAAGATTGAGGCGCTGGGCCGAAAGACGCTGCGGCTGACGTCGGATGTCAAGGATCGCGCGACTCTCGAGGCGCTCTGCGCGGGCGTGCTGGAGAGCCTGCACAGGGTCGACATTCTGATCAACTGCGCGGGCAGGATCAGGCGCGAGCCGACGCTGGAGGTGACGGAAGAGACGTGGGACGACATTCTGGATACGAATGTGACGGGAACGCTGCGGGCATGTCAGGTATTTGGACGGCACATGCTGGAGCGCGGGTCGGGGCGCATCATCAACATCGCGTCGCTGAACACGTTTGTGAGCTTGAAAGAGGTTGCGGCGTACGCGGCGTCTAAGGCGGCGGTGGGCGCGCTGACGAAGTCGCTGGCGGTGGAGTGGAGCCGCGATGGGGTGCTGGTGAACGCGATCGCGCCGGGAGTGTTTCGGACGCCGCTGAACCAAAAGCTGCTGGATGAGAGCGACCGCGGGCGCGAGCTGCTGATGCGGACGCCGATGCAGCGGTTTGGGAAGACGGAGGAGCTGGTGGGCGCGGCGATTTATCTGGCGAGTGACGCTTCGAGCTTCACGACGGGGGAGATCCTGGTGGTGGACGGCGGGTTTCTGGCTTCTGGAGTGAATCAATAAGAGCGAAGGCAAAGTCGCCCTTGCGCCGGGCGAGCGGTCGCTTCGTGACTTATACACGCTTCGCACGATGCTCCCGTTGATCGCCTCTCAATATTCGTACGACCAACGGGAGGACCGCGCGACGCGCAGGAGGGTCACGAAATGACTACTGCTCTTTATAGTTGCGGATCAATCCGCCATCTACGAAGTACGTGCTGCCGGTGACGTAGGCGGCTTCGTCTGAGGCCAGGAACGCGACCAGCCCGGAGACATCGTCCGGCTCGCCCAGCCGGCCCAGCGGAATGTTACGCAGCAGCGCGTCGAGCTTGGGCTTATCGGCGAGCAGCGAGGCGTTGATGGGAGTGTTGATCGCTCCGGGCGCTACGTTGTTGACGGTGATATTGTACGGGCCGAGCTCCATGGCGAGGTCGCGCATGAGCATGCGCATGCCGCCCTTGGCGGCGCAATAGCTGGCGAAGTTGGGGAAGACCATGTCCTCGTGGACGGAGGAGATGTTGATGATGCGGCCGGGCTTTTTGGCGGCCATCAGCTTTTGCACGAAGCGCTGCGAGAGGAAGAAGGCCGCGCGCAGATTGGTGTTGAGGACGAGGTCGTAATCTTCCTCGGTCGCCTCCCAGAAGGGCGCGTGTTTTTCGACGCCGGCGTTGTTGACGAGGATGTCGCATCCGCCGAGCTGGGTGTACGCCTGCTCGACGAGGTTCTGGAGTTCGGCGGCTTTGGTGATGTCAGCGGAGACGAGGATGGCTTTGCCACCGGCGGCTTCGATCTTCGACTTGGTCTCGTTGGCCGCATCGATGTGGGTGCGATAGTCGACGACGACGGACGCGCCCTCGCTGCCAAGACGGATGGCGATCGACTGGCCGATGCCGGACGATGAGCCGGTGACGATGGCGACTTTGCCTTCAAAACGGTTGGACATAATTGCTCGATTCCTCAAGGGTTGGGATGCGGGAGGAGCCATGGTCGTCTGCGAATTGTTGCGGAAAGTGGCAGGCAGCCATGTCTGTCTGGAAGGCACCTTACCTTAGCTTCGCGAAGATGCGGCACTCAGGTTTATGGCGGTGCTGCGGCGGGAACGGAAGAAGTTCGTCAGCATCGCGCCGCACTCATCGGCGAGCTGGCCGGCGGAGACTTCTACGCGGTGATTGAGCGCGGGGTGGTTGAGGACGGAGAGGACAGAGCCGCAGGCGCCGGCTTTCGGGTCGGGCGCGGCGTAGACGAGGCGGGCCAGGCGTGCGTGGAGGATGGCCCCGGCGCACATGGCGCAGGGTTCGAGGGTGCAGTAGAGGGTGCAGCCGAGGAGCCGATAGTTTTGCAGGGCGCTGCCGCCGGCGCGGAGTGCGACGATTTCCGCGTGGGCCGTGGGGTCGGCGGTGCGGAGGACCTGATTGTTGCCCCGGGCGAGGATGGTTTCGCCATCGGGCGCGACAAGGATGGCGCCGACCGGGACTTCACCGGCGGCTTCGGCAGCCTGAGCTTCGCGCATGGCTTCGCCGAGGAAGCGTTCGTCTCGGAAGAAGCGTTCGTCGGACAGGGGAGACACGTCTCAGTATGATCGCAGAACAAGGGCGGGGAAATCTGAGACGATGTGTTTCTCGGCTGCGGCGAACTTCGTCGGGAGTGGGGTGCTGGGTGCGATCGGCGTGGTGACGCTGACGAAGGTGAAGCATCGCCGCGAGCTGCTGTTTGCGGCTCTGCCGACGATGTTTGCGGTGCACCAGTTTATCGAGGGGTTCGTGTGGCTGGGGCTGGACGGCGTGCTGTCTCCCCGCGTGACGCATGCGGCGGCGGAGGCATACATGCTGTACGCGCAGGGATTGCTTCCGTTTCTGTTGCCGCTGGGAGTATTGCTGTTTGAGGCGAACGTGCAGCGCCGGCGTGCGATGCTGCCGTTTGCCCTTCTCGGCGCTTGCACCGCCCTGTATATGCTGTGGGCGCTGATGACGTATCCGCTTCAGGTCTGGGTGCAGCAGAACAGCATCGTGTATGTGAATGCGGGGACGAACCACACCTGGCTGGCGGTGCTGTATGTCATCTCGACGTGCGGTTCGCTGTTCTTTTCGAAGGTGCGGGACATGGTGATGTTCGGGGCGGCGAATCTGCTGATTCTGCTGGTGGTGATGGGCGTGCGGCGTTACGCGTTTACGTCGTTGTGGTGCGCCTATGCGGCGGCCGCCAGCATCATTGTGCTGGCCTACTTCTGGAAGAGCCGGTTTGTCCGGCCCTTCCATTATCGCGAGGCGATCTAGAGCAGCCGTTACGGGCTATCCGTTGCGGACGAGGCGTTCGGGCGCGGGGCCGAAGAAGCGTTCGATCTGCCGGGCGAGCACGAGCAGTTCTGGCCGGCGCTGGGCGAGCGTGTCTTCGTTGAGGTCGAAGCCGCTGCGCCAGAGGGCTTCGAGCCCGGGCAGGAGGGAATCGGCGACGAGCTCCGCAGGCGCAAGCGGGGCGATCTGGTCGAACCAGGCGTCGGCCTCGGGGTCGTACTCATCCTGCGGAGCGCCGTCCGCGATGAGGCCCTCGATGTCGGCGTCGCGGACGAGCTCGCGGATCGAGTCGAGGTCGGGGCTCACGGTTACAGCCCTTTTTCAGCGAGGAAGAGGATGAGGTCGCGGACGCGCGAGGAGTAGCCCCACTCGTTGTCGTACCAGGCGATGACCTTGCCGGTTTGGCCGACGACTTTGGTGAGCTTGGAGTCGACGATGGACGAAAGCGGGTTGCCGCGGAAGTCGGTGGAGACGAGCTCTTCCGTCGTGTAGCCGAGGATTCCCTTGAGCGCACCCTCGGAGGCGGACTTGAGCGCTTCGTTGACGGTCGCGACGGTGATCGGCTTCTCGGCGACGAAGGTGAGGTCGACGACCGAGACGTTGGGCGTGGGGACGCGGATGGCGAAGCCGTCGAGTTTGCCGTCCATCTCGGGAATGACGAGCTTGAGAGCCTTTGCGGCACCGGTTGAAGACGGGATCATGGATAACGCGGCGGCGCGGGCTCGGCGCAGATCTTTGTGCGGTGTGTCGAGGATGACCTGGTCGTTGGTGTAGCTGTGGATGGTGGTCATGATGCCGGAGGCGATGCCGAAGGTTTCGTGCAGCACCTTGACGACGGGCGCGAGGCAGTTGGTGGTGCAGCTGGCGTTGGAGATGACGTGATGCTTCGAAGCTTCGTACTTCGAGTCGTTGACGCCGAGAACGACGGTGAGGTCTTCGCTGGTCGCCGGTGCGGAGATGATGACTTTTTTGACGGTCTCGCCGAGGTGGGCTTTGGCTTTGGTGGCGTCGGTGAAGAAGCCGGTGGACTCGACGACGACTTCGGCGCCTACGGACGCCCAGTTGAGCTTCGCGGGATCGCGCTCGGCGAAGACCTTGATCTCTTTGCCGTCGACCGAGATGGAATGGTCGGTGTGGGTGATCTCGTTGGGCAGATTGCCGAGGATGGAGTCGTACTTGAGCAGGTGCGCGAGGGTCGCGGGCGTGGTGAGGTCGTTGACGGCGACAAACTCGATGTCGGGATTCTTGAGGGCTGTGCGGAACACGTTGCGGCCGATGCGGCCGAAGCCGTTGATTCCTACTTTGACTGCCATCTGGGCGAGCTCCTGAAGGTGGGTGCGTGCTGCGGTGGGTGAGGCGTGAGCTGAGAGCGGCGGCTGCGCACGTTGCGGCGCGGGCTCTACACGGAGGCTACCAAACGCGGTTGGCGGGCGCAAACGGATGAGCGGCAGGAGGTTACCCGGCGTGAGTCGCCGCGGCGGATTCCCTGGAGACTGCTTTGCCGAGGGGTCTGGGGGTGTGTTACACACTGTCTAGAGGATAGGGAGCTGCCCGCGGCGTCAGCACGCTGCCTGAGCACGCGATACGGCGGCCCAATCCTGAAACTTCCGAGCGCCCGCTCGTGCGTTTCGCGGCAAGACGCGAGCGCGGCCGACCGAGAGAGAAGAAGCGCCGGATGTGCGCATGGTTGATCGACCAGATGAGACGACGTTCCAGACGCGGGCCCAATGATTCGGAGTCGACCGGGAAGAGTGGACAGGAGCTGCCGACCGGGCAGGCTGCACCCCTGAGGCCGACCTATCCAGAACCGCTTGCCCCAAAGCAGGAGATTGCCCGGACCGTGGAGATGCCGGTTGCGCTGCCGGAGGAGCCCGGGGAGAAGGCGAAGGATCCGGCCGAGTTTCCGGAGTGGGATGCGACGCCGACGGAGGGCTTCCAGCCTGCCGCCGAGGGTGACCGCATGGTGGTGGAGACGCAGCCGGAGTCGGTCGGCACGCCTCCCGCCGCGCCCGCCCCGATCAAGTCGCCGCGCGGGTATGTGGTGCTGACGATCGGTCTGCCGGGTTCGGGCAAGACGACCTGGTACAAGCGCCGCGGAGTCTCGCCGCTCTCGAGTGACATGCTGCGGTCGATCCTTTTCGACGACATTACCGACCAGCGCTATCAGGGTCTGGTCTTCTCGACGCTGCGCAGCCTGCTGCGCGCGCGATTGATTGCCAAGATGCCGTGGAACTATGTCGACGCGACCAACCTGAGCCCGCACGAGCGCCGCCAGTGGATCAAGATGGCAAAGAGCTTCGGGTATGAGGTGCAGGCGGTCTTCTTCGATGTGCCGCTGGAGGTCTGCCTCGAACGCAACTCCAAGCGCGAGCGCCAGGTGACCGACGAGGTGATGCACAAGATGGCGGAGCGGCTCCGTCCGCCGGCCTTCAAGGAAGGTTTCGACAAGATCACGGTGGTGCGGGTGAAGGGTGCGCCGGGACAGGTGAGTTCGCCTGCCGCCCCCGGTGAGCCGGAGGCTGAAGAGCCTTCGCCGGATGAGCCAACTTCCGCGGAGCTGAATGCGGCTTCCGCGCCCGAGGAAGCGGCTGCCGAGGCTGTCGCTCATCCGCAGGGTGACGCGCCGGTGAATGCGCCCGCGGGCACCGCGCCTGAGGCGCACGGCGAGTCTTCGGAATAGAAGGAGAGTCTGGCATGAGCGAGGCCGGCGTCGAGTTCGCCGAGGTGAGCTTCGCGCCGGCCTCGCAGCGTCCGGGCGAGGCTCCACGCCAGATTCTCAAGGGCATTTCGCTTGCACTGGACCCGGGGACAACGACGGCGCTGCTGGGACGCAGCGGCTCCGGCAAGACCACGCTGATGCGCACGGTGAATGGCATGGTTATGCCGACCGGCGGGGCTGTACGTGTTCTCGGCAAGGCGACAAACGAGTGGAATCTGCTGGAGCTGCGGCGGAAGACCGGCTACGTCATCCAGGAGACCGGGCTGTTTCCGCACTGGACGGTGGGGCGGAATGCCGGGCTGGCGCTGGAGCTTGCGGGCAAACCGGATGCGAAACGGGTTGATGAAGCGCTGCGCATGGCGGGGCTGGATTTTGCGCTGAAGGATCGCTACCCATGGCAACTCAGCGGAGGCCAGAGGCAGCGCGTCGGTCTGGCGCGTGCGCTTGCGGCTGAACCCGAGATCCTGCTGATGGACGAGCCGTTCGGGGCGCTGGACCCCATGACCCGCGCCGAGATGCAGGACATGGTCAAGGGTCTGCTCGCGAAGGTGGCGAAGACGGTTCTGCTGGTCACGCATGATCTGGATGAGGCGTTGTTTCTGGCGCACCGGGTGATATTTCTGGAAGACGGCGCGGTGGTCGCCGACCTGCCCGCGCGCGAGGTGATGAAGTCGGACAACGAGCACGTGAAGAAGTATGTGGCGTCCGTGCATCGCGGAATTCCGGCATGATCCCGTTCCTGCGGCTGCATGGCGCAGAGATCGGGCGACTCACGTTTGAGCATCTGTGGCTGACTGGCTTTGCCTTGCTGCTGGCAATCGCGATCGGGCTTCCGCTGGGCGTGCTGCTGACGCGTTATGAATTCCTCGCGCGGCCGGTCATCACGGTCGCGAACATCATGCAAACGATTCCAAGTCTCGCGCTTTTCGGGTTGCTGCTGCCGGTGCCGTGGCTGGGCGAAGACGCCGCCCGGCTGGCCATCCTGGCGCTCACCGGCTACGCGCTGCTGCCGATTCTGCGGAATACCTACGCAGGCATCCGCAGCGTCGATCCGGCACTGGTGGATGTAGCGCAGGCGATGGGGATGACGGGTGGGCAGCGGCTCTGGAAGATCGAGCTGCCGCTGGCGGCGAGTGTCATCCTCGCCGGCGTACGGACGGCGACCGTCACCTGTGTCGGCGTGGCGACCATTGCCGCCGCCATCGGCGCGGGCGGGCTGGGCGAGCTCATCTTTCGCGGGGTGGCTTCGGTGGATAACGGGCTGGTGCTGGCGGGCGCGATCCCGGCGGCGCTGCTGGCGCTGGCGGCGGATGGGGTGCTTGGACTGATTGAGAAGAGGGTTGAGGTTAGACGGTGAAGGGCAGGGACGGCGTGAGGCCGGGCGGGCACCATGGGGCCTTCGGCAGGACCTTCGTGGGGTGTTGGACGCTACGTGTGTTGTTGGCCGTGGGAGCGGTTGGGCTCAGCGCTTGTGCTCCGCCGCGTGGCTCGGGGATTGTGATCGGCGCGAAGAACTTCACCGAGCAGGTGGTCCTGGGCGAACTGGTCGCCCAGGAGATCGAGGCGGAGTTCGCGGCGGAAGGGCAGCCGAAGTATCGCGTCGGGCGCAGGTTCTACCTGGCAGGGAGCTACCTGTGCCAGCAGGCGCTGGTATCCGGGAGAATTGATGGCTACGTCGAGTACAGCGGCACCGCGCTGACCGCGATCCTCAAACAGCCGCTGCCGGCCACACACGATCCGGCTGAGGTGCTCGCGACCATTTCGAAGCTGTATGCGCAACGTTATCGGGTGCGGGTCGAGCCGGGGCTGGGGTTTGAAGACACGTTTGCCATGGTGGTGCGCGGCGATGAGGCGCGGCAGTTCGGGTTGCGAACGATCTCGGACGTGAAGCAGCATGCGGCTGCGATGCGGCTGGGAGTCGGGTATGAGTTTCAGGCGCGGCCGGATGGGCTTGCGGGACTGGAGAAAGCGTATGGGCTGGAGTTCGGGACACCGCGGGTGATGGATCTTGGACTGCTGTATCGCGCGCTCGCGGCAGGACAGGTGGATATCGTGGCGGGGAACTCGACCGACGGGCCGATACGTGCGCTGGGTCTCACGGTGCTCGACGACGACAAGCATTACTTTCCGCCCTATGAGGCATTGCCGTTGATACGGGAGGATGCGCTGGAACGGCATCCGGAGATCCAGAAGGCGGTGGACCGGCTTGCGGGAAAGGTCTCCGCGGGCGAGATGCAGACGATGAATGACGCAGTCGATGGGAAGCATGAGGATGTCGCCGAGGTGGTGCGCAGGTTTCGCGCAGGGAAGGGGCTTTGATGGCGAGTGTAGAGCCGTGGCTGCGGGGGACGCTGACGGAGGTCGATGCCGTGAAGCGGCAGGTGCTGCATGCGCTGGAGCTGGCGGGCGAGGATGCGGAACGCTGGTGCGCGCCGCTGACCGATGAGCAGGGGAACGCGCGGCCCGCGGGTGTGGCTCCGGTGAGCTTTCATCTGCGGCACCTGGTGGGAAGTCTCGACCGGTTGCTGACGTATGCGGAAGGGCGGCAATTGAGCGAGGAGCAGCTGGCGGCGCTCGCGGGAGAGATGGCTGCCGGGGCGCGGACGGCCGAGGTGATGGAAGCGTTTCGCGCCAGCTTGCGTGAGGCGATGCGGCGGGTGCGGAGCTTCGATCCGAAGACTTACGAGGAGGTTCGCGGAGTCGGGCGGAAGATGCTTCCTGCGACGGTGGGCGGGCTGCTGGTGCACTGCGCGGAGCATACGCAGCGGCATATCGGGCAGGCGATTACGACGGCTCAGATCGTGAAGGCAAAGGCAAGTGCGCCCTAG
>CAXTVJ010000051.1:0-21732 GCA_964247715.1 uncultured Acidobacteriaceae bacterium | reverse complement strand
CCGCCGATGAGGACGTCGATGCCGAGCTCGTCCATGTTGAGGTGGGTGGTGCCGAGGCCGGTGATGGCGTCGACGACGAGGAGGGCTTCGCTCTGCTCGTCTTTCAAGAGCTGCGCGATAGCGGGGACGCAGTGGCGGACGCCGGTGGAGGTCTCGGTGGCCTGGACGAAGACGCAACGGGTCTCGAGCTTGAGGGCGGCTTTGACCTGGTCGATGGAGAAGGTCTTGCCGTAGGAGGCTTCGACGATGTCGACCGCGCAGCCGAAGTTTTTGGCTAATGCAGACCAGCGCTCGCCGAACTTGCCGGCGGTGAGGACGAGGACGCGGTCGCCGGGCGAGGTGAGATTGGAGACGGAGGCCTCCATGGCCCCAGTACCGGAGGAGGAGAGGATGACGACGTCGCCCTGCTGCGTGCCGGTGAATGCCTTGAGCTGCTTAAGCACGTGGGTGTAGAGGGCGCGGAACTCCGCAGTGCGGTGGTGCATGTCGGCGGCGGCCATGGCGAACTGCGCGGCTGGGAGGAGCGGGGTGGGTCCGGGGGTGAAGAGGCGCGTCTTGCGGATCATGGGCTTTATTCTAGCGGGCCTGGGGAGAAGGCAAGGAACTCAGCGCAAAGGACGCTGAGGAGAGGCGCACGGAGGACGCGGGGGAAGGCTGATTGCGGGCCCGGGGCTACAATCCGGGTTGAGGATTTTGTATGAGCGAGCAGGTACAGAGCGGTGACGGCGCGGGGATTTCGGCGAAGATCGGGAAGGACATTATCTCGGCGATGAGGGCGAAGGACGAGCATCGCCTGACGACGCTGCGGATGGTGAAATCGGCGCTGAAGTCGAAGGAGATCGATAAGCGTGAGCCGCTGACAGACCAGGAGGAGACGCAGATCCTGAGTACGCTGCTGAAGCAGCGGCGGGAGTCGGTGGAGAGCTTTCGCAAGGGTGGGCGGCCGGAGCTGGCGGATAAGGAAGAGCTCGAGATCGCGATGATCGAGGTGTATATGCCGCAGGCCGCGGATGAGGAGCAGATCCGTGAGGTGGTGGCGGGGGCGATCCATCATCTGGCGCAGGCGGGCACGAAGCCGGGGCCGAAGGATATCGGGCCGGCGATGCGGGTGGTGCAGCAGCGGATTCTGGCGAGCGGATTGCGTGCGGACGGCAAGCTGGTAAGCGAGATTCTGACGGCGGAGCTGGCGAAGGCTTAGCGGCTGACGAGTGGGCAAACGCGTACACGGATCAAAGAGATCAGGATGGATACACACCGATAGAACCAACAGGCAGTCTCTGTGTTCCTCCATTTCTGTCCGGTTTATTCGTTGCAGCACTGCTCTTTTTTGCTTGCCTTCCGGGCTCCGGCTGAGGACACTGTCGGGCATGGCGAACTTCACGTACAGTGACGAGGGCTTTGCCCTCACGAAGAGCTTTGAAGGACTCCGCCTTGAGGCGTACGCGGACCAGGGAGGCGTGTGGACGGTGGGCTGCGGGCACACCGGACCGGATGTGCACCCTGGGCTGACGCTGACCGAAGAAGAAGCGGCCACCCTGCTGGCGTGCGATGTGGCGGCGGCGGTGACGGGCGTGAACCGGCTGGTAACGGTGCGGCTGACGCAGTGCCAGTTCGATGCGCTGGTCGATTTCGCCTTCAACCTGGGGGTGGGGGTGCTTGCGCGCTCGACGCTGCTGCGGTTTGTGAACCGGGGAGACTTTGCCTCGGCGGCGGCGCAGTTTGCAGAGTGGGATCACTGCCGGGGGGTGATTGTGCCGGGTCTGCTGCGGCGGCGGCAGGCCGAGGCGAAGATGTTTCTCGGGCCGGCTTGAGCGCCTAAGAAGCAGCGGGTTATTCGCGGATGATCTTGACGAAGATGCCGTCGGGCAGCGAGGCATTGCCGAGGAGGTGGATCTGGCCGCCTTTGGTGAAGCCGCGGAGCATGGCGGGTGGCGTGTCCGCGGCGGGTTTGGCCGGTTTGGCGGGGCTTGCTGCGGCTGCGGGCTTCGGGCGGAGCGGGAGGGATTCGACGAGTTCGCTGGAGCGGGGGGAATCTCCGGTGCCCCGGTCTGGTCTGGCGGCGCCGCGGTCTGGTCTGGCGGTGCCCCGGTCCATGGCGGCGTTGGCGAGGGCGTCTGCGTCTTTGTTCTTGTGGCGCAGGGCGTGGGTGATTTCGAATTTGTCGAGCTTTGCGATGCGGTCGCGGGCTTCCTGCCAGAGGGGCTTGAGATCGACGGAGTTGACTTTGTATTTGCCCTGGATCTGCTTGACCATGAGTTCGGAGTCGGAGACGACTTTGAGGTGGGGATGGCCTTGTTCGAGCGCCCAGGCGAGGACGGCGAGCAGGCCGGAGTACTCGGCGAAGTTGTTGGTGCGGGTGCCGAGGAACTCGGAGAGCTCGGCCAGCGTGCGTCCTTCGGCATCGGTGACGACCGCGCCGTAGCCGGATGGGCCGGGATTGCCGCGCGAACCGCCGTCGCAGTGGGCGTGAATCCAGCCCGCGGACGGGTGCGCGGGGCGTGCGGAGGACGGAGATCCCGGTGCTTCGGGGGGGAAGAGGGACATATGTGCCAGTGTAACGGCGGCGTTTTTCCACCGGATGGACGTGGCAGTGCGTCGGGTCCACACCGTGGGGGCGCTCCTGAGGAGCGGGGGGAAACGCGACTTGCCGCATGCTATGTTTTCGGTACGTCCGGGTTTCCGGGCGCGTTCGACCGTATCGTCCGAGCCCGGCGAACCTGTGGATCGTCGATGAAGGCAGGAAGGCTTTCCATGTTCCGACTTCGCGCAGGCGCGCTTCGGCTGATCGCCATCTCGTTTCTGCTGGTGCCGCCCGCGGTGGCGCTGGCGGGGTGCGGCGGCGGTGTGTTTCCGGTTGCAAGCGGCAGCGGCATGACGACGTCGGTGGCGCCCCTGCCGGGGGAGGATCTGGCCGGCCCGTGCGTGTACGATCTCTCGATTCTTGACCCGACGGTTCCGGTTCGGGGGGTTCTGGTGATCTTCGACCGGGCGGACAGCAATCAGCTGGTCGCGAACGCCCAGGTACAACGTGTCGCGGCGTCGATGAATTTCGCTCTGCTGCTTCCGCACCAGTGCTACGCGGCGTCGTTCGGGGACCTGCAGATGAATGCGGCGAAGGGACCGGCGCGGGCGCTGACGGCGGCGCTGAACCAGCTGGCGATCCAGACGGCTCACCCCGAATTGATCTATGCGCCGCTGATGCTGTACGGGTTTTCCTCTGCCGGCGTGCTCGCGGCCACCATGGCCAACGCGATGCCATCGCGGGTGCTGGGCGTAATGATCTATGCGGGCGCCTCGCCGCAGCTTCAGTTGAACGAGGTGACTCCCGCGCAGGCCACGCTTTCGATCCCGTACCTGGTACTCTCGAGCGACGCGGACATTGCGGCGGGAACCTCGCGCGACCAGCAGTTCTTCAGGTCCGGCTGGACTGCGGGCGCGCCCTGGAGCTGGGCGGTGCAGCACAATGTGACCCACTGCTGCACGGCATCGACGCTGCCAATTATTTTGCCGTGGATCGCGGCGGTAGAGAATCAGCGGCTCACCAGCACCGGCACGGTAGCCCCGGTAAGCAATGCGGCGGGGCAGGTGAATCTGTATACGTGCACGCCGAGCGGGCTGTGGGACGTGACCGGCTATCAGAACTGCGAGTTTACGTTTGCGGCGCTGAGCGGCGCTTCCGGGGCGCAGCCCAATGCCACTGCGGTATCTGGCGCTTCCGGCTCGGCGGGCTGGCTGCCCGACCAGGCCAGCGCCGCGGCGTGGCTGGCCTGGGTGACGGCAAAGAACGGAGATTCTTCGTTTCAGGTGACGGAGTAGACGTACGCCGGCGGGTTGAGAACGGTTGCTGCGGGCGAATGATGTGGACGTTCCTGGCGAATGATGCGGACGCTATTGGCGGATGATGCGGACGGTGGTGCCTTCGGGGAACTTCTGCATGCCATTGACTTCGACCCTGCCGTTGCGGATGACGCCCTGCATCATGGTCGGCAGACCCTTGCGCGCGGCGGGCTCGACGGGTTCGGGCACCGGTTCGGAGTCAGACGGGGCGGCGACTTCCGCCCGGACGGCAGCGCGCTGGCTGGAGATCGAGGTGTGGACGAAGACCTCTTCGACGCGCATCGGCGGCAGAGCCTCGGGTTCATCGGCGAAGACGTCGACGACGCGGCGGGTACCGCGGGCGGAGAGCAGGGCGGGCGAGGGGGTGACGGTCGAAGCGGACGAAAAAAGTCTCGTAAACATGGGGGTCCTCGTTGGGGAGTGTCGTCGTGCCTTGCGGTCACCGTGGGGCGTGTACCGGCGTGCATGACCTGACAAGTAAGAGCGTAAAGACGGCTGCCCTGTTGCCGGGCGCGGGTTGGCGGCGCACACCACTTTCGTGGGATACGGCGCAGCGGCGGCGCGGTGATGACCTTTTCCGCCGGGCCGGGTCTATGTGGAGAGAACTTGATTTCTGACTCCGGAGTCGGAAGAACAGATGGGCGCTGAAGCGATTGGTTTGCGTATCGAGGATGAGGTGTCGCCGGTGATGGCGGCGCTGCGACGCCCCGGGGTGGGGGCGGCAGCTCCCGGTGGTCTGGCTTTCGGGATTGCCGGGGGCGTAGAATCGACGCGCGTGGCTAAAGCGGCGGCACAAACCGGCATTCGGGCGAAGATGACGCAGGCGCAGCTGGAAGCGCGGGCGCAGCAGCGCATCGAGGACGATGAACTGATCCGTGAGGCGCAGCGGGGCGAACGAGCGTCGTTCGATACGCTGGTCCGGCGCTACGATCAGAGCGTTCTGCGTCTGGCGCTGCACATGCTGGGCAACGAGCAGGACGCGCAGGACGTGCATCAGGAGGCGTTCATCAAGGCGTACCGGCACCTCGGTAATTTTCGTTTTGAGTGCTCGTTTTACACGTGGCTTTACCGGATCGTGACGAATCTTTGTCTGGATCAGCTGCGGCGGCGCAAGTCGCGCCGGGAAGATCCTGCCACCGTGACGGACTCGGCCGGCGATGAGATGGACCTGATGGCGAATATCACGGACGACCGGGCGATGGCGAACCCGGGCCGGGAGCTGGACCGGAAGGTGATGGGCGAGCGGATTGCGGACGCGCTCGACAAATTGACGCCGCGCGAGCGTACGGTCTTCGAGCTGAAGCATTATCAGGGGCTGAAGCTGCGCACGATCGGCGAGATGCTTTCGACGACGGAAGAGACGGCGAAGAATACGCTCTTCCGCGCGACCCGCAAGTTGCGTCTCAACCTGGCGGAGATGCGCGGGCAGTAAAAGGCGGTAAAGGCAGTCGGGCCAGAAACACTGTGTTCTGCAGGGCTCACCGGGCAAAGAACCGGGAGATGAAGCGGCACCACCATTTTGAGGCTGGTTAGAGGCGAGCACCATGAACTGTGAAGGAGCACGCGACACGATCGTGCTGGCGGCGTGCGGCGAGTTGCCGGACGCGGATGCCATCGGGCTGGAACAGCACCTGCTGAGTTGCGCAGGCTGCGCCCGCGATTTTGAAGAGCTGCGCCAGATGCATGCGGCGCTCGAGCTCTACCCGATGAACGATCCTGATCCGAATCTGCTGGCGCAGAGCCGCATGCGGCTCGACGAGGCACTGGACGCGATGCCGCAGCATGGCTTGCTGACCCGTCTGCAGGCGAATGCGGCAGCGTGGTTCGGTCATCTGCGAAGCGCGCCGGCGCTGGCGACGCTGCTGATGGGAGTTGGGTTCCTCGGGGGCAACTTTACGTATCGCTGGCAGGTGGCGCATGCGCCGGTGAAGCGTCCGGCGCTGGTGGTGACGGATCAGACAGGCGGCGGCATCTCCAGTATCTCGGCAATCAGCCAGCTGCCCGGCGATCTGGTGCAGGTGAGCTACAACCGGGTGGTGCCGGAGATGGCGCAGGGCTCGCTGGACGACCCGCAGATCCGTCATCTGCTGATGGTGGGGACGCACGCGGCGACGTCGAATGACGTGCGGGTGGATTCGGTGTCGTATCTTGCGGACGAGTGCAAGATCGGTCATGAGTGCAAGGTGGATGCGGATGGCAGCGGCATTCGCGCGGCGCTGCTGACCAGCCTGCGGACGGATAAGAATCCCGGCGTGCGGGTGAAGGCGCTCGAGGGGCTGCAGCCGTATGTGGCCCAGGACGACTCGGTGCGCGATGCGGTGCTGCAGGCGCTGCTGACGGATACGAGCGCGAGCGTGCGGACGCGGGCGGTGTCGCTGCTGGAACCGGTGAACTCCGATACCAGCGTGCGTCAGGTGCTGCGGACGGTTTCGACGCGGGATGCGAATCCGTATATCCGTACGGTCTCGACGGCGGCGCTGGCGGGTTCGTCGTCCATTCAATAAGTTCGTGTAGTCTCGACCGGGTTGCGGAGTGAACGCGTTGCGATTGAGGGTGGAGCGGCGATGGGGTGCGTGCGTGCTGGCCGGGATGCTGGCGTGCGGGTGCGTGCCGCTGGCGGCGGCTTCGCATGAGGCTGGATCGCATGTTTCGGGGCCGCAGCATGGGGCGATTCGGGGCGGCGGACCGCCGGGATATCTGGGGATCGACGTACGCGATGTGGGCGACGATCAGGTGACGACGCTGAAGCTGAAGGATACGCGCGGCGCGGAGATTATCCGGGTAGACCATGACGGGCCGGCGGGCAAGATGGGTCTGCGCGAGCACGACGTGATTCTGCAGATGAACGGGACTTCGATTGAAGGCGAAGAACAGCTGCGGCGTCTGCTGCACGATTGCGCGCCGGGGCGGGTGGTCTCGCTGACGATTGGCCGCGACGGCACCACGCTGACGGTGGCCGCGCCGATGGCGGACCGCGCGCAGCTGGAGCATGAGGCGTGGGAGCAGCATCTGGGTGCCGCGATGGGGGCGGGCATGCCGGGGCCACAGGCTCCGCCGAACGCGCTGCCGTCGGGGGATGCGGGGGCAATGGGTTCGGCGGCGGCGGGCCCTGCGCCGACGTCGCGGTATTCGAAGAGTTTTCTGGGCAGTCTGCTGACCAGCCCGACGTACACGGGCGCGATGCTGGAGGCGATGATGCCGCAGCTGGCGCAGTACTTCGGGATTGCGGGCGGCACGGGGCTGCTGGTGCGCAGTGTGGCCGACGGCAGCCCGGCGGCGCTGTCCGGCATGCGCGCCGGCGATGTGGTGCTGCGGGCGAACGGCAGACAGCTGCGGACGCCGGGCGACTGGCTGAAGGTTGTGCACGAAGCGAAGGGGCGTCCGGTACAGGTGATGCTGCTGCGCGATAAGCAGGAGCGCACGTTGACGGTGACGCCGGATGTGAAGCATAAGTCGTCGCTGGAGTTGCCGTTCGCGCCGGGGCTGGCTGAGCGGATCTCCGGGCTTTCGCCTATCTGATCGTTACCGCCTGACAAAGGCTTGACGCCGGAGGTGCGGATTTCAGCATTCAGAGCAGATTTGTTTCTTCACTGCTTTGTTTCTCAATCTGTCTTGATCGGTGGCAGCGGGGACAATCGGTGTAAGTCTTTCTGCGGCTTTATACTGGGAGCATGGCTGAAGCGAAGATGCTCGCGCCGGTGCAGCGGACGATGAACGCGCGGCGGCGTCTGAAGGCGGTCACCCGAAATCTGCGTGAGCTGGGCTCGATCGGCTCGGCTCTGGCATCCACGTCGCACCCGTATATGGCGCATATTGTGCCGATGCGGCGGTGCAATCTGGCGTGTACGTACTGCAATGAGTTCGACGATCACTCGGATGCGGTCGCCATCGACGAGATGGAGCGGCGGATCGACGAGCTGGGGCGGCTGGGGACGTCGGTGATTACGATCTCGGGGGGCGAGCCGCTGCTGCACCCGGAGCTGGACCGGGTGATCGCGCGCATCCGCAAGACGGGTGCGATCGCGGGCATGATTACGAATGGCTATCTGCTGATGCCGGAGCGGATCGAGCGGCTGAATCGCGCGGGGCTCGACCATCTGCAGATCTCGATCGACAACGTGATGCCGGATGAGGTGTCGAAGAAGTCGCTGAAGGTGTTGGACGCGAAGCTGCGGATGCTGGTAGAGCATGCGGACTTCCACGTGAACATCAACTCGGTGGTGGGGGGCGGGATTGCCCATCCGCAGGACGCGCTGACGATCTCGAAGCGGGCACTGGAGCTGGGATTTTCGTCGACGATCGGGATCATTCACGACGGGTCGGGGCAGCTGAAGCCGCTGGGTGAGGAAGAGCGAACGGTGTGGGATAAGGTGCGCAGCCTGACGCGGCGGTCTTACTCGCGGTTCAATCATTTCCAGGAGGCGATCGCGAACGGCGAGCCGAACCACTGGCGCTGCCGCGCGGGGGCGCGCTATCTGTACATCTGCGAGAACGGGCTGGTGCACTACTGCTCGCAGCAGCGCGGGTATCCGGGGATCCCGGTGGCCGAGTACAAGCGGGCGGATGTGCAGCGAGAGTTCCTGACGGAGAAGAGCTGCGCGCCGCACTGCACGATCTCGTGCGTGCACCAGGTGAGTTATATCGACCACTGGCGCGCGCCGCAGAGCGCGCATATCGATCCGCCGGAGGCGAAGCAGCACCCGGATCTGGTGCAGATCCGGTAAGTGACGGTGAATCTCAGATGGAAAGGGCGACCCTCGCGGGTCGCCCTTGCTGTTTGCCGGTCTCGCTCTAATTGATGGTGATGGTGGGCGCTGGAGGCGGGTGCCCCCGGGTTGATCGCGGTGAGGGAGGCCGTGCCCGTAGTGGCAAGGTCGCTGGCGGGGATCGCCACCGTGACATGGGTCGGATCCACGATGGTGGTGGTGCGGTAGCTTCCTCCAGTCCACCGCGACGCCGGGCAGGAAGCTGGTGCCGGTCAGGGTGAGCAGGGTGTTGCCGGAGGCGTGCGCCAGAGTGGAGGAGCTGCTGGCCGAAAGAGTTGCGGCGGGGTTGGTGGCGAGCTCACCGGGCACGATGGCGGGACTACGCAGAGGTAGAGGTGGCCGGTGCTGGTAAGGACGGCGAGACCGTCCTGTCCCCAGCGGACGAGGTCGGGCACGGTGAACGATGTGCCGGTTCCTTCGATGAAGGCGAAAGCGAGCGGCAGGAAGCCGGTGGCGAGCCAGGTGTTCTGGTCGAAGCTCTCGATGCTGTCGACTGAAGTGCTGTAGCCGGTGGTGGGGAGTTGACGGCGAAGAAGGTCCGCTGGAGCGAGGCATCGGGCGCTACGTTGCCGAGACCGACGTACCCGTAGCTGGAGGGGAGCGCGAAGGTGCCGACCCGCACCGCGGGAGAGGGTGTCGGGTTAGCGACACCACCGGAGACGGAGAATGCGAGGCCTCCATTGATCTTGAAACAGCCGAAGTGGTTGAGCGTGTATTGCCGGTTGTTGGAGTAGCTGAATCCGGCCGAGGTTACGGTGTAGTGGTCGAGTGTGTTTCCGGTCGTGTCGATATCGAACGAGAACATGTCCGCCGGATTGGTGAAGGCAAGGCACGACCCGGTGTAGGGACCGGTCACGGCGCCGCGGATCGTGCCCGTGCCGGCGGTCGGGTCGATATCGTAGATTGCGTTTCCTTCATCTTCCCCGAGATCGACGGCGACGGTGGTGTCGGTTCCCGGCTGGGCGGCGGTCCAGCGCGCGGCAGGCGTAAAGGACCCTCCCTGCGACGGGGAAGGGGTAAAGGTGGCATCCGCGGTTTGCGTCTGCAGATTGAAGCGGGCGACGCTCTGGCTGCCGGCCAGTACGGTGTAGAGGAACTCGAAGCCGGTTCCGGTAAACGAGCTGCTGGTCGCAGGCGAGCCGACCGGAAGGGCGGCAGGGACCGCGGATGCGATGACGGGCGCGGGATTGTTGACGGGGAGATCGATCACCGTGCCGGAGGCGCTGGTCGAGGAGCCGTATTGACCGCAGGACGAATTATTTCGTAGCTTGCGATGCTGCCGTAGGAGTGGCGGTGGTCGTGGCCGCCGGTGAGCGCGCCGGAGGCCGGATCGACGGCGATGAGCTCGGAGTCTCCCCAGATGCCGGGTTTGCCTTCGTCGGCGGGGTTGACCTGATTGACCTGGTAGCCCATGGCTTTCATGGCTTCTACGGTGGGCTGCGGGAACTGCTTTTCGAAGTCGAGGTGGTCGGGCAGGTACTGGTGGTGGAAGCGCGGGGCGTCGGCGGCCTGCTGGATGGTGAGGCCGTTGACGAGGGTGCTGAGGAGGTCGTTGGCGACGGTGGTGATGATGGTGGCGCCGCCGGGCGAGCCGAGGACGAGGCGCAGCTCGGCGGGGTGGCCTGGGGTGGCGTGGGTGGTGACGATGGTCGGGGTCATGGAGGAGAGCGGGCGGTGGCCGGGGGCGATGGCGTTTGCGGGACCCTGAATGAGGCCGAACATATTGGGGGTGCCGGGCTTGGAGGAGAAGTCGTCCATCTCGTCGTTGAGCAGGAAGCCGAGGCCGGTGGCGGTGACGCCGGAGCCGAAGAGGTCGTTGAGGGTGTAGGTGACGGCGACGGCGTTGCCGTCCTGGTCGACGACGGAGTAGTGGGTGGTCTGGGTGTGCTCGGGCCGGGAGCGGTCGAAGCCGGTGGGCGGCGGCGGGAGGAAGCCGGCGGGGCGCTTGAGGTCGGCTGAGGGTGTGGGTTTGTTGGGGTCGATGCTTTTTGCGAAGGCGGCGGCGTAGGCAGGGGCGATCAGCCGGGCGATGGGGATGGTGGTGTAGTCGGGGTCGCCGAGGTAGTCGGTGCGGTCCATGTAGGCGCGGCGGAAGCATTCGGCGATGAGGTGGACCTGGGCGGGGCTGCGATCGGGGCCGGCGTTTCTCAGATCGAAGTTCGAAAGCATGTTGAGGATTTCGAGCAGGACGATGCCGCCGGAGGAGGGCGGCGGAGAGGTGATGACGTCGTAGTGTTCGGTGCCGACGGAGAACTCGCCGGTGAGGGGCTTGCGGTCGACGACTTTGTAGGCGGCGAGATCGGCTTCGGTGAGGAGGCCGCCGTGCTGCTGCATGTCGGCGGCGAGCTCGCGAGCGATGGCTCCGCGGTAGAAGTCGTCTGGTTTGGCGGCTATGCGTTCGAGGGTGCGGGCGAGGTCGGGCTGCTTGAAGGTGTCGCCGGCGGTGTAGAAGTTGCCATCGCGCTGGAAGATGCGTTTGGATTCGGGGAACTGGCTGAGGCTTCTTGCCTGAAGGGTGCGGGCTTCTTCGGCGGACAGAACGTAGCCGTCCTTCGCGAGGCGGATGGCGGGAGCCATGTCCTGCGCAAGGGTGAGCTTGCCGAAGTGCTGCCGGGCGTAGACGAGGCCGGCGACGGAGCCGGGGACGCCGATGGCCTTGTAGCCGACGGTGGAGAGGTGAGGGACGACGTTGCCCTGGGCGTCGAGGTACATGTCGCGGGTGGCGGCGAGCGGGGCGCGTTCGCGGAAGTCGAGGAAGTGGGTGGCGCCAGTGTGGTCGCGGACGAGCATGAAGCCGCCGCCGCCGAGATTGCCGGCCGCAGGCAGGACGACGGCGAGCGCGAAGCCGACGGCTACGGCGGCGTCGACGGCGTTGCCACCCTGCTTCAAGACGGCGAGGCCGGCGTCGGAGGCGTCGTGGTGGATGGTGACCACCATGGCGTGTCTGCCGGGGGCCTGCGCGGCGGCGGAAAGGGTAAGGGCGGGAGACGCGAGGACGACGGCGAGCAGGGCGGCGAGCATTCTGCGCATAGGTTGCGCCAGAATAACGCGCGCGGGCGTGTCTACGGCTCAGGAATTGTCTGCATGGTCCTGAGGACGGCGAGTTGTCGCTGCATCTCGACCCAGGTTTCGGGCTGTCGTTTGAGGATGCCGGGAGCGCTGGGATCGCTGTAGAACGTCAGCAGATCTTCCTCGAGGCCGAGCGGGATTCTGCGCTGGGGATCCCGGGTGAGGGTGTAGAGCAGCCTGGCGTAGGTTTCGTCGGTGAGGCGGTAGACGCCGGGGCGGATTGCCCGGCCGGTATCGAGATCGAGGTTGGGGAAGGTGGTCTGGCGCAGGGGCCTGGGGCCGGTGAGCGCGGGCGGCGTGCGCAGGTGGACGAGATCCGCTCGGAGATTTGCGGTGGCATGGTTGACGCTGCCGACGTAGAGGTTCTCGGCGGGTTCGCTGGGCCCGCGGATTTTGAGCATGGCGAAGGGGCCGACAGGCGGGGCGATCCAGATCGCACCGGCGAGCAGGTACGTGCCGGGGCCGGCGTGTCCGCGGTACGGGGCCCAGTGGTTGTCGAGGCCCGACTGGACGAGATCGGCTTTGAGCTTGTCGAGATCGGGCGAGGGTTGGTCGGGTGGAAGGCTGCCGCGGTGGAGCACGGTTTCAGCGTAGGCGATGCGCGGGAGGAAGTGGCGCACGCTCCAGCGGTAGCCGTAGAGATTGCGGCGTTCTACCTTGACGGTCTTGTGGAGATCGAGCCCGTAGGTCTCGAAGAAGGCGCGCGCGAGCAGGGTCGTGGCGACGTTGAGGCCGACGTGATTGAGGTATTTGCGTGGTGCGAAGCGGTGTTCGGCGATCTCGTTGACGTCGAAGGCGAACTCGGTGCGGACGTGGTCGTGGGGGTTCTCCTCGTAGGTGACGACGGGGCCGTACTTCGCGCCGAGTTTGGGGAATTCTTCGGCGACCGACGGGTTGGTGGCTTCGGCGTGGCCGATGGTGTCGCCTACGTAGTGCGAGAGGGCGCCGACGGCGAAGGCGAGCTCATTGGGCGTGCGCGCGTTGCGCAGGAGCGAGTCGACGAAGTCGCCGGAACGGACGTAGTGGGTGAGGTCTGAAAAGAAGGCGTTGCCGAAGGGATAGTAGCCGAGGTCCTGGATGGCCGCGCCACCGTAGGCGAAGGAGTGCGCGGTGAGCAGCTCGGGGCCGGTGATGGCAGGGAAGCGTTTCTGCAGCAGAGGCACCAGCGACTGCTTCCAGACGAGATCGATGAGCTGCTCGTGAGTCTGGACGGAGTAGGCGTCGCCGGATCGCGGGAGAAGCAGCAAGCCGAAAAGAGCAAGCGCGAGCAGGGGGAGGCGGCGGATCGGCAGGGGACGGACGGGCGTACACATCGGGCTCTTTGCTGAGATGCCAGGTGTGTACGCGGCTGCGAGAAATATTCCGGGGCCCGACTACTCTTGTGTCTGCTCGCGGATGTCGAGGTATTCGTCGGTAAAGGGGCGCTTGCGGAAGGTGGTCCAGAGATAGTTGATGGTGTAGCGCATGCCGATGCGGAGCATGCCTTCCTGCTTGAGGCGGCGGGCGGAGGAGAACATCCTGAGCTGGAAGGTGAAGACGACCTTGCCGACACGGTTGAGGCGGCGGGCGATGTCGGTGTCTTCGCCGTAGAAGGCGATGTCGGTGTTGAAGCCCCCGATGGAGGCAAGGGCGTCGCGGCGGAGGACGAAGTTGCCGCCCTGGACCATGGAGCCGGCGCGCAGGATGTATCGGTTGAGGCAGTAGAGGACGAAGGCGAGGAGATAGAAGAGCTTGACCTGGACGGACTGCCAGGGGGTGAGGTCGCAGTACTGGACGGGGCCGGAGAGGGCGACGAGCGAGGGCAGAGCTTCGAATTCGCGGAGGACTTTTTCAACCCAGCCGGGAGTGAGGCGGGAGTCGGCGTCGACGTTGGCGATGAGGTCGCCGGTGGAGGCCTCGAAGCCAGCCTGGCGGGCCCAGGGGAGGCCTTTGCGGAGTTCGTTCACCACGATGACGCCTGCGTAACTTGCGGCAATCTGGGCGGTGCGGTCGGAGGAGGCGTTGTTGACGACGATGATCTCAACGGCGGTGTGGTCTGAGAGGTCATGCGTCTGCGCGAGGATGGACTCGAGGCAGGCGGGGAGGTAGAGCTCTTCGTTGTAGGCGGGGATGACGAAGCTCAGCTTCACGGCTACGACTGTAGGCCTCGATTGTTACAGGCTGGCTATTTTCAGGGAAGCTGCGATGGTTCCTCGAGAGAGATGACGGCCGAGTTACCGGGGCATGACGGCTCCGGCCTTGATCCACTGGGCGACGGTGGCGATGTCGGCGTCGGAGAGCTTCGGGCGTTTGGGGGGCATGGGCATGGGGTCGTCGGCGGGGCCTTCGTGGCGGATGAGCTTGATGAGGAGCGAGTGGTCGGGGTCGCCGGGGACGATGACGGCGCCGTCGTGGCCGCCCTGGAGGAGGCCGGCGCGGGTGTCCATATTGAGGCCGCCGCGGCGGTTGAGACCGCCGTGGCAGCGCGCGCAGTCGGTGTCGAAGACGGGCTTGACGCGAGTGGTGTAGAAGGCCGGATCGGCGGCGTTATCCTGCGCGGCGTGCGTGTTGGTCGACAGGGCTAAGCTGCATGCTGTGAAGGAGATAGCGGCCAGTGCGAAAGCCGTGCCGAAGCGGTGCATCGAGACTCCTATTAGCAAGCTGCGCAACAGAACCTCTCTGCATACTTTCATGATTGACGCGCCGGGACTAGTTTGGGAGTTGCTCTGGTGCTTCGCGCTCCTCTGGTTTTGCCATGCGCGTGAAAGCCCGTCAATTCGCTTTGATTCTGCCTCTGCTGGTCTCGGCGGCGTGGGCGCGTCCGCACCATGCGGCGGCCCGGCCGGCGGCCGCGCGGGTGAGCGCGCATCATGCCCCCGCGAAGGTGATTCCCGTACATGCCGCAGGGCACGTTATGGGGCACACCGGGCGCGGGCACGCCGTCGAAGCTCGCCCTGAGCGTACGGCGCGCGCTGCGGGTGAACGAGCCGGCTTCGCGCATGACGCTCATGGAAGCCGGCGTGGAACAGCACAGCCATACGAGGCGCATACACGCTTTACAGCTCACGGGAGCGCTCCCGGCCGCGGAGCAAGCGGCTCTGCGCGCGCGATCCGGATGGAAGGACGCGAATCTGCGTGGAGCAGCAAGCCTGCGCGACGCGGCGAAGGGCCGCGTGCGCTCGCGCATGCTAAGCCTCTTGTCGCGGCTGCCACGCCTGCACGGGCAGAGCCGGCTCCGCCTGCGGATACGGAGGCGGCACCGCTTCCGGAGATCCACGTGACGCACGATCGCAAGGTTCACCATGAGCAGGATGGGGCAGAGCCAGGTTCTGGTTCCGGGCCAGAGGTGCCGGCGGACGGTTCGGGTGGATCGCCGCGCAAGGCGAATGCGGCCGACTTTTTGTCGTCTGCCCCGGCCGGGGCAGTGTCCTTCAGATCGGCTGCCGCGGGGATGAGCGGTATGGCGGTGCCTGAAGCGATCGAAACGACCGACGCCGTGCCCGCGCCGGTGACGCCGAGGCTGCTGGCGCGGGCGCTGGCAGAGCCGAAGGGAACGCCGGCGAAGGTGGTGCGGCCGGTGCCGGTGACGGTGAGCATGCCGATTACCGCGGCCGAGGTGCAGGATTCGCCGGAGCCGCTGGCGTTTGAGCCGATGCTCTATCGCGGGGGCCGGTTGATCGTGCCGCCGGCGTTGAAGGGGTCGCATGAGATTCTGCTGCACCAGAATGCGATGGCGGACCAGGAAGGGCTGGAACGGGTGCGGGATGACGAGCATCTGGAACGTCTGCGCGCGGCGAAGCAGCTGGTCGCGGTGCCGGAAGGGCCGGGCCTGCTGGTGGATGAGCGTCTGCCGCTGAACCGGCGGTATTGCCGGCCGTGGACGGCGCAGTTTCTGGCGGAGCTGAGCCGGGCGCACTACGCGCGCTTTCATACGCCGCTGCAGGTGAACTCGGCGGTGCGTACGGTGGAGTTTCAGCAGCGGCTGATGCTGACCAACGGGAATGCCGCGCCGCCGACCGGGGAGACGGCGTCGCCGCACCTGACCGGGCAGGCGGTGGACCTGGCCAAGCACGGGCTCTCGATGACGGAGATCGCGTGGCTGCGCGGGTATCTGCTGCCGCTGGTACAGGAGGGCAAGGTGGATGTGGAGGAGGAGTTTCAGCAGAGCTGCTTCCACATCAGCGTGTACAAGAGCTACCTGCCCGAGGCGGCGCCGCAGCGGGAGATGCCTGCGCGGCGGAGCGTCGCGACTTCCCTTGCGGTGGCGATGCGGTAAGACGGTGTGAGTGGGGCCGTCGCCTGGGGGTGAAACGAACTGGACCCGAGTGGCTGACGGCCCGGGCGCGGCGGGTGACGTCGGCCACAGCGGGTCCGTAATCAAGGTAGGGTGGACGGCCTTTCGGGACAATGACACTTTCGATGGAGTGCAGCGGTTACGCAGGTCGTTGAGTTTCGGTTTACCCGCTGCGCGAAGCCTTCTACGATGGAACCGCTTTCGCATGCGCACTGGAGCGGGGATGGGAGAAGCGTTGTGCTGCTGCTGATGGTAGTCGTGGCTCTTCCTCTGCTGCACGGGCAGAACACGCCGATGCTCACGGTTGCGCAGCTTGAGCAGACGATCGCCGCGGACCACGGTGAGTGGGACGGGCGACTGGCGAAGAAGCTTGCGGACAGCAAGCTGACGGACGTCTGAGCGTCGCGAGACTGGCCGTTCTTCAGCAGGAACTTCACGGACCGCAATCCCGACTGGCCCTGCTTGCCCTCGCCGATCAATCACAGTTTCTTGCGCTGCCTGCAGCGGATATGCTGCCGATGCCCCCGCCTGATCGTGCGGTACAGGTTGCGATGATGGCAAAGGCTTTGATCTACGCGAGTCATGCCGTCGGGAATCTTCCGAATTTCTACGTCACTCGTTCCATCGTCAGATTTCGGGGAACCCCTCTGAAGATATCGGATGAATTCCACGAGACCGCCTTTCCGGAGCTGCCGACGGACAAGCATAAGAGGCTGGAGAGACTGGCGGCTTCAAGCAGTGTGGTGCTGTTTCGGGACGGACTGGAGACGTACGCGGACCCGGGACAGGCGATGAAAACGGAGTGCTCTCTCCGCAGCGAGGCGCAACCGATCGGGACCGAAAGCGGGGAGGTACTATCGCTTCTCCCGCAGATCGCCGCGCGAGGCGAAGAGGTCTGGAGCCACTGGGAACAAGGTCCGACGGGAGCTCTCGCCGCCTTCCACTACAGTGCGACGTTCGATTACAAGTTTCCCCCTCGCATGTGTCCCCGCATGATTCCGGCGCATCCCGTCAGTCAGATAAGGTTTGACGGTGAGATCGCATTTGCTCCCGAAGATGGAACGATCTACCGAGTGACACAGAACCACCACTTCATGGACGACAGTATCTTCGGCAACCCCCGTCAAGCTGATGATTACCGCATGATGATGTACGGCCCGGTGGAGATCGGCGGCATTCAGTACATCTCCGCAGTGAAGGGAGTTGTGATGGGCATCGAACTCTTAGCCACACCTCTGAGGGACTTGAATTGGCTGGTGAAGCGATTCGGCCTCAGCCAGCTGCCGACTTACGAAACGCTCGATGACGAGACGTTCACGGACTATCACGTCTTCCGCGCACAGTCGCGCATTCCTGGCTCGGTCACTCCGGATGCTCCTGCTGCGCACCCTTAGCGTGGCGACGAGGCGGGTGTCAAGAGCGCTGCCGCGCTGGTAAGCTGGACGCCATGGCCCTCTCCGAATACGAGTACAAAGTGCTTCATCTGACCGACCACCTCGACCACACCAGCGGCGCGGACCTGACGATCGACGTGCAGGCCAAGCTGGGGTGGGACGTGCAGCAGATCTTCACCCGGCATGCGGGTGAGGGGGAGTTTGTGTATGCGCTGCTGAGGCGGGCTCGGGCGGGTGGTGAGGCGGCAAAGACTCCGAAGCACGAGTAGGACTGGTTGACGCGCTTGCGTGAGTCTTAGAAGTGACAACCCACGATGATTTCCGCGCTGAGGCCCTCTGGGTGATCATGGGGTACACGCGCTGAAGAGAATACTGCGATTCCGGACTTTGTCCGGAATGACGGGACTTCTTGGTCCTATGAGGCGGCGAGCCACTTTGCGAACGTGGGGCACCCGATATTTGGATCGAGTGACTGAAGTTGAGGCTTAGTGGGCGTCGGCTTTGAAGATTTGTTCGGCGAAGAAGTTTTCTACTTTGGCCTGGTCGCGGAGCATCTCGAAGTAGGCTCCTTTGAGGAGCTGGGAGCGGGCGTCGCGGAGGCCCTGGCGGATGCGCTGCTGGACCTGAGGCTCGGAGACGTCGTGCTGACCGGCGGGTTCTTTGCTGATGAGCTGGAAGATGGCGTAGCCGGCGACTTTGCGGGGATCGGTGGGGTCGGGGAACGGGATAATTTCGGTGGCCTGGCCGGGGTTGAGCTTGTTGATGGAAGCGAAGACGACGGGGTTGGATTTGAGCTGCGACTCGGAGATGGTGCCCATGTCGCCGCCGGAGCCGGAGATCTGGGCGTTTTCTGAGAAGTTCATGGCGAGGGAGCCGAAGTCCTCGCCGGAGTCGACACGGTTCTTGAGCGCCTGGATCTTTTTGCGGGCCTCATCGTCGGAGGTGGCTTTGGAGTTCTGCAGATTGGCGGGTGCGGCGTTCTGCGGCAGGGGTGCGTTGGTGACGAGGATCTGCGCGATGTGGTACTGGGTCTCGATGTTGTTGAACTCGGCTTTATGAGTGCTGTAGTAGGCCTGAATGTCGGCGTCGGAGACGGTGATTTTGGAGTTGATCTCCTTGTTGAGGAGCTTGTTGATGGTGAGGGTGCGGCGGAGGTCGCGCTTGATGTCGTCGACGGTGGTGTGGCGCTGGGCGAGGCGCTGCTGGAATTGTTCTTCGGTGTAGGGCGCCTTCATCTCGGCGAACTTGGCGTTGACCTCGTCGGGGGTGGCGGTAAGGTTCTGTTTGGCGGCGCGCTGCTGGACGATCTCTTCATCGATGAGCTCGCGGAGGAGGCCGAGGCGGAGGGAGTCGGCCTGCTCCTGGGAGGGCTTCTCCTGGGGAGTGTCGCCGAGCTGCTCGTTGTAGGCCTTTTCGACGTCGGCGCGCAGGATGGGCTTGCCGTTGACGGTCGCGACCACGTCGGCGGGCGGTGCCTTGTGGCAGCCGGTGAGGGTCACGGCGGAGAGCGCGAGCACGAGCGCCGCCTGCAGGAGCGAGCGAGGGAACGTGCGGTGGTGGGAAGCTGAGCGCGGGAGATACAAAGCGATAGCGGCCTCGGGTGTCGGGTGCGGCAGAGTCTGCAGGCGGATGCGGCAGATGCTGCGTTTGCTGGATGCAGCGACGGTCTCGTTGCGAGACTGCAACTGGATCTCAAGTCTGCAACTGGATCTATTGTCCGACATTTCGGGCGTTTGTGTCGCCCGCGATGCAGACAGGGCGTGCAAGCTGGCAGGATAGGGGAGATGGTTTCAGGGGCGGGGATAGCGGCGGGGGTGGGTTCCGGGGATGCGGGTACGACGGGACCGGCGGCGAAGACGGTGACGCCGCCGCACTTCTTCGCCGATCTGTACACGTTTGCGTGGGAGAAGGTGGGCTGGGAGCTGGCAGCGGTGAGCTCGTCGGCGGTGGCGCTGTGCCTGGTGGTGGGGCTTGCGCTGGGACATCCGGGCGGGGCGCTGATTGCGGCGGGCGGCGCGCTGACGATCGGGTTCGGGGCGAATCAGCGGATCTCCGACTCGCGGGTGCTGCCGATGCTGTTCGCGGTGCTCTCGACCTCGACGGCGACGCTGGCGGGAACGCTGGTGGGGCATCGGGGATACGCGATGCTGATGGCGTCGGCGGTTTCGGCGGCGATCTACGGGGTGCTGACGATCCGGAACTCGGGGCTGGCGTGGGTGGGGCAGCAGGCTTCGGTGGCGCTGTTTGTGTCTTCGGCATTTCCGTCGAGCCCGAAGCCTGCGTTTGAACGGATGGGTCTGATCGCGGCGGGCGGGATTGTGCAGCTGGTAATTACGTCGGCGGGGTTGAAGCTGATGCCGGAGCTGCGGCAGGATGTGCTGGCGATCTCGAAGACGGTGTATACGTCGGTGGCGGCGCAGCAGGCGGAGCTGCTGCGGCGGCTGCGGGACCTGCCGAAGGCGCTGCCGGCGCCGGATCTGCCGGCGGCGCGGGTGTATGCGCTGCGTCTGCTGATTACGGTGGTGGTGGCGTCCGAGATGTACCGGCGGCTGGGGATTCAGTCGGGGTACTGGATCCCGATGACGGCGCTGCTGGTGCAGAAGCCGGCGGCGTTTGAGACGCTGACGCGGGGGCTGGCACGGGTGGGCGGAACGCTGGCGGGGGCGGTGCTGGCGACGCTGGCGGAGTCGCACTTCCACATGGGGCCGTGGTGGCTGGCGGGGCTGGTGACATTCTGCGCGTACTGGGCGTTTGCGACGAACCAGGTGAACTACGGGCTGTTCAGCGTGTGTCTGACCTCGTACATCGTGTTCCTGCTTTCGCTGAATCAGATACCGGGGCCGGAGATTGCGCACCGGCGGGCGCTGTGCACGGCGGCGGGTGCGGCAATCGCGATGTTTCTGCATGTGGATGCGCTGCTGCGGCACCGGAGGACGGGGAATCCGGCTTGAATGGCTGCATCTCCGGGCGAGGCAATTTCATCTCTAGGAGAGGCGAAATGGAGCGAGAACGATGAAGCTGACGGGCAATACAGTGCTGATTACGGGCGGTGGGTCGGGGATCGGACGCGGGCTGGCGGAGGCGTTCCACAAGGGCGGCAACAAGGTGATCATCGCGGGGCGTCGCAGGGCGACGCTGGATGAGGTGGTGGCGGCGAATCCGGGGATGGAGGCGGTGGAGCTGGACATCCAGGACCCGGCCAAGATCGAGCAGGCGGCGGAGGAGCTGATTGCGAAGCATCCGGAGCTGAATGTGCTGATCAACAACTCGGGGATCATGCGGATGGAGGATGTGTCGAAGCCGGGCGATGACGCGGTGATGACGTCGACGGTGGAGACGAACCTGTATGGGCCGATCCGGATGACGTCGGCGCTGATCGAACATTTGAAGAGAAGGCCGGAGGCGGCGGTGATCAACATGACCTCGGGTCTGGCGTTTGTACCGATGGCGGCGACGGCGACGTACTGCGCGACCAAGGCGGCGCTGCACTCGTGGACGCAGTCCCTGCGGTTTGCGGTGCGCGGTACCGGGGTGAAGGTGCTCGAGATCGCTCCGCCGTATGTGCAGACGGAACTGATGGGCGAGCACCAGAAGAGCGATCCGCGGGCGATGCCGCTGGACGCGTTTATTGCGGAGACGATGGAGCTGCTGCAGGGCGATGACAGCGAGATTCTGGTGGAGAACGTGAAGAGGCTGCGGAATGCGGTGGGGCCGGATGAAGAGACGTTTGTGACGCAGTTCAACGAGATGATGACGGCACATTGAAGGGAAGGTTGCGATGGCGGAGACAGTGAGCGGGACGAAACAGAAGGTGCAGAAGACAGAGGCGGAGTGGCGCGAGCTGCTGACGCCGGAGCAGTTCCACGTGATGCGCGAGAAGGGTACCGAGCGGGCGTTCACGGGGAAGCTGGTGAACAACCATGAGGACGGCGTGTACCGCTGCGCCGGATGCAATGCGCCGCTGTTCGCGTCGGATACGAAGTTCGAGTCGGGATCGGGATGGCCGAGCTTCTGGCAGCCGGTGTCTCCGGAGGCGGTGGAGACGCACGAGGACCGGAGCTACGGGATGCGGCGGATCGAGGCGACGTGCGCGACGTGCGGGGCGCACCTGGGACATATCTTTCCGGATGGGCCTAAGCCTACGGGGGAGCGGTTCTGTATCAATTCGGCTTCGCTGGAGTTTGATAAGGGCGGGGATTAGGGACGAGAGAATAGCTGAGGCACAGGCTCGGGTTTTCTTGCCCGGGCCTTTGTGTTGGTGGGCAAGGACGGGAGCGCAAAGCCCGCGAAGGTTGCGCGATGAGCGCTGAAGTGTACAGAGAACCCGGACTTTGTCCGGGATGACGTCTCCATAGATTGGATCAGAAGCTAAACGGCGCAGAAGCTGCGCTAG
>CAXTVJ010000050.1:0-22276 GCA_964247715.1 uncultured Acidobacteriaceae bacterium | reverse complement strand
GCCGGAGTCGGCCTGCGCACCAGCTTCCGCGACCTCGTCAAGCAGGGCGCCAAGCCCTTCCTCGTCGGCGCCATCGGCGAAATCGCCATCGCCGTCATCACCCTCGGCCTCGTCCTCGGAGCCGACCGCCTCTGGACGCTCTGAGGAGCAGGGCGCAGGGATCAGGGCACTCGTTCCTCCCTGAGCCCTGCCGCTGGCCACTCTTCCCCGCCCTGCGGCAGTTCCGCATCCTCGAACAGAAGGCCCTTCGCATCCTTCGCGCTCACCGAAGGCGTCATCCCATCCAGCGGCCACGGTATCCCCAGCTTTGGATCGCTCCAGAGAATCGTGCGTTCCCCCTCCGGGAAATAAGAGTCGGTGGTCTTGTACAACACCTCGGCGTTCTCCGAGAGCACCAGAAAACCGTGCGCGAATCCCTCCGGAATCCACAGCAACTCCGGCTCGCCCGCCGGGTTCAAGGGTTGGAGATCAAATGCTTCGTGCCGGCCAAAGGTCGGCGACTCGTGCCGGAGGTCCACCACCACATCCCAGATGCGTCCGCTCAGCACCCGCACCAGCTTTCCCTGCGGTCTTCCAAGCTGGTAGTGCAGCCCGCGTAATACACCCCGCGCAGACCTTGACTGGTTATCCTGGACGAAGCGTCCGGGCAGGCCGGCCGCCAGGTAACGCTCCTCATTGAAGAACTCGGCGAACCATCCGCGTTCGTCTCCAAACCGTTTGGGCTGAACAACTTTGACTCCGTGCAGCGTTGTTTCGAGAACCTGCATCAGAGCATTCTAGACGAAGACCAACCATGTAAGGGCGGGTTCGGGCTCCCGAGCTTCCGCTTCGCATGCACCCGATTCTTCCGGTGTGCAGCCGTTGGAAGGTCCCGGGCGGAACAGGTTCGCACGCCTGCCAACACAGCATCACCGAGGCTGGATGTATGGAGAACGAATCTCCCGAGTCGCACCAGGGCACGCTATCCCAATCCGTCGCCAGCAGCCATCCCTCCTTCGACTATTCCGCTCCGGTCCGCCGCGCCGGGGTGCGCGGACAAACTCCCGAAGGAGTCAGTCCGGCCGAGTACTTCCGCTACCGCTTCATCAAGAGGATCGGGGATCTTGTCCTGATCGCACTCGCCGCTCCGGTGCTCCTGCCGGTGCTTTTGTTGCTGGTCTTCCTGGTGCGCCTTACCTCACCGGGACCGGTCTTCTTTTCGCACCGCAGAATCTGTCACCGCGGTGCGTTCTTCTCCATGTGGAAGTTCCGCACCATGTGCGTCAACTCCGCCGAAGTCCTCGAGCACTACCTGCAGGCGCATCCTGAGGCCCGTGCCGAATGGAGAGCGACACACAAACTCCAGAACGATCCTCGCGTGACGCCGCTCGGTCGCCTGATGCGTCGGCTTTCGCTCGACGAACTGCCTCAGGTATGGAACGTGCTGACCGGGACCATGAGCCTCGTCGGCCCGCGTCCGATTGTCGCCGCCGAGGTGGAAAAATACGGCTCCCATTTCTGGTGCTATACCGCTGTAAAGCCCGGCGTCACCGGCCTTTGGCAGGTCTCCGGACGCTCCACCCTCACCTACGACGAACGGGTTGCGCTCGACTGTGACTACGTCGCCCGCTGGGGTCTTCTCCGGGATCTCAAGATCCTCGTCCAGACCGTTCGCTCGGTGGTTAACCAGGAAGGCGCATACTAGACCCCGTGCGGGTCGCCGTCGTTCATCACTGGTTCGTCACCCGCGGCGGCGGCGAACGCGTCACAGAGTGCATCGCCTCGCTCTTCCCCGAGGCTGAACTCTTTACCCTCATTGCCCGCCCGGAAGGTTTGCCGCCGAGCCTTGCCGGCCGCCGGCTGCACACTTCGTTCCTCCAGACACTGCCCCTCGCAACCACCCATCACCGACACTACATGCCGCTCTACCCGCTCGCCACCGAGCGGCTCGACCTGCGCGGCTTCGATCTCGTCATCTCGTCCGACAGCGGCCCCGTCAAGGGCGTGCGCCTCGATCCCGGCGCGATTCACATCTGCTACTGCCACTCGCCCATGCGCTACCTCCATGACGGGTACGAGAG
The DNA here is from genome assembly GCA_964247715.1 of uncultured Acidobacteriaceae bacterium. Taxonomy (GTDB): domain Bacteria; phylum Acidobacteriota; class Terriglobia; order Terriglobales; family Acidobacteriaceae; genus Edaphobacter. The sequence goes on along the minus strand of CAXTVJ010000050.1, from coordinate 20,216 downwards.
CTACCGCGCGCAGATGAGCCTGCCCGTCCGCACCCTCTTCACCGCAACCGCCGGCCGCGTGCGCAACTGGGACCAGCGCGCCGCCGCGCGGGTCAGCTTCTTCCTCGCCAACTCCCGCTACGTCGCCGCCCGCATCCGCCGCGTCTACGGGCGCGAGAGCGAAGTCATTCACCCGCCGATCGATCTCGCCCTCGCCCGCACGGTCGCGCAGCCGCATCGGCACTATCTCTGCGCCGGCCGTCTCGTCGGCTACAAGCGCACCGAGTTGATGATCGAAGCCTGCCAGCGCCTTGGACGCAAACTCCGGATCGCCGGCAGCGGCACTGAAGAAGCTCGCCTGCGCCGTATCGCCGGGACGGAGACTGAGTTCCTGGGCGCACTCCCGGACGACCAGCTCTGGCAGCAGTACGCCGCCTGCCGCGCCCTGCTCTTTGCCGCCGATGAGGACTTTGGCATGGTGCCGCTCGAAGCCCAGGCCTGCGGACGACCGGTGATCGCCTTCGGCGCGGGCGGCTCGCTCGAGACAGTCGACGGTACCGGCCCCGCGCCCACCGGCGTCTATTTCGCCGAGCAGACCGTCGACTCGCTCATGGAGGGCATCCAGCGCTTCGAGGCCGCGGAGCACACCTTCCACCCCGCACGCGCGCAGGCGTGGGCAGCCGGATTTTCCACGCCCGTCTTCCTCGACCGCATGCGACAGTTCGTACTGGAGCGGGTTCCCGCGGCCGCGGACCTCCTCGCCCGCCACCCGTTACCCGGCACAGCCCGATGAACAGCATGCGCGATCTCCTCCGCAACCACCTCGGCCGCAGTCTGCGGACGCTCGACCCGCTCGATCGCCTCGCCACCGCGTGGCCGGTCGCCTGCGGCCAGGCGCTCGCCCGCCGCGGCGCCCTCGCTGGCCTCGAGGCCGGCACCCTCACCATTGAGGTCGACGACCCCGCCTGGCTCGAAGAGTTCCGCGCCATGGAGCCCGTCCTCCGCCACCAGCTCGCCCGCATCGCGGAGGTTCAGCTCGCCGGGATACACTTTCAGAGGAAGCGCCGCCGCCCCCTGCCCTCGCGGGAACTGGGTGCCCCACCTTCACGAAGCTGAGGTGGGAGTCGGCACCAGAGCGCACCCGGAGGAATCAGCGGAAATGAGTGGAGTCACCCTGGACGACGTTCGCCGGGTCGCCGAGCTGGCCAACCTAGAGCTCACCCCCGAGGAGCAGCCGCGCATGCAGCGCGACCTCAACGCCATCCTCGCGCACATCGCCGAGCTCAGCGAACTTGATACCACCGGCGTTGAACCCATGGCCCAGGTCTCCGACCTTCTGGGAGCCGACTCCGGTCTGTCGGGCGAGATGCTCCGCCCCGACGCCATCAAGCCGTCGCTCGACCGCAAGGAAGTCATGGCCGCGGCGCCCGAGACTGAAGGACGCTTCTTTAAAGTCCCCAAGGTGATCGAACGGTGAACGCCACGCTGAACGAAGCCCTGACCGCCACGCCCGAGCCCACGCAGACCATTGCCACCATGCGCGCAGCCGCGCGTGCGACCTCCGCAACCGAGCTGACGCAACAGCACTTCGCCCGTATCGACGAACTCGACGGCGAGTCCGGCCTCGGCATTCACAGCTTCCTCGCGCTCAGCCGCGAGCGCGCCCTCACCCAGGCCGCCCGCGTCGACGAACTGCTCGCCAGAGGCGAAGACGCCGGCCCGCTCGCGGGCGTACCCATGGCCGTCAAGGACGTCTTCGCCACGCGCGGCATTCCCACCACCTCAGGCTCCAAAATCCTCGCCGGCTGGTGCCCCCCGTACGACGCCACCGCCGTCCGCAAGCTGGAAGACGCCGGCGCGATCCTCCTCGGCAAGCTCAACTGCGACGAGTTCGCCATGGGCAGCTCGAACGAGAACTCCGCCTGGGGGCCAGTCCGCAATCCGCGCGCGCTCGACCGCGTTCCCGGCGGTTCCAGCGGTGGATCTGCAGCCGCCGTCGCCGCAGGATTCGCCGTCGCCACGCTTGGCACCGACACCGGCGGTTCCATCCGTCAGCCCGCCGCCTTTTGCGGCGTCGTCGGCGTCCTTCCGACCTACGGACGCATCAGCCGCTTCGGCCTGATCGCCTTTGCCTCCTCGCTCGACCGCGTCGGCCCCTTCACCACCAGCGTCGCCGACGCCGCCACCATGCTCGGCGTGCTCGCCGGTCCCGACCCCATGGACGCCACCAGCTCTGACCGTCCAGTCGATGATTACGTCGCGGCACTGGACAGGCCTGCCGACGGCCTTCGCGTCGGGGTTCCCGGGGAATACTTCGAAGAAGGTCTCGACCCCGAGATCCGCGCCTCGGTCGAACGCGCCATCGACGGCCTGCGCGAGCGTGGATGCGAGATCGTCAAGCTCAGCCTGCCGCACACAAAGTACGCCATCCCCACCTACTATGTGCTCGCCACCGCCGAGGCATCGTCGAACCTCTCGCGCTTCGACGGCGTCCGCTTCGGCCTGCGCGCGGAGAGCGTCAAAACTCTTGCCGCCATGTTCCGCGAGACCCGCGAGCAGGGCTTCGGCCCCGAGGTCAAGCGCCGCATCCTGCTGGGCACCTACGCCCTCAGTGCCGGCTACTACGACGCCTACTATCGCAAGGCCCAGCAGGTGCGCGCGCTGGTCGCGCGCGACTTCCTCCAGGCCTTCGAACGCTGCGACGCCATCGTCTCTCCCATGACGCCGACCGCCGCCTTCAAGCTCGGCGAAAAGTCCGACGATCCCCTTGCCATGTACCTCGCCGACATCTACTCGGTCGCCGCAAGCCTCGCCGGTATCTGCGCGATGAACGTCCCCTGCGGCACGACCTCGGACGGCCTGCCCATCGGCGTGCAGATCATGGCCAGACACTTCGACGAGTCCACCATGTTGCGGGTCGGGCTCGCCATCGAACACAACAACGCAGCACGCACATAAGAGGAACGCATGGCTTTGGCAGAGAACCCAGTCGAGGGCGCAATGGAGCAGGGCGAAGCGCAGGATCAGGCATTGGCAAACGGCAACGGAGCCGCGGCGGCGAGCGACCATCAAGAGGGCGTCCGCGCCTTCGATCAGAACGGCCGCGAGGTCATCGTGCCGCGCGAGCAGTGGCGCACCGAAGTCCTCCCCACCATGATCAGGGAGGCGTGGGACACGCCCGAACAGCTCTACGCCGTCATCCTCAACTCGCTGCAGAGCGGCTTCGGCGCGGAGCTCCTCGAAGGAGCGCAGCGCCTGCGCGAGACCGACCCCATCCCCGCCCGCGGCGTCTGCATCCTCGGCATCGTGCTCGCCCAGATTGGCCGGCGTACCGAAGCCAAACAGCTCTTCGAGCACTTCACTGCGGAGCAGGGCGAAGACGGCTCCGTCCTCGTCAACCTCGCCCGCCTCTACGCCGACGAAGGCGACCAGCAGCGCGCCGACACCAACCTCCGCCGCGCGCTCGAGCTCGAGCCCAACCACGACAACGGCCTCGGCTGGTATCTCTCGCAGATCCAGCAGCAGGGTGGCGACGACGCTGCCCGCGCCGCGCTCGAGCAACTGGCCGCCAACCCCGCAAGCTGGCGCGCGCAGCTCTTCCTCGCCCGCGGCGAGCTCGCGCAGGGCAATCTCGCCCGCGCCAGAGAGCTCTACGCCCAGGCGCTCGAACGCGCGCCCAAACCCGTTCCGCCCGACCTCCTCATGCAGCTCTCCGGAGACCTCGGCTCGCGCGGACACCTCGTCGAGCTGATCGAGTTCACCGCGCCGCACTTCATCCCAGAGCTCCATGGCCTGCCGGTCGGCAACAACCTCATCAAGGCGCTCATGGATACCGGCAACCTCGATCCCGCCGAGCAGGTCAAAGCCGCGCTCTGGCGCGTCAACCGCCCCGACTGGAAGGACATGCTCACCTTCTGGGACGGCGAGCTCTCGCGCCAGCGCGCCGCCCGCGTCTCCGGCAGCGACCCCGCCCGGCAGCAGCAGATCCAGGTCGCCATGCTCCGCGTCGACGGCCCTGTCTGGCTCGCGCCCGGTTCGCCGGCGCGACGGCTCTTCGGTGCGAAATCGCCCTCCGCCCCGACCGTCACCTTTCTCGGCGGTTCAGCCGAGACTCCCGAAGATGCCTCGCCTGAAGATCGCCAGCGCATCGGCGACACGCTCAGCCGCATGACCCGCGCACTCCCGCTCTTCCTCGCCGAGCAGACGGACATGCGCACCGCCGCGCAGGGTCGCGCCATGCTCCCCTGGGCAGTCGGCGCGGCCAGCGGCTTTCTGGTCAGCGGCCAGCGCTGGCCCGAGGCCACCGCCCTCGACGCCACTCGCACGCCCGAGAACGCCAGCGACTACGTCGTCACCGTGCACCTCGACGCCGAGGTTGAACCCTGGACCGCCGACCTCACCTTCATTCGCACCGCCGACGGCACCCCCATCGGCGAGCTCTCGGCCGAGTTCCAGCCCGACCGCTTCGAAATGCCGCTCGGCAACCTCGCCGATGAGGTCGTCGAACTGCTCAGCGTCCTCGGCCCCGCCACCGAGCCGGCCGCCTACGTCGTCCCCGGCCCCGAGCGCTTCGGCTCCTACCTCATGCGCCTTGAACAGATGCTCGCCATCCGCTGCGCCGGCATGGACGGCGTCCCGCCCCAGTTCCTCTCGGGCGAGAACGAAATCCTCGCCGGCGAACTGGAGCTCTGCCGCAATTACCCCGAAAACATCCCCGCCCGGCTGCTGCTGCTCGGAAGCTACGCCGCCCTCGCCAAACTGCGCCCCGACACTACCGCGACCTTCGCAGACCAGATGGCCGCCCTGAAGCAGAACAACCCGCTGCCCGCCGTCGACACCCTCCCGCTCTAAACCGGCGGCTCACACGATCAACCCACCCGGGTGCCCCACCTCCGCAAAGCTGAGGTGGGGTTTTCCTTTGCGCCCTTCGCGGAACGTCAGCGCATTCACGCGCCATCCTTTGCTTCACCCCTGCGCCCGCAGCCAGCGCTCCACCTCACCCAGCCCCTCAACCCCGACAAACGAGCCCGCGCACTCCTTCGTCTCCGTCCCGCTCACCAGAAACGCCTGCCGCAACCCGGCCGCATTCGCCGCCGCCACATCCGAGCAGCGATCCCCCACCATCACCGACTCTGCCAGCCCCACGCCAAGCTCCCGCGCGCCGCGCCGCAGCATCCCCGGCGAAGGCTTCCGGTCCTCATGCTCGCGCTTCCACGCGCCCACACCGTGCTCCGGGTGGTACGGACAGTGATACACCGCATCGAGCGTCACGCCCTCACGCGCGAACTCCTCGCGCATCCACTGCATCAGCGCCTCAAAGTCTTCCGGCGTGTAATACCCGCGCGCGATTCCGGACTGGTTCGTCACGACCACCAGCTTGTAGCCAAGCTCCTGCGCGGTCCGGCACAGCGAAAAGATGCCCTCGACCCAGCGCACATCTTCCGCGCGGCAGAGATACCCCACCTCATGGTTGATCACTCCATCACGATCCAGAAACAAAGCCCTCATGCCCGCCGCACCTCCACCAGCCCGGCCGGCGCCACCGTACTCGGCGGCGTCACCACCCGCGGCCCGCCCAACGTGCCGCTCGCCCGCTCCGCCAGCAGGCGATTCACCTCGTCCAGCACCATCGCCGGCGTCACCTGCGCCATACAGTCGTTGCTCGGACACGGCGCATACTTATGTGCGTCGTAGCACGGCCTGCACGCGAATCCCTCGCCGCCCCACAGCGCAACCGTTCCCGGCCGCTGCGGCAGACGCCCGCGCGGATCGGTCGGCCCGAAGATCGCTAAGATACTTACCCGTGTGATCCCCGCCATGTGCAGCGGCCCGGTATCGTGCGTCACCACCACCTCCGCGCCATCCAGCAGCGCCAGCGTCTCCGGCAGCGAGAGCTTGCCGATTACATCCGTGGCCGGCAGCCCCGTGAACAGCGGCTGAATCCATACATCGCCCGGCCCGCCAATCAGCACGACCTCCTTCCCTTGCGCCAGCAGCATCCGCGTCAGCGCAACGTAATGCTCCGGCTGCCAGCGCCGCAGCGCATCGTCCGCCAGCATATTCTTTGCGCCAGCCGGAGCCAGCACCACCCGCGGCCGCATGTCGGTACGCGGCAGCGGATCAGGCGGAAGCGCTGCCGTCGGCACCTGCACCGGAGCCAGCGGCTGCGGCCTCACCTCATCCGGCCAGCCCAGCAGAATCCGCGCAAACTCATCCGTATGGTGACGCCCAGGCAGCAGGCAAAACGCCCGCTCCCTGTGCGACAGCCGCAGCTTCCGCTCCGCCCGCACCGGCAGCGTGAACAGCGCATAGCGCGCGTCGTAGTAGAGCGTAGCCGCCAGCGCATACCGACGTCCTGCCAGCACCCGCCACAGACCCGTCAACACCCGCAGCTTTTCGACGGTACCACCCTGCAGCAGCGCACGATCGTCGATCGGGATCGCGTGGATCCACGGATAGAGCCGCAGCACCGGCAGCACGGCCGCGCCGCAAACCCATTCGATCTCATATCCATCGAGATGCAACCGGTGTGCCGCCGGAACTGCCATGATCACGTCGCCGATTGCGCCGAACTTGAGGATGAGAACGCGAGGCATCGCTATTCAGGGTACAGAAGGCACGTCGTGCGGTGCTGGATGCGTCGCGTGTTGTCGGCGGAACGCTACTTCTCTGGCTTCAGGAACACGCTCTGGTTCCGCAGCACCGCAATATGGGCGAGATACCGCATCAACAGCTCATACCGGTTCGCCCCCAGCACCCGCAGCGCCAGCTTCAACAGCGAGTGGACAGCCTCAACCCGGCGATCGGTCCCCGAAAACTCATGCCACGTCGCCTTCACGGAGGCGGCCCTCCCTGCCAGCAGCCGCGCCTCGCTCGCCCAGCGAAAGAACGGCCCCGCCGCGTCGAACGGATCGCTTCCCGCAAAGCGCGCCTCATGCTGTGCATACAGCCGCCGCGCCAGCCTGTTCACCGCCGTCCCGTCCGAAAATTCACTAAACCCGTACGGCACCTGCTCGAGCTTCGCATCCTTGTTCGCCAGCACCGCCGCTTTATACGCAGTGAAGATCCCTTGCAGATCCGGCCGCGTCGCCAGCGTAAACCGATCCGTATGCTTCGAAAGCACCGCCGCATCGGACGGCACCACCCCCGAAAAATGGAAGAAACACAGCACGTCTTCGCCGTTCACCAGCGGCCTGGCATCATCGCCCGAAAGTACGCGGTCATGCAGATTCCAATACGCCATATTGCATCCGCGATGGCGCAGAATCGCCACATGCTCGAACAGGCCCGGCGCGAGGTTCATCCACTTCTGGTCGACGAACAGCCCCGTGCGTCCCTCGCTGAACCCGAGATCGAGACACCGCCGCTCCCACCACGCCAGCAGCCGATCGCTCTCCGCCGTGTTGCGCACCGCAATAAAACCGAGGTTATACGTCCCGTTGTAGAGCAGCTCCTGCTCGCCCGGAATCTTGCCGTCAAAGACCGGCGTCGTCATATGCGGCGTCAGCACCGCATCGTTCTCTTCGAGCGCCTCAAACACCGGCGTCAGCGGCGCGTACACGAAGATGTCCGGATCCAGATAGACCAGTCGCTCCAGCCCATGCCGCGCGATCAGCCAGCGCATAAACGTCGGCTTCACATTGGTATTCAGCTCCAGGATCTCGTACTTCATCGCAGCGCGCCGCACATCCTCCAAGCCGATCCCATACAGCGACACGGCCTCGAACGGCTCGTCCGCAAACCCGGAGACATCCACCAGATCGGCCACGATCAGTACAAAGAATCGGTCCCCCGGATGCTGCGCCAGATACGACTGCGCCACCGTCCGCGCATACGCGACGTAGTTGGGCGAGACGATGGTGCAGGCAGCCCTCCGCGCATCCAGCACCTGCCTGTCGGACGGGAAAAATTGCATACTCTCGTTAGACGCTGTTCCCTGACCGCTGCTCGTCAACGCCCGGCCGCCGGCGTCGGCGCCAGCTCGCTCATAACATCGGCAAGCGCTGCCTGCCAGGGCTGCAGATGAAGTCCAAACGTACGCAGCAGCTTCCCGCAGTTCAGGCGGCTGTTCGCCGGACGCCTCGCCACAGCAGGATACTCCGCCGTCGAGATCGGCAGCAGCTCCGCGAACCTCGCCTCCGGTTCAGCGAGCCGCGCCACTTGCAGCGCCTCCTGCGCGAAGCCCAGCCATGTCGTCTCACCCGCGTTCGCCGCGTGATACACCCCGTTCAGCGGCGCGACTGCCTCCGCCAGTGCAGGCCCCGCCAGCTCCGGCGCCGCATCCTCCGGCCCCGCGGTCCGCGTGAACTGGCGCATCACCTCAGCCGTCATCCTGGCCAGATCCCGCGACCACGTCGGCGCGCCATGCTGATCAGCCACAATGCGCATCTGCTCGCGCTCGCGCGCCACCCGCAGCACCGTCCGCAGGAAGTTCTTCCCCGTCGCGCCGTACACCCAGCTCGTACGAAAGATCAGGTGCGCCGCGCCTGAGTCCCGCAGCGTCTGTTCGCCTGCCAGCTTACTCGCGCCATACACGCCCAGCGGTCCGGTCGGCGCGTCCTCCGCCCAGGCTTCCAGACCTTCGCCCGAGAACACATAATCCGTCGAAAAATGAATCACCGCAGCGCCGAGAGCCTTCGCCTCTTCGCCCAGCACCCCGGGTGCGATCGCATTCACCGCATGCGCCGTGTCCGGCTCGGTTTCGGCCTTATCGACTGCGGTATACGCTCCCGGGTTCACGATCCAGCGCGGCCGCATCGCCCGCACCGCCGCTCGAATGGACTCCGCATCGGCCAGGTTCAACTCGCTCCTGGATGGCGCATGCACCTCGCCCGCCCAATTCGCTCTCTTCAGCAGCGCAACCAGTTCGCCGCCCACCTGCCCGCTTGCCCCTGTGATCAGAATTCCAGCCACGTCAGTACACCGTCTCCTCGAGCAGCCGCAGCAGATATTGCCCATACGTGCTCTTGCCGATCTTTGCCGCCAGCGCGCGCAGCCGATCCGCGTCGATATAGCCCAGCCGGTACGCGATCTCCTCCGGGCACGCCACCTTCAAACCCTGCCGGTGCTCCAACGTGTGGATAAAGTTCGAAGCCTCCAGGAGCGAGTCGTGCGTGCCCGTATCCAGCCACGCCATCCCCCGGCCGAGCAGTTCCGTGCGCAGCTGTCCGCGCTCCAGATACCATCGGTTTACATCCGTAATCTCGAGCTCCCCACGCGGCGACGGCTTCAGGGACTCCGCCACGCTCACCACCTGTGCGTCATAGAAGTAAATCCCGGTGACGGCATAACGCGACTTCGGCTTCGCCGGCTTCTCCTCGAGCGAGATCGCCTTGCGATCGGAGTCGAACTCCACCACGCCGTAGCGCTCCGGATCCTGCACCGCATACGCGAACACTGTCGCGCCTGCGCGGTGTGCCGCCGCGTCGCGCAGACAGCGCGCAAAATCGTGTCCGTAAAAGATGTTGTCGCCCAGCACCAGACAGCACCCTTCACCCGCAAGGAAGTCGCGCCCGATCAGAAACGCCTGAGCCAGCCCATCCGGCGAAGGCTGCACGGCATAGTTCAACGTGAGGCCCCACTGCGAACCGTCGCCCAGAAGCTGCTCAAACCTGGGGGTATCCGTCGGAGTAGAGATCACCAGAATCTCGCGGATTCCCGCCAGCATCAGCGCCGAAAGCGGGTAGTACACCATCGGCTTGTCGTATACCGGCAGCAGTTGTTTGGAGATTGCCTGCGTCACCGGATGCAGCCGCGACCCCGACCCGCCTGCCAGCAGAATTCCCTTCATCGCGCGACCTCCGCCATCTTGCTCTCGCGCCCGGCATAGTTCGTCTCAAGCCACGCCCGGTAGGCGCCGCTGGTGATGTCCTCCACCCAGGCCGCGTTGTCCAGATACCACGCCACCGTCTTGCGGAGCCCGGTCTCAAAGCTCTCAGCCGCATGCCAGCCCAGCTCCGCCTCGATCTTGCGCGCATCGATCGCATAGCGCCGGTCGTGCCCCGGCCGATCGGTCACGAAGCGGATCAGATTCCGGTGGGGCGCATGGGGCGAGTCCGGCCGCAGTTCATCGAGCAGCGCGCACAGCGTATGCACCACGTCCAGATTTGCCTGCTGATTGCCGCCGCCGACGTTATAAGTCTCCCCGATCTTTCCCTTGGCCAGAACCGCGCGAATCGCCGAGCAGTGATCCCCCACATACAGCCAGTCGCGGATCTGCTGCCCGTCGCCGTACACCGGAAGCGGCTTGCCCTGAAGAGCATGCGTGATCATCAGCGGGATCAGCTTCTCCGGAAATTGATACGGACCGTAGTTGTTGGAGCAGTTCGTCACGATCGCCGGCAGTCCATACGTGTGCACCCACGCGCGCACCAGATGATCCGACGCCGCCTTCGACGCCGCATACGGACTGTTGGGCGCGTACGGCGTCATCTCGTGAAATGCAGGATCGTCCTTTCCCAGCGTCCCGTACACCTCATCGGTCGAGACATGAAGAAAGCGGAACCGCTCTCGCGGCTCCCCCGTCAGCTCCGCAAAGTACGCCCGCGCCGCCTCCAGCAGCACGAACGTTCCATCGATGTTCGTCTTGAGAAACGCCTCCGGACCCGCAATCGAGCGGTCCACATGGCTCTCCGCCGCGAAGTGCACCACCGCCCGCGGACGATGCTCCGCGAACAGCCCGGCCGCCAGCGCCGCATCGCGGATATCCCCCTGCACAAACGTGTAGTCCCCGCGACCGGCCAGCGAAGCAAGATTCGCCGGATTGCCCGCATACGTCACGCTGTCCAGATTCACCATCGGACGACGGACGCCCTGCCTGTCCGACTCCGCGAACCAGTCCAGCACAAAGTTCGATCCGATAAATCCAGCGCCACCGGTAACGAGTACCGGGGCCGCTTCCCCGCTTCTAGGCGCGGGCGCTGCCTGCTGTGCCTGGTTGATCATATGCGCTCGCTTCTAGGATAGCGGCATTTGGGTTTCTGCTGAACAGGCCCGCGGCGTTTGCACCCGGAAATCCGCGATGCTCCCGAAGGTATAAGCCCAGGCTGAGAGCGAACCCGCTCACCACCCACGGATAGGTCACGTTCAGCTGAGCGCCGAACAGATGCACCAGCGGCTGCAGCAGTGCAAGATTCGTCAGCCACACCGGAGCGTGCAGATAGCGCAGGAAAAAGTACGGGAACAGCAGACAAAGCAAAAGAAACGCCACGAGCGGAAGGCCCAGTTCCGCCGCGAGCCCGAACATGCCGAGCCCGGGATCATCCGCGAACGAGACGAAAACGGCTGACCCGCGATACTCCGGCGCGTTCCGCAGTACGCCATAATTGCCCCAGCCGACGCCGGTCAACGGATGTGCGGCGATCATGCGCGGAACAATGAAGGCTCCGGCCACACGCCCGAACACAAAGTTCTCATCCCCCTTGTGAAAGTGCGAAAGGCGCTCGTACTGCGCCGCCGTCCTCCGGTACGCCTGATACGCCGCAGGCACATCCACGAAGACGCTCAGAGCCACGAACGCGGTCACTCCCACCCCGAAAATGATCGCCCGCTGCCTCGAACTGCGGGCCGAAAGCGCGTTCACCAAAAAGAGCATTATCAACGCGGAGTACGCGGCCTTGGAAAACGAAAGCAGCAGCACAACGCTCATCAGCGGGAGCGTCCAGCGATAGGTGCGCTTCGCCTGCCAGCCCAGCCGGTACAGCGCCAGTCCCACCATGATGACGCTCAGCGCGTAAAGCCCGTACGGCCCGCCCTCGTTATAGAACCCGCGCAGACGATGCAGATTCGAGTAAGCCCCAAACAGCTCGGTGCCAAGCAGCAGATTCAGCGGAAGCGACACCAGCGAGTAAATCCCGCTGGCCACGCCGGTCCCGAAGTACACCTTCATGGTGAACCGCATCTTGTCGACGGATCGCGCAAACAGCTGCGCCATGTACAGCATCGCCGCAACCGAAGCCGCCAGTTCCAGAGAACGCTCCAGCGTGATCGTCACCGGCATCTTGTAGGGATTGATGAGCGTCGGAAAATAAAACGTAAAACGCAGCGCCGCCAGCGAAAGCAGGAATGCAATCACGCAGAACAGGACATATCCGCATCCCAGCGCGAGCGCCTCCCGATACCACACCGCGCGATAGCCCTTCGCTACGAACAACAGCAGCAGCACAACGATCAGCAGGAAGTCGATCAGTTCCAGGTACTGCACCGGCCCGATCTTCAGCACGATCGTCGAAGCCAGAAAACCCTGAAGAAACAGAAACATTCTCTGCCAGCGGATCCGCAGCGTCCAGTCGGTACCCGACCACGAGATCGCCGCCGTCTCAGACACGCGCCGTGTCCGCCTTCCGCTCCGGGCCGCGCATCACCGTCACCAGCAGGCGGCGCAGCGGCTCGAAGAACAAAACGTAAAGCAGACCCGCAAGCAGGCCAAGACCCGCTCCCCACTCCTCGATCTTCCTGCGATCCGGGCCGGCCGGAAACTCGGGAGCTTTCGCGCGGTCGATGATTTCAAGCTGCGGTCCAGGATCGATCGACGCCAGACGCGCCCGCGAGTACTGCTGCAGCAGCCCTTCATAGCTCGCCTCATCCTGCTTCACCTTCCGGTCCTTCTCGTCGATCTCGAGCGTCAGGCCGGGTAGACGATTGGCCGACGGAATGCCCGGGCTGTTGCCCGTGTCCTGCTGCGCCCGCGCCAGTTGACCGCGCAGCTGGCTTAGCTGCGCTCGCGCCGTCACCACCTCCGGGTTCTGTTCCGTCTCGCTCACCAGCAGACCCGAAAGTCTCTCTTCCGCTCCGTTCACCTGCGCCTGCAGTCCCGCGGTCGCGTTCAGGTTCGCCTGTGCCTCGCCCCCCGGCAGCACCAGTCCCGTCTTCTCCTGGATCTGTTCGAGCGCGAATTCGGACTTCGTCAACGCCTCGCGCGACTCGTCGAGCTGCTGCTTGAAGAAAATCTGCCGCGCGCTGGAAGAAGACGCCACCATCTGGCCATTCAACCGGTACAGCGCCTCCGTAAAGCCGTTCGCGATCTTCGCCGCCAGCACCGGGTCCGGACTCCGCTCACTCACCACTACGATCGCGTTGCTCCCCACGCCGAACGTTGTGTGCTTCATCAGCAGGTACCGCGACTCCGCGTAAGTGGGGGAGTGAAACACCGCCTTCAACCCCGCATGATCAATCACATCGTCCAGCACGCTCGCGCTCGACAGCAGCCCAAGATACAAATCGCTCGCATCCGATCCACCGCCCAGCAGCTGCGCAGAGGGGCTCCCGGCCAGATCCGTATAGCGCGGTGGAAGAAACGTTGCCGTTGCAATGTAGTACGGCTTCAGCACATGCACCGTGATCAGTGCGATCACCAGTCCCAGAATCGTCGTTCCCAGCAGAATCCATCTGCCCCGCACAAGAGAATGCAAGATCCCAAGCAGGTTCAGCTCCACCTGATCCGGCCCGACGTGGATGTGTTGTTCAGTCTGCAAAAATGCGTCTCCGTGACCGTTTTCCTACTGCCGCAGCAGATCGATAGCCGCGATGCCCAGCCCGAACCCGCCAAAGACACTCGAGATATCGACCAGATCGCGCAGGATCGCGCGGTGACCCAGCAGCGGCGGCACCACGATCGTATCGCCCGGAAAGATATTGGCGTGCGCCACATTCCCGTACTGCCGGGAAAAGACCGAGCCGTCCGCGCGCAGCACGAACGCGCGCTTGCTGTCCGCGTTCCGATCCGGCCCGCCCGCCTGCTTCAGATAGTCCCGTACCCGCCGTCCGCGCACAAAAACAAACGCATTCGCGCTGTACACCTGGCCTTCCACCGCCACCGTCGCCGGCACCCGAGGCACCACGAAGCGGTCTCCATCCTCGAGCGGCAGATCCGGAATCTCTTCGATCCCGCGACTGTCCGGCTTCAGCTCCAGCACAATGCGTCCGATCGGCTGCACCTGGCGCAGGCGCTGCACCTGCTGCTCCGCCTGCCTCGTCGCCTGCGCGTTTGCCGTCGTGTCCAGATCCGACACCGCACGCGCGTTGTTGTTCGCCGCCAGCGTCGTGATCTGCGATTCCAGATTATCCGCGAACTCGTTCAGCCGCTGCTGCTGCACCCGCTTCGTCGACTGACGCGTGAACTCCGAACCATACAGATACGCGTCCGGTGTAAGACCGCCGGCCCGCCGCAGCAGATGCCGCAGCGTCTCACCCGCCTCCACGCTGTAAATGCCCGACGCAACAAACTCCCCTTCCAGCCGTACGAACCGCGTCTGCTGCGACGTCGGCACCTTCAGATCGGCGGTCGAAAAGAAGGTCACGATATCGCCCGGAAGAATCTCAAGATTCCATTGCTGATCCCCCTGCAGATACAGCGCCCCGGGATTGAATGGAATCAGCGACGTCGCCAGCGTGTCCATGTTCAGCCGTTCGATCACCGCATAACTCCAGTCGATATCCGGAGCCGACAGCACCACGTCCGTCTGCGGCGGAAACACGCCGTTCGATCCCGTCAGCGCGGCACCCACCGAACCGCCTCCACTGGTCGAGGCCTGGGACGCTCCGCTTGCCACCGCATTGTCGTTGCTCGCCGTGGAACTCGATCCACTCGCCTGCAGACTCTGTGTTCCCGCCGGCGCATACCCCAGAGGAGCCGTCCCCAGAGCGTTCCGGTTGCGGTAGTACTGGCGCGTGATCAGATAATCCTTGCTCGGAACCAGATCGAGAAGCCGCATGCCTGCATGCCATACGTAGCGCCCCGGAGCCGAAACATTCCCGCGCAGGGTCACCGCATTCCGGTACTTGCCCAGAATCTCGCCCACCTCGACAATGTCGCCGTTATGCAGCTCCGGGTTATACCGGGAGAGATCGACGTCCGCCAGCGAACGCATCGCATGCTCATACACGCGCTCCACCCGCACCTGGGTACCCAGCGCCACCGGCGTCTCACCCCCCGCCAGCGTCAGCGCCTGGCTCACCGTGGTGCCGGGCAGGATCTCGTAGATCGCCGGATTGTCGACACTCCCGGAGATCGCAATCTGCTCGCCCACCGGCGGGATGAAGATCACATCCCCGGGCTGCAGCCCCGCGTCCTTCGTCTTATCGCCGTGCAGCAGCAGGTCGTACAGGTCGAACGTCACCACCGTCTTGCCCGCGCGCCGCAGCTCGATGCCCCGCAGACTGCCCTGCGGCAGCGGTCCGCCCGAAGCGAACAGCGCATTCAGCAGCGTCGAAAGCGAGCTGACCGTATACGATCCCGGACGGCGCGCCTCGCCCGCCACGAACACCTGAATCGACCGCAGCTGACCCAGATTCACGTTCAACTGAAAGTTCCGGTACACGCGCTGAAGCTGCGCATTCAGAAAAGGAGCCAGTTCAGAGAACGCCAGCCCCGCCACATGCACCGTACCGACATCCGGAACCGAGATATCGCCCGTCCGGCTGACGACATAATTGCCCTGTTGATTGACCTGGCCGTACAGCTGCAGCCGCAGTTCGTCCCCGGGTCCGATCACATAGTTCGAGGCCACCGGTATGTCGTCGACCGGCGCGAAGGTGCTCGGCGCGTTGAACAGGTTCGAACCGAAGATCGGCAGTTGCTGGCCGGTCGACTCAATCACCAGCCGCTGAAACTCCGTGATCTCGTCCGGCGTCGGCGGAGCCAGGCGATCCGTCCCCGAGGTGCTGTCGTCCCGGCGCTGCTGCTCCCGCGCATCCGTCCGGTTCGTCGTGGTACTCGTATCGTTCGTGCTGTTGTTGCCGTTCTGCCCGCCCGGGCCCGCGTTCGCTCCCGTTGGCCCAGTACGCGGCGCGGGAACGTTGGAGCTCGGCGTCGTCCCGCCCTGCTGCGCGGCCGGCGCGCTCGCCGGAGCTGACGGAGTCGCGGGAACCGCCTGCGCCCGCGCGCCTTCCCAGACAAACCCGAGCAGCAGCGCGAACACGGCTGCCCTGAGGCCAAATCCGGCTGCGGAGACCTGATGCTGACGAAGCGGCGAAACGGCGCGAATCCAGTCCAATGCAGTCCTTTGTTGTCCCGCGAGCCCCCTCTGAAGCGGCAAGGAGCGGGCCTGCCCCGGTTCTCAACGGAAGGCGCGGGCGGGGTTAGTGTACAGAATCTCCGCTCTGGCAGCACCGAAGGGCAACCGGAAGCAGTCCAATTCGCTCAGACGTGCGAGGAGAGTCCCCCTGATAGACTCCGCGTACCCCGGAAAGGATGGCTGCCATGGCCGAACAGAACCCGCAGAATCAGCAACATGAGGGACAGCCCGTCACCTCCGTCCCTCCCGGAACCGGAGCCGGTCCCGTCAGGAAGGACTCCGAGCACGCCACCCAGGCCTCCGGCTACAAGGGGGACAACCCCTCCACCGCCGGCCCCGGAAATACCCAGGTCAGCTCCAGCACCCCCGAAAACAAAGAGGGCCAGCTCAACCCCTCAGCCCCCGAGAACAGCAACACCTCGCCCGCCGAAGAAGAGAAGAGTTCCATCTCCTGAACGCTTCCGCCGAAAGCGATCATCGCTCTCCCTCGGTCGGTGCGACCATCATCATCTGACGGACCGGAGAGATACGCCTCGTGCCCCCAGCCTCGAACATTGAATCCGCGCAGAGCCCCGCCGGCCGGCCCGCGCTCCTGGCCGGCTGGGGCGCAAACCGTCGCGTCGAATGTCTGCTCACCGCGCCCGCCAGCCGCTTCGACGTGCCGTCCCTCATCGACCCCGCGGCCACTCTCGCCCGCGGCCTTGGCCGCTCCTACGGCGACTGCGCCACCAGCGAGCACCGCCAGGTCGTCCTCACCACCGGCCTCGACCGCCTGCTCGCCTTCGACGACCTCACCGGAGTCCTCACCTGCGAGGCCGGCGTCTCGCTCGAAACCCTCATCGACGTCTTCGCCCCGCGCGGCTGGTTCCCCATGATCACCCCCGGCACCAAGTTCGTCACTGTCGGCGGATGCATCGCCAACGACATCCACGGCAAAGCCCATCACGCCCAGGGCTGCTTCTCGAACTCCGTCGACAGCTTCACCGTCCTGCTCGCCTCGGGCGATATCCTCACCGCCAGCCGCACCGAAAATCCCGACCTCTTCTGGGCCAGCTTCGGCGGCGTCGGCCTGCTGGGCTTCATCCTCACCGCCACCATCCGCCTCCGCCGCATCCAGACCGCGTACTTCACCCAGCGCTCCATCAAGGTCAATTCGCTTGAAGAGATGATGGCCGCGCTCGACGAAAACGACGCGCTCTATCCCTACTCCGTCGCCACCCTCGACGTCTTCGCCACCGGGGCCCGCCTCGGCAAAGGCGTCCTCACCGTCGGCGACCACGCCTCGCTCGAGCAGCTTCCGCCCGAACTCGCCCAAGACCCGCTCGCCGTCTCCGGCCCGCCCAGAGTCGCCGTCCCCTTCGAGCTTCCCGACTTCACCCTTAATCCCGCCAGCATGCGGATCGTCAACGCCGCCATCCAGTTCATCCAGTCCAGCGCCAAACCCATCGGCCACTACGAATCCTTCTTCTACCCGCTCGACAAGATCGCCGAGTGGAATCGGGGCTATGGCCGCCGCGGCTTCACCCAGTATCAGTTCGTCATCCCGTTCGCCAATGGCCTCGAACAGATGCGGAAAATCCTTACCACCGTCCTCTCCTCCGGCGAGCTGCCCTTCCTCAACGTCCTCAAGCGCCTCGGCAAAGAGAGCGGCGGCATCCTCTCCTTCCCGCGCGAGGGCTACACCTTCGCCATCGACTTCCCCATCCGACCCGGCACCGAAGCCCTGCTCAAACGACTGGACGCCATGGTGCTCGACGCGGGCGGACGCCTCTACCTCGGCAAAGACTCCTTTGTCTCCCCCGAAACCTTCCGCATCATGTACCCCCAGATCGACGAGTGGCTCGCCATCAAGGCAAAGTACGACCCCACCGGAGCCTTCACCTCCGACCTCGGCCGCCGCCTCCACCTCAGCCACTAGAGATCCTTTCTCACTCGAAAACACGCGAAGCGTCCAAGACCGCACGAAGTGCCGCCCGCCCCGCGTCAGGGCGCACTTGCCGTTAGTGGACAGCCTCGCCCGCAGGTGCACCCTGTCCGGGCCGGTTCTTGCTCAGCAGAAACGCGCAGCCCACCATCACGATCGCCATCCAGCACAGCATGCGGTAGATATCCTGATACCCCATCGCGGAGGCCTGCTGGTTCAACTGGTTGTAAATGGTCGCGCGCGCCATATTCGCCGCATCGGCGTGTGCGAGCCCCGGACCACCCGGCCCGCCGGTGCTGAACATCCCCGTCAGCGCATTCACGTTCGCCGTGTACGCGGGATTGGCCGGCTGCATGGAATTCTGCAGCCGCGCCTCGTGAAACAGGGTCCGGTTGGTCACGATCGCCCCGGTAATCGCAATGAAGATGCTCCCCCCTACATTGCGCACGAAGTTGATGATCCCGGAGACCTGGTTCGACGCCTCGCGCGGCAACCCGACATACGCCGCGTTGGTGATGGAAATGAAACAGAACGGGATCGGAATCATCAGGATGATACGCAGAAACGTGTTCTCCCGGAAGCTGATGGTGAGATCGGTGTGCGTCGAAAGATAGTAGAAGGCCACGGCAAAAAACGCAAAGCCGATGGCTGCCAGATTCCGCGCGGCGAATCTGCCGGTGGCAATTCCAGCCAGCGGCATCACCACCAGCAGGGCAATGCCCCCGCCCGTCAGAGCCTCGCCCGCAATCGTCGCGGTGTAGCCAAGAAGCCCCTGCATGAACTGCGGCTGCAGCACGGTCGCCGAGTTCAGCACTCCGCCCACCAGCATCATCAGAAAACAGCAGATCGCAAAATTCTTGTACCGGAACAGCCTCACATTCATGACCGGCGTCTTGTGCCGCCACTCCCACCAGATCAGACCGATCATCCCGGTGACGAACAGGAACCCGAAGAAGCGAATGAAGTTGGAGGCAAACCAGTCGTTCTCCTCGCCCTTATCCAGCATGATCTGCATCCCGCCCATCGCGATCGTCAGCAGGCTGAGGCCAACGTAGTCCAGCTTCTTCAGGTTGTCGAACGTGTGCGTCAGCCACGGCGGATCGTCGACAAAGCGTGTCACCAGCGTGAACGCCAGAATACCCACCGGGATATTCAAATAGAAGATCCATCGCCACGAGTAGCTGTCCGTGATAAAACCGCCCAGTGTCGGGCCGATGCTCGGGGCAAGCACCGCCACCAGACCATACAGCGCGAACGCCTGCCCGCGCTTGCTCGGCTCAAACGAGTCCGCCATAATGGCCTGCGCCATGGGCTGCAACCCGCCACCACCAACGCCCTGGATCACGCGCGCAACCAGCAGAATGGGAAGCGACGGCGCAATGCCGCACAGAAAGCTCGAGACCGTGAAGATCACAATGCACGAAAGAAAGAAGTTCTTGCGGCCGATCACCGACGAAGCCCACGCCCCCGCCGGCAGAACGATCGCGTTCGAAACCAGATAGCTGGTGAGCACCCACGTCCCCTGGTCCGGCGAAGCGCCAAGATCGCCTGAAATATGCGGAAGCGCGACGTTCGCGATCGAGGTGTCCAGCACCTCCATAAACGCCGCCAGCGCGACCGTCGCCGCGATCAGCCACGGGTTGACGCGAGGTTTCCACAGCGATGAATCGATTGCCGCTTCGGCCATCAGAACTCCCTGCTCTTCCTGTCCATCTCAATGTCGTAAGGATGAGCGCTTCGACCCGTATGGTGCAGAAATTCCGCAATCCAGCGGGTGAATGCCGCCTGTCAGCGACCGTATGGTGTTCCCTCCCGCATCCCTTCGGCACGCGTTCCTGCCCCAACCGGAAGCCTCGCAGACGGGTATGCTTACACTGAAGACGGCGGCCGAAGCGCGGGCCTATAGCTCAATTGGTTAGAGCAGCGGACTCATAATCCGTTGGTTCCAGGTTCAAGTCCTGGTGGGCCCACCACACCCGTGCGCACCGTCCCGAAAGGCAACTCCATGCCCGAGCACCAGAGCTCACTCACCAGCGCGGAAGTCGTCGACATCACCCGCCGCACCAACTACGGCACCTGGCGCTTCCAGCGCAACTGGAACCCCCTCCATATCGCCGACGCCCGCGACTGCACCCTCATCGACGGCGCCGGCAAAGAATACCTCGACTTCTCCTCGCAGCTCATGTGCTCCAATCTCGGCCACAAGAACCCCGCCGTCATCGCCTCCATCGCGAAGCAAGCCGAAGAGCTCGCCTACGCCATGCCCGGCTACGCCACCACCGCGCGCGCCGAGCTCTCGC
>CAXTVJ010000049.1:0-22836 GCA_964247715.1 uncultured Acidobacteriaceae bacterium | reverse complement strand
GCCCTGCGCAAGCGCTTCTGCCGCGGCTTCAACTTCGAGCTGCAGGCCGCCGCGACCGACAACGGCATCAACATCTCGCTCGCCGAGCAGCACTCCTTCCCGCTCTCCGACGTCTTCCGCTTCCTCGCCGTCGAGACCGCGCAGGAGCTCCTCGAACAGGCCGCCATCCCTTCGCCCATCTTCAAGAACCGCTGGCGCTGGGCCGCCGGCCGCTCCCTCCAGCTCCTGCGCATGCAGAAGGGTAAACGCGTGGCCCCGCAGATCCAGCGCACCCGGTCGGACGACCTCATGGCAAACGTCTTCCCCCAGGCCGCCGCCTGCTTCGAGACCATCGAAGGCGACATCCAGATCCCCGACCACCCGCTCGTCCGCGAGGTCATGAAGGACGTCCTCACCGAGGCCATGGACATCGAAGGCCTCAACGAGATTCTTCGCGGAATCGAGGCCGGCACCATTCGCTGCCTCGCCGTCGACAACCCCACGCCCTCCGTGTTCGCCCACGAGCTCATCAACGCCATGCCCTACGCCTACCTGGACGAGGCCGGCCAGGAGGAGCGCCGCGCCCGCGCCACCACGCTGCGCAGCACGCCGCAGTCCGCGGAAGACGCCGGCCGCCTCGATCCCGCCGCTATCGAGACCGTCCGCGCCCAGCTCTGGCCCGATCTCCGCGATGAACACGAGCTCCACGACCTGCTGCTCGCGCTCGTCATCGTCCCGCTCAAATTTCTTGACACCGAACGCGCCGCCCAGTGGCCACTTTTTTACGAACGCCTCCTCCGCGCCCACCGCGCAAGCACCATCGACGTCAACGGACAGCCCTGCTGGGTAGCCGCCGAACGCCTCGAAGTCGCGTCACAACTTGCTCCCGCAGAGAACGACATCGGAACAAGCACAAATGCAGATGCGGTCCTGAAGTGTGTTCAGGGCTGGTTACAAATACTGGGCCCCACCACCGCGACCCAGCTCAGCCTGCTTCTCGGCGTCCCATACGCGCCGCTCTTACAAGCCTTCCTCGCCATGGAATTGCAGGGTCTCGCCCTGCGCGGAACGTTCGATTGCGCCGGCCCGCCTGCATCCGACCAAGACATTGAATGGTGCGAACGGCGCGTCCTCCAGCGCATCCACCGACTCACGGTCGGCACCCTCCGCCGATCGGTGGAACCGGTTGCTCCTGCCGTCTTCATGCGCTGGCTGCTCGGCTGGCAGCACCTCGCGCCGCAAACTCAGCTCGCCGGCGAAGAGGGGCTGCTTGAAGCCCTCTCCCAGCTCGAAGGTTTCGAGGCGCCCGCCGTCGAATGGGAGCGCACCCTGCTGCCTGCTCGCGTCGCCCACTATGATCCCGCATGGCTCGACGCGCTCTGTCTCTCGGGCGCGGTCGGCTGGGGACGCGTCTCGCCGCACCCCGCCTGGGCCGTCGGGCAGGGAAGCGCCCCACGCCGCGTCATCCCGACCAACGCCGCGCCCATCACCTTCTTCCTGCGTGAGTCCGCCCACTGGCTGCCCGAAGCCCTGGCGGCGCAGTGTGTCGAAGACCAGATCCTCGAACAGGCCCTCAGCGCCGACGCCCTCGCCGCCCGCGCGCTCCTGCGTCAGCGCGGAGCCTGCTTCGCCAACGACCTGCAGCGCCTGCTCGGCTGGACCCGCCCGCAGACGCAGCACGCCCTCTGGGAACTCGCCACCGCCGGCCTCGCCTCCGCCGACGGCTTTGACCAGCTCCGCGGCATGATGGACCCGCGCCGCCGCCCGTCCAGCACACTTCCCAACAACCTCAACCGCCGTGCCGCCGCCCGCACCACCGCAGGCCGTTGGTCGCTCCTCTGCGGCGAAGCCGAGCAGCCCTCGCCGCTTCAGAAGCTCACTCCCGCCGAGCGCCAGGCCGCCGCCATCGCCCGCGCCCGCTCGCTCGACGCCGCGCACGAGTCCGCCGCGCGCATGCTCCTCGCCCGCTACGGCGTCCTTTTCCGCGACGTCCTCGAACGCGAGTCCAACGCCCCCAAATGGCGCGACCTCGCCGGCATCCTCCGCCGTCTCGAAGCCCGCGGCGAGATCCGCGGTGGCCGTTTCGTCTCCGGCTTCTCCGGCGAGCAGTTCGCCCTGCCGGAGGCCGTTGACAGCCTCCGAGAAGCCCGCAAACTCACCCATGTCGCCAACCTTCAAGTGGCCGCAGCCGACCCCATGAACCTCGCCGGCATCGTCGTCCCCGGCACCCGCATTCCCGCCGTCCCCGGTCGCTTTGTAAGCTTCCGCAACGGCATTGTCGCCGACGAGTCCCGGCCCGAGCCGCCACTCGAAGCTCCCGCACCCGACCCAACTTGGCCGCAACAGGATGCGCTACGCTTATTCCAGGTATGAGCGACTCCGTCCCCCACATCGAGATGCACACCGAGTCCTCATCCGAAGCCCAGGAACTCGAGCCCGCAGACTTCTACATGGACGGTCCCTGCCTCGTCTTCACCGAGCGATATCATCTTAAGCGCGGCTACTGCTGCAACTCCGATTGCCGCCACTGCCCCTACCGCTGAAGCGTCGCCGGCAGCGGCGGCACTGGAGCCGCAACAATCTGCTTCCCTCGCAGCGCCTGCGCGTTTTTGACGATCAGCGCCACTCGGGTATCGATCCGATACGCCGACATCTCTCCGTCCGCCGTAATTGCCGTCTTGATGTCGAACCCCGCCTCCGCCGATTTGCCAAGCCATTCCAGCACCATTGCGTCCGCATGCTGACGCACGGCCAGCCGCGCCATCTCGAAGCAGAATCGACCGCGATCCGATTTCGACAGCACCTCGATTTGGTTGCCGCCCCAACCGCCCCGTGCAAATACGTCAGGGTCCAGCCGCAGCGCAGTCTCGTACTGCTGTCGTGCCGCTTCATAGTCCGCCATCTCAAAGTAGGAAGTTCCGAGGTTCGCGTGAAAGATCGAAGTCTTTTTGCTCAGCTTGACCGCGCGTCGATAGTCGGCGATGGATCCTCGCGTGTTGCCGCACATGAACTCGGCCGCGCCGAGATCGTTCCACGCCTGCGCATCCCGCGCATGCAGTTCAACCACGCGCTTGAGATACAGGCGCGCTACCGTGGGATGATGCATCTCGAGCTCCGCGACGGCCATCCGCGTGTACAGCCGCGTCACGTCGCCGCCGCGCCGCAGCGCATACCCGTAGTACTCGACCGCATCTTCCGGAAGCCGGCGTGCGCGCAGTACGTCGCCTTCGGTTTCGAGCCTCGCCGGGGATGCGGTCGCCGGATCGGGCAGGTAGGGCTCGACCAGCTTCCATTCAAAAGAAGCATGACGCAGCGCGCGATCCGCATCCGGTGCGCCGACGGTTTGCTGACCATGCACGGTTGAAAGCCCGGCCAGAACCGATGTGCCGACGAGAATACAGAGAGTTCGACTGAGCAACATGGAGAGATCCTCCTGCCGCTGCCTTGCTTACCTGTTTGCAGCTTGCGCAACATACTGCGCCCGCGTGCCGGGACTGTCAACGAATTCCGTTGAGGCGACCGGTGCAGTGTCTCAGGAATGCCAGCGGGTGGCATTGTCTCTGCCTGACTGGATGGCCTCGCGTGCCGGGTTCCTGCAGACTTTCGTTAAGACGTTCTGCAGCAGCTTCAGGCGCAGAGTCGCTTTATGGAGCGGCCGAGTCGGCGAGCCAGGACACGGAACGGGCAATGCCTTCCTCGAGTGAAATTGCCGGGCAAAAGGCGAAATCCTTTCGCGCTTTGGCGGCCGGGAACTCCTGATTGCGGGCCAGCAGAAGGACGGCATGTCTGGTGAGCAGAGGCCGGCCCGGCAGGCGCAGGGCCCGGTGAGTGGCTTCGAATACGCGGGCGAGGGCGTGCGCGGCAGAGAGCGGAAGATCGATCCAGGGCGGTCTGGTTCCGAGCTGCCGGGCAAACAGGGTGACATACTCGCGCCACGTCGCGCTGGTGCCGTCCGAGAGGTTGTAAGCCTGCCCCAGGGTGCGTTCGCTGTACGCGGCCTGCAGCATGGCCCCGGCTACGTTGTCCACGTAGGTGAAGCCCCCGGTCGCCTGGCCTCCCGCGATGAGTGCCATGATGCGCTGCCGGAGCAGCGTCGCGATCTCCCGGGTGAAGTCTTTGCCGCGCGGGCCATAGATTGTTGCCGGACGGACGATGGTGACGGGAAGACCTTCTGCGTGGGCCTGCCAGACCGCGGCTTCGCCCGCACCCTTTGTCTGGTTGTAGGGAAGTCCGGCGTCGACGAAGGAATGCTCTTCGCTGCAGGGCGTCTCGGGATAGCCGTAGATATCCGTGGTGCTGACGTGCAGGAAACGCTCGAGCCGGGGTGCGAGCCGGGCGGCTTCGAGCAGGTTGCGTGTGCCCGTGACGTTGGCCTCGACGTAGGCGGGGTGAGGAGCCCAGTCGGTCGAACAGGCCGCGCAATGGTAGATGTGGGTGACACCCGCGACGGCTCGTCGCAGAGCGAGTTGATCGGACAGGTCGGCACGGACAACCCGCACCGGCGTGGCCTCCAGGTGGCGCAGATCGGAGCCTGCCCGCGCAAGTACGGTCAGCTCTTCGCCCCGGGCGTACAGGATCTGGGCGAGACGTCCGCCCAGGAACCCGCTGGCACCTGTGACCAGAGACGGCACTGTCCTAGTCCACCGAGAGCTTACGAAAGACGTCGAGCACGAATTCGAGTTGCTCGGTGGTGTGGGCCGCGGTGACGCACAGCCTCAGGCGCGCCTGTCCCTGAGCGACGGCGGGGAACATGACCGGAGCGGCGACGATGCCGAAGTCGCGCAGCCTGCGGGCGAAGAGCGCCGTCCTTTGCTCGTCTTTGAGGATGACCGGCACGACGGCCGTCTCGGAGAGACCGGTGTCGAAGCCCAGCTCCGCAAGACCTCTGCGGAGGAAGTCGCCGTTGGCTTTCAGCTTTGCTACGCGCTGAGGCTCGTCACGCAGAACGGCGAGACCGGTGGAGATAGCCGCGACCGAGGATGCGGTCATGGCGGCGGAGAAGATGTACGGGGAGGACGCGTGCTGCAGGAAGATGGCGACCTCCTGCGAGACCGCGACGAAGCCGCCACTGGACGGGATGGATTTTGCCAGCGAGCCGGTCCAGATGTCGACCTCGCTGGTGTCGATGCCGAAGTGCTCATCGGTTCCGCGCCCCGTAGCTCCCAGCACGCCGGAGGCATGCGCTTCATCAATCAGCAGGAAGCAGCCGAACTCCTTCTTGAGCGCGATCAGATCGGGCAGGCAGCAGATGTCGCCGTCCATGGAAAAGACGCCGTCGGAGACGATGAGCGTACGGTTGGCGGTGTTGGGCTTCTGGAGTTCGTCTCGCAGTGACTGGGGGTCGTTGTGATGAAAGCGCTGCAGCTGAACGCCGGACATGCGGCACGCATCGAGCAGGCTGCGATGGCAGAGCTCGTCGATGATCACGCGGTCGGAAGCGCCGAACAGTCCGTAGATGACGCCCAGATTGGCCATGTAGCCGGAGCTGAAGGTGAGCGCGTCTTCCGTGCCTTTGAAGGCGGCCAGATCGTGTTCCATAGTGCGATGGATGTCCAGGGTGCCGGTCAGCAGGCGAGCGCCGCTGGTGCTCGTGCCATAGCGTTTGATCGCGTCGGTGGCGGCGGCATCGATCCGCGGGTCGCCGATCAGCCCCAGATAGTCATAGGAAGACATCATGAGCATCTCGTGGCCATCCGCGATCACACAGGGACCCGCTTTCGCCTCAAGCGGCATGTGGAAGGGGTAGGCGTCGAAGGCGCAGGCCAGCGCGGTGTTCTCAAAAACACGCCGGGCGCGGGTATCCAGAAGATCCGTCTTCTTAAAGTTCCAGGTCTTTCCGGGGGTGAAGTAACTTCCAAACATCTTTCCGGAGGACGAGGAAAATCCTGTCACAGGCCGCGCATCTTCTGCTTCGTGAATGAGTCGTGTCATGCGTAGGCTTGATCCTAGACGAATCGGGATCAGTTTGAAAGCATGTTGGTGCCGAGCCGCAACATCGAAGAAAGTCAGTTCCGGATCATCGAAAGGCCCGCGGTCAGCGGTAATCGACGGCACTGCGGGGCCTTGGCGTCGGAGTGGCTTTGGGATCATGCCTCACCAGCCAGATGATGCGATAGAGAAAGCCGGTCTGCAGAACGCCGTACCGCGTGAACGTGTAGCCGGGAGTTCTCGCGAGACGTAAGGCAAGGGGGTTGCCGATGATGGGCGGCACCGGCTTGTCCTGAAGAAATTCGTTGTCGATCACAAGGAATGTCGAGTGCTCTTTTAGAAATTGCTGCAGATCCACGATCGATCCGGCGAAGTATCCGGCCTTCCGCCAGTTGTTCATGAGGTTCCATTGGGTCACCTCCACGCGCGGAGCATCGGGACTGGTGGTCTGCTGCCAGTCGAGCGGATAGGTGTACTCGACGCCGGAGGAGTGCTGGCGGCCGATCAGCTCAGTAAAGCTGAAGGCATCTTCGCAGAGTACGGGCACACCCCTCGGCAGCAATGCCGACATCTTGTCCGTGTAGTCGACCTGAGCGATGAGATAGGGCGGCAGGTGACGGAAATCCCAACCGGCGATCACCAGAGCCAACCCGGCCGCGGCGGCAAGGCGAAGATACCTGCGGGCAAGGAGGTTCTCGTGGAAGGCGCGGGGCAGCAGATTCCGCCACCGGACAAGACGAAGCAACTCCGCAGTCAGGAAGGCGGTAGCGATCGATACCGGCATCAGGTAACGATTGATGAACAGCGAGGGTCCTGCGAACCCCTCCACGAGAAATGCGACCGCGACCACCAGAAGAGACGCCGTGAACACATAGATGAAGCGTCGCGTGCGCCATCCTGCTGCGAGGTCCGCACGGAGTTCGGCCAGATTCCCACGGCGAGAAAGGAAGAGCGCAGCCAGCAGCGCGAGCAGGAAGACGCTCACCTCCGCGCTGAACGCTGTGATGGGACCGAAGAGGCGGATTGGTGGAGGTTGAAAAGTCCAGAACCAGGGCTTCCCGACTTGCGCCGATGCATGAAGGGCCTCGCGTTCCGGAATGAGAAGCAGCCAGGTGAGGGCAGCGCTCAGGTAAACCAATGGCCGGAACCGGCTGCGCAGGCGATCGAGGACCGCCATGCCGAGGACGATGAAGCCGCTGTAGACGACGCCAAGCAGATGGCTTGTGGTCAGCAGCGCATGGCCAAGCAGCACCAGCAGCAGATACATGGGGGGCACGCGGTCGGGAAAGTCTTCGAGTTTGGCGGCGATCCAGAGCGCGAGAGCCGTGCTGAGCATCAGCAGCCCGTAAAAGCGGCCCTCCGCCAGGTGCAGCACGATGGGTGGACTGCAGAAGTACGTGTTGAACAGGGCGATCCCGACGATCCAAAGGCCGTAGAAGCGGCGGGCGGTGAACCAGTTGAGAACGAACGCCAAGCCAAAACAGACGGCGGAGTACATCCGAAACGCGATTGCGGAAGCCCCGAACAGATCAAGCCAGAGACGCCCTGTGGCGTAGAAGGAGAAGCCGCCGCCGTCCGCGCCCAGCTTCCACGCCCGAATCATGTGGTGCCAGGAAGGATCAGTGAGCAGCATCCAGCCCAGCATCTCGTCTTCCCAGAAGATGCGATTGCGGCCAAGAACGAGACTGACAGTGACGGCAAAGAAAAAGCCGATAAACGACCAGATCACGTCGATGCGCGTGATCGGGGCGACCGCGGTCTCTGGCGGAGATACCGTCGCTAGTGGCTCGGTTGCTGTCATAGTTCCTGGAACTTTGATTGTTGGATGGGCTCCCGTCTTCCCACAAACCGCGCTTTTGGATGCCTGGAGAGTCGTGGGGGTTTTATGTGAACCGTCATACATCCTCGGAGCGGTTCCCGGGCTCTCATAGAGTTCGCTCGCCCAGATCAGGACAGGACCAGAAGCGGAAGGAGAGCTGATGTCCGGAGAGGCTCAGTCGATCGTTTCGATGGAGAACGCAAGCGCATCAGACCAAGCCTCGGAGAGGTGCATGCTGGTTAACGTCCGCCAGCGGGCCGACGTACTCAGGGGCAAGATCGCAAAATCACCCTAACCACACAGCACGTCTATCCGCCAAAGCACGCTTATCCCCCAGAGACCGGCAGCGCGAACGCCGGCTTCCGACGCCTCCGGAGGCAGTTTGCTCTTCAATTCCTATCCGTTTCTCTTCGGATTTCTACCCATCGCGCTGGTGGGCTATCAGATCGCCGCCCACTGGCATCGGCGCGCCGTGGTGATCTGGCTCGGGGTTGCGTCGCTTGGTTTTTACGCCTGGTGGCGTCCCGCTTACCTGATTGTTCTGGCCGCTTCCATCCTCTTCAACTATCTGATGGCGAGCTTTATCAGCCGCAAGATTCCGAACCAGCTTCCTGCCCGGTGGCTTCTGACGTTCGCGATCGTCGTCGACCTCGGCGCGTTGTGCTTCTACAAGTACCTGTTTCCGATGCTGAACTTCTTCGCCCGCCATAGCACCGGCCACAATCGCTGGGAAGGCGTTTTCCTGCCGCTTGGGATCTCGTTTTTCACTTTCACCCAGATCGCGTACTTGATCGATCTGGAGGAAGGCGGGTTCGAGCAGCATGGTTTTGCGGACTACGTCCTGTTCGCCACCTTCTTTCCGCACCTGATTGCAGGGCCCATCCTTCACCATGCCGAGATGATGCCGCAGTTCCAGGCGGAACGCGACTACCATTTGCGCGCGGATGATCTGGCGGTCGGCTTTTCCTGGTTCATCATGGGCCTGGTGAAGAAGGTTCTGATCGCCGATCGCTTCACCCCCTCGGCGGATGCGGCATTTGCTTCGGCGCACTCCTTGAGTTTTGGCGCAGCCTGGGCGGGAAGTCTGGCATATGCTTTGCAGCTTTACTTCGATTTTTCCGGCTATTCCGACATGGCGCTCGGCCTGGCCCGCATGTTTTCGATCGATTTTCCCCTGAACTTCAGCTCTCCCTACAAGGCGACCAACATTATCGATTTCTGGCAGCGCTGGCACATGACGCTGACTCGCTACATCAATCTCTACATCTACAACCCGCTTGCTTTGACCATCACACGCTGGCGCGTCGCACACGGCCTGAAGTCATCCCGCAAAGCGATGGCGACGCCGAAAGGGTTCCTGGCGTTGATCGCCATGCCGACAACCGTCACTCTGTTCCTTGCGGGCGTCTGGCACGGAGCCGGCCCGCAGTTTATCGTCTTCGGCCTGTTGCATGCCTTATATCTCTGCATCAACCATGCGTGGCGTCTCTTCCGGGGACCGCGTCAGACGCCGGCGTTTACCGAGGGATCGGTCAGCACTGCTTCCGTCTACAGATATCTGACCTCGACCGGTTCCTGCCTGCTTACCTTTGCGGCGGTGCTGCTGGCGCAGGTGTTCTTCCGCGCCGATGGGATGCATTCGGCTCTGGACTTCAGTGCCGGTCTGCTCGGCCTGCACCATCCCGCACAGAGTGCGGCCGACCCCGGAGCCTACCATCCGCCGCGAGCGATCTTCGCGGCCATCTTTGCGGGGCTAGTCCTTGTCTGGTGTTTTCCGAATACGCAGCAGATTCTCGCGCAATTCAAACCGTCCCTCGAAGTCACCGGCGCGGACCGTCATCCGGCGTTGCTCAACTTTCTGTGGCGGCCCTCCCCGGCGTGGGCGCTGGCACTTGGCGTCCTGCTTTTCGTCACGGCGGTCAAGATGCAGGATCCCAGTTCCTTTCTTTACTTTCAGTTCTGACAGGAGATTCCTTCCATGGCGACCCAGCAATCCATCCCTCTTCTGCAAGAGGCGTATGAGAGCTTCCTGACGGGTTCATCTCCGGCACCGCGCCCACAGCGGAGGTTCCGGCGCTTTCTTGCGTTCACGTTCCTTCCTTTCTGCCTGGCATACCTTGCCATGTTTCCCCTCATTATGATTCCCCAGCTCAAGTTTGATCGCTGGGGAGGGCTGAAGTGGATTCCGGTGCTGGACTACGGCTTCAAAGCCCGCGGCGTCAATGCGGATGTCGTCATCTTCGGGGATTCCAGTGCTTTTCTAGGAATCGACCCGCGCCGAGTGGACCAGGAACTCGGCACGCGAGTCGTCATCATCCCGAACACGATCGGCAGCCTTCCGGTCACGGGTGAGATGGCGTTGCGCGAATATCTTGCTCATAACGCGCCCCCGCGGCTGATCATCTTTTACTTCACTCCCTGGAACCTGGACTTTACCCATAACGAGAATCCACGTCTGCTGTTCGAAGGCGAGGAGATGTTGCTGCGCCATGGCAGCCTGCGCGAGATTGCCGCATTCGCCTGGAAACACCCGGGGAAGCTGTTGCAATTCCCGCTTCAACTCAACAGTAACTTCGGTCTCGATTCGCTGAAGCAGACGCTCGCCAATGATCGCGGGCACATGACGGCGGAGGATCACGGGCACATCGACTACACGGATGCTTACGGCCCGATGACCTCGTGCATGCTTCCCACGGCTATGCTTTCCCCTACACGGACGGCTTCCATCCGGTCTCTGGAGCAGCGTTACGCCTCGCCTCAGACCCGAGTGGTGGTGTACCTGGCTCCGGTCCCCGCGTGCGGCAATGCAGGCGTGTTCAGCGATCGCTCGTTCGCCCCCTTGACCAGCCGCCCGCCTGCTATTCTGCCTGCCTCGTGGTTCGCCACGGACGGCCTGTATGCGCACATTCTGCCGCCCCACGTCGCGGCATCGACTCAGCTGTTCATCGACAGTATGCGTTCTACGCCGGAGCTGAACGTCGAGAATGCGGAAGCGGCCGTCCCTGTTCCGGCCAGACGGTAAACGAGACTGCTTCTACAGTGAAATACGAGTTTCACTTGACCATCGAAGTCTTCCTTTGCCTTCGTCCATTCACGCTCGTGTCGGCTCGATACGGTGATGGTTATCCGGTAGCTGCCAACCGGAGTGAGCCAAGGAAAATTGCATCGCTGCAGCCAGGGACGGTAGTGGATGCGACTAGAGCCGCGGTCGGAATGAATTCGGCCCAGAGACTGCCCAGGCGGAGAGAGCTTGCGTCTGCGGCGGAACGGATATTTCACAGAGACGGAACACTCCGCTGGATCCCTGGAGCGCGGTGGGTGCCCAGCCGCCCCCCGTTATGATCGTTATCCGGAACGGACGCTGTGCCGGGCCTCCCTGGTCGGCACCGCGCAACCGCATGCTGCGTCAGCTCTGCTCCAGAGTCCTGATTGTGTAAGCCGCGACCGAGAACGAGCGACGACCCTGACGCCTCATGCAAGAGCAGTGAATGCGAGTTGACGCCGGGAAATCACGGACATCTTAAGAACAGCAGGTCGCGACAAACCGCAACGTGCGATTCTGCATTGCGGTCTGCAAAGAAGACGAGACAGAAACACACCCATTCGCAGACTAAGAGTTAAGGCGGACATCTCCGTTGCTTTTTTCTAAACGGCAGTCGACAGTTGTCTTCTCCGACGTTACATTCTGTTCTTTCCAATAGGTCGGTTGTGCAGAGAGCGTGCGCTTCAGCCATAATGGCATCCTGTCCGCCCGCCGACCAATCTGGTATGCGGTCCACT
Organism: uncultured Acidobacteriaceae bacterium; assembly: GCA_964247715.1. GTDB lineage: Bacteria > Acidobacteriota > Terriglobia > Terriglobales > Acidobacteriaceae > Edaphobacter. The sequence continues at coordinate 11,330 of CAXTVJ010000049.1, read as the reverse complement.
TTGCCATGCTGCGCAAAAGCGCGAGCGGAATCAGTTGCGGAGCATGCTTCTGAAGGAATCGGAACTCTGAGCGAACGAAATTGAGCCCCTCCCCGCCCACCGAGCCGAAGTGTTCCATTATCCAGCGTTCCTGGCTGTGGTGGACGGCAATATCGAAGTAGCGCGAGAACTCGGCCCCTACACTCAGCTTGTGCGAGTGATACACCTGCGACTCCGACGAGTATGCCAGCTTCCAGCCCGCCATTAACATGCGTGCTGCGAGGCTGACCTCTTCCGAGACGATCACACGATCCGGAAAGCCGCTGAGGGCGTCAAACGCCGAGCGTCGGTACGCGGCGAAGCTGTTCGAGAAGTAGGCCGTGCGAAACCCGAGGCTGGCACGGTTGGCGAAGCAGCGCACGGCTGGCGTATCGGGATAGTTGAACACCCGGGCATGTCGTTCGATCGCGTCGGCGCCTGGCCTTGGCAGCTGCCGTCCGTACGCGGCTCCCACTTGCGGGTCTTCGAAGCTCTGGACCAGGCGGGACAGGCTGTCCGCATGGCAGAGAACCGCGTCCTGAGTGAGATAGATCAGGTATTCCGCCTCGGGCTGCAGGGCAGCGGCCAGATTGCGCGTGGCACCGTGCCGAAAGCTGGCCCGGGAGATTACATGGAGGCGATAGCCGACCTGTCTGGCGAGCCGGGCAGTGTCATCAGTGGACGAGGAATCGATGATGAGCACCTGATCCGGAACAATGCCCTGTGTCTGCAGTCCACCATGCAGCCATTCCCAGTGAGGGGATGCATTGCAGGTGGGAATGATGACCGAGCACCGGGCTAAACGGGCTGCGTTCATTGAGGCGTGGACCGGAAGCTCTTTCATCTCGTGCGGCAATCGGAATCCCCTGCGCATACCACTCTGCAAAGCATGAAATGTCAACAACGCGCGTTCCGTAACTTTAGATTGAAACCAACGGTACTGTTGTATCACTGCTCGCTGGCTGTTGGTACGAAAGGTTCCGGTTTAAGGTAGACGGTGAACGCCGCCGAACGGAAGCACCGCATCATAGCGTTCTTCATCGAGGGGCTGTACACTTTGATTTTCATGCCTCGGTCCGTCGTTGCCGTTATCGTCCTCTACGCGATCGACCCGGCACAATGCATCAGCTTGCGCAGTTTACTGAAGGCCACCGCTCAACTTCCATCGGGCGAGCTGCCTCCCAGCGATCCAACTGTACGACAACACACCTCGCTCCCCGGCCGACATCGTCCTCGCTTCGGAATCTGCGCGCGTCATTGCTGGCAGCTCGTCAGGCACCGTATCGTATGTTCACGACCCGAACAACAGTGGACTGGCGACGGCCTATCACCGCGCGCTGCGCGACGCGCTCAATCAAGAATAGGACTGGCTGCTGAACGCTGGATCAAGACACTGAGCTCCCCTCTGACAGTATCGCCGCGTTGCTGCAGATCATGGCTTCGCCCGACCACCGTCCCGATGTTGCGGCCATCGGGCCGCAACTTCGCGCCGGGGGACGCATTGTCTCGCCGAACTGGTTTGTCGCCGGGGGATGGCCGCGCTGGTTTCCCTCTGGCTACACGGGGATGTCCGACCAGACGACCTTCGCGTTCAACTCTGGCTCGCTGTTGCGGGTTGCGCATTGCGTCAGACGGGCGGCTATTCGCCCTGGTTCTGGCTCGACAACAGCGATGCAAACATGGATCGCCAGCTGACGAAGCTGAGAAAGCGCGTCTTTGTCGCAGGTCAGGTGGAACTGGCCCGCGACTTTTCATGCACAACCTGCAGGAGAAGGTCTCACCGCGGCGACACGAGACCATCCTGCTGGCGGAGTCGGCATTCTGGATGGAGATGAACGCGCTCGCCGGGCTGGAGCGCACGCTGCGCCGCGCCGGTCGACTGGTCAAGCAACATCTGCGTGGCGACAATCTGGAACTTCGCCAACTCACTGCCGGCGCGCTTCGATCGCGGCTCCTGCATTCCCGTCGCTTCCGCATCGCGCGCTGACGGAAGCTCACCGTGCCGATTCGCCCGCTTTTACGTTACACGACAGATTCGGCCGGACCGATTGAAGACCACGCGACCCAGGATATCGGTCTGCATGGCGGCGTATAGCGGGGAGCGCTTCCGGCGCGAGCACCTGGATTCGATCGTCAGGCAGCTTGGCGATATGACGAGATCGTCATAATCGATGACCGCTCGAGTAACGAACACTTGCCCGGCTTGAGCAGTTTCAGCGCGAACAATCCGCGATTCCGGGCCCGCGGGTCACCCTGATTTCGCACGCCGACGATCGCGGAGTGGTGAGCACTTTCGAGGAGGCGCTGCGCGCCGCCACCGGCGACCTCCTCTCTCTCGCCGACGACGATGACCGCTGGGTGGCCGGATAAGGTACAGGAAGTGCTCGCACCGGTGTCTGGGCATATCTCATGCATCACCAGTTTCAAGGCTCTACCCTGGCTCTGCGTTCCTCCGCACTCCAGCACGTGGTTTTATTTCCAAAGGACAAGCTTTTCCTGCACGACGCCGGGATGGGCCTCCGGATCATCTGCGCGGGGGTAAGGTTCGTCACCTCAAGTTGCCGTTGCTCGTGTATCGCCGCCACGGAGCCAACCTCAGCCGGCGCCTCGTCGCGTGAACCAGGTGAAGCTACGCCTGCGGCTGGTCGCAGCCCTGCTCCGGTCGGTGCTGCACAGGCTTTAGAGCGTCCTGGCATTCACTTCGGTCTTGACCGCTGCTGGGTTCGTCACGCATCGAGCTGTGCGGGCTGCATGTTACTCTGAGTGCGTTCTATGCTTTCCAGCAAGGTGCACGCAAAGTCCGGATCCAACCGTACTGCCTCTTCACGGTGGCTTGCGGCAGCGGCGCTCTTTGCGAGCCTAAGCCTGTCAGCCTTTGGTCAGGAATCCACGGAGTGTCAGCCCGGGCAGGCCTGTCCGAGCAGCCAGCCGCCGCAGGATACGACCCCGGTGACGCCCCGCCCGCTGCCTCAGGATTCTGCGGTTCGCGGCCAGCAGGTGAACTCCAGTCAGGGCACTCTCTACACGGACCCCGCCGGCAGCGCCTCCGCCCAGCGGAGCCTCGACGCGCAACGCCAGCAACTGCTCTACTTTCCGCCAGATCCCATTACCGACATGCAGCGTCTGGCGAACGCAGCTTCGGGGCAACTGCTGCCCATCTATGGCCGCGACCTTTTTCGTCAGGCTCCATCCACCTTCGCCCCGGCTGATCAGATCCCCGCACTTTCCGACTACGTCGTCGGGCCGGGCGACCAGCTGCTGGTCCGGCTCTGGGGGCCGGAGTCCTTCAATGGAGAACTCACCGTCGACAGCGGCGGGTCTGTTTACATCCCTCAGGTTGGCGGCATTCCGGTGGCCGGGCTGCGCGTCGATGAGCTTGATGCGAAGATCTCCGCGGTCGTGCGGCACACCTTCCGCAACTTCAATCTGTCGGTCAGCCCGGGCCGGCTGCGTTCCGTTCAGATCTACGTGGTCGGCGAAGCGCGTCGCCCGGGAGCCTACACAGTCAGCGCGCTGAGCACGGTGCTGAACGTACTCTTCACCTCCGGCGGACCAAACGTGAACGGCTCTCTGCGACACATAGAAGTGCGCCGGGGCAGCACAACCGTTGCGGTTCTCGATCTCTACGATCTGCTGCTTAAGGGTGACCGCTCGAAGGATGTTCGCCTGCAGTCGGGAGATACCATCTTCATCCCCGCCTCTGGCCCACAGGTCGCAATCGCGGGCGCGGTCACACATCCGGGCATTTATGAGCTGCGCGGGGAAACCAGCATCGGTTCCATCCTCCAGCTGGCCGGCGGTTTCACGCCCATCGGCCTGAGCACGGAAGTGTCGCTCCAGCGCATCGGCACGGATCATGTGCGGGCCGCGTTTACGGTAAAGCTTGACGATGCCGGCCGGCAGATGGCCGTGCGCAACGGAGATGTGCTGCTCGCCAATCACATGACGGCGGCCTTCGAGCAATCTGTCACCATCCGCGGCAATCTCGCCAATCCCGGCAAGTTTCCGTGGCACCCGGGGATGCGTCTCAGCGAGATCATTCCGGATCGTCAGTCGCTGCTGACTAATGACTACTGGAACGAGCGCAACCGTGCCGGTCTGCCTACCCCCCTGTTTGAGCCGCTGGTTCCGCGGGGGAATGCGATTTACGGCCAGACGCGGCAGCAGAACGGACAGGATCGCTCCGGCAGCCTGAACAACAATGATTCCTACCGAAGCGGCGGACTCGACCAGAGCAGCCAGGGTATGAGTGATGTCCCTCTGTTGAACCCGAACGGAACGTTTTATCCCGACCCGCCGCAGGTGTACTCCAGCCAATATCCGGACCAGTCGGCGTATGCCAGTCAGCAGCAATATCCAGACGGCTCCGCGAACTACGGCACCTCACCTTACAATCCGACTGCAACCACCAGCGATCGTGATCAGCTGGCCGCGCGGATACGGTCCGGTGACACTGGCGACCAGAATACCCTTTCCCGCGGCACGCTCGCCGATCAGCAGCAGGCCGCCGAGAGCAGCAGCCTCGCCTTCCGCGGGCGCCGCACCGACATCAAGATTCCCGCACCCGAGATCGACTGGTCTTACGCAGTCATCGAGCGTTTGAACCCCGAGACTTTGCGCAATTCGCTGGTGCCATTCAACCTCGGCCGCCTGCTGCAGGAGCACGATGCCAGCCAGGATCTCGAACTGCACGCGGGCGATGTGGTGACGATCCTTTCGCAGACCGACATCCACGTGCCCCAGGATGAGCAGACGAAGTACGTGCACCTGGAGGGAGAGTTCAAGAGCGCCGGCGTCTACAGTGTTGCTCCGGGCGAGACGCTCGAGGAGCTCGTCGCACGGGCTGGAGGCCTGACCAACAGGGCTTATCTTTATGGTGCCAGCTTTACCCGTGAGAGCGCACGCGTCTTCCAGCAGCAGCGGCTCGATGAATACGTCTCGCAGCTCGCCATTAACATGCAGCGCGAGGCGGCGGTGCGGACCGCGTCCTCCTCGACCGGCGTCTCCGATCCCAACGCGCTGGTCGAGCAACGCGACATCATTGCGCAGTTTCGCAAGCTGCGCGCCACCGGCCGGATCGTGCTGCAGTTCAAGCCGAACAGTATCGGCACCACGAGCATCCCGCAGATTGCCCTTGAAGATGGTGACGTCCTCCGCGTTCCTTCGCGTCCGGCCACGGTTGCCGTCATCGGCGCGGTTTACGGGCAGAATGTCTTTCTGCATGACCCAACGCGTCGCGTGGAGTATTACGTCTCGCTGGCCGGCAAGCCGACCGCGGTGGCAGATAAGTCTCACGCCTTCATCATTCGCGCGGACGGTTCCATCTTCAGCCGGGAGCGCACCCAGGGTGCGTTCCTCAATAAGTTCGACACGGCCGAGGTCGAGCCGGGCGACGCCATCGTCATCCCCGAGAAGCCGGTCCGTCCGTCCGCCGTCCGGCAGATCATCGATTACTCGCAGATCTTCTCGCAGTTCGCGCTGGGCGCAGCTGCCATCAGCGTCATCAAGCAATAAGGCGCAGGTGTGATTGATGTTGCGGCCGAGGTTCCAAATGGGAGGAGCTATGAGGAGGTGCCAGACTGCGTCCGCGGCATCCCTGTTCGCGTGCTGCTGTTGTGGTTTCGTGCAGGCACAGAGTGCGCTGCCCAACAGCCCTGATTTCGCAAGGCTGAACATGCCGATGGGAGCGGTGGTCTCTGCAAGCCATGCATTTACCCCCATGGACGCGAGCACCGAGCAGCCTGCGCCTGCCGCACAGCCATTCTTCGCAATCCAAGCGAGCACGCCGCCCTACACCACGCGCGACGATTCCGAGAACACGCGCTTCAAGGGATCCAGCTACGTTGCCGTCGACAGCTGGGTCTACCCGGCGCTCGACCGCCTGATCGCGCTGGGATTGATCCAGACGGCCAGCTATTCGATTCGCCCCTTCACCCGCCTGGAGTGCGCGCGCCTGGTGGCGGAGGCTCATATCCTGGTCTCGAGCGAGGATCTGATCGAGGACAAGTCCGGCGTGGGATCGTTGCTGCTCGCGCTCGATCGGGAGTTCGCCCATGAGGCGCGCGTCACCGATGGAGGAGGCAACACGGGGGAGACGCTCGAGCGCGTCTATGTGCGTTACAACGGAATAGCCGGCCAGCCTCTGCGTGACAGCTTCCACTTCGGTCAGACCGTCTACAACGATTTCGGGCGTCCGTACGGGCAGGGCAGCAACGTCATCGCAGGCTTCTCCGGCCATGGCGAGAGCGGCCCGTTTGCCATCTATGTCCGGGGCGAGTATCAACACGCCGCAGCTAATCGCGATTACAGCGCGGCGGTTCAGCAGACGATCGTCGGCTACGACCAGCTGATGGAGGGCTGGACCACCGCTTCCGGTACGACGCTTCCAGGCGTTTTTAATTTCAATCCCGCCACCGTAAGCCATCCCCGCTTTATCGAGGCGTATGCCGCGGTCAACCTTTCCAACTGGCAGATCAGCGCCGGCCAGCAGAGTCTGTGGTGGTCGCCCGACCGAACGACGTCTCTGATTCTCTCTGACAATGCGGCAGCGATGCCGATGATCCGCATCGCGCGCGTGAAGCCTGCGCCTTTGCCGTGGCTGCTGGCAATTCTTGGACCAACCCACTTCGATGTCTTCCTGGCGCGGCAGGGCGGGATTCACTATGTGGCGCTCGGACAGACGTTTGTGCTGCATGGAAGCCCGAACGAGCCGGTGACACCTCCTCCCTATGTCTGGGGCGGTACGGTTTCGGCCGAGCCGACGAAGTATCTCGAGTTTTCTGCGGCTCATACGGTCGTCTTCGCCGGCTACGGACGCCCGCTGACCCTGCGAACGTTTATTCACACGTTCAATTCCGGCGGCAATGCACAGGTCAAAGACCCCGGGAAGCGAGTCACGCAGTTCAATGCCGCGTACCACGTTCCGTACCTGCGGAACTGGCTGCTGGTCTACGCGGAGGCGATGGCCTGGGACAATCCCATTCAGGGCCACTTCACGGAACGCTTCGCGCTGGACCCCGGCGTTTATCTGCCCCGCATCCCGTATATCCCAAAGCTTGATCTCCGGCTGGAGGGCGTCTACACCGCTCTGCCGGGCATCCCGGAGAAGGGCTATTTTTACGCCAACGCTCATTATCCGCAGGGCTATACCAACTACGGTCAAATTCTCGGCAGCTGGATCGGAAGGGAAGGGCGTGGCGGCGAAGGAACCAGTACCTACTGGTTTTCGTCACGCACGAAGGCGACGGGTACCTATCGCAAGATGGTGGCGAACCATGTGCTGCTGGACGGCGGCAACCTGACGGACGTCTCCGGCAGCTTCTCCTGGCTGCTGAATCCGCGATGGGAGGTTTCGACGGTACAGCAGTATGAACGCTGGCACTTTCCGCTGCTCAACGAGAGCCCGAGGTCGAACTTTTCAACGACCTTTCAGGTGCAATGGCTCGGCAGGCCGCAGCTTTGATCTATGAGTCCGGTGTCCACCATGGACATAGTCGGCGGGTGCTACAGGACCCGTTTACAGCCTCCGACGAAGCCGGAGAAGAGCAATTGCCGGCGAAACCCTCTTCGATCTCATTGCCAGACAGGATGAAGCGGCTCGGCTGGACGAAGCACACGATCCGACCCTGCAGATTCTGGATCGCGCTGTCGCTCCGGACACCAAGTCTGGTCCTCATCGCCTGCTCATTATCGCGTTCGGTTTTCTGGCCGGCTTGTTCGTGAGTATTCTGTGGGTGGTGCTGGAGTGGGTCTCTCAGGACAAGCAGCGGCATGAAGAGGATTGAGGAATGTTGGTCACCTTCTCTCAGGCACGAAGTACGGGACCGCACACCACCTTCTCCTCTGGTGTGCTATTCCATTTTCCTGGTGTTTTCGCTGGTCATTTTCTTCGCCCGGGTAAAGCCATCCCTCACCGGCGTAACGGAAAGCCGCATAGCCGCTGACTCCGGTCGTTACATGTATTTCGCGAATACGTTGCGCGAGGGTGAAAACGACCCTTTCGTCCTCGGCTCGCTTGCATCATTTCCTAATACGCTCTGGGGGCCTTCCGGTCTTTCAACGAATGCTCCAGCGTGAGATATCTGCCTATTGCAGACGCCTGGCCCGCGTGTACCATCCCTTCCTTCGATCGTACCGGGGGCCGGGACGTTAGCCCACTGGTGCGTCATCACAGAGAGGGAAGGGGTACGAGACTTGGCACCTGCACCCGGGCTGGCTCAGCGGGACCTGTTATGTCCAGGTTCCGGAACACCTTCGGCGGGGATGGGCAGGAGGGCTGCATTGCGTTCGGTTTACCTGAGGAGACGTCCTCAGCAGAAAAACGTTCAACGGTTCGGCGAGGTTCTGATACGTCCGCGGAATAGATTGCTGGTATCGGTACCCTCGCACGTTTACCACAGGACCCGCATCGTGGCCCCGGGCAGCGCGTTTGCTGCGCTTTTGGTGGCACGCTGGCAGAAAATATGAATGCGGCTATCGATCGGGGGATGTTAGGAGTATGGCGGAGAGGGAGGGACTGGTAACCACCAAAAAGGTAAACCCAGTAAGATCAGGTTTTGCTTCGATATTAAAAGCCGTTGTACGATCGTTGTAAGAAAACGGCTTCTTGCGGGAGCTCCCATGTCGAATAAGGCGGTTGTACTCATCTGGCTATGCAAGACGGAACGGGGCTGGAAGAGGTATCCAGTCGTCATGGCCAAGAATGGACGGGTCAGAACGGGATGGGTGCTCGAGCGAGGACTGGAACGCGAGTATCCGGAGGGTAGATTCCAGCTCCGCAGCTTCGAGGGGACGAAGACGGTTTACGTGAACGCCGGTACCTACGCCGCCGAAGCTCTCATACAGCGCGACCGCCTGGCCCGGAAGCTGGGCGTGGTGGCACAGGCCGAAGCTGAGGGGATCCTGATCGTCGAAGAGTCAACCCGCAAGCGCGTCTCGAAGGCGGTCCAGGATTACCTGCTCGACGCTGAAGGCCGAGGCGCAATGGTAGCGGCATCCTCTGGAAGGGCCATCCTGAACGAATTCACCGAGGTGGTACCGAAGACGTGGATCGACGAGATCACGCGGGAAGACGTACTCCGGTTCCACGGGGCGATGAGGCGAAAGGGAAACAGCAAGCGCACTGTCGCGGGGAAGGACGCCCGGGTTCGCTCTTTCCTGCGATCCGCCGGATTCGATCCTGAGAAGCTGCCGCCAAAACCGAAATACGAAAAAAAGCTGCCCACGGTCTATAAGGCGTCGGACCTCAGCTCTATTCTCGCGGTTGCGGATGGCTCGATGTCCGTGGTCATCGAGCTTGCTCTCAAGTGCGGTTTGAGAGAGCAGGAAGTCATGCACCTCTGCTGGTCCGACATCAGCGTTGAGGATGCGACTCTCCGCGTAAGGAGCAAACCGGAGTGGGGATTCGAGGTCAAAGACTCCGAGCAGCGGGAGCTGCCGGTACCCGGAGACCTGATCGAGAAGCTGGTCAGATGGAAAACGGAGTCAGGAGGGTCTGGAGTGCTTGTTGTGCCAACGCAAAGAGGTAAGCCGAACACCAAACTCTTACGGACCCTCAAGCGCATGGCCAAGCGGGCCGGGCTAAACTGCGGGCATTGTGTCGGCTGTCTCGCGCAACAAAACGAATGTGGACGGTGGACCCTCCACGAGTTCCGGCGAACCTATGCGACCAGTCTGCTGCGGAGTGGTCTAGACCTGAGCACGGTGCAGAAATATATGGGCCACTCAAATTTGGCGTCAACCATGAGGTACCTGCGTCCAGCCTCCGCCAGTGAGGCTCAAGCGAAGATCAACGTTGTGACCTGGGGAACCTAGGCCGCGTTGGAGTGGCGCTCCATCCAGTCCGCTATCTCAATCGGGTCGGCCCTCAGCGTTGACCCGAACTTGTAGGCCGGGATACGTCCAGAACGCGCCATCGTATACACCGTGTTGCGCCCCATACCGAGAATCCTGGCCAGCTCGGTGAGCGACAGGGCGGTCTCCATAGACCGGAGGCGGGTGACGATCGTGGCGGGTTCTTGCTGGGAGACGATCTTGGCGGACATGTGGGCTGATACCCATCGGCGACCGTCAACCCGGATTAAGTAGAAAAGCAATTCTGAAGCTCCTGTCATCCGAGCTGAGCTACCTTCGAATTGTCTTGTAGTAGCCGGGATTTCAGATACGTTTCACCGGTTTTGCTGTGGGTAGCAGGTGAGGTTGGGGGAATCCTATGCGCGTGAGATCCCGGAGGACTGAAAGACCACACGTCACGCACGGGTACTCCTCGAATGTCGCCGGTGCGGAAGGTCCCAATTCTCCGTACTCGGTTCTCAGCCGGGATACCAACACCAGCAGCCGGCTAATCGCAGGGCCTCTGTTCCGGGACGCCATAGGCTGCACCGGTGAACTTTCGTTGCGCCCGCTCCCCTCGCCAACGTCTTCTACACGGTGCGCCGGCCATCACACCTCTTCGCGACATTGCAATGAACCACGACCTCACCAATGGCGGACAGCTCGAGTTGACGGATCGCATGACAGGAAGCTCGCGCATCGCTGTTCTTGGCCGGGCTGCTGACACTGAACTACGAGGGGAGCTGGACGGCGGCGGAGCGGTGTACCTGTCGACAACCTGAAGAGCGGGATGCCGGGCCAGACTGCGCCACACGGTCGGTGGGTAAGAACACGCTGCTAGAGGCGATGTTCGGCAAGAACCAGCGCTTGGTTTATGGGCTAGATTGAGGAGGTTCCGGCCATGGACGGGAGGCCGGGTTACCTGCTGATCGAGGAGAGCGGGAAAGAAGGCATGGCCCGGCTGAACTCTTTGCTGGCGGGCGAGGGTTCCGAGGGACTGGGAGGCGATGCTGGGGCGCTTTCGCCGTGGCTGTGCCGGTGAGCCACAATTGAGCCAAGCGTGATGTGTTCACGGTTCGAGAGCCAGATTTCCACAGCATCCGCAAGAATCTCGTTCTATATTTCAGGCGAAGACTCTCCCAGCGGTATTGGCCTTCATGATCTACACGCATCAGGTCGAATCGTCAGCTTCCCGTGTCTCATGTACAACCACACCTCGTTGCTCTGCTACTCCCCATGTGCCCTGCGTCTACAGCAACCGGGGTGCCCTTTGAGCGTCCGCGTTATGGCCAAAATCTGGACGAACGGTCCCTGCAAGGCTGCCGAGCGACTCGTCTTACTCGCAATCGTTGATCATGACGACGATCAAGGGACCGCTTTCCCGGGTATCGCCCTGTTGGAACGAAAGACCTGTATCAACAAGCGTACGGTCATGCGCCACCTGGCTACCCTCGAAGGCGAGGGGTGGCTCCGGACGAGTC
>CAXTVJ010000048.1:0-24454 GCA_964247715.1 uncultured Acidobacteriaceae bacterium | reverse complement strand
CAAGTGCAACAAATCTGAGACACGCAGCAAAGACTATATGTGGATACCGCCTAGAGCCCGGGCTTCTCGCGAAACATCGTCAATGCGGCGAACGCCGGAATCACGACCATTGCCATAAACGCCGTTGCCACCAGAATGTCATGCACGGAGGAGTACCTCTCCTCAGAGAATAGGGTAATTTTTACCGGATAAGTGAGAAATAATTGCGCGCGGGCATTGCTGTCGTACCCACCCGGGTACGCCGGGAAAGGTCGTCCGAACCGGAGCGTCAACAGTAAAGGGCGGGGAAGATTCCCCGCCCTTCTGTACGCATTTCCTCCCCAATCAGACAGCGCTCAAGGCAAGTCCAGCAGCCTTCTCTTCGGTGTCGGCGAGGATGGGTCGATAGAAGAGCTGGTTGTTGTCCAGGTAGACCTCGAGGAACGCCGGACGCTCCTTGATGCCGCCTGCGATGAGCGCTTCCGAGAGCGGATCCTCTACGAAACGCTGGAGAGCGCGACGCAGGGGACGCGCGCCGTAGGTTCGGTCGCTGGCCGTCTTCTGAAGGATGTAGCGCTTGGCATCGTCGTTGACCGAGATGGTGATCGCCTTGTGGACGAGGTTGACGTTGAGCTGGTTGACCAGCAGCTCGAGAATCTGCATCAGGTCTGTCTCGTTGAGAGAGGTGAAGATGATGATCTCGTCCAGCCGGTTCAGGAACTCGGGGTTGAAGGTTCGCTTGACTTCGCCGCGCACCAGCTCTTCCATCTTGTCGAGCGCCATATTCTCGTCACTCGACTGAAAGCCCAGGCCCTGCTGCTTCTGCAGGTGCTTGGCGCCGATGTTCGACGTCATGACGATGATCGTGTTCTTGAAGTCGACCGTGTTGCCGAGGCCGTCGGTGAGCTGGCCGTCTTCAAAGACCTGCAGCAGCAGGTTGTAGACATCGGGATGCGCCTTCTCGATCTCATCGAGCAGGACGACCGAGTACGGATTGCGCTTGACGCGCTCGGTGAGCTGGCCGCCCTCCTCGTACCCGACGTAGCCCGGAGGCGAACCGATGAGCTTCGAGACGGAGTGCTTCTCCATGAACTCTGACATGTCAAAGCGGATGAGCGATTTTTCGCTGCCGAAGAGGAACTGCGCGAGAGTGCGGGCCATCTCGGTTTTGCCGACGCCGGTGGGTCCGAGGAAAAGGAACGAGCCGATGGGGCGGGCGGGGTTTTTAAGACCCGCGCGCGAGCGGCGAATGGCCCGGGAGAGCGCCGAGATCGCCTTCTCCTGCGAGATGACACGCTTGTGCAGCTCTTCCTCGACGCGGAGGAGGCGCTCCATCTCCTCTTCCTTGAGGGAGGTCATGGGGACGCCGGTCCAGCGGCTGACGACGTCCTCGATGTCCTCGCGGGTGACGATGCCGGCGGAGGAGTCATCGAGGTGGTACTTGTCGCGGAGCGCGCGCAGGTTCTCGCGTTCCTTGCGCTCTTCGTCGGAGTAGAAGCGCGCCTTCTCGAACTCGTGGTTCGCGATGGCATTCTCCATGCGGTGAACGATGAACTTGATGCGCTTCTGGACTTCGGTGAGCTCTTCGGGGAGCGAGGTCTGGCGCAGCTTGACGCGGGCGCCAGCCTCGTCGATGAGGTCGATGGCCTTGTCGGGCAGGAAGCGGTCGGGGATGTAGCGGGAGGAGTGCGAGACAGAGAAGGTGATGGCGTCGTCGGTGTAGCTGACGGCGTGGAACTTCTCGTACTTCTCCTTGATGCCCATGATGATTTTGACCGCGTCCTCCTCGTTGGGAGGCGGAACTTTGACGGCCTGGAAGCGGCGCTCGAGCGAGCGATCCTTCTCGATGGACTTGCGGTACTCGGCCGGGGTGGTGGCGCCGATGCACTGGATTTCGCCGCGGCTGAGGGCGGGCTTGAGGATGTTGGCGGCATCGAGCGAGCCTTCCGCCGAGCCGGCCCCGACGAGGGTGTGGAGCTCGTCGATGAAGACGATGGAGTTCTGGTTCTCCATCAGCTCTTTCATGATGGTCTTCAGGCGCTCCTCAAATTGGCCGCGGTACTTGGTGCCGGCGACGATGAGCGAGAGATCGAGTGCCAGGACGCGCTTGTCGGCGAGAAAGCTTGGGACTTCGCCGTCTGCGATGCGCTGCGCGAGGCCCTCGACGATGGCGGTCTTGCCGACGCCTGGTTCGCCGATCAACACTGGGTTGTTTTTCGTGCGTCGGCAGAGGATCTGAATGACGCGGTCGACCTCCGTGTCGCGGCCGACCAGCGGGTCGAGTTGCTGATCCATGGCGGACTGGGTGAGGTCGCGCGAGAACTCGGCGAGCATGGACTGCTCGGTGCGGCCGGACTGCTTCTGTTGCGCCGGCTTCTCCTGGGTGGTGCGCTGCAGCTCCTCGCGGATGGCGGGCAGGCGGAGGCCGCGCTCCTGCAGGATCTCGGCGGCGAAGCATTTTTCTTCGCGCAGGAGGCCGAGCAGCAGGTGTTCAGTGCCGATGTGCTTGTGCGAAAGCCGCTCAGCCTCTTCTGCCGCGTAGGCGAGCACCCGTTTGCACTCATTTGAGAGTGGCAGGTCGACCGAAGTCGAGACCTTCTCGCGAACGGTCGTATGTCCCTCGATTTGCTTGCGAATCGACTCCACGGACGCGTGCGACCGGAGGAACCGATTGGTCAGCGCCTTGTCCTCACGCAGCAGACCCAGCAGCAGGTGCTCGGTCTCGATGTAAGGCGACCCGAACTGACTGGCCTCATACCGCGCAAAAAAGATCACGCGTCTCGCCTTTTCCGTATAGCGCTCGAACATGTGTTTCCCTCACAAACCGGCCCGGAAAACCGGCCCCTCTCCAGTCTATGCGCGAGCCCCATGCAGGCGATAGCTGGCCGGAAGTTACCGCTACCCTATCAGCAGTACGTATTGGACGCCTACTGTGCAAAAACGGTGCAATTCACGTCTTGAAGGCCACTTTGACCGCATGCGCTCAGGGCAAGCCAGCCGCCGGGGCGGGAGTCGTTGATTCCGCAAGCAGAAGTCCCTCCCGCAGGCGGAGGACGCGGTCGCAGCGGGCCGCGAACTCGGTTGCGTGCGTCACCAGGACGCTCGTCAGTCGATGGCGGCGGTGCAGGCCTTCGATCAGCGCGAAGACGGTTTCGGCGGTACGCGCGTCGAGATCGCCGGTGGGCTCGTCGGCGAGCAGCACCTTCGGCTCGGTGACCAGCGCCCGGGCGAGGCTAACCCGCTGCTGCTCGCCGCCGCTCAGCTCGCCGGAGCGATGTCCGGCGCGGTCCGCCAGACCGACCTCGGCCAGCCACTCGCGGGCTTTGCCGAGCGCCGCGCTCCGGGCCGTGCCGCGCGCAAGCAGCGGCATGGCCACATTTTCAAGGGCGGAGAACTCGGGCATCAGGTAGTGGAACTGCCACACGTAGCCGATAGTCCGGTTCCGAAATGCGGACGCCTGCGCGGCGGACATGGTGCCGAGCCGCTGACCCGCCACCCAGGCGTCGCCCCCGGTGGGGCGATCGAGCGCCGCGAGCAGATGGAGCAGGGAACTCTTGCCCGCGCCGCTCTGACCCACGATGGCGACCAGCTCTCCTTCGGCGACGGCTAACGAGAGTCCGCGAAAGAGTTCGACCTCTCCGCCTCGACCTGGCGCGGCCGGATAGCTCTTGCGCAATCCTTCTACGCGGACCGCCGGAGTGTCGGCAGGGATGTTCATTGCTTCAGCATATCGACTCAGGCTGCCTGCACCTTCGTACCGGCTGTTCTTGCGAAACAGATCACGAGAGGGATCCGGTCGGGAACAGCATCTCCAGCTCCGCGCCCGGTTCGCGTGACCTGGGCTTCTGCGCGTACATGCGCATGTCGGCGATTCGGAGCAGCGCCGCGGAGAGACGCTCCGCGCTGTCAAGCTGAAGGTTTTGCGACCAGCGGGCGAGGTCGTCCGGGTAGCACGCAACGCCGAAGCTCCCATCCACCCACAGGCTCTGCGTCTCCCATTGCATGGGTTCGCGGATCCACCTCCGGAGCGTGGACTGGAGGCCTTGGATCTGCTCGTCCGTAGTTGCCGATCGCGAGAGAACGACGAACTCGTCACCGCCCATGCGGGCGACCAAATCGGTCGCCCGGAGGTGCGCGCGCAGACGCCGGGCTACTTCGTGCAGCACATGATCTCCGGCAAGGTGGCCGTGAGTGTCGTTGACCTTCTTGAAGCCGTCGAGATCGATCATGATCAGGGTGACGCGTCCGCTGGCCTTCTGGGCCCATTCGATCTCGCTTTTCAGGGCCGCATCCAGCATGCGCCGGTTGGGGATCCCGGTGAGCTGATCGTGCAGCGCGAGAAACTGGTTTCTGGCCGACTGATTCTCCACAAGCACCAGCAGCATGCCGATGGCGGCGAAAAACTTTTGCATATTGGAGACCTGGTCGAAGAGCGGCATGAACTGCGGGAACACGTGCAGCACCCAGGGGTGGATGGCGAAGCCGAGCCCGAGCAGCGTCAAGCTGGTCACAATGGCGACCTTGCCGATGCTCTTGGCGGCGAGCTGGGTGCGGAATCGAACAACCGCGTAGGCGTACACCCCGGCGAGGTTCAAGTATGCGAGCCACTCAAACGCATGCACGGAGGCAAGCCCGGCGAGGAAGGCGAACCCCGCTCCCATGATCCATGCGCGTCCCGCTCCACGGCGGCGCATGGCGGTGGAGATGCCGAGGACGGTTGCGGCCAGAAGAAGCATCAGCAGATAGGCGGACGGGGAAGTGCATCCCGCGCCATACAGGATCTCCAGCCCCAGCAGCGGGATGGCGTTCAGGGTGAGGTAGCGGAAGTCGAAACCCTCGATCTCGCCCAGCCCGCTGCGGAAGGAGGCGAAGGCGAAGCCGGCCAGCAGCTGTCCGCACAGGCTGACCGTCAGCTGCAGCAGCGGATGGCTGCTGACATACCAGGTCACCTGCGAGAGCGAGATAAACGAAAGCGCAATCAGCCAGCAGCGCGTGTCCATCTTCGACTGGCGGTCGCGAAGCGAGAGCAGGAAACCGACCATCACCGGCATGGCGAGCGTATCCGGAAGGTTCGAGATGGCGGTCGGATTGATCTGCATAGAAAACAAGCTCCACGCAGGACTCCGGGCGGGCGTGCTGCACAGGGGGCCTGCACCACTTCTGACGCTGACGATACATGCGCCGTCTCTGGATCCCTGCGGTCAAACGGATCGGGCTCCTACAACTAACGATGCAGAGGGGAAAGCGTTGTCCTGAAACGGGTTTGCGGACACTTCTTTTCTCACCCATACGTAACCAGACATGCGCTTACTCGTACCGCAGCGCCTCCGCCGGCAGCACCTGGGCGGCGCTTGAGCTGGGATAGAGCGTGGCCAGCGCACTGACCCCAAGCGAGACCGCGCCGACGATCAATGCGTCCACAAAGCGCGGAGCGAACGGCAGGTAGTCGAGCGAATAGACCGCCGCGTCGAGGCGAATGAAGCGATAGTGTCCGCCGGCCCAGCTGACCGCGAAGCCCGCGACCATGCCGATTGCGGTTCCCACCACGGAGATGATCAGTCCCTGCAGCAGGAAGACTCGCCGCACCTGCGCCGCGGTGACGCCGAAGCCCATCATGACGGCGATGTCACGGGTCTTTTCCATGACCATCATGGTGAGGGCAGTGAGGATGTTGAGCGCGGCCACACAGACGATGAGCGCGAGCACGATGAAGGTCGCCACCTGCTCCAGCTTGAGTGCGCGGAAGAGTTCGCGGTTCTGCTCCATCCAGCTGGTCGCCTGAAAGCCCTTTCCGGCGGACTGTTCGATCCCGCGTCCGATGGCGTCGGCGCGATACATGTCATCCACCTTGAAGGAGATGACCGAGATGAGATCGGGCTCGGAGAAGAGGCGCTGCGCGTCGGTGAGCCGCATGAAGGCGTAGCTGGAATCGTACTGGTAGAAGCCCGAGGTGAAGATCCCGACGACCTGGAAACGCTGATACTTCGGTATCAGCCCCAGCGGCGTCAGGTCGCCCTGCGGACTGGTGACCACAACCGACTCGCCTACCCTGGCGCCCAGCGTGTCGGCCAGATCCTTGCCGATCACAATCGGCGGTTCGGCTTCGGTTGAGGCATTGGAAGTGTTGCCGGCCGACGGCTCCAGCGGTGCGCTCGATCCGAGCTTCACCGTCTGCAGCAGATCGCTGACGGTCTCTTCTTCAGCCGGGATCACGCCTTTGATCAGGGCGCCGCCGCTGCGTGCGCCCCGCGAGATCAGCACCTGCCCGTAGAGCCCTGGAGCGGCCGCGGTTACATGAGGCAACGCGCGCAGCCGTTCGAGCAGCGGGCGCCAGTCGCGGATGCCATCCGCGGCCACCCGCATCAGATCGACGTGGGCGGTCGACCCAAGCAGGCGGGATTCGAGATCGCGCCGCATGCCGTTGGTGATGGCGAGCGCAACAATCAGCGAGGCGACGCCGGCTGCGACGCCAAGGACCGAGATCGCCGTGACCACGCCGATGACGCGCTGCCGCCGCTTCGCCCGCAGATACCGCGCCGCAATGAAGAGCTCGAACCGCATCGCCTCAGTTTATCCGGAGGGTATCGTACCGGCTCCTGCGAGATCCCACCTTCAGGGAGCGAGACCCCCGGGCAGGGAAGGTGTGCTGCCGCCTTCGGTCGTCCGGCGTGCCTGCAAGAGTGATTGCCGCACGCGATTGCCATCGGCAGGATCACACCCATGCGAGTGAATCTCATCACCGAAGCCTCAGGTCCTTTTCAGCCGTACTCGGCAAGCGTGCCGCTCTTCGTCACCGTGAAGCCTTCCTGCGGGCTGCCCGGAGATCACCTCTACCCGACCGACAGCGCCACCATGCTGCGGATG
Organism: uncultured Acidobacteriaceae bacterium; assembly: GCA_964247715.1. Taxonomy (GTDB): domain Bacteria; phylum Acidobacteriota; class Terriglobia; order Terriglobales; family Acidobacteriaceae; genus Edaphobacter. The sequence continues at coordinate 17,611 of CAXTVJ010000048.1, read as the reverse complement.
CTCCGCAAGGCGACAGATCTCTCCGCCTCAGTACTCGACCGCTGGCTGCTTGAGATCCGCACCTGCGCCAAATCCAGGCTGCTGGGCGTCGACCTCGACGAGAAGACCCTGACGGACATCGGTTACTTCATCGACTAGCCTGGTCGTGAGGGCTGCTGTCCGCTGTGGCATCAGTTCGCCAGGACTGCGCGGTAGCGTACCTGGTTCCGCTTCACGCGGGCTACGGCGTCGTTCGCTTTCTCCATGGGGAAGCGTTCGGTGACGGCCTTGATCTGGTGGCGCGCGGCGACATCCAGCATCTCGGCCAAGTCGTGCGGCGCGCCGGTGGGGCTGCCCGCGATCGAACGCTGATTGCCCACCAGTGGAAAGGCCTGCAGCGCCAGCGGCGACGGCGGTACGCCTACGAGCGCCAGCACGCCTTTCGGGCGCAGCGCGTTCACGTAGGCGTTCCAGTCCTGATCCGCGTTGACCGTGCTCAGCAGCAGGTCGAAGCTGCCGGCGATCTTCTTCATGGCGTTGGTCTCGCGCGTGTTCACGAAGGCGTGAGCACCCAGCCGGCGAGCCTCCTCTTCCTTATCCTTTGAGGTCGAGAAGGCTGTGACCTCGGCGCCGAACGTCCGCGCGAACTGCAGTCCCATGTGCCCGAGGCCGCCGATGCCGATAACGCCGACGCGCCAGCTTGGGCGCACACCGAGATTGCGCAGCGGGCTGTACACGGTGATGCCGCCACACAGCAGCGGGGCTACGGTTTCGCTCTCCATGGCTTCAGGGACGGCGATCGCGAAGCGGCTGTTCACGCGGATGGCGTCCGCGTAGCCCCCGTTGCGGCCGACGCAGGTGGGCTGCGCCTGTGGGCAGAGCTGCTCTTCTGCCTGCCGGCACCACTCGCAGATGCCGCAGGAGTTCGCCTGCCAGCCGATCCCGACACGTTCGCCGACTTTGCGGTCCTTGACGCGGTCGCCGACCTTTGTTACTTTGCCGACAATCTCATGTCCCGGTATGAAGGGGTACTTACTGAGGCCCCAGTCGTTATCGATCAGATGAACATCCGAGTGGCAGACGCCGCAGTGCGAGATCTTGACCTCGACTTCGTCGTCGCGCAGCGGGCCGGGATCGTACTTATACGGAAGCAGCGTTGCGCCGGCCGCATGCACGGCCAAACCCTGAATCTCACTCATCGTCTCGTGTCCCCCGGCGCGCGCTCGGTCCACGTGCTTCCGTCCCGGTGCGCGAAACCTCTTCATGCTACACGAGGCGTTTGGCGGCATTCGGTGACGGCGTTAAGGATCCGCGGCCGTCTTCCCAATGCAGTCCGGCAGCGTCAAAAACGAAAGAGTACCCTAGCCATGATGAGCCTCCGTCGTCACCTGCCGCTCGCCGCCGCGCTTCTGCTGTCTCTGGTCGCGCCTTTGCTGCGCGCCCAGACACCGGGCCAGATCCCGGGCCAAACTCCGGGCCAGACACCGGTGCCAATTTCCCCGCCGGCGCAGCCCGCGCCCGAGAGCACCGACCCCGGTCCCGCGACGGACGACGGCCCGATCATCATCAAGAAAAAGGCTCCCGCGGAGGAAGTGCCGCCTCCTCCTCCCGCTCCTGAAGAACCGAAGATCAAGAATCCGGACAATCAAACCTTCTCCATGAAGGTCGACGTGCCGCTCGTCAATCTGAATGTGAACGTCATTCTGGACAAGACGCACCAGTTCGTTCCGGGGCTGAAGCCCAACAACTTTCTCGTTATGGAAGACGGCGTCGAGCAGAAGGTCGATAGCGTTCGCATCACCCAGACCCCCATCACCGCCGTCATGCTGCTGGAGTTTGCCTCGACCAATTACTACTCGATCAGCGATATGCAGAACGCCGCCATCGGCTTCTTCAACTCCATGCGCCAGGATGACTACGTTGCGGTCGTCACCTATGATCTCAAGACTCACATCTTGAATGACTTTACCAACGACAAGCAGATGGTCGCGCAGTCGCTGCGTACGCTGGTGATTCCGGGTTTTTCGGACACCAACCTGTTCGACGCGCTGTACGAGACGCTCGACCGCACCACCCGCATCGACGGACGCAAGTACATCATCCTCATCTCGTCGGGGCGCGACACCTTCTCGAAGCTGACCCTCGACAAGATCATGGCCAAGATCAAGGCGACGCCCAACGTCACCATTTTTTCGATCGGAACCGGGGGTATGGCTGAGATGATGCGAGGCGGCGGCGGACTGGGCTCGGGTGCCCGTGAGATTGATCGCCTGCAGGCGCAGAACCAGCTGAAGACCTTCGCGCAGATGACCGGGGGCCTGTATTTCCAGCCTGTGTTCATGGGCGAGCTGCCCGACATCTTCGGGCAGATCAACAGCTCCATCCGCAACCAGTACGTGGTCACCTATCGACCCACCAACAACAAGAACGACGGGTCCTTTCGCCATGTGCAGGTTCTGCTGGTGGACAACGAGGGCAAGCCGCTGAAGATGCAGGACGAGAAGCAAAAGCCGCTCAAGTATTCCGTCATTGCCCGCGACGGGTACCGCGCGAAGCTGCCGGTGGAGTAACGACATTTCCGCGCGGCTGAACCGGGATGGGCGGAGCAGAGGATCGGTCCTGGAGGTCGGTCTCGGGGTTTGACCCCGAACCACCAAACCCATACACTAACCGAGTGATGTCAGCGCCCCGGGCGCGGCGCACAGGCAGTATTGCCTCCTCGTTCAATGGTAGGACAGTCGGCTCTGAACCGATCAATCGGGGTTCGAATCCCTGGGAGGCAACCAGAATTAACGGCGCGCCCTTTGGCACGCGTTTCGTTGCCCTCGGCGCCACGTCTCCGGACCTCTTCGGATTTCTAAATGCGAGGCAGGCAAGGGATTCAGAAAGCCAGGGCAGAGTTTCTTGAGCTTTGGTATACGGATCCGCTCGACGAGCCGTGGTTCAGTCGCTGCGGAAGCTGCACGACGCAGACGCCCTGGGCATTCTGGATCCTGAGCTGCGGCAGCTCAGTTCACAGGATTACTCACGAGGCGGTCCTGTGGTCTCCCGTTGTCGGGGCGGCAAGTCGCTGTCGATGGAGCGTCGAAGACATGTGGTGGAGCGGGCGGTGCAAACGTCTCTTTGTCGCTACCGTAAGTAAAAAAGAGCTGCTCGCAGGCGGGGTCTTATCGCTCGCCTTTCCTCCGCTGGCACTGAACCCTGATAACAGTCTGGACGAGGTTCTTCGCCGTCGAGTCCGTCTCGTCTCCTCCGACGCGAGAGAGCGCAGCTTCCGAAGCTAACGTGGCGAGGCCGTGCGCCATCGTCGCAGATTGCGAGGGATGCTCACGAGCTGCTGAAGCTGTGCTCTGGATTTCAAGAGCAAGTTCACCTGCGACACCAAAGGCCTTTGCAGCTGAGACTGCTGCCTCAGGACAGGCACTATACTGATGATCTTTACGCATGAGGCGCAGATTCCTCTGCCGCTCGAGGCCGTTCACCTGGACGAGTGGCTCTTTCACATGACCGAGGCAGACTACATGGCCTGTGCCAGGGGACATCAAGGCCTGGGGACAAACGGCGGCGCGAGCCACTCAGGCATGGTCAACGTAGAGTCTATGGCCGGTTCGTTGATCATCCAGCACTACGAGTCCCGGCAACTCGCTGCTGATCATGTGGTGCTCTTCTCCAAAGCAAGTCGGGGCTATCTGCTTCACCTTGTGTCGTTCTTTCTCACGGTTCGATGGGAGATGCAGGTGCTGAGCGTTTCGCCGGAATCGTCAAAGCTGAGGTGTTCCATCATGTTCGCAATCCGGGATGGGTTCGGCTGGCCGGCATCTATGTGGGTGCGAACCATTGGATCCGTCAGCACCTGATCGAGGAAACGTACGGTTTCGCTCGCGACTTCACGCGCGAGGGAGGACGCTGATGAAGCGCTCGCGAGAGGTCGGATCTTCTGACAACTGCCGGATTGGGGCAAAATGAGCAATCGATACTATCTGGGACCCAGATCAGATCACTTCGACGGGACCCGCTTCTTCAACCCTGGAGTTCCGCCTTCTGACAAGAGCCTTCTGGACGTCCTCCGTTGGCGCCTGGGTGGCCACAGAGCCCGCTGGCCGAAGACGGTGCCTGCGCGTTTCGGGTTGAAGCCTGAGAAGGCAGTTTCGGGCTTGCAAGTCACGTGCATCGGGCATGCCTCTCTTCTTCTCCAGGTCGCCGGCGTGAACCTGCTCATCGATCCCGTGTGGTCTGAGCGTGCGAGCCCTTTTCCCGGGCTGGGACCACGGCGACGTAATGCCCCGGCGGTGGCGATGAGCGATCTGCCGCCGATCCATGCCATCCTCGTGTCGCACAATCACTACGACCACATGGATCTAGCGACGCTCAAGGCACTTTGGGAGCGTGACCACCCCTGCATGCTTGCGCCTCTGGGCAATTACACGATCATCCGCACGGCTGGCCAGGAGATCGATGTCAAAGCGGGTGACTGGTGGGAGAGCTTCACGCTTTCAGGCGAAATCAGCGCCACGATCGTCCCTTCGTATCACTGGTCCTCTCGCGGGCTGCGTGATCGTCGCATGGCGCTCTGGGGAGGTTTCTACCTCGATACACCGCGAGGTTCCATCTATCTCGCGGGCGATACAGCCTGCCGCGAGGCGGCGATCTTCCGGGAGATTAAAGCCCGTTGCGGATCGCCGCTGCTGGCCGCTTTGCCCATCGGCGCGTATGCGCCGCGCTGGTTCATGAACACACAGCATGCCGATCCCGGGGAAGCTATCCGCATTGCGCAGGATTGCGGCGCTCAGTACGTGCTTGGCATTCACTCGAACACCTTTCCTCTCACGGACGAACCGCACGATGATCCAGCAAAACGTTTCCATGCAGCGGCAGCAGAAGTGCGCTCCACTGGGATGCGCGCCCAGGCATTCACCGCCGGCGATACATGGACTCTGCCCGGCTCGGAGGACTCTCTCATCGTGGCCGGCGGTACGCGCCGGGCCTGCACTTCACCACTTTCGTGAAGGCACCGCTGAATGCGCTTTCCGAGCCATAGCCTAGGGCGCTGGCGATAGCAGAGAGACTCTGATCTCCCGCTTCCAGGAGTTCACACGCGACCTGCATGCGCCAGTTGGTCAGATACACCATCGGCGACACGCCTACCTCTTTCCTGAAGAGGAGCGCAAACCCGGATCGTGACATGTTGGCGAGCCTCGCCAGCTCTTCGAGAGACCAGTTCCGCTGGTACTCGGTTTGCATCGCATCCAGCACCGTGGACAAACGTGGCTGCGAGAGGGCGATCAGCCAGTTCTGTTCCTTCCGAGCGGATGCCAGATAGACGCGTAACGTTTGCACCAGCATGATGGGCGCGAGATGGCTCAGGATGAGCGACCGTCCGACGCCACCCGTACGCATTTCCGCGCTGAATCGATCGAGACTTCCCCGCAACACGGCGGCCTGATCGGAACCACCGTTCACGTGAATCAGGGGAGGCAGACGATCGAACAAGAGTGAGGGCAGGTGCCCTTGAAAGCGAAAGATGATCCCGACTGCGAAGAACTCACCTCCGCCATTGCAGGTAGCGACTCCGTCCTGGGCTTGAAAAAACGGGGCTTCCGCACGGAATCGCTTTTTCAACGAGAGATTAGTCGCAAGCGTGAATGCCTTTCCGCCGGTCAGGAGGAAGCAGTCGCCAGCTCGCAGGCGCACTTTGACCGGACCGCCTTCGATGGAGAGCCAGCATTCGCCCTTCTGCACGACATTCAGCGTGAAGCCTGCGTCGGCTGGGAAGTCCAGAGCCCAATGCGCGCCAGCATCAAGCGCAACATTCACAAAGGCTCAAAGCGCACGGCAGCTGGTCTGCGATGGTGGAATCGTCAATACACAGGGTGAGCTGGAGGATGTTCAGGTAACGGACGAGTTGAATGAGGAGATCGAATACTATCTTGTGCTTGTGACCTTGCTCGCCCATCAGGTGCGTGCGGTGCTTCCCACATTGCAGCGGAGCGCTGCGAAGTGGATCCAGTTCATGTTCAACAACTTCGATCCAGAGGGATTGAGGGAGGCAATCGGAGCGGAGCGATGCTCTTTCGGGATGCCGTTCCTGCAGGCGACACTCGTTTGGATGGCAAACTGAACGCGAAGATCGGTGCTGCCGGCCAACGGAGCAAGATGAGCAGCCGGGAATGGGTAAGGGTCTTTAATGAAGCTGGTCTGCCCGCTGCCTTCGAACCTGACATGCTCTTGTGGCTGCGCTGCCACGCTCCGCTGGGCGCTGCCCTTGAGAGCGTCAGTGTGGCCGGTGTGCGCCGCGGAAAAGGAGCCTCCTGGGGAGAGTCGTTGACGATCGCACGTGGACTGCAGGAGAGCTTCACGCTGATCCGGCGGCTTGGCTACCGGCTTTACCCATCGGGAAAGTCGCTACTGCACGCCAGCCCGGTGACGGTGGTGGCGGGGCTGCTGTGGTTTCTTTCGCGCATCCGCTCCTTCCGCGAACTCCTTGCCACAGGCATTAACGAATCCCGGGCACTCGTAGACGCACTCGTGGCGAGCGCGTCTCACGCACAGCCCCCTGTTTCGGTGAAGAAGATTCTGAGGATGAAGCCAACGGACTGGGTCTTACCACCTACAGGCGAAATGCCATAGCCATCAGCATTCCGCTTCTTGCTTGAAGGGTCAGCAACGGCGACAGCATCTCCCTATTAGAGTTGCGCCGCGCCGGGCTTTGGGTGAATCAGTCCTCGATCCGGTACGTGGGCGGCTAAACAGCTCCGAACTCCAGAAACCGCCAGGTGAGTGATGCGGCTTCTTCGTTCAACCAAGCCTGGCGGCTCGGGCCGAAAGCCTTGATCGTACCGACCTGTCTCTCGATTGCCGCCCTCGATACTTACGGAGGAAGAGCTCGCATCTGCGCGACGGCTCGCTTGCGCGGGCGTACCTCTCGAGATGCATCTTAACTCGGCTCTGGTTAACTCGGCTCTGGGCGTGATGAGAGGGATGGTCGTCCGGCGTTCGTCCGCTTTTTCTTTGTCATTGCTGTCCGATCAAGACATTCATGAGGATGGAACCGCCCAGCGCAGCCAGCAGCGCGACGGGCATGGCAAGCGCTCCGACCCGCAGAAATTTGCAGAAACTCACGTCGAGATTCTCCTTGCGCAGGGCCAGCAGCCAGAGAATGGTTGCAAGCGATCCAGTGACGGAAAGGTTCGGTCCGAGGTCCACGCCGATAAGCACAGCGTTCGCGATCAGCCCTTTGATGTGTGCCGCCTGAATGGTTCTACCGGCAATCAGCCCCGTGGGCAGATTGTTGATGACGTTGTTGCCGACGCCGACGGCGAAACCGACAACCAGAGCTCCGGCAATTGGAGCGATATGCTGCACCCACGCCAGCCACGACTGCGTGAGCTGAAGTGCGCCCTGGCTCTCCACTGCGTCAACCATGATGAAGAGACCGGCGACCAGGAAGAGAGTGTTCCAGCTGATTTCTTTTGCATGTTTCCACGGACTCTGCTTAGCCTTGATTGAAACAACGGCTGTAATGATGAGGGCGGTGAGGCACGTCGGGAGGCCGAGATCTTTCTTCAACGCGGATGCTGTGAGCAGGACGCCGATCATGACGGCGAGACCCGCCAGAACGAGCTTGCCATTTCCACCTAATGCTGTACCTTCAGCCTCTGCGTCTATCGGCTTGCAAAGCTCCTTGCGGAAGACGAATCGTACGACGAGAAAGGTCGCGGCGATCGAAAAGACCGACGGAACCGCGAACGATTGAAGCCACTGCCCGAGTGGCGGCATGCCCGCGTGGAAGACGACGAGGTTGGCCGGGTTGGATATCGGCAGAACGAAGGATGCAGCGTTCGCAATGAAGGCGCAACCGAAGAGATACGGGAGCGGTTCCAACCTGGATTTGCGAACGGCTGTCAGGATGGCTGGTGTCAGCACGACCGCTGTAGCGTCATTGGACATGAAGGTGGTGACCAGTATGCCCACTCCGTAGATCAAGGCGAAGAGCCGGGAGCACGATCCGTTCGCACTTCGGAGAGCAACGGAGGCTAGCCACTCGAAGACGCCCTGCTCCCGAGCCAGTTCCGACAGCAGCATCATTCCGATCAGGAAGAAGTACACGTCGCTGCCCTCCGCAACAGCTTTGCGCGCCAGCGGGAGTGACACGAGACGGAATGCGACCAGGAGAAAAGCTCCTCCACTGATCCACCAGACCTCAGGGATGCCGTGAGGTCGGACCAGCATGAGGAGAATGGCTAGACCGACGATAGAGGGAAGCAGGATGTGCGCAATCATCAGCGGCTGCTTCTGCTCATATTCGCTCCGAGCAGCGTTGCGTGCGGCTCATGCTCCGGCCTCGGTCTCAAGTGGGTCGTCCAGATCACGCGCTTCGCACTTTCCCTTCGTGCGCGGTCCGACCGCAAGACAAAGTTTGTCATTCGCGACCTTTCCATCACTGCCTTGGAGGCAAACCTGGAGAAGAGTTCCTCGAGCGGACGGGACAAGCCGCCTCCAAGCTCGACTGTCACGGACGCGCTTTGCTATCAAAGCCGGTCCATTGGGATGAGCGGTCGCTTTCACCGCCTTCACCTCACCCCGGACCGTCGCTCGAGTTCTCGAAGTTTCTTGCGGGAATTGGCTGAATTATTGTCAGAAGGCTTTCATTACTCGATCAGATGACTAGAGCAACGGGCAGGCTGCCCAGCTTTCGGGGGCATGTGACGGAGTAGAGTCTGGCGATCTCGTGGTAATGGGTGCCACGTCGGTCATGCGCACTTCTCACTCGCGGAGGTATGAATCCAGTGTGAAGGCTTGGTCGAGGCAACGGGGTGAGAGTCCGCCCGGGGTTCTGTTCTGGTTGAGCAGGGAAGGACGTAGAATCCAGACATGCTGGAGTGGACCCTTTTGCGGGGCACCATGGTGGCGGTGTTCATCCTGGCCAACAGCTTCTTTGTGGCCGCCGAATTCGCGCTGGTTTCGATTCGCGAGACGCGGGTACAACAGCTGATAGCGATCGGGCGCCCGGGTGCCCGGACGGTGCTTCAGCTGAAGCGCTCGATGGACGACTTTCTGCCCGCGGTGCAGTTCGGGGTGACGCTGGCAGCGCTGGCGCTGGGCTGGGTAGGTGAGCCGGCACTGGCAGAGGTGCTGGAGCGGGTGACCAGAAAACTGCTTCCGCATGCGCCGGCGCACCTGGCGGTGTACACGAATGCGGCGGCGATATTGATTGCGTTTGCGGTGATCACGTACTTCGAGGTGCTGCTGGGCGAGCTGGTGCCGAAATCGCTGGCGCTGCAGCGGACGGAGCGGATTGCGCTGGCAGTTGCGGGTCCGATGGATGTGTTCATCCGGATTACACGGCCGGCGGTGCGGTTGATGAACCGGTCGGCGACGCTGGTGCTGCGTTTGTTCAAGGCACCGCTGCACGGGGAAGGCGCGGTGCATTCGCCTGAGGAACTGAAGCTGATTGCGACGGCGACGCGGCGTATGGGTCTGCTGCCGGGCTTTCAGGAGGAGATCATTCACCGGGCGATTGAGCTCTCGCATGTGGTGGTGCGGGAGATTATGACGCCGCGGGGGAAGATCTTCGCGCTGCCGGCGAGTTTGTCGCTGGAGCAGGCGAGCGCGCGGATCGTGGACGAGCAGCATACGCGGGTTCCGGTGTTCGAGCCGGCGCAGGGAACCGATCATATTATCGGGATTGTGCACTCGAAGGATGTGGCGCGGCTGATGCACTTTCGGGCAACGGCGCTGGGGCTGGGGGCGACGGGCCCTTCGTACCTGACGGTGCGCGATCTGATGCGCGAGGTGCTGTTTGTGCCTGAGACGAAGCTGGCCGTGGAGCTGCTGCAGGAGTTTCAGGGAGGCCGGCAGAATCTGGCAATGGTGGTGGATGAGTTTGGGTCGACGGCGGGCCTGGTAACGCTGGAGGACCTGCTGGAGCAGGTGGTGGGTGAGCTGCAGGATGAGTTCGACGTGGTGCCGCGGACGCATGCACTCACGGCTCCCACCGGAGCCATTACGCTCGAGGGGAGTACGCCGCTGCGGGATCTTGCGACGCGGCTGGACTGGGAGTTTCCACGGCAGCCGGGAATCGAGACGCTGGCGGGGTTTGTGCTTTCGGAGCTTGGCCACCTGCCGCAGGTGGGGGAAGAGGTGCGGCATGGCGGGCGCGTTTTTCGGGTGGAGGAGATGGCGGGAAGGCGGATTGCGCGTATTCAGGTGGTGCCGGAGGTTGCGGGCGAGACCGTGGCGAGCGGGACGACGGAAGATGACGAGTCGGAGAGTCCGGCTTGAGATCGATGCCAATCGGGGTAGAGCGGGCGCTGAGTCGGCTGGGACATACGCTGCTTGTCCTCTGGCTGGTGGTCTCTGTGGTGTTTCTGCTCATCCATCTGGTGCCGGGCGATCCGGTTGTGCAGATGCTGGGCGAGGGTGCGACGGCGACGGATATTTCGGCTCTGCGGCATGCGTATGGGTTCGATCAGCCGCTGCAGGTGCAGTACGTGCGGTACTTGACCGGGGTGGGGCATGCGGATTTCGGGCAGTCGCTGCGGCTGCATGACTCGGTGCTGCATTTGGTGGCCCAGCGGTACCCGTATACGCTGGCGCTGGCGGCGGCGGCGCTGTTAATCGGGTTGGGGCTGGCGATTCCGGCTGGGGTGCTGTCGGCGGTGCACCGGAACCGCTGGCAGGATCGAACGCTGGGAGCGGTGTCGCTGATTGGGCTTTCGTTTCCGAACTTTGCGCTGGGGCCTATCCTGATCCTGCTGTTTTCGATCCGGCTGGGTTGGCTGCCGGTCTCGGGTTCGGGCAGCGGGTGGGGATTCTTCGTGCACCTCATTCTGCCGGCGGTGACGCTGGGGAGCGGGATGGCGGCGCTGCTGACGCGGATGATCCGTACGGCAATGCTCGAGGAGTTGAGCCAGGATTACATCCGGACGGCGCGTGCCAAGGGGCTGAGCGAACGAACGGTGGTGTACCGGCATGCGCTGCGGAATGCGCTGGTGCCGGTGATGACGGTAGCGGGGCTGCAGTTTGGCAGCCTGCTGGCGGGGGCGATCGTGACGGAGACGATCTTCTCCCTTCCCGGAATCGGGCGGCTGACGCTTTCAGCCATCTCGAACCGGGATTATGCGCTGGTGCAAGGGTGCATTCTGGCGATCGGGTTGACGTATGTGGCGGTGAATCTGCTGACCGATCTGGCGTATACCGTGGCCGATCCACGCATGAGAGCATAGGAGCCGCAATGATGTCGCTGAAACGTTTTCTTCCGCTGCTGTCGCTGGGTCTGATGTGGCTTGCGCCGCCTGTCGGGGCACAGACGTTGCAGGTGCCGAAGGTGGTGCCGGTGCCCCCGCTGCCGGGGACGAAGGCGGCTCCGGAGCCAAGCAGCCCGCCGGCCCGGGATGTGCAGGACGCGAAGGATCATCTGACGTTCCACCTGCCCGCGGCATGGAACTTGACGATGCGAGACGGGGAGATCAGTACATTTCGGCTGGATGCGCGGACCGCGCCCCGTCCGTCGCAGCTGCGGATGGTGGCTTCGCTGGGGTTCAACCCCTATCCGCAGTCCACCTTTGCAGGTGCGCTGTTTTATGTTTCCTCGACGCCGCATGCGACGGCAGCCGCGTGCGCGATGCAGACGGCGCTCAAGCCGTTTACCCCGCTTGCGCCGGCGCAGGTGGGGGATCAAACGTTTTCGCGGGGGAAAGATGAGCACGGGCATATTTGCACGGAGTCGCGGGACGTGGCATATACGGCGATGCGCGGAGGCTCGTGCCTGCGGTTCGATCTCGCGATCAACAGTTTCTGCGGCGGGGATGTTTCGGGTGCAGAGGATCTGACGGCGGCGCAGCTGCAGGCGATCTACTCGCGACTGATGTCTATTCTGGATACGGTTCGGTTTACGCGATAGTATCTGGCAGAAACCGACACTCAGGGTTCCCTCGCCGGGCTCAGGACGACGACCATTTCAGGCATTCAAACGACGGACCCTGCTCAATGAGCGAGGTCGATGAGGCGGGCTTCGAGAGTGTGGGTGGACTCGTCGATGTCGACGCGGGCGAGGGTAGTGGGGAGCTTGAAGCGGCGGGGGCCGGCGGAGCCTGGATTAAGGAAGAGGACTCCGTTGCGATGGGCAATGCCGGGCTGGTGGGAATGACCGCTGATCACAGCATCGACTCTGGCGGCTTCGGGCTTGATGGGCAGGTCGTGGACGGAGTGGACGAGGAAGAAGAGCTTACCGCCGAGGTCGACGGCTTCGGTCACAGGGAGTTCGGCGCAGGGTCCATGTGTGTCGATGTTGCCGCGGATGGCGGTGACGGGGGCGATCTCGCGGAGGCGGTCGAGGATCTCGGCATCGCCAACGTCGCCGGCGTGGAGGAGATGGTCACAGCCGGCAAGGGCGGCGAGGACTTCGGGACGGAGCAGACCGTGAGTGTCGGAGAGAACGCCGATGCGCATGGGTTGAGGGTATCGTGTGGGACAGGAAACAACGCGCGATGAGGGACGGCATCCGACGAAGATGAGGGCCGTTCATGTACATTTTGCTCGAAGAGACAAAACCGCAGAGGAGCACGGCGCAGGATGTGGCACGGGTTGCGCTGGGCATGGTGCTGGTGGGTGCGGGCACCTCGCACCTGACGTTCGCGCGTAAACCGTTTCACGCGCAGGTGCCGGACTGGGTACCGCAGAAGAAGGACACCGTCGTGGTGGAGTCGGGGCTGGTGGAATTTCGCTGGGCACGGCTTTGCTGGCGCTTCCGCGTCATCGGCGACTTGTGGGTTGCGTCGCGGCGGCGTTCTTCGTGGCGATCTTTCCGGGGAACATCTCGCAGTACACAAAGCGGCGGGACGCGTTTGGGCTGAATACGGATGGGAAGCGGTTTGCCCGGTTATTCTTTCAGCCGCTGCTGGTGGGTTGGGCGCTTTGGGCTGGAGGCGTGCTGGGCGATCGACGGAAGGGCTAGCGATCCAAACTGATTCGGGCGCGAGGGTCCATCACGTCGCGGAGAGCATCGCCGATGAAGTTGAAAGAGAGGACGGCGAGGACTACGGCAAGGGCAGGGAAGACAACCATGTGAGGGGCGTCGAAGAGGTGGGAGCGGGCTTCGTTGAGCATGGTTCCCCAGCTTGCGGCGGGCGCGGGAATGCCGAGTCCGAGGAAGCTGAGGGTTGCTTCGGCGAGCACGGCTCCGGCCATGCCGATGGCGGCCTGAACGATGAGCGGCTGGACGATGTTGGGCAGGATGTGGCGGATGAGAATGCGGAGGTCGGAGGCGCCGAGTGCGCGGGCGGCTTCGACGAACTCGCGTCCCTTGACGGAGAGGACCTGAGCGCGGACCAGGCGAGCGTAGCCGACCCATCCAGAGATCGAGAGGGCAAGGATGAGATTGATGAGACCAGGGCCTGCGAAGGCGACGAAGGCGATGGCGAGCAGGATTCCCGGGAGTGCGAGGAAGGCGTTTGACACGTAAACGTTCAGGATAGTGTCGGTAGCTCCGCCATAAAAGCCGGAGAGGCCGCCGAGCAGCAGACCGATGGTGAGCGACAGAGCGACGACGGAGAGGGCGACGGTGAGGGAGATGCGCGCGCCGAAGAGGATGCGGGAGAGGATATCGCGGCCAAGCTCGTCGGTGCCGAAGGGATGGGCGGGGTTGGGGGCGAGCATGCGTCCGTGAAGGTCAAGCGCGGCGGGACCGTGGCGGGTGAGGACCGGCGCGAAGACGGCGGCGAGGAGGAAAAGGGTCAGCAGGATGACACCGGCGACAGCGAGCGGTTGGGTTCCGAGGCTGCGCCATGCGGTGGGTTCCGTCACAACCTGATGATATGCGTCTAAAGTTGCAGGAGCCGGATGAATTATTGCCGTATCGGCGATGTCCGGGTGTCAACGTCTGTCGGCTTCCGACCATCTGAGTCAGTAGTATCCCGTCTTTGAGGTCCGCTGTTTTCTCCCGTGCGGTGTCTTGACAAGGAGATGCACGGGTTTCAAAATAAAAAGGACCGCCCGTTTACTTAATCGATGAATGCCGAAGCTCTTTGCGTGAGAGGAGTTTCGGAAGGATTCGTCGCATCCGGCAAGGTTTCAGAGATTCTCAGGAGCGTTTGTTCATGGAACTCAAAGGTCATACAGCAGTGGTTTGCGGCGCCGGGGGGTTCATTGGCGGCCATCTCGTCAAGCACTTGATCCGCAATGGGGTGGAGGTCCTGCGAGCGGTCGACATCAAGCCGCTGAATGAGTGGTATCAGACGACGGATGGAGTGGAAAATCTGTCGATGGACCTGAAGGATTTGAGCAGCTGTCAGAGGGCCGCCACGGGGGTGGACGCCGTGTTTCAGCTGGCTGCCGATATGGGCGGCATGGGCTTCATTGAGAACAACAAGGCTCTGTGCATGCTGTCGGTGCTGACCAATACGCATATGCTGATGGCCGCGCGGGACCAGGGCGTGCAGCGCTTCTTCTTCTCGTCGTCGGCGTGCGTGTACAACGCGGACAAGCAGACCAACCCGGATGTGGTGGCGCTGAAGGAAGAGGACGCGTACCCGGCGATGCCGGAAGACGGTTACGGCTGGGAAAAGCTGTTCTCCGAGCGCATGTGCCGGCACTTCCGCGAAGACTACGGGTTGGAGACAAGGATGGCGCGGTACCACAACGTGTACGGTCCACTGGGGACATGGACAGGCGGCCGGGAGAAGGCTCCGGCGGCGATCTGCCGGAAGGTGATTGAGGCGAAGAACTCCGGCAGGCACGAGATCGAGATCTGGGGCGACGGCAAGCAGACGCGTTCATTCATGTACATCGACGACTGCACCAGGGGGTCGCAGATGTTTCTCGAGAGCGATGTGACGGAACCGCTGAACCTGGGATCGGATGAGCTGGTAACCATCAATCAGCTGGTCGATATCGCCGAGGACATCGCGGGCGTTAAGCTGAAGCGGAACTATAACCTGAGCGCGCCGAAAGGCGTGAACGGACGTAATAGCGACAATACAAGGATCCTTGAGCAGATGGGCTGGGAGCCTTCGATTCGTCTGCGAGAGGGGCTGGAGAAGACATACGAGTGGATTGAGAGCCAGATGCTGGTTGCGAGCCACGTCTAAATGACGACGCAGACGGCGGAGCGCGTAACATCCACGACAGACGAGCGCTGCCAACGGCGCATTCTCGGGATCGACTTCTTCTGCGGAGGAGTCGTCGAGGCCGTGGAGAGAATGCGCCAGGGCGGTCTTCTGGTGGTGCCGGCCGCTCCGGCGCTGAAGGATCTGGCGACGAACGGGTCGTATCGCGAGGCGGTGTTGAATGCCGATCTGGCGATTACGGATTCGGCGTTTATGGTGATGATCTGGAATGTGATCCAGCGGGATGACGTGAGTCGGCTCTCCGGGTTGGAGTACCTGCGGGTGCTGCTGCGGGAAGAAGAAGTGCGGCAACCGGGGAACACATTCTGGATTATGGCGAGTCCGGCGAGTGCGGCGCGCAATCTTGCGTGGCTGAAGCGTGAGGGCATCGAGGTTCCTGATGAGAACCTGTACTTCGCGCCGATGTACAGCGGGATGATTTCGGATCCGGAGTTACTGGAGCGTCTGGAACGAGTGCGCCCGGAGCACGTGATCGTGACGGTAGGTGGCGGGACGCAGGAACGGCTCGGACTGTATCTGAAGCGGAACCTTAGTTTTCTGCCCGCGATCCACTGTATCGGGGCGGCGATTGCCTTTCTGTCGGGCGATCAGGTTCATATCCCGATGTGGGCGGATAAGCTGTATCTGGGCTGGCTGTTCCGATCGCTTTCCGACCCGCGGCGCTATGTGCCGCGCTACTGGGAGGCGCGGAGGCTCTTTGGGCTGGTGATGCGCTACCGGAGCGAGCTGCCGCCATTACTCGACCGGCGCAGCCGCTGAGGAAAGGCTTTCAAGTGGTCGGCTGATCTACAGGCCGCCCGAAACTAGAGTGGTGCAGCCGGGTTCTACGGGATATGTCGCTTTGTCGTGTCGCCGCGCTGTGTATCCTGGTGGTGTGCGCCCAGTCTGGTTCGGTCGGAGCGCAATCGCAGACGGGTGGCTCGAGCGGCGGTCAGGGTGATCCGCTTGCGGGGCAGCGGCCGACAGTTGCGGAGACGTTTCTGCTGGCTGCGGCAAATGAGGACCGAATTGCGCGCGGGCTGCATCCGCTGCGGGTGGATCCTTATCTGGTTTTGGCGGCGCGGACGCATGCGTTCGAAATGGCGAAACGCGGGCGGATCTCGCACCAGTTTGAAGGAGAGCCGGACCTGGCGGCGCGGGCGGGTGCGGCGGGTGCGCATTTTTCGCTGGTCACGGAAAACGTGGCGCAGGCATTGGACTCCTCGAGGATTCACGATCTCTGGATGAACTCGGAAGGGCACCGGGCCAATCTGCTGGATCCGCATGTCGATGCGGTAGGCATCTCGGTCTTACGGGTGCATGGAGAGTATTACGCGGTCGAAGACTTCGCGCACATCGTGGCTCGGTTGAGCCTTCCGGAGCAGGAGTCAACGGTTGGCTTGATGCTGGCGAAGAGCGGGCTGGCGATTTCGCCCGAGAGTGAGGATGCGCGCGAAACATGCCGGCTGTCGACCGGCTTTGCGGGTGAGAGGAAGCCATGGTTTGTGATGAGATTTACCACGTCCGACATCGGACGGCTGCCCTCGCAGCTGACGGATCGAATTGAGTCCGGGCGCTATCGCGAAGCGGCGGTAGGCGCATGCGTCACCGGAAGACAGGGACCGTTTACGAGCTATTCGCTGGCGGTGCTGCTGTATCCCTAGGAACTCAGGCCGGAGTGCGGAGTAGACCTGCAGCGGCGAGTTCTTCCTGGGATGCGGGCTGAGTCGGCTCCATCTGGAGCAGGTTGTTGAAGCGATTGAAATAGTTGAAGAGACCGATGGCGGCCATCAGTTCGATAATCTCGCCCTCCTCGAAGTGCTTGCGCAGGCGGCTGAAATCGGCCTCGGTGTAGCGGTGAGCGTCGAGCGTCATGACCTCGGCGAGATGAACAGCGACTTTTTCGCGCTCGGTAAAGAGATCGGACGCAGCGGAATCGTAAAGAGCGGCGAGTTGCTCGTCGGTCCAGCCGAGACGTTTGGAGAGCGCGGTGTGGGAGGCGAGGCAGTAAGGAGTGCGGTTAAGCTGGGAGGTGCGCACGATGACGAGCTCTTTGAGCGCGGTGGAAAGGGAGCCGGTCTGCAGCACGGCTTCCATGTGGGCGATGATGGTCTCGAAGATCTGGGGACGATGGGCCATGGTGCGGAACATATTGGGAACATTGCCGCGGTCGCCGAGAACTTTGTCGTAAATCTCGAGCGAACGGCCTTCGACCTGGTTGCGCTGCAGGCGTGAGATTCTGGGATCCATGGTTCGTCCTCCGAGCTGGATGTGGATGATGATAGCTCGGAGCGCAGCCGGATGCGCGGTGGGCTGCGACTTGTCGCGGGCCGGTGTGTTTGCTATAACAGAGGGAGTCCGGCGCGAACGTCTTTGTGCCTTCGACATATTCCTGAGTAGCTCAATGGCAGAGCATTCGGCTGTTAACCGAAGGGTTGTAGGTTCGAGTCCTACCTCAGGAGCCACAAACACATGCAACAGCTTGGGCCAGGCCACCGGAAAGGTGGCCGTTTCTGTTGGTGCGTTGA
>CAXTVJ010000047.1:22625-26321 GCA_964247715.1 uncultured Acidobacteriaceae bacterium | reverse complement strand
GGCGGTGGAGAGCTCGCGGACGGGGAGCGTTGGTTTCGGATTGGGATTCGTGGCGACAGGTGATGCCGGTCCCTCAACTGCGCTGCGCTGCGCTCGGGATGACAACGGATGATTCGTGGCGTCAGGAACCGCAGTTCCCTCGACTGCGCTGCGCTGCACTCGGGATGACACTTCATGAGGGTGGGCCGAGAGTGTGTCCTGCTGGACGGCTGGGAGGATTTTGACTTCGGCGGTCTGGGGGGTGAAGGTTTGGGGGGCGGTCCAGAGTTCGAGTTCGGCGAGCAGCTGCTGCTGGGCGGCGGCGATGGCGTGGGCGTTGCGGGCGGCGACTTCGGCCTGGGCGGCGGCGGCTTCGGCTTGTTCGCGGGCGTTGCGGGCGGCGCGTTCGGCTTCTTCGGCGAGGAAGGCGCGGTAGCTGGGGGTCTGGGCGTAGCGCTCGGCGACGGCGGCGGCGATGGGATTGCGGCGGTGCTGCCGAGGGGAGACGGGCGTGGAACTTTCGGTGACGCCGAGCTGGCGGCGCCGGCGGTGGGCGGCGAGGCGCTGCGCGGCCTCAAGCCGGAGGGTGGAGGCGCCGGCGAGGTCGTGGTCGGCGGCCGTGGGCGGCGCTGTCGGATCGAGCGGGAGGAAGTCGAGTTGGGCAGAGCCCATGGTTGCGATACCCCGGTGTGGTGCGTTGAAATCGGTTAGCCTTGTAGTGTGCCCGACGTGCTGAACCTGTTGTTTGCCCGCGAACCGGGGCGCTTTGTGGCGTCCGTCCGCAGGGTGGTGGCGGTTTGGATGCGCCCGAGGCGGGCGGAGCCGCGGGTTCGCGGGCGGCTGCTGCTTCTCATAGGTATCACGCTGGCGGGCGGGGTTCTTCCGCAGATTTGGGGACAGGCTGTTACCAGTCAGGCACCCCCGGTGATTTTGGGGGCAACGGCTTCCGTCGCGGGAGAGAAGCAGAGTCCGCTGCCGCGCTGCGGAAGGACGCCGAAGGAAAGCGGGACCGCGGAAGAGACGGGTTGCGGGCCTGCTCGAGAGGCAGAGCAGGAGCAGGGGCAGGCGAGCGGGGTGCGGCAGTATCCGGACGCGGTGGTGGTGACGGCGGCGGGGAAGGATCGGGCGGTCACGCTTGAGTCGGACACGCAGACGGAGCGGAACAAGGTCTTCGTGCTGGATGGAAAGGTCGTGATTACCTATGGCGAGCGGGTGCTGCGGGCCGACCATGTGGAGTACGACGCGAAGTCGGGCGATCTGACGGCGAACGGGCATCTGCTGGCGACCGGCGGACCGAACCATGAGCGCATCGAGGCGACGCACGGGACGTTGAACATTCATGACGAGACGGGGCGCTTTTACAACGTGCACGGGGCGGTGTATCCGGCGGGGGTAGCTGCGGGCGGGGCGACGCCGAAGGTGGGGTCGAAGATCTACTCGAACGGCAATCCGATGCTGTTTACGGGACGGGTGGTGGTGCGGACGGGGCCGACGACGTACGACCTGTATGACGGGTCGGTGACATCGTGCCAGCTGCCGAATCCGGACTGGCTTTTGACGGCGGCGCACTTTTCGATTGCGGATGAGCAGGCGAAGGGGACGAATTCGACCTTCCATCTGCTGGGCTTTCCGATCCTCTATCTGCCGTATGTGACGCATCCGACGGATCCGGACGAGCGGGAGTCGGGGTTCTTGATTCCGACGTTCGGCGAGAGCTCGGTGCGCGGGTTGATTGTGGGGGAGCAGTACTACCTGGTGCTGAACCGGTCGATGGACCTGACGGTGGGCGCGGCATACTGGTCGGCGATCGGGTTCGAGCAGGATGCGAACTTTCGGTACAAAGGGAACGGGCTGGACTTCGCGAAGTTCCGCTACTACGGGGTGCTGGACCGGCGGGTGAACAACCAGGGAGGCGAGGACGCGGTGGCGGACGCGCGCCATGACTTTTCCGCGGAGACGCGGACGGCGGGGGATGTGGACTACCTGTCGAGCTACATCTTTCGCGAGGCGTTTACGGATAATTTCAACCAGGCGGTGACATCGGACATCGTCTCGAGCGTGTACGGGGTGCATGAGCACGACGGGACCGAAGCGTCGGTGCTGGCGGATCGCTACCAGGGGTTGAAGCAGATTGCGGTGGGGACGCTGCCCGAGGAACAGGTGCACATCCTGCATGTGCCGACGTTCCAGTTCGACACGACGGAGCATGGACTGGCGGAGATGCCGTTCCAGGTTTCGTTCGAGGGTGCGGTTTCGGGATTGAAGCGTTCGCAGCCGAACTTCGAGACGGGTGGGGTTGTGGAACGGGTGGACCTGCATCCGGAGGCATCGGCTCCGTTTTCGCTGGGTGCGTGGCGGTTTCGGCCTTCGGTGGCTCTGCGGGAGACGGCGTACAGCCGGTCGTTCAACCCGCAGGTGCTCAACCCGCAGGCTTCGGCGGGAAATCCTTCGGAGAACCTGGCGGCTCTGGCGCGGTCGGATGTGGAGTTTGCGTTTGGGATCCGGGCTCCGGTACTGGAACGGGACTTCGCGACACCGGGATGGCTGAGCGGGATGCTGGGGCCGGAGGTGCGGCATACGCTGGAGCCGGAGGTGACGTACCGGTTGACGAACGGGGTGGAGAACTTCAAGAACATTCTGCGGTTCGACGCGACGGATGTGGTTTCGAACACCAATGAGGTGGAGTACGGACTGACGCAGCGGATCTTTCGGCGGCACGCGGCCAGGAGCGGATGCACGGCGGCGGGGGCGCAGGCGATGCTTCCGGACGCTCCGGATACGCGGACGCCGGGAAGCCCGCAGGAGGCGGAGGGCGGGCTGAATCCGGATCCGACGATTTCGGCGGTGGGGTATGAGGAGTCGGCGGCGGCGGGCGGATGCGGGAGCGATGACGAGCTGATCTCGTGGCGGCTGACGCAGAAATACTTCTTCGACCCGACGTTTGGCGGGGCGGTGATGGATGGGCGGCGAAATATCTTTCAGACGACGCTGGATTTGTCCGGCGTGGCGTTCTTGACTGAGCCGCGGAATATTTCGCCGCTGGTGTCGCGGCTGCGGGCGCGGCTTTCGTCGCATACGGATATCGAGTGGGACTTCGACTACGACACGGGCGCGAGCAAGTTGACGAGCTCGAATGTGTACCTGGACGTACACCGGACAAGCGGGCTGTTCGGGGCGCTGAGCTATGCGCGGCTGGATGCGCCGGGCCGGTTCTTTACCGAGGCGGCGACGCCGACGACGACGACCGGGGTGACGACGCAGATCTCGGATTTCAACCAGCTGCGTCTGCTGCTGGGGTACGGGAGCCCGGTGAAGCCGGGGCTCTCGCTGGCGGCGAATACGGGGCTGGATTTAAAGTCGCTGTACGGGGCGACGGGCACGGAGACGCTGGCGACGGGCGCGGTGACGACGACGACGGTGTATCCGGCGCTGCTGCAGTATGCCACGGTCCAGGCGAACTACAACTTCAACTGCTGCGGGGTGCAGGTGGAGTACCGGAAGTTCGAGCTGGGATCGGTGCGCAATGAAGGGACGTACCGGTTCAATCTGACGCTGGCGAATATCGGGTCGGCGGGAAATCTAAAGCGGGCGGAGCGCCTTTTTTAGCTTTTAGGTCCTAGTTTTCAAAGTTTTGGGTGTTGAGCGTGCGGTGCGCGGGTCGGGCGGGATTATCGCAGACAAGCGGTCAAAGCCAGAAGCTGCTGTTCGACTCACGAT
>CAXTVJ010000047.1:9401-22525 GCA_964247715.1 uncultured Acidobacteriaceae bacterium | reverse complement strand
GCGGGATTATCGCAGACAAGCGGTCAAAGCCAGAAGCTGCTGTTCGACTCACGATGCGGGTCGCGGCGGGTCAAAGAGGTGTGGGCTGCCTGCCCCGAGTGAGATAATCGGCTTCGTGCGAATCGTTCAGAGAGCTTTCCGGGATTCAGTGTCGGCGGCGGTGCTGCTGTCGTCTTTCGGTGTGATGGGGTGTCATGGGCAGGTGCCTGCGGCGAATGGGGCGAAGCTCTCGCCGGAGCTTTCGCGCCGGGTGGAGATCCTGCTGCGGAAGCGGACGCATCTGCCGCCGGACTACTCGCTGGTGGTGGGGCCGCGGGAGGCTTCGGACTTTCCGGGGTACGACAAGATCGAGGTGTCGTTTACGCATGGGACGGACACGCCTTCGAAGCCGGTTTTGTTTTATCTGTCGAAGGACGGAAAGACGCTGGCGCAATTTTCGGAGTACGACATCAGCCAGGACCCGAAGGGGATCGTGTCCTCGGCGGGACGGCCAGGCCGGGGCGGCGGCGCGGAGGCGCCGGTGCAGATTGTGGTGTTCGACGACCTGGAGTGCCCGTTCTGCGCGAAGATGCATGCGCAGTTGTTTCCGGCGCTGACCGAGCGGTATGGGAACGAGGTGCACATCGTGTACCGGGATTTCCCGCTGTCGCAGCACCCGTGGGCGACGCATGCGGCGGTGGATGTGAACTGCCTGGCGGGACAGAGCCCGGCGGGCTACTGGCGCATGGTCGATACGATTCACGGGCACGCGGGCGAGTTCGGCGGCGCGGAACACAGCCTGAAGAAGGCCGACGATCAGCTGGACGAGCAGGTCGTGAGCGAGGCGAAGAAGGACTCGCTGAGCGCGGCGCAAGTAACAGCGGTTGAGGCGTGCGTGACGAAGCAGGACGACGCGGAGGTCAAGCAGTCGTTGAAGCTGGGCGAGTCGCTGGACATCGGCGCGGCACCGGCTGTGTTCATCAACGGGGAGATGTTTGAGGGGGCTTACCCGCTGGCGGACGTGTTTCGCATCATCGACGGTGCGTTGGTGGCGGCCGGGAAGACGCCGCCCCCGCCTTATGCCGCGCCTTCTTCGACTCCGGGGATGACGGCTCCGGCCAGCGCGGGAAAGTGACCGGCGCTGCGGACTCGTTTGGAGACGGCGATGCGGGTGTTTGAGAAGAGCGGGTGATTGAGGAGCTGGGTGCTGCCGGTATGGAGCGCTGAGGTGATCTCAAGAGCGCTGAGCGGGTGGGCGAGGTAGAAGCCCTGGAAGAGATCGCAGCCTTTGCGCAGGAGTCCATTGAGCTGGGATTCGTCTTCGACGCCCTCGGCGACGACTTGGACCTTGAGGGTCTGGGCCATGTGGATGATGGCGGAGACGATGCCGTCGGCGCGGGTCGTTCGGTCGAGCTGCGCGATGAAGGAGCGATCGATTTTGAGCTGCGAGATGGGGAGATCGGCGAGGCGCGCGAGTGAGGAGTAGCCGGTGCCGAAGTCGTCGATGGCAAACTGAATGCCGGTTTCGGCAAGCTCGGCCATGGCGTCGCGCATGAGGGCGGGTTCGGTCATGAGGGAGCTTTCGGTGAGCTCGAGCTGGATGGCCTCGGTGGGCAGACCGTGGGCGCGCAGGGTCTCGTGGACGTGCTCGGCGAAGTCTTTCTGGAGGATCTGGCGGCCGGAGACGTTGATGGCCACGGTACAGCGTTCGCCGAGCACGTCGCGCCAGTGGACGAGGTGCCGGCAGACCTCTTCGACGACCCAGCCGCCGAGCTGGACGATGAGTCCGCTCTCTTCGGCGACGGGGATGAAGACGGAGGGTGGGTAGATCTCCGGGTTGGCGGGGCTCATGCGCAGAAGGGCTTCGAAGCGGACGGCGCGTCCGAATTCGTCGAAGATGGGCTGAAAGAGGAGCTGGAAGCCGTCGGTGCGGAGAGCGTTGCGGATGGCGAGTTCGACGGCGGTGGCCTGATCGAAGGAGGCGCAGACCTCTTCGGAGGCGAAGGCGAAGCGGTTCCTGCCGAGTCGCTTGGCGTGATAGACGGCCTGGTCGGACTTGCGGCGGAGGGTGGGTGCGTCCTCGGCGTCGTCGGGGAAGATGGCTCCGCCGACGGAGACGGAGACTTTGAGCTCCTGGCCGCCGGGGAGGGTGAGCGGGACGTCGAAGAGGCGGACGAACATGGAGGCGATCTTTTCGGCGTCTTCGCTCTGAGCGAGCCCGCCGATGATGGCGGTGAACTCCTCGCCGCCGGTGCGGGCGATGGTGTCGACGGAGCGGATGCGGCTGCGGAGGCGGTCGGCGATGGCTTTGAGGGCTTCGTCGCCGACGAGGTGGCCGTAGGTGTCGTTGATGAGCTTGAAGCGGTCGGCGTCGATGGTGAAGAGGACGGCTTTGCGGTTTTCGCGGGTGCTGCGGAGGAGGCACTGGTCGATGCGGTCGTCGAGGAGGAAGCGGTTGGGGAGTCCGGTGAGGGCGTCGTGGCGGGCCTGGCGGATGAGTTCCAGGTTGAGCTTTTCGCGCTCGGTGATGTCGAGGGCAAGGACGAAGCGGGCTTCGCTTCCCTGGAAGAGGATTTCGTGTTCGGTGAGTTCGGCGGCGAGCAGCGTGCCGTTCCTGCGGCGGTGGCGGGCGAGGACGGGAGCGTCCTGCGAGGGTGGGGGAGCGGCGGCGTCCGGCGCGGGTTCGATGGCCGCGGGAAGTTGAGGCTGCGCCCCGGTCTCCGGCTGCGGGCCGAGGGTGTCTCCGCAGATTTCGTCGACGGACATGGCGAGGAACTCCTCGCGGGTGTAGCCGTAGTTTTCGCAGGCGGCGGCGTTGACGGAGAGGAAGCCGCGGGTGGATGCGTCGTAGATCCACATGGGCAGGGGATGATTTTCGTAGAGGAGGCGGAAGTCTTCGTAGAGGACCTTGTAGCGGTCGGCCATGCGGACGACGTCGTGGCGTCCGCCTTCGAAGATGCGCAGCATCATGGCGAAGCCGACGATATATTTGGGCAGGTTCCAGAGCTGCCAGATCATCAGGAGCACGACGCCCTCGTGCCGGGGCCGGTTGGTGACGAAGCTGGAGAGCGCCCAGAGGCTGAAGCCGAGCGTGCCGGCGAACCACTCGACCGAGCCGCGGCGGGTGGAGCCGCTGTAGAGAATGGCCGCGCAGAAGAAGACCTGGGCGAGGATCAGGCTGGCCAGCAGCGCGCTATGCTCGGCGTCCTCGACCATGGGGAACATGGCGAGGGCGAAAAGGAGGGAGGTGGCGAGGAGGGCGACGCGGCGCCGGCGCCAGTGGCGGGGGACGAGCGTGAAGGTGAGATGAATCGCGGCGATCTGGCAGACGAGGACGAGGCCGAAGAGCAGCCAGGCGGGGGCAGAGGTGAGCGTGGCGAGCGAGATGAGGGCGGAGCCGGGAATGCCGAGGAGGAGGGCAACGCGCGTGGTGCGGGCAGGGCCGTGGGTCTGGGCGATGAAGGAGAGGACGAAGGCGAAGCCGCCGAAGAAGATGGCATTGAGGCGGACGAGCTCGCAGACGACCTGCGCGAGCGGGTTCGCGAGGCGCAGGTCGCCGATGAGGAAGCTGAGGAAGACGAGAATCCAGCCCGCGGACCAGAAGCGGAAATAGACCTGGGGTCGATTGCGCTGCTGAATGCCGAAGAAGGTGACGAGCAGAGCGAGCGAGACGACATCGACCAGAGGACCCTGCATGCAGGGTCCGGTGAGGTGGATGAGTGGGACAGGGGAGGGCGAGGCGCTGAGAGAGGCTGCGACCGATGCGGCGATGGCGTAGCTCTTCATAGTCAGAGCGTGCTTGAGTCATGGTCTACGGACAATACAACCAAGCGGCAGTTACCGATACCCGGCGTTAATGATTGAGTAAACAGGGAGTACACCGAGGCGGACCGGCCTGTGCTACTCAGGTGGTAGCGGACGCCGGGTTTCGGGGGCCGGCGTGGTCGGGACTGACGGGATGGGACTGGCGGGATTGGGACTGGCGGGATGGGAACTGGCGGGCGCGGGGAGCGTTCCGGCGAGGGGAAGGAAGAAGCGGAAGACGGTGCCACCGGGCCGCCCGGGCTGGGCACGGCGGCTGCGTACGCGCAGGGTGCCGCCGTGCTTTTCGACGATTTCGAGTGAGACCCAGAGGCCGAGGCCGGTTCCGGTGGCTCCTTTGGTGGAGAAGAAGGGTTCGAAGATGCGGGCGAGGGTGGCGGAGGACATGCCGTGGCCGGTGTCGGCGACGGTGAGGACGACGCCTTGCAGCTTGGTGCGGGGGTGGGTGGCGGGAGCGAGCCGCAGCCGCAGACTTCCGCCTTCGCTGAGCGCGTCGACGGCATTGCCGATGAGATTGGCGACGACCTGGCGAATTTCGCCGTCGTGCACGAGGACGTCGGGTGCGGGGCGGACGCGGAGGTCGACGCCGGCCTGGAGAAGACGGGTGCGGGAGTCGAAAAGCGGAAGCACATTTTCCACGACGTCGCGAAGGTCGGTGGGGGTGGGACGCGAGGACCGGCGGTGGAAGCGAAGGGTCTGGACGGTGATCTGGGCGACGCGGTTGAGCTCGTGCGAGGCCTGTTCGAGCCATCCACGGCCCTCGTCGGAGAGCGGGGTATTGCCGACGAGGAAGAGGAGGTTGGTGACGGCTTCGAGCGGATTGTTGATCTCGTGGGCGATGGAGGCGGCGAGCCGGCCGGCGACGGCGAGCTTTTCCGTGCGGCGGAGGAGCTCTTCGGATTTTTTCTGGAGGGTGAGATCGGCGACGAAGGCAGCAAGCTGGCGCTGCCCGGAGGGTGCGGCGGGGTTGAGCACGGCGACGCCGACGAGGACCTCGACGGGATGATTCTCGACGGTGTAGCAGGTGGCTTCGAAAGGCTCGTGGAGGGGATGATCCCCGGTGAAGAGGCCTTCGGCGTCGAGGTCGGGGCAGAGGCTGGCGAGCTGGAAGGCGGAGGCGCCGGAGTCGGCGGGCAGACCGAAGAGGCGGCTTGCGGCGCGGTTGGTATAGACGATGGCTCCGGTGCGGTCGGAGAGGAGGAGGCCGAGGGGCATCGCGTCGACGAGGCGGTGGAAGCGGTCCTCGGAGGCGCGGAGGGCGAGTTCGGCGGCTACTTTTTTGCGGCGGTCCTCGGCCTCGCGGAGTTCGCGCTCGACGGCGGGGACGAGCCGTGAGAGGTTTTGCTTGGTGACGTAGTCCTGAGCGCCGGCGCGCATGCTTTCGACGGCGGTGGTCTCATCCATGGCTCCGGAGAGCATGATGAAGGGGATGTCGAGTCCGTTTTCCTTGAGGATCTGGAGGGCGGCGGGCCCGGAGAAGTTGGGGAGGTTGTAGTCGGCGAGGATGAGCTCGGGACGCGGGGTGGCGGCGAGCGCATCGCGCATCTCGGCGGAGGTTTCGACACGGCGGATGTCGGCGGTGAAGCCGTTACGGCTGAGGTGCCGCGCGAGGAGGAAGGCGTCGTCCGGATTGTCTTCGACGAGAAGGAGCTGGAGGGGCCGCTTATCGGGCGTCCCCGAGGCCAGCTCGACTACGCCTGACTGAGAGGAGGGCATTCGTTCAATACCAGCCAGTACATGCCGAGCTGCCGGGTGGCTTCGGCGAAGTCGTTGAAGTTGACGGGCTTGCGGATGTAGCTGTTGACGCCGAGCTGGTAGGAGCGGACGAGATCGCGCTCTTCGTCGGAGGAGGTGAGGACGACGACGGGAAGCATGCGGGTGGATTTGTCCTCGCGGATGCGGCGCAGGACTTCGAGACCGTCGACCTTGGGCAGCTTGAGGTCGAGGAGGATGACCTGGGGGTGTACGGCGTTCTCGCCGAAGAGCATCTCGATGGCCTCGGCTCCGTCGCGGGCGACGCGGACGTCGTTGCCGATATTGGAGCGTTTGAGGGCGCGGATGGTGAGGAGCTCGTGGTCGGGATCGTCCTCGACGAGGAGGATCAGCTTGGCGGCGTCGGTCATGGGAAGAACTCTATCCTAAAGTGAAAAAGAAGGTTGCGCCACGGTCGACCTCGGCCTGGGCCCAGATGCGCCCGTGATGGCGGCGGATGACGCGGGCGACGGTGGCGAGGCCGATGCCGGAGCCCTTGAAGTCCTTGTCGCCGTGGAGGCGGTTGAAGGCGTTGAAGAGCTTGTCCGCATAATACATGTCGAATCCGGCCCCGTTGTCGGCGACGAAGTACGCCTTTTGTTCGGGATCGAAGCCGAAACGGATTTGAGGCTTCTCGAGCTTGGAGGTGAACTTGGCAGCGTTGCCGAGGAGGTTTTCGAGGGCGACGCGAAGGAGCTTGGGGTCGGCGTCGACGTTCATGCCGGGCTGGATGGTGAGGTCGAGAGTGCGGGGGGCGTACTCGTCGCGGAGATTGGCCGCGACGCCTTCAGCGAGGGCGGACATGTCGACGGGCTCGCGGGTGATCTCGGCGCGGGTGATGCGGGAGAGCTGAAGGAGGGCATCGATGAGGCCGCCCATGCGCTGGACGCCGGAGCGGACGCGCTTGATGTAGTCGCGGCCCGTGGCGTCGACGGCTTCGGTGTAGTCCTCTTCGAGGGCGAGGGAGAAGCCGTCGATGGTGCGGAGCGGGGCGCGGAGATCGTGGGAGACGGAGTAGGAGAAGGCCTCGAGCTCGCGGTTGGTGGCTTCGAGCTCGGCGGTGCGCTGGCGGACGCGGTCCTCGAGAGTGCGGTTGAGCTCGCGGACCTCGTCGGCGCTGCGCTTTTCGGCGGCTCGTGCGACGGCGAGCGAGGCGGCGGTCTCCTCGGTCTGGAGGCGGAGAGAGCGCTCGCGGGCGAAGTAGCGGAACATGGCGATGATGAGGAGGAGATCGAGCCCGCTGGCGAAGAAGAGGGTGAAGCGGGCGCGGCGGGCGGCGGCGTGCTCGGCGGCGACGCGGGTGACGAGGAGGCGATGCTCCTCCGCCTCCATGGTGTCGGCGAGGCTGCGGAGCCGGTCCATCTGGGCTTTGCCGGTGCCGCTGACGATGAGGGAGTGGAGGCTGTCGGCCTCGCCGGAGGTGCGGAGAGCGATTCCCTGCTGAAGCAACGTCACGCGCTCGGCGAGGATGGCGCGGACCTGGACGAGATTCTGCTGCTGAGTGGCATTGTCGCGGGTGGTCGAGCCGAAGTGGTCGAGCTCGGCCGGGAGATCCTTGAGGGCGCGGGTGTAGGGATCGAGATAGGCGTTGTCGGCGGTGATGAGATAGCCGCGGGCACCGGTTTCGGCGTCCCTGGCGGAGCTCATGATGCGCTCGACCTGATTGATGGTCTGGTAGGTGTGCTCAACCCAGAACTGACTGTCGTCCAGAGTGCCGAGGGCGCGGACGGCGAAGACGGTGTTGAGAACCACGACGGCGATCGCGGCGGAGAGAAAGATGGGGATGAGCGGACTGCGTTTGCGGTTGGGCATGCGCTGAGGCCGATTGTACGCGGGCGAACGGTCGACCCGGGGACGATCAGCCGGGATTGCGGGCGATGAGCTCGATTTCGACCAGCGCGCCTTTGGGGAGGGCGGCGACTTCAACGGTGGAACGGGCGGGAGGGGTGACGCCCGCGGGGGCGAAATAGCGGGCGTAGACCTCGTTCATGGCGGCGAAGTCGGCCATGGACTGGAGAAAGACAGTGGTTTTGACGGTGTCGGCGAGGGTGAGGCCGGCGGCGGTGAGAACGGCTTTGAGGTTCTCGAGGACCTGGGTGGTCTGTGCGGTAATCCCACCGGCGATGAAGCTTCCGGTGGAAGGGTCGAGGGGAATCTGGCCGGAGGTGTAGACGGTGTCGCCGAGGCGGATGGCCTGAGAGTAAGGACCGATGGCGGCGGGGGCGTGCTGGGTGGCGATGGCTTGCTTCGGCATGGGTCGATTATGCCCTGAGTGCAACTTCATGGTCATAGCAGTTCGCTGCGCACAGTCGATAACGTGATCCTGTGACGATCTCGTCGCGCTGCGCACCTGCGACCCGACTGCCGCACCAGGTCTCCCATGGGAACAGAGTTCATCCTGATTGTCGGCGCCTTTATCCTGGCTTGCGGCTGCGCTGGTCTGCTCATGGTCCGCCTGGACAATCCCCGGCTGGTCGGACTGGGCTGGCTGGGTGCCGCGCTGGCCGCAGGCGGAGTCGGCGCGCTCTTGCTTCTGATGGACACGCGGCAGTCCCCAATGCTCTCGATTTTGCTTGCCGATCTCCTTGTCCTCGCCTCCCTGTCGCTTCTGCACCTCGCCCTCATGGAGGTGGTGGGGGTACGCGGGATTCCGCGTCTGGCTGTGCTCCTGCTCCTGCTTCAGGGCGTTGCCGATCTCATCAGGATCCAAGGCGGGGGATCCGGCAGTTTCCGCGTAATCGTCGTTGGTCTGCTGATCGCTGTGCAGGCCACGCAGAGCGCAGTGCTTCTGTTCCGCCGGGCCGCTCCGGCTATCCGCTCCGCGGCTCGCTTCATCAGCATCGTGCTGATTGGGTTTGTGACCTGGAACCTGCTCCGGAGCTTCGCGACCGCGTCTGGTCTGCTTGTAAGCCGCAGCGGCGCAAGCCGTTCTCTGGTCAGTCAGGTGCAGACGCTGACCTGCGTTCTCTATCTTGCGGTGGCTCTCGGTCTCGCCTTCGGCTTCTTCTGGATGACCACGTCCGGCCTGACCGCGAAACTGGAGGATCTGGCCAGCACCGACCCGCTTACCGGCGTGCTCAACCGACGGGCGTTCCTCCGGTATCTGGAGGAGGAGTTCAGTCGCTCGCAGCGGGTCTCAGATTCCTTTGCCTTGCTGATGCTGGATATCGATCACTTCAAACGGATCAACGATCGCCACGGGCATCTTGCCGGCGACGAGGTTCTCTGCGGCGCTGCCCAGAATATGCTGGATGCGGTTCGCGGCATCGATCAGGTGGGCCGGTGGGGAGGGGAAGAGTTCGCGATTCTTCTGCCGCGCGCCGACGAAGCCGCAGCACACCTCGTCGCGCAACGGATTCGGGTAAATGTGCAACGACCCGCTCCCCTGGGCGACCAAACGAAGCATATTCCCATTACGGCCAGCCTTGGCCTCGCGGTGAGCCATCCTTTTGACTCTCTCGAAGAGATCCTGCGGCGCGCCGATGCGGCGCTCTACGAGGCCAAAGCCGCTGGTCGTGACTGCGTCAGAGGCTCGTCGCCCGTCTGGCTTTCGGCCGGGATGCTTGATCTTGCCGCGCAGTAAGGGTGCGGGTTGCCGGGCCGTCTGCCTGTTCGAGGCAGGGAAGCCTGCGTGGTAAAGTGGCGGGCATGATGCTGGACATGACGGTGGAACGGCTGGATCCGGAGACGGCGGTGGCGACGATTGCGGGTCCGCTGAACATGGGGACGAACCTGAAGACGATCGACAGCAATCTGCAGACGCTGATCGCGGACGGGGTGAAGCGGCTGGTGCTGGATCTGAGCGGATGTCCTTACTCGGATTCGGCCGGGCTGGGCGTGCTGATGCAGACGTTCGGGCTGGTGCGGGAGAAGCAGGGACAGCTGCGGCTATGCGGGGTGGGGGAACGGATCGGACGGATGCTGCGTCTGACGACGACGGATAGGTTCTTCCAGTGCGACGCGAACCGGGCGGAGAGCCTGGCGGCGCTGGAGTAGCTGCTTGAATGTTGGTTTGTGGCGCAGCCGGGGATGCGGGTCCTTCGACTGCGCCGCTTCGCTCAGGATGACAGCTTTGAAAGAAGAGCTCGGTTAGAAGCGGCCGGTGAAGCTGTGGATCTGGCGGCGGTCGCGTTTGGTGGGTTTGCCGGGTGCGAAGCCGGGCTCGGCGAGGTGAATGGCCTTGCGGAGAGCGGCGGCTTCGGTGCGTCTGGCTTTGCTTTCGTCGGATTCGGAGTAAAGGGTCTGGGCGACGGTGGCGGAGCCGCGCTGGTCGTCGAGGACGAGGACTTCGATGGTGTAGTCACCGGATTCGGCGCGGATCTGGAGCTTATCGCCGGGTTTCAAGATGCGCGAGGGCTTGGCGTCCTGGCCGTTGCACTGGATGCGTGCGGCGTCACAGGCGGCGGTGGCGAGGGCGCGGGTCTTGAAGAAGCGTGCAGCCCAGAGCCATTTGTCGATGCGGAGCGGGCCGGTCATGCCTCTATTGTCGCGCCGGGTGGGGGTCCAGGTCGAGCGGGGTCCAGATCGAGCGGAGGTCGAGCGGAGCAACGAGGATGCAAAGGCAGAGCGCGCCAGGAATGCGGAAGGCTGGGGAGAGGTCGGCATGGGTGCCGATGAACGAATCGTCATCCTGCGACGAGGTACGCTGCGTCGGCAGCCCACATCCAACGCCGCATCCTGTGCACGTTCAGGCTTTCTGGAGGGGTGATGTCGATTCGTCTGCGCGCGTGTATTTGGATGTCGTTGAGTCTGGCCGGAGCGGTTGGGCTGAGTGGATGCAGTGCGAACAGCAGTCAACCGGCGTCGACCAGCTCGCCGGTGACGACGCCGGCTGCGACGGGCAGCTTCACGCTTTCGGTAACGCCGGGGAGCCAGTCGGTTTCGATTGGCGGATCGGGGTCGCAGGTGACGGTGCTGGCGACGGCGGTGAGCGGGTTTTCGGGTTCGGTGGCGGTGACGATAAGCGGACTTCCGTCGGGGGTGACGAGTTCCCCTGCGACCCTGACGCTGACTCCGGGGGTGTCGCAGGGGATCAGTCTGCAGCCCGGGGCGACGGCGGCGACCGGGCCTGGTACGGTGAACTTCACGGGGACATCGGGGAGCTTGACGGCGTCGGCAACGCTGGCGCTGACGGTTTCGCCCGCGACGACGATGTCGGCGACCGGGCCGGACGTGACGACGTACCACTACGACAACACGCGCGAGGGCTGGAACAGCCAGGAGACGAACCTGACGCTTTCGAGTGTGAACAGCTCGGGATTCGGGCTGCTCGGGATGTATCCGGTGGACGGCGTGGTGGATGCGGCTCCGCTGTATGTGGGCGGGTTGAACCTGCAGACGGGGACGTCGGTGCATACGGATAACGTGGTGTTCGTGGTGACGGAGAACGACAGTGTGTACGCGCTGAACGCGGCGACGGGCGCACAGGAATGGAAGACGTCAGTGCTGGGGACAGGCGAGACGCCGAGCGATTCACGCAACTGCAACCAGATCACGCCGACGATCGGGATTACGTCCACGCCGGTGATCGACCGGAGCTATGGGCCGAATGGCGGAATGTTCGTAGTGGGAATGACGAAGGACGGAGCGGGGAACTATCACCATCGGCTGCATGCGCTGGACCTGACGACGGGCGCCGAACTGGCGGGGAGCCCGACGGAGATTACGGCAAGCTACCCGGGGACGGGCGCGAGCAGCGTAAACGGGGTGGTGCCGTTTCTGCCTTCGCAATACGCGGAACGGGTTGGACTGACGCTGCTGAACGGAACGATCTACATGGGGTGGACGAGCCACTGCGACATCGCGCCCTACACCGGCTGGGTGATGGGGTATGACGAGGCGACGCTGAAACAGACGACGGTGCTGAACCTGACGCCGAACGGAAGCGACGGATCGATCTGGATGAGCGGGTACGGGATTGCGGCGGATGCGAGCGGCAATTTGTACTTCGGGGACGCGAACGGGACGCTGGATGCGGGATTTACGGCTTCAGGGTTCCCGAGCGAGAACGACTTCGGCAATGCGCTGGTGAAGCTGAGCACGACCAGCGGGCTGGCGGTGAGCGACTACTGGGAGCCGTACAACACGGTGGCGGAGTCGGCGAAGGATACGGACCTTGGATCGGGCGGGGCGATGGTGCTGCCGAATCTGACGACGAACTCAGGGGCGACGGTGCAGTTGCTGGTGGGTGGCGGCAAGGATGGCAACCTGTATGTCGCCGACCGCGACAACATGGGCAAGTTCAACGCAGCGGGAAATACGAATTTGTATCAGGAGATTCCGAATGCATTTCCAAACGGAGTGTGGGCGGGGCCGGCTTACTTCAACGGCACGGTGTACTACGGCGGAGTGCAGGATGTGCTGAAGGCGTTCACGATTACGAACGGGATGCTGAGCCCAGCGCCCACGAGTGAGTCGGCGACGAGCTTTGCGTACCCGGGCTCGACACCGAGTGTGTCGTCGAACGGGACGCAGGACGGCGTCGTATGGGCGGTTGAAAGCGCGCAGAATGCGCCGGGCGTGCTGCATGCGTATGACGCGACGAATCTGGCACATGAGCTTTACAACAGCAACCAGGCGGCGAACGGGCGGGATGGCTTCGGGACCGGGAACAAGTTCATCACGCCGGTGGTCTCGAACGGAATGGTGTTTGTGGGGACGCCGAATGCGGTGGCGGTCTTCGGTCTGCTTTCTTCGGGGTCGTCGAGCTTATCGAGCGTGACGGTCAAGCGGTAGATCGCAGCCCCGGGGCTTACTTTGGGCGACCGCTATTTGTCGCTGAGAGTGAAACTGCCGGGGCGGGATGCGGGGATGACATGCCAGCCGGGTGCGAGGGTGAGGGTCCAGCCGGGTCCCTGGAGGTGCGGGCCGGATTGACCGGGCTGCGGAGCGGCGACGTGGATCTGGTCGAAGGCGGAGTTAATAAGCGCGCCTTCTGAGACTTCGAGGGTTCCCCATGAGTCGGAGGCCTGGAGCGTGGGATAGACGGTTCCGGCGTCGCCGAGAGCGATGAGCTTGCCGGGATTGAAGCTGAAGTGAAGGCCGGCGACGCTGGGCAGCAGCAGGGTGGGGCCGTCGACGAGGAGTTGACGGTAGCGGGCGCGCTCGACCTGTGCGGCGATCTCGCGTTCGGTCTCGGCGGCGCGGAGGGATGCGGCTCCGTAGAGTGCGGCGCGGGTTTCGAGCGGCTGGGCCGGCTGGGTGGCGGGGGGCAGGGTGGAGGCGAGCAGGGCGGTGAGGTTGGAGGCAGCGGTAAGGCGGGTGCGCCAGCCGGGCAGGCGCTGATCGAGCAGGAGACCGTGCGCGGGGCCGGAGGTATAGGCGAACGAGCGGGTAAGGGTGTGCGAGGGATCGGGCCGGGTGAGCGTGCCGATGCTATACCAGCGGGCGGAGGCGGGGTCGGACGCGGCGGCGGCCACGCCGGTGTACTCAGCGACGCCTTCGTTGAGCTCGAGTGCGCGTTCGTCTTTGGCGGAGCCGGGGAAGAGGGTGTGGCGATAATCGGCGAAGGCGAGGGCATCGCGAAGGGCTTCGGTCTGGGCCTGACCCTGCGAGGCCTGACCCTGCGAGGC
>CAXTVJ010000047.1:0-9301 GCA_964247715.1 uncultured Acidobacteriaceae bacterium | reverse complement strand
GGCCTGACCCTGCGAGGCCTGACCCTGCGAGGCGTGGCTCTGGGAGGCTGGGCTCTGCGAAGCGAGGGCTGCGGCGAGGGCGCGCCACTCGAGCTGGAGCCAGAGGCGGCCTTCGAGGGAGTCGAGCTGCGGATTGGAGGGATCGCTCTGGGGCAGGTGGAGGTCGGGTTGAAGGCGGTGGAACAGTTCGTGGGCCATGGTCTGCTCCCGGTCTTCGGTGGTAGCGGGGAGCGGCCAGAGGATCATGGTCCAGCGGGTGCCGAGCCATTCGACGGAGCTGTTGGCGGGCGGGATGGAGGCGGGAAGCTGGCCGGTGAAGACGCCGCCCGGCTCGGGGTACAGGGTGCGTTGCGGGTCGGGCTGGTTGGCGACGACGGCGCGGGTGGCGGGATCGACGAAGAACATGGGACCGTAGAGCGGGCGGCCCCAGAGGCGGCCGGCGTCGCGGGTGGAGAGCCGGGCGGCTTCGGTGAAGGCGGCTTTGGCCTGATCGGGGTCGATCGGGGTCTGAGCTGTCAGGGCGGATGCTGTGGTCAGCAGCAGGAGGACGGCCAAGCGGTACATGGGTTCGGATACGCTGCTTCCTGGTTGTTGGTTCCTGCGAAGATGTTGCAGGAGGCGGGAGTGCGCAGGATCAGGATCAAGCAGACGACGGGGACGACGGTGCCGGGGTACGAGAATGAGAACGGGCAGCGGGTGGTGCGGGACACGGGGTGGGCTTCGGAGAGCTTTCCGGGGCAGCGGGTGTATCACCTGCGCTGCGTGCACTGCGGGCATGAGTACGGTTCGAACGGGACGGATATCTTCAAGCGGCTGTGTCCGCGGCATCAGGGTGGGGCGGCGGGGGAAGCGCTGCGGGCGCGCGGACCGGGGTTGTTTGAGTGAGGCAGCTCTTAGCTTCCAGCTGAGAGCTGGCTTTAGAAGGAGAAGCCGGCTCCGGTGAGGAAGACGAGGCTGGAATGACGCAGGGGCTGGGCGCAGGCGGTCTGAGTGACGACGAAGCCGGGGTCGATTTCTGTGACGTACTGGAAGCGGGCGAGTCGGTAGTGAGTGTAGACGCTACCGCCCTCGAAGCGCAGGAAGGGGTGACGGCGGGAGCGGGCGGGCGGGGAGAACTCGGCGACGAGGCCGGTGTCGAGTGCGAAGTCGATGGGCGCCATGTGCTGATGAACGGAAGCTGAGCGGATTGTTCGCAGGCGACGGTGCGGGAAAAGCGCTCGATGCCGGGACGCGCCTTGACGAAGAGGCCGACTGGCCCCTTGCGGAAGCCGAGCTTTGGGCCGGCGAAGGCCGGAGAGGGAGGTCTGCCATTCTGGAGGCCGGCGGTGTGGTCGTCATGGGGCTGATCCTTGGCGACGAGGTTTCAGCAGGAGAGGGGCACGCTGAGCGCTCTGAATCGTTTTCCAGTGCCGCGCGTCTTAACGTGTGGTACTCTTGTGATTCGCTGGGGACGTGCGCCTCGATGAGCCCGGCTTCGCCATGTGCGGCGTGAAGCCTGCGTTTGCGCCATAAGCGGTCCTTACCGCTACCTTGTTCTCGCGAGACCTTGAAATAGCCTTGGAGAGCCTTGTCCTGAAATAACCCGGGACGGGGGACGATTGCCGTATGAACGGCATCCCAATACTTGAGAACGCCTGGGGAACAGGCAGGAGCGCGCAACCACGTGGCCGACGAGCTGGATAAGTACGAAGACGACATCGACAAGCTGATCGATACAGGAAAAGAAAAGGGATATCTGACGTTTGGCGAGGTGAACGACCTGCTGCCGCGGGATATCACGACGCCCGACGATCTGGACGACCTGCTGACGACGATCAATACTCAGGGGATTGAGCTGGGCGGGGACCGCGACGAGCGGGATCGGGACCGCGATAAGTATGACACCGAGGCGGGAGAAGAAGGCGATGACGTAGAGCTGGACCTTTCGCCGGGAACGCTCGAGAAGACGAACGACCCGGTGCGCATGTACCTGCGCGAGATGGGGACGGTGCCGCTGCTGACGCGCGAGGGCGAGGTGGAGATCGCCAAGCGGATCGAGCGGGGGCAGCTGCGCGTGATGAAGGCGATCTCGCGTTCGCCGATCGTGATCCGCGAGATTACGGGGCTGGGCGAGGATCTGCGGCGCGGCGTGCGGAATATCAAAGAGGTGGTGACCTTCGACGAGGAGGAACTCACCGAGGAGATTCTGCAGGGCCGGGTGCGTGCAACGGTGGGCCGGATCGACGTCATTCTGAAGCACCAGAAGAAGATTCAGGGGCTGGAAGAGAAGTGCGAGGCGGCGGGGCAGAAGGGCGACGCGAAGACAAAGATGCGCGAGACCCGGAAGCTGCGCTGGCTGATCGGGCGCGAGCATGTGTATATCAACCGCGTGGTGCGGGAGTTGAAGTACACGAATGCCGAGAAGAAGCGGCTGCTGGACAAGGTGAACAAGACGGTCGACTCGATGCGAACCCTGGAGCGTCAGATCAAGTCGCTCGAGACGAAGTTCGAGGCGTCGAAGTCCGAGGAGTTGAAGAAGGAGTACAAGCGTCAGCAGAAGAATTGCCGTCTGGATCTGGAACGGGTGGAAGCGGACGCGGGGATTACGCTGCTTGATTTGAAGCGGACGCAGCGGGAGATGATCCAGGGCGACATGGACGCGGAAAAGGCCAAGCGCGAGCTGATCGAGGCCAATCTTCGTCTGGTGGTGTCGATTGCGAAGAAGTACACGAACCGCGGACTGCAGTTCCTCGACCTCATTCAGGAAGGCAATATCGGCCTGATGAAGGCGGTGGACAAGTTCGAGTACAGGCGCGGGTACAAGTTCTCGACGTATGCTACGTGGTGGATCCGGCAGGCGATTACGCGTGCGATCGCGGACCAGGCGAGGACGATCCGTATTCCGGTGCACATGATCGAGACGATCAATAAACTCATCCGGACCAGCCGCCAGCTCGTACAGGAGCTTGGGCGCGAGGCTTCTTCGGAAGAGATCGCGAAGCGGATGGATATTCCGGTGGCGAAGGTGCGCAAGGTGCTGAAGATTGCGCAGGAGCCCATCTCGCTCGAGACGCCGATCGGCGAAGAGGAAGACTCTCATCTTGGAGACTTTATCGAGGACCGGATGGCGGTTTCGCCGGCGGACGCGGTCATTTCCGTCAACCTGAAGGAGTACACCAGCCAGGTGCTGCGTACGCTGACTCCGCGGGAAGAACGCGTGATCAAGATGCGGTTCGGGCTGGAGGATGGTTCGGAGCACACGCTGGAGGAAGTCGGGCAAAGCTTCCAGGTGACGCGCGAGCGGATCCGCCAGATCGAGGCGAAGGCGCTGCGCAAATTGCGTCATCCGAGCCGCAGCCGCAAGCTGAAGGCGTTTGTGGATGGGGTGAAGGAAGTTTAAGGTACAGGGCTCACTTTTCAGGGCTTAAAAGGACGGCGCGACAGCTTTTGGCTGTCGCGCCTTTTTGTTGCCCTAAGGGGGCAGCACGGAACACAGAGGGCTAGTGGGCTACGAGGACTTCACCGTGATAGCAGGTGGCGATACCGTTGCGAAGCAGTGGGGCGAAGTGGCAGCCGCGAAGGCTGCCGTTGACGACGACCGCTGAGGTCGGCGAGGTGAGCGGGCGACCGTAGCCTTCGCCGGTGAGTTTGCCCACTTCGTTAACCGAGAGGGTGGCTTTGTAGTCGAGCACGTCGGTGGTGCAGGTGCGGGCGATCCGCTTGGGGCCAAAGTCTTTGGTGTCTTTGAATTGGACTTGGTAGTTCATCGTGACGACGGAAGTGTGGGGGGGGGGGGGATCTGAGCCGTAGAAGCAGACCACGCCCCAGGTGAACTGGTCGGTGATGCCGCCGGGCCGGTCGTCGCGGCGAAGGCAGGCCGAGACCTGAGGGCCGACGAGGACTTCTCCTCCGCGCCCTTTGAAGTTGGCGAGCATGGGCACCGGGTCGAGGAGAGCCCCGCCGAACTTTTTCGACAGCAAGGATAGTAGTCGCCGGTGTCTTGTTCGCTGACCTGATTGCCCTTGACCACGCGGATTTGCGAAAGCGGGGCGAGGTAAGAACGATCTTCGACTGCGTTGGGCGACGCCCACCATGCCCCGATGCGACCGGAAGGGTCGAGGATTTGCCACTATCGAGGACGGCGTGGAAGGGTCTGCGTTCGTATGTCAGGGGACGGCTTCACCGTGTTCTCGTGGGCTATTTGTGCTGGTCGCCGGGGGCGTAGCCGTGGGTGTAGCGGGTATCGAGCTTGCGGTGCTCGCCGGATTCGAGGAGGGCGCGGGCTTCTTCAAGGTCGATGGTGACGCCGTCGACCTCGAAGGTCCAGTCGCCTGCGTTGGCGGAGACCGGGACGATGTGGTTGACCTTGTAGCCGAGGCTGCGCAGTTCGCTGGCAATCAACTCCGTGTCTACGTTGCTCATGGGTGATTGGACGCCGGGTTTGGGGCGGGGGTGGGCTACTGCCAGGCGATGGTGGAGGTGCCGGTGTGGTCGAACTCTACGGTGGGGATGCCGTTGGCGTCGTTCTTGATGGTTGCCGGCGAGCCGTTGATGGTGACGGTGTGTGGGGTGGAGAAGCGCCAGCGAAGGACGATGTGAGGCTTGTCTTCTTTGGGCGTGTGGGCGAAGTCTGCGCCGATGGGGATGGGCGGGTTGGCGGGGCTCACGATCTTGAGGGTGTTGCCGGAGCGAGTGATGGCGCGTTCTTCGAAGTCGGTGAAGGTGACGTCGTGGTCGGCGGCGGGGCCGAGGATCTCGTAGACGCGGCGGTTGTCGAGGGCGTGGATTGCTTTATTGCCGGACTCGGTGGCGGGGACGAGGGTCATGACGTCTTCGGGAATTTTGGGGAGGACCGTGCCGCGGCGGGCGAAGACGGGGATGGTGTCGAGCGGGGCCTGAACGACGAGGGTGCGGGGACCGGTTTGCGGCTGGCCGGAGTTGAGGTCGAGCCAGTCGCCTTGCGGCAGGTAGACGACGCGGCTGGTGTTCTGGTCGAGGATGGGAGCAATGAGGAGGTCGGGGCCGAGGAGGTATTCGTCCTTGAGGGTGCGGGCGGTGGTGTCGTCCTGGTAGTTGAGGACGAGGGCGCGGAGGATGGGTTGGCCGGTGAGCGCGGCCTGCTGGGCGGCGGCGTAGAGGTAGGGCATGAGGGAGGTGTGGAGGATGGCGTACTTGCGGTAGATGTCGAGGGCAGGGGTGGTTGAGCCGGAGATGGTGCCGAAGGTCCAGGGGGTGAGGTTGGCCTGGGACATGACTTCCATGACGGGCGAGTAGGCGGCGAACTCGGTCCAGCGGGCGAGGAGGGTGGGGTTGGGGGTGTCGGGCTGCCTGCGGTAGCCGCCGAGATCGGCTCCCCAGAGAGGCATGGCGGAAAGGCCGGCGGACAGGCCTGCGGTGACGACGGTGGGCAGGCCATTGAGCGGCGAAAAGCTGGCGTCGTTGTCGCCGGCCCAGAGGAAGCCGAGGCCGTTGGCGCCGGTGGTGACGGAGCGGCAGAAGAGGACGCCGTTGCCTTTAAGGTCGCGCTGGATGAGGTCTTCGACGGTGTTGTTGTAGAGCATGCCGTAGCGGTTGCGCATGAGGCGGGGGTCGGTGCCGTCGAAAAAGTGAACGTCTGCGCCGAGGAAGCTGCCTTCGGCGTCGTCGTCCTTAAAGCCGTCGGCTCCGGCGGCGAGGGCCTGGCGGAGCTGGTCCTGCCACCAGTCGCGTGCCTTGGGGTTGGTGAAGTCGATGAGCGATCCCTGGCCTTTCCACCAGCGGCCTACATAGGGGCGGTTGTTCTGGTCCTTGACGAAGAAGCCGCGTTCGGCGGCAACGGCGTAGTTGGGGCTGGTCTCATCGATCTTGCCTGCAAAACCGGGCTCACCGGGCGGATCGGATTTGTTGTCGATCCAGGGGGTATGCCAGAGGACGAGCTTATAGCCCTGCTCGTGGAGATGTTTGCTGAGGGCGGGGAAGTCGTCGAACTGCTTTGGATTGGGCCGGTAGGAGTTGTAGGCCGTGGCCCAGGGGGAGTCGATGAGGAGGACGGAGGCGGGCAGGCCGAGGGCGCGGGTCTTATCGATGTCTTCCAAAACCTGTTGCTGGTTCTGGTGGTAGTCGCGCGCCTGCCATGGAGCAAAGGCCCAGTACGGCGGCAGCATGACTTTACCGGCGAGGTGGGCGAAGGCGGCGAGCAGGTCGGGGAAGCGGCCGGGGTTTTCGGACTGGCCGGTGAAGAGGACGAGGCGCAGGCGGTTGGTGGCGGCGTCGATGGAGACGGTCTCGCGGTCGGAGGCGTTGAAGTCGAAGGTAGCCTCGCCGGTGGTGTCGAGCCACAGGCCATAGCCGGTAGTGGACAGGAAAAAGGGGATGGGTTTGTAGGCGCTGGAGCCGCGGATGTTGGCCTGATCGATGGAGAGGTTTTTTACGACGGTACCGGCGTGGTCGAGGGTATCGAAGCGCTCGCCCATGCCGAAGTAGGAGGCCTGGTCATCGAGGGTGAGGTGCCAGTAGCCGACGGTCCAGGCGAGGGAGGAGAGCTCGTAGACGCCGGGGGAGAGCTGGCGGAGGTGGAGCTTGGCGGTGTCGACGGGGTCGCCGTTGAAGTCGACGTCGTGCAGGGTGAGGGTGTGGTCTTTACCGAGCGCGTCTTTTCCGAGTGCCAGGGTGATGGTGTCGGCGTCCTTGCGGACGAAGCCGTCGACGGGAGGCTCGTTGCGGGGGGTG
Organism: uncultured Acidobacteriaceae bacterium; assembly: GCA_964247715.1. Taxonomy (GTDB): domain Bacteria; phylum Acidobacteriota; class Terriglobia; order Terriglobales; family Acidobacteriaceae; genus Edaphobacter. The sequence continues at coordinate 2,614 of CAXTVJ010000047.1, read as the reverse complement.
GTGTGGGCGGCGCCGGGAGTTATGTCGGTTTCGGGCTGCTGCTGGGCGTGCAGGGTGGGGCTGGCGAGCAGGGTTAAGACGAGGAGCAGGAGGGCCGGAGCGTTTCGGCGGTTGTGCATGCGTGCCTCTAACTTAGAGCCTGACACGGATCAGAGGGATAAGACGGATCAGTGCAGATAAGACAGAACAGAGCATTCAGACAAAAGCTTCATCCGCGTTCATCCTTCTTTTCCCTCTGATTCGTGTTGAGCCTTGCTACATGTTGGTGTGGCCGCCACGCATTTGTTCGTTGAAGGTGGGCTTGATGAAACGAAGGGCTTCGGCGAGCTGGGCGTGGAAGGCTTCGGAGCGGGCCATGAGGGCTGGCGTGGGAGCGGCGAATTCCGGGTCGGTGGCGAGGGTGAGGAGATCTTCTCTGGCGAGGGCGGCGGCGGCTGATTTGAGCTCGTCGGGGGTGGTGTTGAGGTACTGGGCGTCGCGCGGGTCGGCGATCCAGACGGGTTCGTTACTGCCCGTCACGCCGGAGAACCAGAAGGCTTTGGCGGCGAGGAAGTGGCGGCGCTGTTCGTCGGTGGAGTCGTTGAAGTTGAACTTGCCGGTGCGGGCGGAGAAGTAGCGGGTGGTGACGGGGACGGGCTGGCGGTTGCCGGATTTGACGAGCTCGAGCTGGCCCTGGTCGAAGGTCTTGCGGATGGCGTTGAGGATGAAGGCCTCGGCGAACGGCTGCTCGGGGGCGGGGACGGTCTCGCGCATGGTGAGCGTCATGGCGGCGGCGATGCGGGTGTAGAGGGGCGAACCGGTGCCGTCTTCGAGGCGGATCTCGCCATGCACGACGGAGGTATCGGCGCCTGCGGTGGACTCGTGGAAGGGCCAGCCGAAGTTGGAGTAGCTGAGGGGCAGGCCGTTGATGGTGAGGAAGGTATCGGGGCGCGGATTGCGCAGGCGCTGGGCGGTCTCGGCGAGGAAGAGCTTGAGGCCTTCGGCGAACTGGGGGCGCTCGGCGTCGAAGTCTTCGGAGAGCTCAAGGAAGAGCGTCTTGTCGGGTACGCCGGTGCGGGCGAGGGTGAAGCGGACGGTGGGCAGGCCGGTGAAGCCCTGGGAGGGCTCGACGGCGACGACCTCGAGGCCGGCGGCCGAGGCGAAGGTCTGGATGCGGGAGGTGAGAGCGGTGTTGGTGGCGAGGGTCATAGCCTCACCATTCTAGCGACAGACCAGTGCGGAACCTATTTCTGCTTGTTTAGTAAGACTCGCAGAGGAAGCAGACGCTCAGCAGCAGGTCTCGCTCGCTCGCGTTGGCTCGTGAAGCCCATACGCTGGCTTGCAACCCATTCCAGGTAGTCCATCAACGCTTCTACGGTGGTACCCGACCGGAGGAGTGCCTCGATCTTCAGGATGTAATTGTCATACTCGTTTGCTGCGAAGGGCTCGTCAACTACGCCGATTGGATCCCAACTTGCCATGAGCACACGGCGGATCTCGAGCCAGACGGGCTCACGAAGATCGTCTCCTTCTACGGGAAACATCAGGCAAGGCCAGTGGATTCGGCTTGCTCCTGGGCGTGGTAGCTGGAGCGGACGAGGGGGCCGGATTCGACGTGGCGGAAGCCCATGCGCAGGGCTTCGTGCTTGAGGAAGGCGAACTCTTCGGGGGTGTAGAAACGGGACATCGGGAGGTGGTCGCGGGAGGGGCGGAGGTACTGGCCGATGGTGAGGATGTCGACGTTGCGGTCGGCTAAATCCTGGAAGACGGCCAGCAGCTCGTGCATCTCTTCGCCAAGGCCGACGATGATGCCGGTCTTGGTGACCTGCTGGAAGCCGAGTTCGGTCGCTATCTCTTTGGCCTGCTCGAGAAAGCGCAGGGACCGCGGGTAGCGGCCGCCGGACTTGGCGACGGGGTAGAGGCGCGGGACGGTTTCAATGTTGTGGTTGAGGATCTCGGGGCGGGCTTCGACGACGAGGCGGAGGGATTCGGGCTTGCCCTGGAAGTCTGGGGTGAGGACCTCGATGCGGGTGGCGGGGGATTGGGCGCGGATCTCGCGGATGACGCTGACGAAGGCCTGGGCTGCGCCGAGGTTGTCGTCGTCGCGGTTGACGGAGGTGATGACGGCGTGGGCGAGGCCGAGCTGGGCGACGGCGAAGGCGACGCGGCGGGGCTCGTCGTGGTCGATGGGCTCGGGGCGTCCTTTGGGGACGGCGCAGAAGCCGCAGCGCCGGGTGCAGAGGTTGCCGAGCATCATGAAGGTGGCGGCCTTCTGGTTCCAGCACTCGCCGATGTTGGGGCACTGGGCGGATTCGCAGACGGTGTGGAGGTTGAGGTCGCGGGCGAGCTTCTTGAGGGAGTGGAAGGTCTCGCCGCCGGGGGCGCGGGCCTTGAGCCATGCAGGCCTGGGCGCGGGCTTGCGCGGGGTAAGGTCGATCTGGATGAGCTCGGCGGCTTCCACGAAGACCATTGTAGCTACTTAAGGCTCCACACGGATCATAGGGATGAGACGGATGAACGCGGATTCCATGTTGCGGGTCAAAGGCGCTTGCCTCGTTTTGATCCTTCTTATCTCTCTTGTCTTTGTTGAGCCTTTGCCTTCAGACCATGCGGTCACGGATCTCGGGGCGGACGA
>CAXTVJ010000046.1:20460-27304 GCA_964247715.1 uncultured Acidobacteriaceae bacterium | reverse complement strand
GACATGCAGTCCCGCTACAAAGAAACCAGCCAGGCCGGCCTCGCCCTCAATATTATCGAGTGCTGAGAAATCGATATGGGTGCTGTAGTCGCTGCGATGTTCCTCCGCTCCTGGCTCTTACTTCCACTCGGCTTCGTTTGGGGATGGTGGCTCGTCTTTGCAAGCGAGGTCCAGTGACCTTGAGCTTCGTAGCAGCGCTTTGTGGCGTTCTACTGGCGACAACTTCCGCTCTGCTCGCCATAGGTTCAATGATCTACGCCTCGGAGCATGCCTTTCGGTATGACGATCCGACGTTGATACGAATCTATCGGGGCGGATGTGTCGTCGCGCTGGGCGGCATCACGTGCGGAGTAGCCGGCCTCTGGAGACCTCATCGCCTGAGGTGGCTGGTTCCTCTGTGCTCGCTTGGAATGTTGATCTTCTGGCTCGGCGCCGCAATGACGGAGTAGCGGTGTTACTCCAGCATTGACCCGCCCCTGTCAGCCGCATACGGTCTCCCCGTGACCCTCGAACTCACCCCCGCTCTGCAGGAAGAGCTTGAAAAGCTGGCGGTTGAGGCCGGCAGCACCCCATCCGCCATCGAGCAGAAAGCCGTCGAGGAGTACGTCGTCTACACCAGACAACTCGCCGAAGATGTGCGCGAAGCAGAAGAAGAAGCGGACCGCGACGGATGGATCTCGCATAAGGAAGTCTTCGAAGAGATCTTCGCTCGTCTGCGCAAAACAGCAAGTAATCTGGACGCCGCACGCCCGCAAAAAGCTTCATGAGGCCGTCGCGTTCATCGCAGTGGATAAGCCGGACGCTGCTCTTCGCGTGGCAACCCGAATCTACGATCAGTTGGGCGAATCTCGCCACAACTCCACGTCGGCAGGATCGGCATCGTCGCTGGTACTCGCGAACTTGTCTTCCCGCCATGACCGTATATCGCCGTGTATCAGCCGACGGGTGCGACGATCCGCATCTTGCGCCTGCGCCACGCGTCCAGAAGATGGCCGGAAGAATGGCACGGCTGTCGTCCGCAACCCGTCGCCTCCTCCGCTCCTGTCCCGCCTGGATCCGTGTTGCGCCTTGCATCGGCACCGTCGAAAACAGTCGATGGTCGTACGATAGCTCGATGCTCCCCGCCGAAGCACACGCCGCGCCGCCCGACACGATCCCGCCACCTCCACCGCGCGCGGACGAGCCCGTTCCACTGATCGCACACTGGGCCCACACCGCCGCCATCGTCGCGGGCTTCTTCCTCGTTGCCGCCTTCAGCACCCTCCGCGCACGCCACGCCCAGACTCACCCGCAGCCCGCTGGCACCCACTCCCATGCGGCACGTTACGCCAGCAGCGCAATCGCCGAGTGGATCATGCTCGGCCTCACCCTCGCCGGTATCCAACAACGGCGCGCCTTCCTCCGCAAAGCCTTCCTCAATCGCGCGCATACGTGGGCCTCATCGATCGGCCTCGGCCTCGCCGTCTACTGCCTCGGCACGATGCTGCTGGTCGTCATCGGCGGCGCGCTCTATTTCACCCCACTCTTCCACAGGCGCAACGAAGCCGTCATCCTCAACATGCTCCCGCACACGCCGCTCGCGATGCTTGGCTGGTTCGGTGTCTCGCTCTCCGCGGGCGTGTGTGAAGAGCTCATCTTCCGCGGCTATCTGCTCCAGCAGTTCACTGCATGGACCACCCGTCCAGTACTCGCTGTCCTCCTCACCGGCATGCTCTTCGGTTCGCTGCATCTCTATGAAGGCGCAGCCGCTGTGCTTCCATTGATGGCGCTCGGCGTCCTCTTCGGCGAGGTCGCGCGCAGGCTCAAGGGCGACCTTCGTTCCGTCATCGTCGCGCACACGCTGCAGGATTTTCTGGTCGCCCTGCTCGCCCTTCTGCAAGCGTATCTACGCGCGCATCCGCCGCATGGCACAAGCCTCGGATGAGCTCCCACAAAGGTGAAAGATTCTCCGCTTCATCACGTTTTTCTCTTGACACTAAAAGTGCGTGAAACTATACCTTCGTTAGCTGCTCAGAGCACTCGAACGGCACACGGGAGAATAGCCGGAAACGGAACACGCAAGGCACTCTCGCTCTGCAGGCAAACAGAGCGAAACAACATCAAGAGAAAGCAAACGAGGGGACGCCAAAAGCGTCCCCTCGCTGCGTTGCATCGCACTCCGCGGGTCAGCTCTTCGGCGTCGGCACCACATCCCCCGCGCTCTTCGGCGTCGAAAGATACCCCGAAATCGTGTTCTTCGAAATCGAGTTCACCACCACCTCATACAGCACCGGATCCTTGCCCGTATAGAACTGCACCGGCTCATCCAGGCTCTTGTCCTTCTTCTCGATAGTGCGATCGTCCGCGCTCACCATCAGCGTGAACTTCGACTTCTTCTGATCCACCTTCTTCGCCTGCAGCTTGATCGTCGCCAGCAGCGTCGGCTGCGCTCCCTTCACCAGCGTGAACTCGTAGTAGTTGCGATCGCCCCTGTGCTTCAGCTGTTCGAGCTCCGTGTGATTGGTCGCGATCAACCCGCTCATCACGCCCGCATCCCCGACCGTCCGCTGCAGCTGCGCCTTGGTCTCCGCAAGGTCGCTCTGCGTCTCCGCGATCGAGCTCTTCGCGCCGCTCACATCCGTCTTCACCGTCGAAACATCCGTCTGCACCGAGCCCAGCTGCTTCTCCGCCGCCGCCTCCTTCGCCGCCAGCTCCGCCGACTGCACCGACTGCGCCTTCACCGCCGCCATCTGCGACTGCTGCGCCGCCAGAATCGACTGCGTCTTCGTCTCAATCTGCTTCTGCGTCATGCCCACGCTCTGCCCCAGCGTCTCCGTCGTTGCACGCAACCGCGCCGCCAGCGCCTGCTCCTGATCCGCAAGCTGCACGTTCTTCTGCTCCGCCGCCGCCAGCTTCGCCTCCGCCGCCGACAGATGATTCGTCAGGCCCCAGCACCAGATCAGCGCAGCAATCGATAACAGCAGCGCAACCCCCAGCGCCACCAGCAGTTTGCCCGAGACATCCCGACCCTCGCCCACGTTCCGCGTCTCGCTCATGCATCTCCTCTATCGCTTCTTCACGTCGCGGAAGCCGCGCTCCGCATTCCCCCTCACCATACGCGGATTCCTATCCACTGCGCACCCAGACTTAGAATAGGAACGTGGCCTCACCCGACTTCGTCATCGCAGGCGCCGGCATCATCGGTCTCTCGCTCGCCCTCGAACTCGACCGCCGCGGAGCCTCCGTCGTCGTGCTCGAATCCGGCGCCGCCATGCGCCAGACCAGCTTCGCCGCCGCCGGCATGCTCGCCGTCGACGACCCCCTCAACCCGCCCGCGCTGCGCCCGCTCGCCCAGCTCAGCGCCACCCTCTACCCCGAGTTCCTCGACCGCATCGCCGCCCTCTCCGGCACCCGCATCCCCTTCCAGACCAACACCACCCTCGAAGCCATTTCAAGCGATACGGAATCGCAGACGTCTGTGGAGGTAGACCCGCAAGAACTCCTGCCGCAACTCGAAACCGGCGACCGAGCCTTCCATCTCCTCAGCGAATACTCCGTCGACCCCCGCCAGCTCGGCGCCGCCCTCCTCTGGGCCGTCCGCAACACCCGCATCGATCTTCGCGAAAACACCCGGCTCGAACGCCTCACCGCCAACGACGCCTCGGTCCGCATCCAGACCTCGGAAGCTCCCGTCGAAGCCTCCACCCTCATCGACTGCATGGGCACCTGGACCCCTGCGCCCGTCGCCCCGCGCAAAGGCCAGATGCTCGCCGTCCGCATGCCCGCCGGACTCGATCTCTCCGTCGTCGTCCGCACCCCCGACATCTACCTCGTCCCGCGCACCGACGGCCCGCACGCCGGACGCATCATCCTCGGCGCCACCCTCGAAGACGCCGGCTTCGACCTCACCGTCCACCCGTCCGACATCCTCAATCTCAACGCCCGCGCCGTCGCCCTTCTGCCCCCGCTCGCGCAAGCCGAATTCGTCGAGTCCTGGGCCGGCCTGCGTCCCTCCACCGCCGACGGCCTGCCCGTCCTCGGCCCCGTCCCGCGACGCCCGCGCTACGTCCTCGCCACCGGCCATTTCCGCAACGGCATCCTGCTCGCACCCGCCACCGCGCACGTCATCGCGCAGACACTCTCCGGCGAAGCGCCCTCCATCGATCTCGCGGCCTTCAGCCCCGCACGCCTGTAAACCCGCGCGGCAACAAGCCCGTTCGGTATTCGCCTAGCCTGTTCGGTTGTCGTGACAACCGTTTCCGCGCTGATCCATAATCGAAGACACCCCGCGCCACGCGGGGGTTTCGCGTTGGGAGTTCGCCCGCATGTCCACACTCGTCGCCGCACCCAAAGGCCTTGAAGGCATCGTCGCCACCACCTCCTCCATCTGCTGGATCGACGGCGACCAGGGCGTTCTCTCCTATCGCGGCATCGACATCCACGAGCTCGCCGCAAAATCCACCTTCGAGGAAGTCACCTGCCTCCTCTGGAACGGCGCCCTTCCCACCGCCGAGCAGCTCAAGAGCTTCTCCGCCGAGCTCGCCGCCGCGCGCACCCTGCCACCCGCCATCCTCGAACTCCTCAAGTCGGTGCCCGCCGGCGCGACTCCCATGGAGGTTCTCCGCACCGCCGTCTCGCTGCTCTCGATCTACGACGCCGACGAGAAGGACTCCACCCACGCCGCCAACCTGCGCAAAGCCTTTCGTTTGACCGCGCAGATCCCCATGATCGTCGCCCTCTTCGACCGCATCCGCAAGAACAAGCCCGCCGTCGACGCCGACCCGTCACTCTCGCACGCCGGCAACTTCCTCTGGATGCTCAACGGCGAGAAGCCCTCCGAGACCGCCACCCGCGCCTTCGACATCGCGCTCATCCTCCACGCCGACCACGAACTCAACGCCAGCACCTTCGCCGCGCGCGTCATCGCCGCCACCCTCAGCGATCTCCACTCCGCCATCACCGGCGCCATCGGCGCGCTCAAAGGCCCGCTCCACGGCGGAGCCAACGAGGCCACCATGCGTCTGCTCTTCGCCATCGACGCCGCGGGCGAAGATCCCGTCGAACACGTCCGCGGCATGTTTGCCCGCAAGGAAAAGATCTCCGGCTTCGGCCATCGCGTCTACCACACCGAAGATCCCCGCGCCACGCACCTCCGCCGCATGTCCGAAGAGCTCGGCCGCTCCGCCGGCAACCTCAAGTGGTTCCAGATGTCGCAGCAGATCGAGCACTTCGTCAAAGCCGAGAAGAAGCTCAACGCCAACGTCGATTTCTACTCCGCCAGCACCTACACCACGCTCGGCATCGACATCGATCTCTTCACGCCGATCTTCGCCATCTCGCGCATGAGCGGATGGGCCGCGCACGTGCTCGAACAGCACGACAACAACCGCCTCATCCGGCCGCGCGCGGACTACACCGGCCCCGAGTACCCCGCGCCTTACACCCCAGTCGAAAGCCGTTAGCCGCAGCCAATCCCACGCCGACCAGCGGGAGGCCCACGCGAAGCGTATGAAAGTCACGAAGTGACCGCCGCCCGCGCAGGGCGCACGTTCGTAGCAGGCGTAAACTCGAACCCATGCTGCGCCGCATCTACATGGACGCGAACGCGACCACGCCTCTGCTTCCCGAGGTCTTCGACGCCATGCGTCCCTTCCTCCTCGAGCGCTTCGGCAACGCCAGCTCCATCCACCAGGCCGGCCAGCAGGCTCGCGCCGCCGTCGACCACGCCCGCGAGCAGATCGCCGCACTCCTCCACGGACGCGCCTCCGAGATCGTCTTCACCTCAGGCGGCACTGAGAGCGACAACCTCGCCCTCTTCGGCGTCATGCAAACGGCATTACTGGAAAGCGAGAAGCAGCCCGGCGCTCCACGCCCGCACCTCATCGCCTCCGCCATCGAGCATCACGCCGTCCTTCACGCCGCGGAAGAACTCGAACGCCGCGGATGCGACGTCACCTACCTCCAGCCCGACCGCTCCGGCGTCGTCCAGCCCGCGTCTCTCCTCGCCGCCCTCAAGCCCAACACCCGCCTCGTCTCCGTCATGCTCGCCAACAATGAGACCGGCACCCTCCAGCCCGTCCCCGAGCTCGCCCACATCGCCAAGGAGCACGGCGCGCTCTTCCACACCGACGCCGTCCAGGCCGCCGGCAAGCTCGACCTCAACCTCAATCTCAGCTGCTCCGCCACCAACCCCAGCGGGGGCCTCAAGGATGTCGACCTCCTCACCATCGCCGGCCACAAGATGTACGCCCCGCAGGGCACCGGCGTGCTCTTCGTCCGCCGCAACGTCCGTCTGGCGCCGCTCTTCCACGGAGGCACGCACGAGCGCCAGCGCCGCGCCGGCACCGAAAACGTAGCCGGCATCGTAGCCCTCGGCCGCGCCGCCCAACTCGCACAGCAGTGGCTCGCGTCCGAGGGAGCCCGCGACCTTGCCGCCCTCCGCGACCGCTTCGAACAGACCCTTCTCCGCGAGATCCCCGAGACCGGCGTCAACGGAGCCGGAACCGACCGCACCCCCAACACCTCCAATCTCTACTTCGACCACGTCGAGGCCGAAGCCCTCGTCATCGCCCTCGACCTCAAAGGCCTCTTCGTCTCCGGCGGCTCCGCCTGCCAGTCCGGCGCGACCGAGCCCTCCCACGTCCTCACCGCGATGGGCCTGTCCCCCGCACGCGCCCGCGCCAGCGTACGCTTCTCGCTCTCGCGCCTGACGACTTCAGAAGAGGTGGACGCCGCGCTCGCCCTCATCCCCGAAGCCGTAGCCCGCCTCCGCTCGCTCTCGCCCACCTGGGCGAAATCGCATCAGCTCACTTCCGCATAAACTCCCCGGAGCCCGTCGATGAAACGCCTCGCCGCCCTCTTGCTC
>CAXTVJ010000046.1:14511-20360 GCA_964247715.1 uncultured Acidobacteriaceae bacterium | reverse complement strand
CCAGCTGGGCCACCTCCCTCATGCCGCCCGAGCCTCAGAACAACCAGCCCGGCCTCGATCCCGCCAGACTCACTGACACCACCATCCGCGAGATCGTCCATCTCTCGCTCGGCGGCAGCGCCGTCCGTATCCATCTGTCGAACGCCTTCGGCACCCAGCCCCTGCGTGTCGAAAGCATCTTCGTCGCCCGCGCCAAAGCCCCCGGCTCCAGCGCCATCGACGCCGCCTCCATGCAGCGCGTCCTCTTCAACGGCGCCGGCGCCGTCTTCATCCCCAGCGGCGCCGAGATGCTCTCCGACCCCATCGCCCTCGACGCACCCGCCCTCGGCGATCTCGCCATCAGCTTCCACCTCACCCGCCCGCCCGCCGGCGAGTCCAGTCACCCCGGCGCCCGCGCCACCACCTTCCTCCTCCACGGCGACCACACCATCGACCCTGAACTCGCCACCGCCGACAAAGTCGAACACTGGTACCAGCTCTCCGCCGTAGACGTAGCCGCGGCCTCGCCCGCCGCCACCACTCCCGCCTCCACGATCGTCGCCTTCGGCGACTCCATCACCGACGGCCATGCCTCCACCACCGACGCCAACACCCGCTGGCCCGACTTCTTCGCCGCCCGCCTCCACGCCGACCCCAGGACCCGCAACCTCGCCATCGTCAATGAAGGCATCGGCGGCAATCACCTGCTCACCGACAATCTCGGCCCCAACGCCCTCGCCCGCATGGATCGCGACGTCCTCGCCCAGTCCGGCGTCAAGACCATCATCCTGTTGATGGGCATCAACGATCTCGGCACGCTCGCCCGCGGAGCGAACGCCTCCCCCGTAGACCACGCCGCTCTCATCGCCCGCATGATCTCCGCCTACCAGCAGATCGTCTGGCGCGCCCACGCCCACGGCATCAAGGTGGTTGGCTGCACCCTTACCCCGTGGCTCGGCAACGACTTCTACAAGCCCGCGCGTGAAAACGAGGCCGACCGCGTCAAGATCAACGAGTGGATCCGCCACTCCGGCACCTTCGACGCGCTGGTCGACTTCGACGCCTACATGCATGACCCGCTCAACCCGGCCTCCATGCTCCAGAAGGCGGACAGCGGCGATCATCTCCACCCCGGTCCCGAGGGCTACCGGCGCATGGCCGACTTCCTCCCCATCGAGCTCTTCTACTAGTCACTTCGCGACCCTCATACGCTTCGCATGGTGCTCCCCTTGGTCGCAGCGAACACTCAAGCCGACCAGCAAGAGCCCCACGCGAAGCGTATGGAAGTCACGGAGTGACCCGCCGCCCGGCGTAAGGGCGGACTTGCCGGTGTCCCTGAGCACTTGCGACCGTAAGCAAACCCGCTCATCCAATCCCTGTGAGCGCCACCCCGCACCTCCGTCTCTCCGTACTCGACCAATCCCCCGTCCCCGCCGGCTCCACGCCCGCCGAGGCCCTGCGCAACTCGGTCGACCTCGCCCAGCACGTCGAGTCCCTCGGCTTTCATCGCTTCTGGATGTCCGAGCACCACGCCATGGACACCCTCGCCTGCTCCGCCCCCGAGATCCTGCTGGCCCGCATCGGCGCCGCCACCTCGCGCATCCGGCTCGGCTCCGGCGGCATCATGCTCCCGCATTACACCCCGTTCAAAGTCGCCGAAGTCTTTCGCACCCTGCACGCGCTCTACCCCAACCGCATCGACCTCGGCATCGGCCGCGCACCCGGCGGCGGCCCCATCGAATCCACCGCCCTGCGCCGCTACCGCGACGCGCCCCGTGACGCCATGCAGCGCGACGATTTCCCCGACCAGCTCTCCGAGCTCATCGCCTTCCTGCACGAAGGCTTCCCCGCCGCGCATCCCTTCTCGCGCATCCACCTCTCGCCCGCCGAGCACGGCTCTCCCAGCCTCTGGCTCCTCGGCTCCAGCATGTGGAGCGCCCAGGCCGCCGCCCAGTTCGGCCTCCGCTACGCCTTCGCCCACTTCTTCTCGCCCGACCCCACCCGTCACGCCATCGAGCACTACCGCGCAAACTTCCACCCCAATTCCGAGCTGGGCCAGGACGCGTCTCCCCGTCCCGAAGCCATGCCCGCCGTCGGCGTCATCTGCGCCGAAACCCAGGCCGAAGCCGACCGCCTCTTCCAGTCCGTCCGGCTGTTGCAGCTTCGCATTCGGCAGAACGACCGCCGCCCCATCGCCGCCCCCGAGGACGCCGCCCGCGAACTCACCACCTTCGGCCCGCTCGACCCCGAACGCACCGAGTTCCCCCGCTACTTCGTCGGCACCCCCGACAACGTCACCGCCGCCCTCACCCGCATGGCCGCCGAGCTCAAGCTCAGCGAGATCGTCGTCAACACCATCACCCACGACCACCAGGCCCGCCGCCGCAGCTACACCCTGCTCGCTCAGGCCATGGCCCTCGGCACCCACCAGGCCGCCGCATAAACAACGTTCTCCGTTGACCGTTCTCAGTCTCAGTCTCAGTCTCAGTCTCAGTCTCAGTTGAGAGCGAAACCCAAAGACGCGTTCGCCGTTCCTCGCAAGACGGTCAACGGTCAACGCAAACGTCCTACCCCGGACCCTTCAACTTCCGCCGCACCCGTCGCGCCAGCGAGAATGCCTCCCGAATTCCGGGAATCGTCTCCGCACTCCGAAAGCGTATATCGCTCCGCGAGCTTCGCTGCCCCGCCATCGAAGGCCGCGCCAGCAGCGTCACCACCTCCGGGTGCGCCGCGCGATACATCGTGTACGCGCCGTCCACATCCATCGGCCCGCCCACCGGGTCCCCCGGCGGACGCACCAGACATCCCTCCAGATACGCCACCAGCCCCGGCAGCACGTCCTGATGCACCGCAAACAAATGCGCCTGCCGCACCGCCCCCGTAAACGCACAGAAGTCCGGCGCAGCACCAGCCTCCGCCGCCGGCAGCTCCTCGATGTGCCCCAGATACGCAAAGCCCCATGCCTGTTCGCGCAGCGCAGCCGCCAGCGCGCCGATGCGCTGAGCCTCCCGCGCCGGCACCTCGAAATCATCTTCCGCCACCAAGACGCTCTCCACCCCGCGATCCCGCGCATCGCGCAGAATGTCCAGGTGACTCAGAAAGCAGCCATGCGAGCCCAGCGAAGGAAACCCCGCGACCTCCGCGGGCCGCGTCGCCGTGTACAGCTCGACGCCACCCTCACCGAACCTCATCCCCAGCGCCTCCACCTGTGCGCTCACCTCGCGGAAGCGATCTTTCCGGTCCGGCAGATGGATCACCCGCACCAGCCCAAACGCCTCGCTCAGCAAAGCCATCCGCAGCTCCCCATACCCTCTGTGAACCTCCCGTGCCCTCTGTCTTCTCCGTGCTCGCCTCTGTCCTCAGGCGACCCGGAGCCCTACAGGTACCACGGGATATTGATCACAATAATCCGCTGATTGCCCCGCACCAGCAGCAGCAGCTTCAGCAGCTGCACCCGCTGATTGTGCAGCAGATTCTCCCACCAGTGCCGCACCACCAGCTCCGGCAGAAGCACCGCCACCTTGCGCCCCGGGTTCTCCGCCTCCAGCTGCAGAATGTAGTCCATCAGCGGCGAGATGATGAACCGGAACTTCGACGAAATCGTAATCAGCTCCGGCTTCGGCAGATCCGTCCCCTCGAGCGGCACCATCACCATCGGCTCCCACGCCTCCTCGATCCCGTGCGCCTCATCCTCCGAGTGAATGTGAACCACCTTGATGTCCTTCGACATCACCAGCCCGAACCGAACCGCCTTCTCCGAAATCTTGTTCCAGCCCGCCACCGGAATCACCACCAGCGGCTGCTCCAGATTCTTCACGTTCATCGGCGTCAGGTCCGCCATCTCCCGGTGCACGCGCTCATAATGCCGCTTCACCGAGTGCATCAGCAGGATCAGCGTCGGCACTAGAAGCGCCGTCACCCACGCTCCCGCCATGAACTTCGACGCCAGCACCACCACCGTCGTAATCCCCGTCGCCACCGCGCCCAGCCCGTTCACGAACATGTGCCAGCTCCGGTGCGGCGAGCCCGCAGGCTCCTTCCTCCAGTGCTGCACCATCCCCGCCTGCGAGAGCGTAAACGCCAGAAACGCGCCGATCGCATACAGCGGCACCAGATTCGCCGTAATGCCTCCGAACGCAATCAGAATCAGCGCCGTAAAGCCGGTCAGCGCATACACCCCATGCGAAAACAGAAGACGGCGGCCGCGCAGAATAAAGACATGCGGCAGATGGTCCTGCATCGCGATTGCCCGCGTCAGCCGGGGAAAATCCGCAAACGCCGTGTTCGCACTCAGCGCCAGCGCCAGAAAGACGCACCCCATCGTGAACAGATAGAACCACCCGCGTCCGAACACCGCCTTCACCAGCAGACTCAGCGTGCTCTGATAGTTCGGATCGCCCGGATCCATCGCCATAATCTGATAGTGATGGGCCAGCCACGACGTCCCGAACAGCAGCACGATCAGAATGACGATGATGATCGTCAGCGCCCACTGCGCATTCTTTGAGCGTGGCTCGCGAAATGCCATCACGCCATTCGAAACCGCCTCCACGCCCGTCATCGACGCGCATCCGCTCGAGAACGCCTTCATGATCAGCCACGCCAGCGCCAGCCCCACGAAATGACCCTGCGCCGGTGTCGGCGCGGGCATCGGAGACAGAGCCACCGGATGCCCGTGCGCCAGAAGCGTCTTGGTCACGCCCACCCCCACCAGCGTCAGCAGCGTCCCGATAAACAACAGCGTCGGAATCAAAAACGCCGCGCCCGTATCCTTCACGCCGCGCAGATTCACCAGCGTCAGCACCCCCAGCACCAGCAAACACATCGGCAGCGTATAAGGATTCAGCCGCGGCTCGACCGACGTCACGGCCGTGACGCCCGCCGAAATCCCCACCGCCGCCGTCAGAATGTAATCGATCATCAGCGCCGCCGCCGCCAGCAGCCCCATGTTCTCGCCCAGGTTCTCGGTCGCGACCGTATAGCTGCCGCCGCCGTTCGGGTACGCCGCAATCGTCTGCCGGTACGAGAAGAACACGATGACCAGAAGCGTCAGAATCAGCGTGATCAGCGGAAGCAGATATTGAACCCCGATCAGCCCCAGCGGAATCAGAATGTAAAGTGCCTGTTCCGGCCCATACGCCGCGCTGGTCAGGGCATCGAGCCCGAAGATCGGGATTCCCGCCGTTACGCCAATATGCTCCGCCCGCTCCTCGCTCGTCGCAAGGGGCCGTCCAAAAATCCGGTCCTGAATCGCCATGTCGTTCTAAAGAGTACACCTGTCAAGCCCAGCCGCTGCGTCGCCTGCGCGTCACGTTTACCCAGGTCGTAACCCCGCCTCGTGTACGCTCGTCCCATGGCTACTCTCTATGACATTCCACTGAAGACGCTCGCCGGCGAGCCCGCCACGCTTGAGCCCTACAAAGGCCACGTCCTCCTCATCGTCAATACCGCCTCCAAATGCGGCCTCACGCCCCAGTACGAGGCCCTCGAACAGCTCTACAACACCTACAAACACTGCGGCCTCGACGTCCTCGCCTTTCCCGCCAACGACTTCGCCGGCCAGGAACCGGGAACCAGCGACGACATCCAGACCTTCTGCACCACCCACTTCCACACCACTTTCCCCATCTTCGAAAAGACCATCGTCACCGGCCCCGAAAAGAACGATCTCTACAAGGTCCTCACCAGCGCCCAGCCCGTCGCCCGCATCGCCGACCCCGGCTTCAAGGACAAACTCCGCGGCTACGGCCTCACCGTCCTCGAGCAGCCCGAGCTCACCTGGAACTTCGAAAAGTTCCTCGTCAACCGCAAAGGCCAGGTCGTCGCCCGCTTCGCCCCCGACATGCTCCCCACCGACCCCATTGTCATCC
>CAXTVJ010000046.1:0-14411 GCA_964247715.1 uncultured Acidobacteriaceae bacterium | reverse complement strand
CCCCACGTCTCGCCTCTCAGGCGTGGGGTACGTGGCGTCTCTTGCCTGCAAGCAGGCTCCGCGATCGAACCTAGCGGTCGATCATCTTCGCCTGCGCCGCCGGATACCGCTCGCCTTCGACCTTGATCGCGCCCGAAGCCTCATCCAGCGCCCGCACATCTTCCGCAGTCAACTCGACCGACGCGCCGCCCAGATTCTCCTCCAGCCGCGAAATCTTCGT
Organism: uncultured Acidobacteriaceae bacterium; assembly: GCA_964247715.1. Lineage (GTDB taxonomy): Bacteria > Acidobacteriota > Terriglobia > Terriglobales > Acidobacteriaceae > Edaphobacter. The sequence continues at coordinate 14,191 of CAXTVJ010000046.1, read as the reverse complement.
CGTCCCCGGAATCGGCACGATCCACGGCTTCTTCGCCAGCAGCCAGGCCAGCGCGATCTGCGCCGGTGTCGCCCGCTTCTGCTCTGCGAACTTCTTCATGACATCGACCATCGCCTGATTCGCCGTGCGAGCCTCTTCCGTGAAGCGCGGCAGCACCGCCCGGAAGTCGGTCGCGTCGAACTGCGTCGAAGCGTCGATCTTCCCGGTCAGAAAGCCGCGGCCCAGCGGGCTGAACGGAACAAACCCGATCCCCAGCTCCTCCAGCGTCGGCAGCACCGACTCCTCCGGCTCCCGCCAGAACAGCGAATACTCGCTCTGCAGCGCCGTCACCGGCTGCACAGCATGCGCCCGCCGAATCGTCTGCGCCCCCGCCTCCGAAAGCCCGAAATGTTTCACCTTCCCCGCCGCAATCAGATCCTTCACCGCGCCGGCCGTCTCTTCAACTGGCGTGTTCTTGTCCACGCGATGCTGGTAATAAAGATCGATCGCCCCCACCCGCAGCCGCTTCAGCGAGCCTTCCACCACCTGCCGGATGTGCTCGGGGCGACTGTTCGCCGCGCTCCACCTGCCGTCATGGTTCGGATCCGCCTCGAACCCGAACTTCGTCGCGATCACGACATCATCGCGGAACGGAGCCAGCGCTTCGCCCACCACCTCTTCGTTCACGTACGGCCCGTACACCTCGGCCGTATCGAAAAACGTCACCCCGCGGTCCACCGCCGCCCGGATCAGCTTGATCGCCTCCGACTTCTCCGTCGCAGGCCCGAGCCCGAAGCTCAAACCCATACATCCCAGCCCGAGCGCTGACACCTCAAGGCCGCTGGTTCCAAGTCTGCGCTTCTGCATCGCGATCTCTCCTGGTCGGATCCTGTACCGTCCGAACATCCTCAAGTCTAAAGCGAGGATCGGAGCAAGCGCTCAGCCTCAGCGCGTCCGCCCGGCCCGGGCGGATTACTGTCAAGAGCTCCCGCGTGGAAACCCCAATCTAAGTCGCTCAGCCGCATGCACTTACACCCGAAAAATAGTTGGCATACTCCTCCCGGGCCGCCCGCTACAATAGAAGAAGATTCCCTGGAACGGGCACCGGGTCTCCTTCCGCGGGCCGTCCTCTCAGCCGCAGTGCACGGTACAGCTCTGGACCTGTAACTCCAGTCGTTGCAAGACTTTGCGGACGCCATCCGTAAAATCATCAGCAAAACGCTGAAAGGTTACTGTTCGATAACCCCGGGGGGGGTACCCCTGCCTCGGCGTATCCTATCCACACCAGAAAATCCAGCTCCACAGAAAGAGCCTCTGCCCGATGCCTCGACTCATGACTCGTCTTATGTGCCGTCCCGCGAAGACCTTCCTTCCCGCTGCTGCCATGCTCGCCCTCGCCGCCATCTCCGCGCACGCCCAGAAGACCCCCATCCAGATCACCGCGGACCTTTCCGAAGCCCCGCGCCGCCTCTTCCACGCCGAGATCGATCTCCCCGTCAAAGCCGGCCAGAACACCTTCATCATGCCGCAGTGGATCCCCGGCAATCACGCCCCCACCGGCCCTATCGCCCACGTCACCGGCATCGAATTCTATGCAGGCGACAACCGCCTCGCCTGGCGTCGCGACGACGTCAATCTGTATGAGTTCCACGTCGACGTCCCTTCCGGCGTCTCCTCCGTCCACGTCCATCTCGACGCCATCGTCCCCGACCGCGTCTCCCGCCAGTTGGCCTGCCTCGAGTGGGAGCGCCTCATGATGTATCCCGCGCACATCCCGGTCAAGGACATCGCCATCCAGCCCAGCGTCACCGTCCCCGCAGGCTGGGGCATCGGCACCGCCCTCCAGCCCACCGGAACCGGCGCTCCTCCGCCCGTCACCGGCATCCTCGAGGACGACCACCACCCCACCGCCGGCGCCACCACCACCCACTACGCCGTCACCACCGTCGAGCAGCTCGAAGACTCGCCCGTCATCACCGGCAAGTACTTCCACGAGTTCCCCCTCGCCCCCGAGGTCACCCCGAAGCACTACATCGACGTCGTCTCCGATGAGCCCGAAGACTCGAACCTGCGCCCCGAGCTCCTCGCTGAGATCTCCAACCTCGTTCGCGAAGCCGGCGCCGCGTACGCCTCGCATCATTACAACGTCTACCACTTCCTGCTCACGCTCTCGGACGTCGCCGGCGGCGAAGGCCTCGAGCACGGCCAGTCCTCCGACAACGGCATCGGCGAGAAGGGCTTCTCGGACGTCATGCACCAGCTCCCCGAGTCCGACCTCCTCTCCCACGAGTTCACGCACTCTTGGGACGGCAAGTACCGCCGCCCCGAGAAGCTCTACGAGCCCGACTTCGCCACCCCGCAGCAGGGCCAGCTCCTCTGGGTCTACGAGGGTATGACCCAGTACATGGGCAACGTCCTCGCCGCCCGCTCCGGCCTCAAGAACCAGTCCCAGTACCGCGACATGCTCGCCCTCTCCGCCGCCTCGCTCGATAACGAGTCCGGCCGCTCCTGGCGCTCCACCGAAGACACCTCCATCGCCAGCTCCGTCGACCGTCACCCCACCCTCTGGGCCTCGTGGGAGCGCGGCCAGTCCTACTACCAGGAAGGCGAGCTCCTCTGGCTCGACGCCGACACCCTCATCCGCGAGAAGACCGGTGGCAGGAAGTCCCTCACCGACTTCCAGCACATCTTCCTCGGCAAGGGTGGTGACACCGGTCCGCTCATCGTCCCCTACAACCGCGAAGAGCTCATCAAGGACCTCAATGAAGTCATGCCCTACGACTGGGCCGGCTTCCTCCACCAGCACATCGATATCCCCGAGCCCCACGCCGATCTCGCCGGCATCGCCCGCGGCGGCTACGAGCTCGTCTACACCGATAAGCCCAACGCCTCCGCCCGTATCTTCGCCTCGCTCGGTGGCCGCCGCGGCGGCGGAGTCGACGCCTGGTACTCGCTCGGCCTGCGCCTCCTGGCCGACGGAACCGTGTACGACGTCCGCTGGAACTCCGTCGCCGACAAGGCCCAGTTCGCCCCCGGCATGAAAATCCTCGGAGTCGGCACCCAGGTCTTCTCCCCCGACGCCCTCAAGCAGGCCATCGCTGCTGCTAAGGGGAATGACAAACCCATCCACCTGCTCCTCGCCCAGGGCGACGACCTCTCGTCCATCGACCTCGAGTATCACGACGGCGAGCGCTACCCCGCCCTCAAGCGCATCGACGGCTCGCCCGACCTGCTCGACGAGATCACCAAACCCCTCAGCCCCGCCACCGTCCTCCCCAGGGCGGCCGATGACAAGTCAGACAAACCCTCCATGTAATCCTCACCTCAACCAATCACCAAAGCCGCCCGGAGCCAATCACTCCGGGCGTCCTCGTCTTCCTCCGTGCCCTCGGTGCGCACCTCCTCCGCGCCGTCTGTGTTCGCCGTTGCCCCTGACTCAATCCATCGCCTCAGCAGCGTAAAATCAATCCAATGGTCTTCGTCCTCGACAACTACGACTCGTTCACCTGGAACCTCGTCCAGTACATGGGCGAGCTCGGTGCCGACCTCGTCGTCCGCCGCAACGACGAGATCACCCCCGCCGAGATCGAGGCGCTGAACCCCGACCGCATCCTCATCTCGCCCGGTCCCTGCACCCCGCAGGATGCCGGCATCTCCATCGCGCTCCTCCACCACTTCGCCGGAACCCAGCAGAACGGCGGAAAACGCACCCCCATCCTCGGCGTCTGCCTTGGCCACCAGGCGATCGGTGCGGCTTTCGGAGGCGACGTCGTCCGTGCCTCGAAGCTCATGCACGGCAAGACCAGCGAGGTCGATCACGACGGTCGCACCATCTTCGAGGGCATCGCCCCGAAGATGACCTGCACCCGTTACCACTCGCTCATCGTCGCTGAAGAAAGCCTGCCAGACCAGCTCGAAGTCTCCGCCCGCACGACAGATTCTGAGACCGGCGTCTCCACCATCATGGCCCTGCGCCACCGCGAGCTCCCCATCGAAGGCGTCCAGTTCCATCCCGAGAGCGTCCTCACCCGCGACGGTCGCACCCTCATCGAGAACTTCCTCAAGATGTAGCCGATTCCCCTCATGACGATGCCCAATCCCCGTATCCGCATCGCCTTTCTGGCCGCGTTCGCAGCCACTCCGTACGTTCTCGCTCAGGCTCCCGCCATCGCCACCGTCTCCCGCAGCGACGCCACCGTGATCGGTGCTCACTCGACCATCGCCGCCTCCTCGACCGCTTCGCTCGACATCACCGGCGATTCCACCATCACCGCCCTCGACCACACCGCGCCCGTCACCCTCGCCCGCGGCGGCCAGATCCACCTCTGCCAGACCAGCGCTCTCCACCTCATTCCCGGTGCCGGCGACGCGCTGCTCATGGCCCTCGACCGCGGCTCCATGGAGGTCCGCGGCCAGGCTCGCGCCGGCGACGTCGTCGAGACCCCCGACCTCCGCATCACCCTCGCCGATCCCGCCCCGCTCGACCTCGACCTCCGCGTCTCCGGCAACGGCGACACCTGCATCGACAATCGCGGGCACCACGCTCCCACCCTCAACCTGTCGGAATCCTTCGGCGACGCCGCCTACGTCCTCAAACCCGGCCAGCACGTCACCTTCGAGCACGGCAGTCTCCACCAGGTCGTCGACCGCGAGACCGTCCCCTGCGGCTGCCCGCCCGCCGACTCCCGGAACGATTCCCAGGACCTCCGCCGCGGTTCGCTCGCCGACGCCGCCCTCGCCGGAGGCAGCACTTCCAGCACCCCAGCCAAACCCGCAACTCCCGCAACTCCCGCACAGGCCGCAGCCGCCGCGCACCCCTTCCCCATGGCCGAGAGCGAAGGCCTCGCTCCCCCCGCACCCATCCCCGCCGAGAAACCCGGCGAAACTCACGTCCAGGTCGCCACCAACCTGCACTTTGATCCGAATGCCCCCGCCCAGCCACCCGCCGACCAGACTGTCGCCAGCGCCACCCCACCGCCCGCGCCCACGTCCCAGCCGCAGACGAAGCACAACCCCTTCCAGGCCATAGGCCACTTTTTCAAAAGCCTCTTCGTCCGCTGATCAATTCAGGTCGGCTGCCCCACCGCCAAAGGCAGAGAGGGTAAACCGACCGCACCCGCGCACTCCACCAACCCCACCCATCCGCGCGCTACAATCTAACCCGTAGCGGCGAACGGTTCGTGCCTCCGCCGAACCCACGGCCCGCGCACCATCCATCCACACCCCCAGAAGAGGTCTCCCGATGTCGATTCCTGCCACGCAGATGCGTCCCGGCATGATCATCAAGTACAAAGACGATCTCCATCTCGTCTTCTCCGTCGAGCACCGCACCCCCGGCAATCTCCGCGCCTTCATCCAGGCCAAGCTCCGCAACGTCCGCACCGGCTCCATGTTCGTCGAGCGCTTCCGTTCCCCCGACCCCATCGATCGCGTCGTCGTCGACGAGATCAAGATGGAGTATCTCTACAACGACGGCGACGACTACTACTTCATGGACGAGGCCTTCGAGCAGACCATGCTCAAGCGCGACACCCTCGGCGATGCCGTCGAGTACCTCACGCCCAATCTCTCCATCTCCGTCTCCATCCACGACGGCAAGCCCGTCGGCATCGAGCTTCCCACCGCCGTCATCCTCACCGTGATCGAGACCGAGCCCGGCATCAAATCCGCCACCGCCTCCTCCGTCACCAAGCCCGCCAAGACCGAAACCGGCCTCGTCGTCCAAGTTCCCCCGTTCATCAATGAAGGCGAAAAGATCCGCGTCGACACCGCCGAAGGCGCCTACATGTCCCGCGCTTAACGACCGCTGCGGGCAGACAAGAAGGGCAGCCCGCAGGGGCTGCCCTTCTCTTGCTGCTTGTCAGGCGCGCATGGAGCCAGCCGATCGAAGGACCCACGCGGCTGCAGCAGCCCATCGACCTTAGAACCGGTACCAGACTCCCAGCGAAGGTTCCGACGTCGAAGCCCACGTACGCGACGAAATCGAAGACTGGAAGAAGTTCGGGTTGCGATAGATCAGTTCACGCCCCTGCACCCGGAAGCCCATATGCGGGTTGCTGGTCGGAATATCCAGACCCACCTCGACCAAGCCGGTTCCACGCCACTGATTCGAGAGCGAATTGTTGCTTGGCACGAAATCGATATAGCCGCCACCCAGCGCCACAAACGGCTGCAGCGTGCGGAAATGAGGGTGGAACAGATACGCCGCGGTCGCCTCATGCGTATCGTTATGCATCGAAACCGGCGTCAACGCCCCGCCAGTTGTCGGGCTGAACGGCTGATACCGCTGCGTATATTCGGTGTAGGAGTAGTTGAACTCCACGCCCGCCCACGACACCGGATGCTCGCGCAGCGTGAACATGCCGCCAAACGAACTCGTGGCCGTCTGCGACGTGTAGTTAACATTGTTGGCGGGCAGGTTCTCCGTAAACTGGCCGATCGCGCCGCCACCGATGTCAACATTATGCAGCTTGTAAAACTGGGCATGGGCCGAGGCCGCCGCAAGTAGGGCGACCGAGGCAGTTGCGAGCAGACGCGTGATTCTCTTCATGGGTGGGTCTCCAAAAATTGCACGAGATCCGAACAGTACATCCTCAGGTTCGGGGTCTCGAGTGTGGGTTGTCGGGGCGGCTCGTTTCCAGTCGTTCAAGCCGCTGTCCGGCGCATTCCAGATCGCCGTGGTGCATAGGAAGACGCTCTCTAAAGCCGCAAAGGTTGTGCTTGCTGCCGCAAAGGTTGTGCAGGCCTGATTTCTTCGTGTAGCATCCACACTTCGCATTGCACTTCGTTTGCGCCGCTTGCCGCCCGATGCGACACTTGAGAATGTGTCCGCGCCCTCACCCAGCTCGCCCGAAGTCCGTCATTTTCTCGTCCAGGGACGCGTGCAGGGCGTAGGCTTTCGCTGGTTCGTCCACCGCGAAGCCGCCGAACTCGGCCTCCGCGGACGCGTCCGCAACACCGACGACGGACATGTCGAAGTCGTCGCCGCCGGCGACCCCGAACAACTCAAGGAACTCCGCGCCGCCCTTCAGAAAGGCTCGCGCGGAAGCCGCGTCGACCGCGTCCTCGAACATCTGCTCGAAGATCGCGAAGCCGACACCCTCGGACCATTCGAAATCGAAGGAGCCTGGTAAACCCCAGATGACGCAGACCCCCCATCTCGACCCCCGCCCCATTAATTGCGAGCCGCTCAAACAGCTCATCCGCACCGTCCCCGACTTCCCCAAACCCGGCATCCTCTTCTACGACATCACCACCCTGCTCAAGGACCGCGTCGGCATGGCCCAGCTCGTCGACGCCTTCGCCGCCTGGTACATCGGCAAGGAGATCGACCTCGTCCTCGGCATCGAGGCCCGCGGCTTCATCTTCGGCCCCGCGCTCGCCTACCGCCTCAACGCCGGCTTTGTCCCCGTACGCAAGCCGCGCAAGCTCCCCGCCCCCACCGCCAGGGTTTCCTACGACCTCGAGTACGGCACCGACTCGCTCGAGATCCACCTCGACGCCATCGAGCCCGGCCAGCGCGTCGTCATCGTCGACGACCTGCTCGCCACCGGCGGCACCATGGAAGCCACCGTCCGTCTCGTCCGCCAACTCGGCGGCGACATCGCCGGCCTCGCCTTCGCCATCGAGCTCGACTTCCTCAAAGGCCGCGAAAAGTTTCAGGACCTCGACGTCCTCAGCCTCCTCCATTACGAGGAGTAACCGCCCGCCGGGACGACCGACCGTGGATCAACGCGGAGCACACGGATCCAACACAATATTTCTTAACCCGTGTCGGCCGCGTTATCCGTGGTCGCTCCTGGTCGTTGCGTTTCATCCCCGGCCGAAGCCTCCCGGCCGTCTCCCGCATCCCATGCGGAGACCAAACTCAGGAGCCTTCATGCAATCCCACGGTTACGCCGCCCAGTCCACCACCTCCGGTCTCGCGCCCTTCAGCTTCGACCGCCGCGATCCCGGCCCCGGCGACGTCGTCGTCGACATCGCCTTCTGCGGCATCTGCCACTCCGACATCCACCAGGTCCGCGACGAGTGGGGCGGTTCCATGTACCCCATGGTCCCCGGCCACGAGATCGTCGGCCGCGTCAGCAAAGCAGGCAAAGACGTCACCCGCTTCAAGGAAGGCGATCTCGCCGGTGTCGGCGTCATGGTCGATTCCTGCCGCGTCTGCGATAACTGCAAGGCCCAGGAAGAGCCCTACTGCGAGAAGGGCTTTGTCGGCACCTACAACGCCAAAGGTTACGACGGCACGGTGGTTCACGGAGGCTACGCCAACAACATCGTCGCCGACCAGCGCTACGTCCATACCCTCAAGCCGTCGCTCGAAAACAAACTCGCCGCCGTCGCGCCCCTGCTCTGCGCTGGCATCACCACCTACAGCCCGCTCAAGCACTGGAACGTCGGCCCCGGCCAGAAGGTCGGCATCGTCGGTCTCGGCGGGCTTGGCCATCTCGGGCTCAAGTTCGCCCACTCCTTCGGCGCGGAGGTCACCCTCTTCACCACCTCGCCCGGCAAGGAAGCCGACGCGAAGCGCCTCGGCGCCGACCACGTCGTCCTCTCCAAAGACCCCGACGCCATGGCTAAGGAGAAGAATCAATACAACTTCCTCCTCGACTGCGTCTCCGCTCCCCACGATCTCAACGAGTACCTCGGCCTGCTCCGGCTCGACGGCACCCTCTGCCAGGTCGGCCTGCCCGAGCAGCCGCTCCCCGTCAGCGCCTTCTCCCTCGTCCAGAACCGCCGCCGCCTCTCCGGCTCCATGATCGGCGGCATGCCCGAGACCCAGCAGATGCTCGACTACTGCGCCGACCACGACCTCGTCTCCGACATCGAGCTCATCGGAGTCGACGGAATCAACGCAGCCTATGACCGCGTCGTCAAAGCCGACGTCAAGTACCGCTTCGTCATCGACCTCGCCACCCTCAAGAGCTGAATCCCAACCAGCCGCCCAACGCAGGAGCCCCAATGAATCGGGGCTCCACGCCTTTTACTCGCAACTCAAACTCCCAGACGCTGAACTGTCAGAACATCCCTTAAGACGGTGCCCCATCAGGAGCAGGCTGAGGTGGGATTGCAAAACCCTCGCATCCGCCAGCTCTTCCCTCCTCCCTGAACGCTCCTCCGCGCAACTTTCCCTCCCAACATGCGTTCCTATACACAGGCGGATGGATCCGGGGCGGGCTGACAAGCGCGGGAACCGGACAGACGCTCAGGCGATCGGTACCGACCTCCGGTTCCGCATCGCGCCCTCAAGGAGGGGAACGATCATGAAATTTCTTCGGTATCTCGCGCTTCTCGGCATCTTTGCGCTGCCGTTCTCTTTCGCCGCTCATCAGGCTCAGGCCCAGGTGGCCGTGGGCGTCGGCGTAGGCGGCTACGGTGGTGGTTACGACGGCGGATATGGCGGCTACGGGGGCGACGGATACGCCTATGCTCCGCCGTCCTGCGCCTACGGCTACTACTCCTACGCTCCGTACGCCTGCGCCCCCTACGGCTACTACGGCCCCAACTACTTCTATAACGGCCTCTTCATCGGCGTCGGCCCGTGGTTCGGCTACGGCTATCGCGGCATCGGCTTCCGCGGCGGATATGGCTTCCGCGGCGGCTACGGCTACCGCGGTGGTTATGGCGGTGGCTTCCGCGGCGGCTACGGTGGAGGCTTCCGCGGCGGCTACGGCGGAGGATTCCGTGGTGGCGCAGGCGGCGGAGGATTCCGCGGCGGCGCAGGCGGCGGCTTCCATGGCGGTGGCGGCGGCGGGTTTCACGGTGGCGGCGGCGGGGGCTTCCACGGTGGTGGTGGCGGTCACCGCTAACCCACTTCAATCCCAACCAGAATGAGAAGGCCGGCGATCGTTCGCCGGCCTTCTCTGTGTAACCTCCGTGTCCTCCGTGCTCGCCTCTTCTACTCCCTACTGATGCGGCATATAAAACAAGCTCAACCGCGGCAGCCCCCGCGCCTCAAACAGCCGCTTCTGCACAAACTGCTCGCGAATCTGCTTCACCTGCATCGCCGGCATCTTCCCCCGATACGCCGCCAGCTCACGATCCGCCTGCTCCCGCAAACCCACCAGCTCCGCCTCCGGCGCCGAAGCCGTCACCGCCGCCGTCATCTTTTCTTCGAGCACCGTCAGCGTCCGATCCAGATCCTCCAGGCTGAAGCCCTCAACGCCATCCGCCAGCTCCCGCAGCCGAGCTGCCGTCGCGCCGTCGACCGGCTCAACCCGGGAAGCATTCTCCCGCAGCCACGCAGCAATCCGCGGCCCTTCAAACCCGGACTCCTGCTCCACCTTCCCCGTCTGCAAACCCGTAGAAGCCTCCACCGCAGCCTCCGCGGCCTCCATCACCGCCTGCGCCGCCCACGCCAGCCCATTCACCTTCCGCACCTTGCGTGTCGCCCGCGCCTGCTTCGCCTCATGCTTGTTGAAGGCCGCGTCGATCCCCCGCAGCACCGCCTCCAGCGGGATCCCCGCCTCGCGCCACATCTCAATCAACGCCCAATCCAGCGTGGACAGCATCAGCAGCGTCCCCCGCCGCTGCTGAAACCGCTCCTCAATCTCCGTGAAGTAGTTGAAATAATTCTGCATAGTCCTGCCAAAATTCCAGGTGCCCCGCCTCACGAAGTCAGGGTCGCAAGGAGTGCCGAGGATCTACCCCTTCCGCCGCACCCCATTCCGCTCATACACAATCCGAATCCCGGTCAGCGTCAAATACGGATCCACCAATCGCAAATGCCGCGACCCCGCCGCGATCAGCGACATCAACCCACCCGTCCCGATCGTCTGTACGCCCCCCTCCGGAAACTCCGCCAGCATCCGGTCCAGAATCCCGTCGATCAGCCCGATATACCCGTAATAAAGTCCAATCTGGATATTGTCGACGGTGTTCGTCCCGATCAGCTTCGCCGGCTTCTTCACATCGATCCGCGGCAGCCGCGCCGCCCGCGTAAACAGCGCATCCGCCGAAATCCCCAGCCCCGGCGCAATCGCCCCCCCCAGAAACTCGCCCTTCGCGCTCACCACGTCGAACGTCGTCGCCGTCCCCATATCCACCACGATGCACGGCCCCTTGAAGCGCTCGAACGCCGCCACGCAGTTCGCGATCCGGTCCGCTCCCGCCTCGCTCGGATTGTCGGTAAGCACCGGCAACCCGGTCTTGACGCCCGGCTCGATAAACAGCGGCTTCAGCCCGAAATACTGCTCCGCCACCCGCCTCAGGATCGGATCCGCCGGCGGCACCACCGAAGCAATCCCGATCCCCGTCACCGACGAAAGCGGAATCGCCGCCGACTCGAACAGCGACCGCAGCAACACCCCGAACTCATCCGTCGTCGCCGCCCCGCGCGTCCGCTCATCCGGCGTCGTCACCCGCCAGTGCGCCAACGGCTCCGGCCCAAACCGCGCCGGCCCGGCCCCCTCGACCGGCGCATACAGCCCCATCACCGTATTCGTATTCCCCACATCGATCGCAAGCAGCATGACCTTACAAAGATAACGGACCCAGACATTTGTCATCCTGAGCGGAGGCGCACAGCGCCGCAGTCGAAGGACCTGCATCTCCTGCCGCCACGAGCGTCTCGCTCGACGGGCCACCCACTCAAACCCGCCGCACACCCCCATGCCGCACCGTCCGCAGCGTCCCATCGTCCTGCCGAACCCGCAGCAGCCCGCGCTGATCCAGCCCCGCCGTCACCCCCGCATAGCCATCCTCCTCTTCCACCGTCACCCGCAGCCCCCACACCCACGAGCTAGCCCCAGCAAACCGCTCCAGCAGACTCGAATCCCCATCCTGCAAAGACTCCAACTCCGCCCAGAGCCCCCGCAGCAGCCCACCCAGCACCGCCTCCCGCGAAACCACCCCTCCCGTCAGCACCCGCAGCGAAGTAGCCACCTCCGCCAGCTCCGGAGGAAACTCCGCATGGTTCAGATTGATCCCGATCCCAACCACCGCATATTGCAGCGCCCCGGAAGCCGTCTCCACCGCCGTCTCCGTCAAGATCCCGCCCAGTTTTTTCTGATCCGGCTTCTGCTCAGCCCCGGCCGGCGACATCAGATCGTTCGGCCAGCGAATGTCGATCTCAACTCCAGTCGCCCCGGCAACCGCCGCCCGCGCCGCCAGCCCCGCCGCCAGCGAGAGCTTCAGCACCTCCGACCCCTGCAGCCGAGGCCGCACCAGCACGCTCACATACAGCCCGTCACCCGGCGCGGAGTGCCACGCATGCCCGCCCCGCCCGCGCCCGGCCGTCTGCTCATCCGCCACCCACACGCCCGTCGCCACCCCGCCCTGCGCCGCCTCGAGCGCCAGCGTATTGGTCGAGTGCGTCGTCGCCAGGTGATGCACGCAGCCCACAAACGGCGTGCCCACTAAATCGAGTTGATCGAGATCGAAAGACATAAGAACGACGACGCCCTGACGCCGGGCAGGCGTCACTTCGTGGAGTAATGGACCACTTCGCGGTAAGCGCGTCTACACCCTGCTCTACCCGTCCGCCGCTATCTTCATCGACAAATCCACCGCCACCGCCGAATGCGTCAACGCCCCCACCGACACAAAATCCACTCCCGCCTCGGCATAATCCCGCACCTTCTCCAGCGACATATTCCCCGAAGCCTCCACCGGCACCTCCGGCAGTGCCGCCTTGATCTGCTTCACCGACTTCTTCACCTGCGCCGGCGTCATGTTGTCCAGCAGAATCGACTCGGCGCCCCCCGCGATCGCTTCCTCCAGCTCTTCCGGCGACCGCACCTCCACCTGCACCACCTGCTTCGCCGACGTGCGCGACTTCAGCGCGTTCGCCAGCGCCTTCGGCAGCCCGCCGCCCAGTGAGATGTGATTGTTCTTGATCAAAATCCCGTCCGCCAGGTCCAGCCGGTGGTTCTGCCCGCCCCCGCAGCACACCGCGTACTTATCCAGCGTGCGCAGCCCCGGAATCGTCTTGCGCGTATCCAGAATCTTGCACGGGGTCCCCGCCACGGCCTTCACAAACTCCGCCGTCAGCGTCGCGATGCCCGACATCCGCTGCAGCAGGTTCAGCGTCACCCGCTCGGTGGAGAGCAGTGCCGCCGCGCTCGACCGGATCACCGCGATCGGCTGTCCCTTCCGCACCTTCACCCCGTCGAAGATCTCCGGATGGTGCACCACCTCAAACCGTCCCGGAGGAGCCGCCCCGGCCTTCTCCGCCAGCGCGCCAAACGTCTCCAGAATCACCGGAATCGCTCCCAGCCCCGCGATCACGCACGGCTCCTTCGCCATAATCGTGCCTGTCGCCCGCAGCTTGCGATCGATCGTCAGCGCCGTCGTAATGTCGTATGCGGCCTTATCCTCCACCAGCGCCGCCTCGAGAATCGCGCGAATCCGCTTGCTCTTCCAATCCATGCGTCTGAGCCCTCGCCCTATCCTAAACCGCCGATCTGCACGCCCGAATCGCTGCCCCGTTTGCCTTTATGCATCACACCCACAAAGGTCGCGTGCCGTCACCACAAGCACACGACGCGCCCGCAAGGAACACACTGCCATGATGCCGCTCTCGCACCAGTTCGCCTACCTCCTCCTGCTCGCCATCCCCATCGCCTGCGCCTCCTGGACCGTCACCCACGAAGAGGTCTTCCGCGAGCCCCGCGAATTCTGCCATCGCATGTCCCAGGACTGCAAAGCTCTGCCCCAGCGCAAATTCTTCTACCTCTTTACCTGCGAATACTGCTTCTCGCACTACGTCACCGCCTTCTTCCTCCTCCTCACCCGCTTCACCATGCTCTACCCCGGCTGGCGCGGATACCTCATTGCCTGGTTCGCCCTCGTCTGGATCGCCAACGTCTACATGAGCGCCTTCAACCGCCTCCGACTCGACATCAAGCACGAAAACGTCGTCATCGCCACCGACGAAGCGGTCAAGGAGAGAGTAGAAAGCCAGATTGCAAGGCCGTAATGGCGGGCAGGATGCTACAGATCAACGGGGTCCGCTGAGGGCATTCGCCTGATGGCGCTCCTAAGAGTCTCGACTGGAAACAGTCAGCCAGCATGGGTGCCGGAAACAGCAATCTGGGGGCGAGTAGGATGAAGAAGAAGGCAATCGTGAGCTTTGGACCGCAGAATTACGGAGAAATGTGGAAGTGGCTTTTTCGTTCCATATCCCATCTGTCGTCCTCCTTGTTCCGTCCGATTGCGCGCCGGTGGAACCAGGAACCGGGGTAATCTGTCTCGCTCCCTGAACGAGCTCTAG
>CAXTVJ010000045.1:0-28128 GCA_964247715.1 uncultured Acidobacteriaceae bacterium | reverse complement strand
GGCGAGGAAGGCTTCGGGGGTGGGGGCGGTGTTGATGACGTCTTCTTTGGTGAGCCAGGCGCGGCGGAGCTGGACGATGCCGTCTTCCATGTAGTCGAGTTCGCCGGTGGCGTGGGCGTCGGTGTTGATGGAGATCCTGCAGCCGAGGGATTTGGCGAGGCGCATGTGGGCGTCGGAGAGATCGGTGCGGGCGGGGGCGGCGTTGTGTTCGACGGCTACACCGAGTTCGGCGGCACGTTTAAAGACTTTCTCGAGGTCAATAGCGTAGGGGTCGCGCTTGAGCAGCTTGCGCCCGGTGGGGTGGGCGAGGATGCGCACGTGGGGGTTCTCGAGCGCGCGCAGGACGCGGTCGGTCATCACATTGATCGGCTGATCGAAGCGCGAGTGGACGCTGGCGATGACGATGTCGAGCTGGGCGAGGGTTTCGTCGTCGAGATCGAGCTGGCCCTCGGCGAGGATGTCGCACTCGATGCCGGTGAAGATATGGATGCGGCCTTCCATCTCCTGGTTGATCTCGCGAACGCGGGCGGCGTGGGCGAGGGCGCGCTTGTCGTCCATGCCGTTGGTCATGGCCAGGTTCTTGGAGTGGTCGGTGATGGCGATGTAGCGGCGGCCGCGGGCGAGGGCGGCCTCGGCCATCTCGCGAATGGAGACCGTGCCGTCGGTCTCGAAGGTATGCATGTGCACGTCGCCGTGAAGGTCGGCGAGGGTGATGAGCTTTGGGAGCGCCTGGGGTGAGGCTGGGTCGGTGAAGCCCGCGGCGGCGGCTTCGAGCTCGCCGCAGTTCTCGCGCAGCTCGGGCGGGATGTAGTCGAGGTCGAGCGCGTTATAGATGCTCTCTTCGGTCTCGGAGGCGACGATGACGTTGTCCTCGAGGCGGAGCAGCGCGTATTCGGAGAGGGTGAGGCCGCGCTTGATGGCGCGCTGGCGCAGGGCCACGTTGTGGTGTTTGGAGCCGGTGAAGTACTGGAGGGCGGCGCCGTAGCTCTTGCGCGGGAGCAGGCGGACGTCGACCTGGAGGTTGTTGCGGAGGGTGAAGGTGACCTTGTTCTGGCCGCGGGCGAGCAGGTTGTCGATGAGCGGAAGCGTGGCCACGTGTTCGACGGCGGCGGCTACAACGTCCGGCTCGCAGGCGGGCCCGGTGGCAAGCAGGTCAAGATCGCCTACAGTTTCGCGTCCGCGGCGCAGGGAGCCGGCGGGGGTGACCTGCTCGATGCCGGGGAAGCCGAGGATAAGGTCGGCGATGCGTTGGGCGTGCGCACGGGCGACGTCAATACGGAAGCGCGAGGAGTTCTTGCGGTGGTCTTCGATGCCCTTGAGGAGCTTGCTGGTGAACTTGTCGCCCATGCGCGGGAGCGTGTTGAGATGGCCGGCTCTCGCGGCGGCTTCGAGGGCGTCGATATCGGCGATCTGGAGCGCGGACCAGACCAGCGCGACGGTCTTGGGGCCCATGCCGGGAAGGCGCAGAAGCTCGAGCATGGACGGCCGGTATTTTTTCAGCAGCTCATCGCGCAGCGGCATGGAGCCGGTGGCGACGAGGTCGCGGATGTTGGCGGCCATGCCCTTGCCGATTCCGGCGATGCTGAGCAGGGCTTTGGGGTCGGCGTCGGAGGTGGCGAGGGTCGCGAGCTGGGTGGTCTGGGCCTCGACGGCCTCGGCGGCGCGGCGGTAGGAGCGCACGCGGAAGGGGTCGGCACCGTCGATTTCGAGCAGGGCGGCGGTTTCGTCGAGCAGGCGGGCGAGGGCGATGTTATCCATAAGCAGCGAGAGCGTCGCCGGACATCCGGGACGCTCTCAGTATGACGCGAAAGCTCAGAATCGTTAGAGCCGGGCAGTTGAAGAGGTGGACCGAAGCATAGAAGGGGCCGGAAACGGAGGGCGCGGCAGACCTGCAAGAAGGGTCTAGAGAACGTCCCTGGTACGCAGGACATTGTCCGCCTGCGGTCCCTGGGTGCCCTGGATGATGTCGAACTCGACCTCGTCGCCCTCTTTGAGCGACTTATAGCCGTCGATTTGAATGGAGCTGTAGTGCACGAAAACGTCGGGTCCGCCCTCACGTCCGAGGAAGCCGAAACCCTTTGCGTTGTTGAACCACTTCACCTGACCTTTGTACTGTGCCACCGGATCCTCCTTCACCGCCTCGGTGGTACCGGGCGAGACTCGCAGAATAGACGTTATGAAACCAGGCCGTTCACTTTCGGGGCCTCACGTCACTTTCACTTTGTAGTTTTTTTCCGGGAGGAGGACTGTACGGCAGCTGACAAACCTTCCATTTCGATTACAATCCTCTCACTTTTTCGTGGCGTCAAAAAGGAGCTGGTGGTAATAAAGAACGCTCAGGATCGTTTTACCGTCAAGCACTTTGCCGGAGCGGATGAGCGTCAGTAACTCCGACAGCGGTATGTGCTGAAGCGTGATGCGTTCGTCCTCTTCCGGCTGGGCTTCGCCCAGACGGAGATCTTCGGCGAGAAAGACCTGCATGGTTTCGGCGAGGAAGCCGGGGCTGGCGTAATAGCGGACAAGCTTCGTCCATTTGCGGGCGCGGTAGCCGGTCTCTTCGATCAATTCGCGTCTGGCGGCGGCGAGCGGAGCTTCGCCGCCATCGATGCGTCCGGCGGGAAGCTCGAGCAGAAAGCTGCCGGCGGCGTGGCGGTATTGCCGCTCGATGAGTATCTTCGGGTCGCGCGGGTCTTCGGAGGCGTCGACGGCCAGGATGACGATGGAGCCGCTGTGGCGCACGACATCGCGGGTGGCTTTGACGCCGCCGGGCTCGATGACCCGGTCCGTGGTGACGGAGAAGACGTGGCCCCGGAAGGAGGTTTTCGAGGAGAGCACGACGGCTTTGTTCTTCGGAGTTTTCGAAGGAAGGACCAGATGTGGCGCCTTCGCCGAGGAGGACGCGCTTCCAATCGTGGATACAG
Source organism: uncultured Acidobacteriaceae bacterium (assembly GCA_964247715.1). GTDB lineage: Bacteria > Acidobacteriota > Terriglobia > Terriglobales > Acidobacteriaceae > Edaphobacter. The sequence continues at coordinate 25,207 of CAXTVJ010000045.1, read as the reverse complement.
TCTTCTTTGCCATAGGCAGACGGTATCATTCTGCGTCGGCTCCTTGCTGCATGGCATCCAAGAGACGACCCCATGCATGTTGTGCCGGGGGAAGTTTTGCTTCGAGGCTATCTTGACCAGCACTGAGTGTTTTCCCGTGTCCGTGTTGCCGCACATCACGCGGCTGTATGCGGAATTTCTTTCGCTCGGCGAGCAGCCGGCGGACTCGGAGCTGCGGCAATGGTATGGATCGGCTCCGGGTTCCAATGCGTGGATGCAGGGAGCAGCTTCGTGCGCGAACCCGGAGGCGCTGGCGAATGCGCTGCGGGCCCAGAGCCTCGACTTCGGCGCGGGCGGACAGGCGCTCGTAAACATCGAGAAGTTGCGGCAGGGCGCGCGGGCGGTGGTGACCGGTCAGCAGGTGGGACTTTTTGGGGGGCCTCTGCTGACGATCCTGAAGGCGGCGACCGCGGTGGCGCGCGCTCGTGAGGCCACAAGAGTGACCGGCGTGGAGCATGTGCCGATCTTCTGGCTGGCGTCCGAGGATCACGATCTCGAAGAGGTCGATCAGGTGACGTTCGCCGCGAAGCAGGCGGTACGGACGCTGCGTCTCGGGCTGAGGAATGCGAGCCGGCCGGTCGGTGGGATGGTGCTGGGCGAGGCGGTGGGGCCGGCGCTGGATGAGGTCGGAGAGCTGCTTGGGTTCGCGCCGGTCTGGGACGAGTTGAAGGAGTGTTATACCCCGGGCGCTACGCTGGGCGGGGCGTTCGCGCGACTGATGGCACGCTGGTTCCGGAGTCACGGGCTGATCGTGATGGATGCAACCGGCGGCGTGTACCATGCGCTGGGCCGGGGCGTGTTGCGTGCCGCGATCGAACAGGCGGGCACGCTGGAACGCGATCTGCTGGAGCGGACGGAGCGGCTGACGGCTGCGGGCTATCACGCGCAGGTGCTGGTGAACCCGGGGGCCTCGCTGCTGTTTCTGGTGGACGAGGCGAGCGGTGAACGGCAGCCGCTGCGGCATCTCGCGGACGGAAGCTGGCGCGCGGGCGGACGGAGCTACCGGGAAAGTGAGCTGCTGGCGATTCTGGACGAGACGCCGGAGCGCTTGAGCCCGAACGCGCTGCTGCGGCCGGTGTTTCAGGACGCCATGCTGCCGACGGCGGCGTACATCGGCGGACCGGCGGAGATTGCCTACTTCGCGCAGAGCGCAACGTTATATAAGCGCATCCTGGGGCGGATTACGCCGGTCCTCCCGCGGTACTCGGCCACGCTGGTGGAACCGGCGATTGCGACCGTAATGGCGAAGGATGAGGTGGGGCTCGAACAGGTGATCGAGGCGAAGACGGCGGAGGCGCTGGCCCAGCGTCTGGGCGCGCGGGCGATGCCGATCGAAGGCAAGCGCAGAGTAGCGGCGGTGGGGAATGCGATGGACGCGGAGCTTGGCGCCTTGACCAGCTACCTGGCTTCGATGGATGCGAGTCTGGGTCGGTCGGTGGAGGTTTCCGCAAGCAAGATGCGGTATCAAATGAACCGGTTGCGGCGCATGACCGCGACCTTCGAAGTGCAGAAGGATGCCAGCCTGCGGCGGCATGCCGAGGCGATGGTTGCGCATCTCTTCCCGGACGGCCACCTGCAGGAACGGGTGATTGCGGGTGCATACTTTCTCGCGCAGGGAGGCGACGCGCTGATCGACCGGCTGGTCGAGGAGGCGGAACGCATGTGTCTTGGACATGCGGTCGTACGGATCTGAGCGAGCGGAGAATAGAGCGCTGCAGCCACAAGAACAGGGGAGGAGAGCACCTCGCATGGCGCTGTTCTCTCCTCCCCTGTTCTTATGGCTGCTTGTCTCGGTGGATCTAAGAGTCTTCGCCGGGCGCTTCGCCGAGCTTGCTCTGGATCTTGTCCCAGACGGTGTCGCTGGGGGCGTTCTCGGCGGGCTCGAAGAGGAGGCGGGCCTGCGAGGCGATGTACTCCAGATCGCGGATCAGGGCGGAGTAATTGGGATCGTTGCGCAAGGCGGCGAGGGGATCGTCTTCCTCGCCGAGTACGGTTTGGGCCGGCGATCCGAAGAGGTCGTGCAGGTCGTCGGGCTGGCCGTTATAGGGAGTGGAGCGCATGGCTCCGTTCGGCCGGAGCGGCGTCACGTCCGGAGAGGCGTTCAGGTTCGGCTTGTTCTCGCTCATGCCGAGACCTCCTTCAGGCTGGGAGCCGGGGTGTTCTGCTGCTGCGAATGGAGACGGAGCAGCTCGCGCAGTTTGAGGCGGGCCTTATGCAGCTGCGACTTGCTGTTTCCGGTGGAGCATTCGAGCATGGTGGCAATTTCATTGTGCTCGAATCCTTCGACGTCATGGAGCACGAAGACCATGCGGTAGCCCGGGGGTAACGAGGCAACGGCGCGCTCGAGTGCTACCCGGTCCACGGACCCGGCGAGCATGGGATCGCGGCTGCCGAAGTCGCGCTTGGGCGCGTCTTCCTCGGAGGGGCTGATGGTCTCCTCGAGCGAAACCAGATTGAGGCCCTTCTTGCGCAGGTGCATCAGCACGAGATTGACCGTGAGCCGGTGCAGCCAGGTGGAGAAGGCGGACTCGCCGCGGAAGCTGCCGAGCTTGCGGAAGAGGTGGAGGAAGGCCTCCTGGGTCATGTCTTCGGCCTCGGAGACGTTACCCAGCATGCGCAGGCAGAGGGTGTAGACCCGGCGCTTGTGAAGGGCGTAGAGCTTGGAGAAGGCATCGGGATCGCCGTTTTTGGCGGCCTCGATGGCTTCGGCTTCGCCGGCGATGGGCGGGTTCCGCTTGAACAAGCCGGAATTCGTCTTTTCCTGCGTCATGGGTGAGCCTTGAGAGTTTGTTTTGACTTGAATAGGTTCGACGTTCGGGGGCGCGACGCCCTGATGTGTCGGCTGAAGCTGCTCCGCAATGGATCCGTTTGACAAGAATACTCCCTGACGAGCCGAAAATGAACGCAGACGGACGCCGGCTCCATTACCGGTCTGCACGCAGTAAGAGAACCGTGGCTGTCCCGGGGTTGTGTGTGCATCGGGTTGGGGTCAGGATCCGATGAACCGTGCGTACAGGGAACGGGCGACGACCGGGTCGGTCGTGCCCTGGATGAGCGCGCGTCCATCCGGAAAAACGGTGATCCGGTGCGGACCTCGGCGGAAGCGGAGCAGAAGCGGATTGGCCTGGAGCTGGTCGATCTCCGGTTGACAGGCGAGACGCTGCTGCAGTTCCGAGATCACGATGGGGCGGTGATGCTCGTGGATCTGGACGGAGTTTCTGCCGCACAGGGTGATCTGCGGGCGTGCCTGGCCGGCGAGGTGAGTAAAACGCCGGTGGGCGCAGACGGCGCACTCCGGGTCCGGGGTGCGGGCATCGATCTCGGTGTGCGTATTGGTCCAGAGATCCCAGGCGAGCAGCGTGCGGCGCACGAGCGATCGCTGGCCGGTGAGGAGTTTCATTGCTTCGGCGCTCTGGACGGAGGCGGCGAGGTTGACGGCGGCCCCGAGAATGCCGGCGATGTCGCAGGTCTCAACCGTGCCGGAGGGTGGGGCGGGGAAGAGGCAGGCAAGGCAGGCGGTGTGGTCTGAGAGCTGGTCTGACGTTTCGTCGGGCGTCTTGTTCGGGAGCCCCGAGCAGCGCGGCAGGATGTTCATCGTGGCCATGGAGGCGCCGATCGCGGCGGCGTAGATCCACGGCTTGCCCTGCTGGACGGCGTAGTCGTTGAGCAGGAACCGGGTTTCGAAGTTGTCGGTGCAGTCAAGGACCAGGTCGGCTTCGGCGAGCAGCGCGTGCATGTTGCCGGGCACGAGGTCGGCGATGACGGGATCGACACGTACGCCGGAGTTGAACAGCGCGATCTTGCGCCAGGCGGCTTCGGCCTTGGGCAGAGCGGCTTCGGCGTCGGCTTCGTCGAAGAGGACTTGGCGCTGGAGATTGGAGGGCTCGACGAAGTCGCGGTCGATGAGGGTAAGGCGGCCTACTCCGGCGCGCGCCAGCAGCGAGGCGGAGGCGGCGCCGGTCGCGCCGACACCGACCAGCGCGACGTGCGCGCGGGCCAGCCGCTGCTGTCCCTCTTGTCCGATCCCGGGAAAGAGGATCTGGCGCGAATACCTGTCGTGTGACTGGAGGTCTTCGGGGGTGTGCGGGATATGGTTCGGGTTGGGGGATGAGGGCTCGGCCATCGTCTGGGCGGGGAGCCCTGCCATTAGTATAGAAGTGCAGCGAAGCGCGGGAAACAGGGCTGTCGGGCCGCAATCGGGAGTTTGGCCTGGGCGACTGCAGGAGTCTCGGTTTGAGCGAAGAGACAGGCAATCAACGGGGAGGCACTTTCCTGCATCACAGTCCCAAAACGCATGATGTCGGATTTTGTGATGCTTCTCGGCCGGGAGCGGAGATGAAGACGGAGTTTCAGGCTTGCTCGCCGGAAGACATCATGCAACGCGGCTCATCCGGGCCGGCGAACAAGTTGAGGATTGGCGGATTGTCGGCATTGGTTGATGCAGGGGCGTGCCTCGCACGGGAGGCTGCAGAGAAGGTGGGGACGCGTCCCCAGGCGGGGGGGACAGGCGTAAGCCTGCGCGCACGGCACGCGTTGCTGGGCGCTTTCTGCGTCGCGGGCGGGCTTGTGCTGGCCGCGGAGCCGGTGCGGGCGCAGGCGACGGGCACGACTCCCGCCTCCGTCTCTGGCGGGCAGGCCGGTCAGGCGGGACTGACGCCGACGACACCGGCGGCTACGCAGCAGGCCGCCACGACCTCCGCTCCGGCGAACGGCGAGATCCCCGCGCAGAATGTGGCGAAGGCGAAACCCGAGCCGACGCTCTCTCCGCTGCGTAACGATTTGCGCGACTTTGCGGGGCAGCGGGTGGAAGCGATCCGGTATAGCGGCGTGGTGTTCACGCAGAACGATCGCTTGCAGGGCGAGCTCGAGTTGAAGGCCGGCGAGCCATTCGACCCGGAGAAGGTGAGGCAGACGGAGCGCCGTCTGTTCGCGACCGGGCGCTATCGCACGATCGATGTGCGGGTGGAGCGCAGCGCCGCGGGCGTGACGGTGATCTTCGGCGGCCTGCCGCGTTACTACATCGGGCGGATCGAAGTGAACGGCCTCAGAGACGATCGTCTGTCCTCGCTGGTGGAGTATGGCACCAATTTAAATCCCGGCACGGCGTTTACGGACGAGGAGTTGACGGCCGCGACCAGCGCGGTGAAGGATGTGCTGGCGCAGGCAGGTTACTACCAGCCCGACATCGTGGTCGAAACCACGCGCGACGATCAGAGCCAGCAGATGAACATCACCTACACCATCGGTATCGGTCCGCTGGCGCGGGTGGGCGCTGTGGTGATCACGGGCAAGGATCCCGGCATCACCGAGGCGATCTTCCGCAAGAAGGGCAAGCTGAAGCGCAACAGCAAGGTGGAGCGCGAGACGGTGAGCAACGCGCTCTCGAATCTGCGCGGGTATTACCAGAAGAAGGATCGTCTGGAAGCGACGGTCACGCTCGAGAAGTCGACCTACGACGCGTCCACCCACCGGCTGAACTTCGATTTCGAGGTGGAGCAGGGGCCGCCGGTGCAGGTGAAGCTGGAGGGCGCCAAGGTCTCCAGGAGCCGGCTGCACCTGTTGGTGCCGGTCTACGAAGAGGGCACGGTCGACAACGACCTGCTGCACGAGGGCGAGTTCAACATCAAGGATTTTCTGCAGCAGTCAGGCTACTTCGACGCGAAGGTCGAGGTCTCGCAGGTGCATCCTGGAACGGGTGGCGACACGGTGCTGTATACCGTCGATCGCGGCGTCAAGCATAAGGTCGTGTCGGTTTCGATCACCGGCAACAAGTACTTCGGGACCGAACTGCTGAAGGACAGCCTCAAGGTGCAGAAGGCTGATAACTATCAGCGCGCGGGCCGGTACAGCACCCAGCTGGTGCAGGGCGATGAAAAGAATATCGCCGCGATCTACAAGGCGAACGGCTTCAGCAACGTGAAGGTCACGTCGTCGGTGCAGGATATCGAGAAGGCACCGAACGGCAAGCCGCTGAAGGAAGCCGAGATCAAGGTTTCTTTCGCGATCGAGGAGGGGACGCAGCAGACCTTCGGCGCGGTGACGTTGAACGGCGTAGATCCGGCCCGTGAGGCCGCCGTCAAGACCATGCTGCAGGCGACTGCGGGCCAGCCGTTCTCGCTGGTGACGCTCTCAGGCGACCGCGACACGGTGCTGAGCTACTTCCTTTCGAATGGCTTCGACAAGGCGACCATCGAAGTGAAGCAGACGCCGCGGAAGGACGACAACAAGGTCGATATCGCTTATAACGTGATCGAGGGCAAGGAGGTCTTTGTCGGCAGCGTGCTCGAGAGCGGGCTGCACTACACGCGTCAGAAGACCATCACCAGCCAGATCAAGGTGCATGCGGGCGATCCTCTGGACCAGAGCGCTCTGCTGGAGACGCAGCGCAACCTCTACAACCTCGCGTTGTTCAATGAGGTGAACGCGGCGGTACAGAATCCGGCCGGTGACGCCGAGCAGAAGAACGTGCTGCTGCAGCTGACCGAAGCGCGGCGCTGGGATGTGACCTACGGATTTGGTTTCGAGGTGCAGACGGGCGTGCCGAGCTGCGGCATGTACTGCACTCAGGTGGGCACGACGGCGGCGCAGCAGGGACGCGCGGGTGCAAGTCCACGGGTATCGCTCGACGTAAGCCGGATCAACCTGCGCGGCAGCGACGACTCGCTGACGTTTCATGGCCAGTATGGACTGCTCGAGGAGGTCGCGACGGCGACCTTCCAGAACCCGCATCTGTTCGGCCACCGGTCGTTCTCGGGGCAGATTGAGGGCGGATATTCGAATGTGCAGGACATCTCGACGTTTCAGTCGTCGACGCTGCAGGCTTCCGCGCATATTACCGAGAAGGCCACGCGCAAGGATACGTTCATCTACGACTTTGAGTACCGCCGGGTCGCGGTGAACCCGAACTCGCTGGCGATCGCGGCTGACCTGATTCCACTGCTTTCGGAGCCGGTGCGGGTTGGCGGTCCGGGCATCACGTGGTTCCACGACACGCGTTCGCCGAGCCCGCTGGACGCGCAGAAGGGCTCGTACACCAGCATTCAGAATTTTCTTGCGAGCGCGAAGTTCGGCTCGCAGTCCAGCTTCGACCGGATCGATGGCTCGTACGCGACGTACTACCGCTTTGGCAAGAAGGGCTACGTGTTCGCGCGGAATACGCGCATCGGATCGATCTACTCGAGCGGCGCCAACCCCAATGCGGGTACGGTGACGGCGCCCGCGCCCGGTGCCTGCGTCGGTGCGCTGCTGAACGTGAATGCAAGCTGCAACGCGGTGCCGCTGCCCGAGCGGCTGTACGCCGGCGGCGCGACCTCGCACCGCGGCTTCGGGATCAACGATGCGGGTCCGCGCGACCTGCAGACCGGCTTCCCGGTCGGCGGCTCAGCGGTCTTCGTCAATACCTTCGAGCTGCGTCTGCCCGCGCAGACGCTGCCGGTGGTGGGCAACAACGTCAGCTTCGTCATCTTCCATGACATGGGGAATGTTTTTTATCACGCGAGCGACATGTTCCCCAGCTTCCTGCGCTTCCACCAGCCGAACGAGTCGACCTGCAACAATCTGTCGGGCACGATCGGCACCTGTAACTTCAACTACTTCTCGCATGCGATCGGACTGGGCGCGCGCTATCACACGGCGGTGGGGCCGATCCGGCTGGACCTCTCGTACAACCTGAATCCGCCGAGTTATCCGGTCTTCCCTTCGACGACTTCGACCGGCGCATTTGTGAACGGGCAGACCCCGTATGTCGGGCAGGCCAGCCACTTCAACTTCTTCTTTTCGATCGGGCAGGCGTTCTGATGAGCTGGCGTTTCGTACCTTCCGGCAGGCTGACCGCAGCGTTCGCGCTGGCACTGGCGTGCGCGCCGGCGCTGCACGGGCAGGCGGCGGAGACGGCTCCGCCCGCGCCGACCCCGGTGCCGACGCCTGCGGCGCAGGCCGCGCCCGGGGCCAAAGCCGCGCCTCAAACCGGCGCAACCCAGACCGCCAGTCAGACCTCGGCCGCGCCCGACACCGTGCACGGCCAGGCGACGTCGCAGGGAGAGGTGCTGTCGACCAAGCTGGTGCCATCCGAGCCGCCGGTCACTCCCGGGCCCGGCGTGCTGGTCGATCAGGTGATCGCGGTGGTAAATGGCGATCTGGTGCTGGAGAGCGACGTCGCCGACGAACAGCGCTTTGAGAACTTCGAGCCGTTTACGACCGAGGGCGTGAACACCCGGGACAAGGCGATCGAGCGACTGATCGATCGCGACCTGATTCTCGAGCAGGCCAAGCTGCAGCCGGACATGGCGGTCACGAAGCAGGAGGTGGAGGCGCAGTTGCAGACGCTGCGCAAGGACCTGCCCGCCTGCAAGCAGTACCGCTGCGAGACGGACGCGGGCTGGGACCGGTTTGTGCACGCTCAGGGCTACACCCAGGAGGAGCTCGAACAGCGCTGGCAGCAGCGGATGGAAGTGCTGAAATTTATCGAACTCCGTTTCCGTTCCGGGATCGACATTACGCCGGAGCAGATCAAGACCTACTACGACCAGGTGTTGCTTCCGGCTTATGCGAAGGCCAGTCAGAAGCCGCCCAAGGTGGCCGTGCTCTCGGATCGGATTCAGGAGATTCTGCTGGCCCAGCAGGTGAACGCTCTGCTTTCCGACTGGTTGACGCAGCTTAAAGCGGAAGGATCGGTGCGCGTGATCCGGCCGGGTGAGGTGCAGCCGTGAGCGAGACGCCCTTGAACCCTGCTTCCAATCAGCCTGAAGCTACGGCGCCGACACGTCATCGCAGCCTGGGCGGGCGCATACTGCGCGGCACCGCGTGGCTGGCTGGCTCGCTGGTTCTGCTGCTGATTGTGCTGCTGGCGATCTTCTCCTGGTATACGACGACGCCGGATTTTGACCGGCGCGTCGGCAAAGAAGTGGTCAGCGTGCTCGAGGACGCGACCGGCGGACGCGTTGAGCTCGGTCATCTCACGTTCAACCTGTGGCACCTGGCCATTGAGGCCGACAACCTCGTCATCCACGGCACCGAAGGCCCCGGCGAAACGCCCTATCTTGCGGCCGATAAGATTTTCCTGCGACTGAAGATCATCAGCTTCTTCCAGCACACGACGGGTACGGGCGCGGCGTCGCACATCGGGTTGAACCTGCTGCGGGTGGAAGCGCCGCACGTTCATCTGATCATCGACAAGGACGGCAAGACCAATCAGCCGGTGCCGAAGCATCCGACGCAATCGACCGAGCCGGTGACCGACACGCTGCTCGACCTGAAGGCGAACACGGTGGAGCTGGTGCACGGCGTGGCGCTGGTGAACGATCGCGCCATTCCGTTCAACCTGGCGGCGCAGGACCTGAACGCCGAGGTGCATTACCTCTCTGCGACGGACCGCTACGGTGCCACCGTCGACCTGAAGAACCTGCACACCCAGATCGATCAGGAGCCGGACGTCAAGTCGAGCCTGCACCTCGAAAGCCAGCTTGGTCGAGACATGTTCGCGCTCACTTCGTTCGACTTTCATTCGGGCGAACACTCGGAGTTGAAGGCTTCGGCGACGGTCACCCATTTCAACAACCCGACATGGCAGGCGAACGTCTCGGGTTCGCTCGAGCTGCACCAGATCGAGCTGCTGGGCGGGGTGGACGGGCTGCGGGCGGGCACGCTCGATCTCAACGTGGCGGGCCACAGCTGCGCCGTGCAGCCGGTGGAGGCGCAGAAGAAGCCACGCGCGTTCGAGCGCTTCCGCAGCCGCAAGGAAGCAGCGCAGAACAGCCCCAAGGCGCTTCCGCCGGATCCCGAGTGCCAGGCCGGGTATCTGCTGGCGGGCGACATCAAGACGCATGGCGCGGCTTATGTGAACGAGTACGTGCGCGTACGGGACGTGAATGCGTCGGCGCAGCTGAAGGTGACCCCGAGCGAGCTGTTGTTCAGTGCGCTCACGGGTCGGCTTGAGACTGGCGGCAGCGCGACCGGCGAGCTGAAGATCGAGAACTGGCTTGGCGAAGTGCCGCAGAATACGCCCAGCACCTCGCCCACGGTGAAGGGCGCGACCACCACGGCGAATAAGACGGCGGTTGCGGTGACCGGGCAGCCGGCGGTTTCGGCCGCTCCGACGGTCACGAACGTCTCGCCCGCGCACGCCTATCTGACGGTGACGGTCGATCGCATTCCGCTGCGGACGATTATGGCGATCGCCGCTCCCGAGCACTACGGTGATCTCGGCTTCGACACCGCCGTCAACGGGCCGGTGAAGGTGGAATGGGGCGGACCCGCAACCGACATCGCCGATACGGTGCAGGTCGATGCCGATCTTCACCTGCTTCCCGTGGGTTCGCGTCGCGGCCGCGATATCCCGGTCAGCGGGCAGATTCTGGGTCACTACGACGGCGCGCGCGAGGTGGTGAACGTCAAGCGGCTGGCGCTGGCGACCCCGCAGTCCACGCTCAGTGCGGATGGTGTGCTGGGTGTCGCCGCGGGCGACCGGTTTACCGCGCTGAACGCGGACGTGACGGTGCGCGATCTGAGCGAGTATGACCAGTTACTGACGACACTTGGCGTGTCGGGCAACGGCAACAAGGGCGCGAGGGCGATCCCGATTACGCTGCACGGGTCTGCTTCGTTTCACGGCACGGCTCGCGGGGAGCTGGCGAAGCTGGATGTGAAGGGACACCTCCAGGCCAGCAATCTCGAGGTGCGGCTGGGCGACTTCCAGGCGACGCCTGCCCCGCCGGCACCCGCGACCACGAATTTGATTACCGCAGCGGTGACGTCCCCGGCGGCGGCAAAGCCGGCGACGACGAACGCGCCGACTGACGTGCATATCGACTCGCTGGTAGCGGATGCGGAGTACACACCGGCTGGCCTGGCGGTGGGAAGCTCGACGATTACCCAGGGCAGCGCCGTCCTGCACGTGGCCGGCACGTTCAAGCCGCGGACCGTCTATCGCCATCGTCAGGCGACGTATGTGTGGGACCAGGGTACCGCGATTGACGCGAAGGTGCAGCTGGCGCAGGCGAACTTGGTCGACGTGCTGACGATTGCGGGCCAGCAGAACAGCATTCCGGTGACGGGGACGATTGATGTCAACGCGCAGGTGGCGGGCACGCTGGCGAAGCTGAGCGGTTCGGGTAACATTTCGCTGGCGAACGGCACGGCATACGGCGAGCCGTACCAGTCGGTGAACGTCGACCTGAGCGTGCAGGGGCAGGACATCGAGGCCTCACGCGTGGCGCTGCAGCTCAGCGGCATGAGCATCACGGGCAATGGCGGGTACGATCTCACGTCGAAGCGCTTCCACGGACACATTCAGGGTAACGGTCTGAGGCTGTCGAAGTTCAAGACCATCCAGCAGAAGAATCTGGACGCGGATGCCGTCATCAGCCTGAATGCCGATGCGAATGGCACCCTCGAGCAGCCGGGTCTGAAGGCCAGTGTGAAGCTGACCGATGTGGTGTATCAGGGCAAGGCGGTCGGGCAGGCCGATGTGGAGGCGCAGAGCGAGGGTTCTCTGGTGCGCTATACGCTTCGTTCCAATCTGATCGGCATGCAGGTGAACGCGGACGGGCAGACGCAGCTGACGGGCGACTGCCAGACGCAGGCAAAGCTTTCGCTGGCGGGCCTGACCGCACAGAAGGTGATGTCGTTCCTGCAGCCGGGCACGCCGCCGCCGGCCACATCGTCCGAGATCGCGGGCACGGTTACGGTCAGCGGACCGGCAAAGACCCCGGCCGCGCTCTCCGGCCAGGCGAACTTCAATGCGTTCTCGGTGACCTCGCAGGGACTGACCTTCCAGACGGCCGGTCCGCTCCTGGTCGGGCTGCAGCGTGGCCTGCTCACGCTTGACGCCGTGCACATCACCGGACCGGATACCGATCTGCGTGCGAGCGGAAGCGCACAGGTCTTCGGTGCGAACGATCCGGCAACGGGCCAGCCGAGCATGGGTGCCGGCGCGCTGAAGGTGACGGCGGAAGGCAGCATCAACATGGCGATCGCGCACACGCTCGATCCCGATCTGATCACCAGCGGCAAGGTGACGTTCGCGGTGGGTGCGGGCGGGGTGATCTCCGACCCGGCGCTGACGGGCAAGGTGCAGTTTGAGAACGTGAATGCCGCGATGGACGGTATTCCGAACGGCCTGAGCAACATGAACGGCACGCTGGTCTTCAACCAGAACCGGCTGGTGGTGCAGACGCTGACGGCGCAGACCGGCGGCGGGCAGCTTTCGCTGGGCGGGTTTCTGACGTACCGGAACGGGCTCTATGCCGACCTGACCGCGACCGGCAATGTGGTGCGTGTGCGTCTCTACGGGCTGAGCGCCACCGCCAACACGAGCCTGCGTCTGCAGGGTGGGCCCTCCAGCCTGCTGCTGAGCGGGAACGTGCTGCTGACGCGTTTCGGCGTGGGGCCGGACGTCGACTTTGCGGCTTTCGCGGGTGCCGGCGGCGTGAGCGCGCCGCCCGATCCTTCGGCGCCGACAAACAGGGTGCGCATGGACGTGCACATTACCAGCTCGCCGCAGCTCGACTTCCAGAACAGCTACGCCAAGCTGGCGGGCACGGTCGATCTGACGGTGCGCGGCACGGTGGCCGACCCCACCGTGCTGGGACGCATCCAGATCACGGACGGCAGCGCGACCTTTGCCGGGACCAGCTATCAGCTCGAGCGCGGCAACATCTACTTCTCGAATCCGGTGCGCATCGACCCGACCGTCGACCTTGATGTGACGGCACGGGTCGAGACGTACGACGTGACCATTGGGCTGCACGGCACGGTGACGAACCTGAAGCCGACCTACCGCTCCGAGCCGCCGCTGACCGAGGCGGACATCTTCTCACTGCTTGCGCTCGGCCGCACCCAGGAAGAGTCGCAGATCAACAGCGAACAGGAGGAGGCGGCGGGTACCGACCCGACGACGAACGCACTGCTGGGCGGGGCGCTGAACGCGACCGTGTCGAGCCGTGTCTCGAAGCTGTTCGGCGGTGCGAGCGTAAAGATCGATCCGGCGTTTATCGGCACGCTGGGCGGCTCCTCCGCGCGCATTACGGTGCAGCAGCAGCTCACGCAGCAGATCACCCTGACCTACGCGACGAACGTGAACTACTCGTCGGAGCAGCTGATCCAGGTGGCGTACCAGCTCACGCCGGATACGTCGCTGGTCGCCACGCGCGACGAGACGGGCGTCTTCAGCATCGTGTACAAAATTCGGCGCAGATATAAATAGCTTTGTCTGTAACGCTTTCGTTACTTCCGTCATCTGAGTCTCTGTGCTTACGGGCTTGGAAGGATCGGATGATGTCTCGGGATGAGCAATACAGCAGTCGCGTCGTCGCATTTGCGGTAGTCACCATTCTTCTGCTGGCGCTGGCCGCAATGATTCCTCTGCCGGGTTTCGCGGCGGAACATTCGAGCCGGACGCCTGCGGTGAGCCATACGCTGTGAGGCGCTCAGATCCGCCGGGCGGGCTAGAACTTCGAAACCATCCACAAACCAGTCACCATCAGAGCGCAGCCGGCCAGCCTCCCGGGTGACGCCGTGTGCTGTTTGAAGCCGATCAGCCCGAAATGGTCGAGCAGCACGGACGTCAGCAAAGCTGCCGTCAGGGAGGCTCCTGTAAATACGCCGGAGCCGAGCCTTTGCGCGATGGAAAGACCGATGAAGGTCGAGATGATGCTGACCAGGCCGCCCAGCCATGCCCACCACGGAACGTCTGCGAACTTTGACAGCTGGAGCGGGTGGCGGACCAGTGCCTCGAGCAGCAGGATGCCAAGCAGGCCCGTGAGGTAGACCGTGACCGTCGTCCAGAGCGGCGCGCCGAGCCGCTTGTTGAGCTCCGCGTTGAACCCGGACTGAAAGGGATTGGCGATACCGGAGACGAGCGCGACAAGGATAAGCAGGAAAGACATGCCTCTACAGATGCCGGGTCTCCGGTGCGTGCATTATCGTTGACCCTTATAGATGCCGACCGAGGAACGACGTGATCTCGAAGAACATGCGCTTCTGCGCGGCACCCGAGAACCAGTGACCCTCGCCTGGGAGGATGGAGGTCGTGTGGGCGACGCCGAGCCGGGTCAACAGAACGTCGAGACGCTGGGCGTGATCTACCGAGACCGTGGTGTCGGCATCTCCATGCAGGATCAGGGTGGGCGGAAACGCCGGAGTCGCCGCTGCGTCCCAGGGCGGCAGCAACCCGCCTGAGATATCGATGAGGGCACGCAAAGGCGGTGAGCCTGCGGACGGCGTCTCGGTACCGAGCCCGAGCGCCAGAAACGCTCCCAGCGAGATGCCGAGCAGCGTCAACCGCGCAGGATCGACCTGCGGGAGTGTGCGGATATGCGCGATCGCGTCGCGTATGGTCTGGAACCATGCCGGGATATGTATGTCGTCGGTGAAGTGCTGGGTGGTGGCCCGCTCGGTGCCAGTGGCGTCGAAGTAATGTACGGCGAAGATCGCGATGCCGACCTGGCCGATGAAGGGCGCGATACGGTCCAGCCAGAAGCTGGTATTGCCACCGGAGCCGTGCAGCACCAGCACTGCCGGATAGCGCTTCGTGTCATTCGGAGTTCCCTCAGGGGTCGCGGCGTCGAGCCGAATGATCTTGCCGGAGCTGAGGAAGGTAAGCGACTGCACAGGGAATTGGATGCGGCAGCGAACGGTAAGATCGAAGCTGTGAAGAACGATGTACAGGCCGGATCTTCCATGAGCGGCGACGGACGCATGCTGCTGATCCACACGGCATCCTCCTCGGCGGAGCAGCCGGGGTTTGTCGCGGTAGCGAATGGCGGGATGGTGCTGACGGAGCGGCGGGTTGCGGGACGGGAGAGCTCGGAGCAGCTCTTTCCCATGCTGCGCGACGTGCTGGGCAGTGAACGGCTGCGCGGGTTGAGCGCTGTGGGAGTCGTCTGCGGCCCGGGATCGTTTACGGGGGTGCGCATTGGCCTGAGCGCGGCGAAAGGGCTGTGCGAGGCGGGGGCGCTCGGGCTGGTGGCGATCTCGCGCCTTGCCCTGCTGGCGGCGTCCGGACGCGGGCGCGTCGCAGCCTTGCTGGATGCGGGCCGCGCCGAGTTGTTTTGCGGTCTCTATAATGAGGGTGTCTGTCTTTCGGAGTCCCTGCTGAGTGAGCAGGCGGCGTCGGCGCTGATTGAGCGGGAAGGCGGCGGCCTCGCCTGTGAAGCGCAGTTGGCGGAGCGTCTGGGAGGGATCGCGAAAGGCGTGATGCTGGTTGCCGAACCCGGGGCAGAGACGATGCGGGGGCTTGTGCTCGAGCGTATGGTCCGCGGGGCGTGGACCGACGTCGTCACCGCCGATGCGAATTATCTGCGGCGCACCGATGCCGAGCTGAAGGCGAAGGCCGATGCACTCGCCCGCGGCGCGACAAGGTGAGCTGCGGGTGAGCGCGGATCCGATTATCCGGCAGGGCAGGGAGGGCGATCTTGCGCGCGTGCTCGCCATCGAGCGTGCGGCCGCCACGGCGCCGCACTGGAGCGAGGCTGCCCACGCGCAAGCTCTGAACCGGAAAGAGCGTTGCCTGCTGGTGGCCGAGGTGCGCGGCAGGGTCGCGGGCTTTGCGGTCGTAGCCGCGCTGACCAACCCCGCCGAGCTCGAATCGGTCGTTGTGGAAGCAGAGGAACGTGGTCACGGAGTGGGCACGGCGCTGTGCCGGGCGGTGCTGGCCTGGTGCGGAGCACGTCGGATCGCGACGGTCGAGCTCGAAGTGCGGGCGGCCAGTAGATCGGCGCGGCGGGTGTACGAGCGGGTTGGCTTTTTTGAAGTCGCACGCCGGCCGAACTACTACGCGGAGCCCGGGGATGACGCCGTGCTGATGCGGGCCATGGTACCGCGCGTTGACCCTGTCGAGCTGGACTGAATGCTGCTGCCAGGGGGCATGCGGTCAGCAGGATGGGATTGAACGTATAATCAGTCGACATGGTTCGCGACGGATGGCTGTACGGATTGGGACTTGCGCTGGTCGCCGCAGTGCTCTGGGTGATGACGCACAGCACCTTTCTGGTGGTGGCTCCGGTGCTGCTCGCGCTGTTTTTCTTGTGGTTCTTCCGAGATCCGGCGCGCCGCATCCCGCAGGGAGCCGGTCTGATCGTCTCGCCCGCCGACGGCCTCGTTACCGAGGCGGAGTGGGTGGAGACGAACGGCGGAGGACGTCTTCGCGTGAGCGTCTTCCTGAGCGTCTTCGATGTGCACGTCAACCGTGTGCCGATCGGCGGCACGGTGACGGTGGTTGATTACCGGCAGGGCGGGTTTATGAACGCGATGAAGCCTGAGTCGGTGCTGACGAACGAGCAGACGATGATCACGATCGAGGGTGAGGGCTGCGAGGTCTCGTTTAAACAGATCTCTGGTCTGCTCGCCCGCCGCATCGTCTGCAATCTGAAGGTTGGCGACAGGGTGGAACGGGGACAGCGCATGGGCTTGATCAAGTTCGGCTCGCGCTGCGATATCCTCATGCCCGCGGATGCCGAACTCCGGGTCAAGGTCGGCACCCGTGTTTCCGGCGGGAAGACGGTGATCGCGGTGATGCGCGAGGTCTCCGGCTCCGGCAACGGGAACGCCTGATGCAGCCGCCGTCCGGTGGGGAGATCGATTCGTATTCTGGCAAAGCGCACGCAGCCCGGCGGAGGCCGAGCCGCGGTATGTACGTGCTGCCCTCGCTGTTTACGGCAGGCAACATCGCCGCCGGCTTCTACGCGATGACGGAGAGCGTCCGCGGCTCAGCGGGGGATGAACATGCCTTCAATCTCGCGGCGCTTGCCATCGGGTTTGCCGTGGTCTTCGACGGGGTAGATGGACGGGTGGCGCGCATGACGCGTACCACCAGCGACTTTGGCAAGGAGCTGGACTCGCTGGCGGACGTCGTCACGTTCGGGGTTGCGCCGGCGATCCTGGCTTGGGTGTGGGGATTTCGCATGCTGCCGCCGGACTACCTGCCGGCGGTGCGCAATGCCGTGGTGCCGATCGGGATCGTGGCGTGTTTCCTGTTTCTGATCTGCGGCGCCTGCCGTCTCGCGCGGTTCAATATCTCAATCAATCCGCAGCCGCGCAACCCCGGACGGCCGGGGCGCAAGTACTTCGTCGGCATGCCCATTCCGGCGGGCGCGGGCGTCATCGCGTCGGTGGTCCATCTCTACGACGGAAGCCCCATTCACGATCCGCGCGTTTCGATCGTCTGGCTGCTGCTGATCGCCGGGGTAGGCTTTCTGATGGTGAGCAACTGGCGCTTCTGGAGCGGCAAGGAGATCGATTCGGGCAGCCGGCAGCCCTTCCAGTATGTCGTTCTGATGGGACTGGTGATCATCGTGATTGCGCGTTTTTCCGAGATCGCCCTGATCGTCATCGCGCTGGGCTATCTTGTGTCAGGGGTGCTGGCGCGGCTGGCGTACGGGTGGCAGCGCCGGCGCAGAGTCGCAGCGGAGAGTAAACGGTAACCATGACTGAAGGAATGTACAGAATCGCCATCGTGGGCGCATCGACGCTCGCGGGCAAGGAACTGGCGGATGAACTGGGCGAGTCGCTGCTGGCGGCGTCCGACGTGACGCTGCTCGACGACGAGAGTGCCGGCGGCACGGTTGCGGCGGTGGGAGAGGAAGCCGCCGTCATCCAGCAGGTCGACGAAGCTTCGTTCGAGCGGAAGGATTTCGTTTTCTTTGCCGAGGCTGACGCCGCGAAGAAGCACTGGAGCGCCGCGCGCACGGCGGGTGCGAGCCTGGTCGATGTCTCGGGCGCGCTCGAGGGTGAGCCTGGCGTTGTGGTGCGGGCACCGTTCGTTCACGCGGCGATGGGCAGCCGCGCGGCGAAGGAGATTGATCTCTCCACGTCGGCCGTGGTCTCGGCGACCCCGGCCGCGGTGATGCTGGCGCTGGTGGCCGAACGTCTGCGTACGCAGCTTCCGGTGCGTTCGCTGGCGGCCACGGTCTTCGAGCCGGCCAGCCAGTATGGACGCGAGGCGATGGACGAGCTGCATCAGCAGACGGTGAATCTGCTGTCGTTCCAGAGTCTGCCGCGTGAGGTCTACGATGCGCAGGTCGCGTTCAACATTCTGCCGACCGTGGGTGAGGCCGCGAAGATCGAGCTCAACTCAACCGCGAAGCGTATTCTGCGGCACTATCGGCTGGCGGGCGAGAACCTGCCGGAACTTGCCGTTCAGGCCGTGCACACGCCGGTCTTCCACGGGTATGTACTCTCGGTGCTGGTGGAGCTGGAGCGGGAGGCGCGGGTGCATGAACTCGAGGCTGCGCTTGCGGGCGAGAGCATCGATGTGGTGGCCGACGACTCCGAGCCCCCGAGCAATCTGACCGCGGCGGGCCAGGAGGACATCATGGTGCAGGTGCGGTCGGCCTCCGAGACGCTGACGGATCGCCGCTTCTGGCTGTGGCTGGCAGCGGACAACCTGAAGCTGGGCGCGCTGAACGCCATCAGCTGCGCGAACGAGCTGAAGCGGCTGCGCCCGCGCGGCAAGGTACAGTAACCTGCAAGGCAGCAGCAAGTCGAGCAGGTACCGCACGCCGTAACGCAGTGGAGGCGCTCTGCGTCTTTCGCGTCACGTCCTTCGCTGTTTGCGGGATGGAGTCTTGCTCCGGTTCGCCGTTATCCTGTGCATGGAGAACCCTATGCCCCTCGATCCTGTACGCCTGCGCGCCATTACGAGGGCACTTCGCAGACTGGCGCTGCAATGCTCGTGCCTCGTCGTTGAAGAGGACGGCCAGGATCTCATCGAGTATGCGCTGGTGGCCTTTCTGCTGGCCCTGAGCTGCGTCGCTCTGATGAGGAGCCTGGGCACGCAGATCGCCTCCGCCTACCTCTCCATCTCGTCCACGCTGTCCTCGAATCTGTAAGCCGGAGCGACTCACTGGCCCTCTGAGGATTGCATCCCACCCAGGTGGGATATCTCCGCTACCCATCCAGAGCGACACTCGTTTGAGGCCAGGAGTGCCTCTCATCCATGTTTAAGCAGACGATCGACCCGATACTCCATCTGAAGGCGCTGCGCCGGTTCGTCAGCCTGAGGCGCTTTCTCCGCGACGAGACCGGTCAGGATCTCATCGAGTATGCGTTGGCGGCCGCGTTGATTGCGCTCGCAGCCATCGCCACCATGAGGAACCTGGGAAGCCAGGTCGCCGCGGGTTACACCCACATCGCTACCTCCCTCTCAAGCCAGCTTTAGATCCGAAACCGAGCCTGGCACGCCGGCTCGCAACGTTTGCAAGAGAACGTTCTAACGGCACTCCCGATGGGAGTGCCGTTTCGTTATGCAGACCTCGGGCAGCGGGTGAGGGAGAGGTTAGAAGTGGCGTCCGCGCGGGCCGGACTCGGGCGTGAAGAGATCGAAGCTGAAGCCCGCGCTGGCGCCGTAGGGATGCATTGCGCCGAAGGTGAACTGCGGCCATATCTGGTATTCGACGTCGATCACCCGCACGTTCAGTCTGGAGTGGCCGACGCGCCAGTCGAGACCCGCGCCGGGCGCCACGACGAAGTACGAACCTTTGGCGTAGTGGAAGGGGAAGTCGAAGTCGCCGCGTCCGGCCAGCAGCTTCGCGTACGGGCGCAGGTTGTGCGCGAGTGCGGAGATCTTGGGGCCGGCAAGGTAGGTCCGTTCCTTGACGTCCTCCGAGGTGTGCGCGGCGAGGTCGCGGAACTCCGCTTCCACGCCGATCCTGCGGTAGAGGTTGGCATCGAGGTACACGGTGCCGCCTTCGATGTAGCGCTTTCCGTAGTCCTGCTGGTAAGCCGAGGCGGTAAAGCCGAGTGAGACGTAGGAGCCGGGTCCGTAAGCGGTGGGGGCTGCCTGCGCGCCGCTCCGGCTGATGCCGGAGAACAGCGCGCAGGCGACGAGTGCGATGGGGAGAAGGTTGCGCCTGACCCTTGTCATCGTATGTGCCTACTTCGTGACCGTGAGCTGCACGGTTGCGGTCTGCGTTACGCCCGTCTTGTTGCCGGTCGCAACGATCTGGAAAGTGTAGCTTCCCGCGGGCGTCGGCTGCTGGTTGAAGTTGGAGCCGCAACCCGTGAGTACCGTCGAGCCGAAGCCGGCCAGCAGCATCAGCGAGAGCAGCACCAGCTTGCGGTTCCGCAGGATGCGGCGGCGGTTGAACCCGAGCAGCAGAGCCATCAGCGCTCCGACCGGCAGCGCGCAGGCGTAAGTGGCCGACATGCCTCCAGTGTGAGGCGTCCGCAGCTGCGCCGTGGGTCCGGCGCCGAGCGGGTTGCCCGTATCCACGATCACGGTGAGCTGATGCGAAGCGCCGCCGCTGGTGGCGATCTGATCCTGCGAGAAGGTGCAGGTCGCGTCGACCGGCAGCCCCGCGCAGCCCATGGCCAGGGTGTCCGTAAAGGTCGCCGCCGTGCTGATGGTAATGTTCATGCTGCTGTGCGCGCCGCTCTGCATGGACATGTTCGAGGGCGTCAGACCGATGGTGAACTCGAGCGTCGGACCGACCGTGATCGTCTGCGGCTGCGAGACCGAAGCCGCGTAGAGCGCATCGCCGGAGTACTGCGCGACCGTGTTCCACACACCCTGCGCCGGAGTGACCGTGACGGTCGCAAGTCCCGTCGCGTCGATCGCCGCGGTACCCATCACCGTCGAGCCCGACATCCAGGTGACCGTGCCGGTCGCCGGGCGAGAGCCCGTCGCCTGCACCACCGAGATCAGCGTCATCTGCTGGCCGGAGGAGAGGGAGGTGGTCGACGGGTTGAAGCTCACCGTGCTCGGCCGCAGATTGACCGTCTGGGTGAGTTGCGGCGAGGCCGCCGGCGAGTTCTGGTTGTCGCCCGTATAGCTGGCGACCACCGTGTGCGTGCCCAGCGCCGGAGCCTGCCACGTGTACGTCGCCGTACCATTGGTCAGGGTGACCGTCGCCAGCGTCGAGCCGCCGTCGGTGAGGATGACGGAGCCGGTGGGCACCGCCGTGATCGAGCCGTTCGCGACCGTCACCGAGAGGGTGACGGTGTCCTGCAGGAGCGACGGGTTGACGCTCGAGGCGAGCGTGACGGAGGTCTTCTGGGCGACCTGCTCGGAGATGGTCGACGAGACGCTCTTCGCGTCCAGCGTATCGCCCGAGTAGGTGGCCGAGAGCTGATGGATGCCCGGAGCGAGGGTGGAGAGCGAGAAGCTCGCCGTGCCCGCTGTCGAGAGCTGCACGGTGGTGATCGCCGTGCCGCCATCGTTGAAGGTGATCGAGCCGCTTGGCGCGCCGCCGTTCCCGGTGACGGTGGCATTCAGGGTCAGGCTCAAGCCCGAGTTGATCGGGTTGGCGCTGGTCGTGAAGGCCGTCGCGGTGGTCGCGATCGCAACGGTCAGGGTAGAGGTGTTGGAGCTGCTGGCCGCGTCGAGTGTGTCGCCCGAGTAAGCCGCCTGGAGAACGTGCGCTCCGGGGGCAAGCGTGGTCGAGGTGAAGGTGGCGGTCCCGGTCGCGTCCGGAGCGATGGAGGCCAAAACCGCGCCGCCGTCGGTGAACTTGATCGTACCGGTAACCGGCTTGCCGGAGACGCCCGTCACCACTGCTTTGATCGTCACCGAGGTGCCTGCGGTGGCGGTCGCCGAGGAGAGTGTCAGCGCGGTGGTGGTCGCCTGCTGGACGGTCTCGGTGAGGGTGGGTGAGGTGACGGCCTGGTGGTTCTGGTCGCCGGAGTAAGCGGCGGTCAGCGCGTGCGTGCCGATGCTGAGCTGGGGATTGGTGAAGGTGACGAGACCGCTGGCCGTCACCGGTTGGCTCGCGATGGTGGCGCCGCCGTCAAGCAGCGTCACCGTCCCGGTCGGGGTGGACCCCGTTCCCGAGACCTGCGAGGTGAGGGTCAGCGGCGATCCGAGGACGATGGTGCTGGCGCTGGTCTGCAGCGTCGCCCCGTCGGTTGCCGCCTGAATGGTTTCAGTGAGGCCGGCCGAGGTGGACTTGCCGTTGAAGGTGTCCCCCGAGTAGACCGCGGTCATGGCGTGCGCGCCGAGCGTCAGCGTGGAGGAGAAGCTCGCCGATGCCGCCGAACCATTCGCCGCCGGGGTCACGTTGACGATGCCCAGCGACGCGGTGCCGTCGAAGAACTGGAGCGTCCCGGTGGGGGTCGAACCACCCGTGCTGACGGTGGCCGTGAAGGTGACCGTCGCGCCCACACCCGCCGGGTTCAGCGAAGAGACGACAGTGGTTGTGGTCGGGGCGATGTTGATGAGCTCGAGCAGCGGAGCCGAGGAGCTGGGCGAGTTATTCGTGTCCCCCGGATAAACCGCGGTCAGGCTGTGGTTGCCGACGGTCCAGAACTTGCCCGGGACCGACAGGGAAGCGATGCCCTGGGCGTTGATGATCGCCGAGCCGAGGGCGATGCCGCCATCCTGGAAGTTGACGGAGCCAGTCGGGATGGCGCCGTTCGAGGTGAGGGTAGCCGTGAGCGCGAGCGGAGCGCCTGCGATGGCCGGACTGCCCGCCGAGAGGAGCGAGGTCTTCGAGGTGGCGAGCTGCACCAGCTGGAGGAGCGGCGCGGACGTGCTGGTCGCGTAGCTGGAGTTGCCGGAGTAGATCGCGACCACGCTGTCCGATCCCACAGGCAGGTTGGTTAGAGTGATGGCCGCCATGGCGGTGCTGCCCGAGGCGGTGGCGGTGTTGATGTTGCCGACGCCGAGGACGTTGAGGCCCTGCTGGATGGAGACGGTGCCGCCGATGTTGCCGCTGCCGGAGTTCGCCGTCACGACGGAGACCGTGGCGTTAAAGGTGGCGGGAGCGCCGGCAATGGTCGGACTGGCCGCCGAGGAGAGAGTGGTGGTCGTGGCGGCGCTCTTGTCTTTGACGACCTGGAGGAGCGCCGGGGTGGAGACCGCCGCTGCATTCTGCGGATCGCCCGCGTAGGAGACGGTGATCGAGTGGCTGCCGTCGGTGAGGTTGGAGATGGGGAAGCTGACCACACCACCCGAGCCGAGCGATCCGGAGGCGATGGTGGTCGTGCCGTCCAGCAGCTTGACCGCTCCGGTTGGCGTAACGCCGTCGCTGGTGACGGAGACGGAGAAGTTGACGGTATCACCGACAACGCTGGGGTTCTCGCTCGAAGTGACGGTGGCGACGGTCGGGTTGACGTTCAGCACCTGACCCTGCAGGTCGATGGCGGCGGGCGAGTTCCCGGCGTCGGAGTCGACGTCGAGCTCACCGGTGACCAGTGTGCCGGTTGTCGTCGGCGCAAAGTCCACCCCGACCACGCACTGGGCGTCCACGGCCAGCGGGGTGGAGAGGGGGCAGGTGGTCGTGCCCGCGTCGAGCTGCGAGTTCGCAACCGGGTTGAACTGCGACACGTTCAGCGGCGCATTTCCGTCGTTCTCAATGGTCTGCGTCAGCGGAGCGGAGATGCGGTCGACGCGCATGGTCGGATACTGCAGCAGCGCCTGATTGGCGCTGACCATGCGGATGCGATTGTGGAACACATCGGCGATATACAAATTGCCCTTGATGTCGAGCGCAAAGGCGTACGGGCCGTAGAGGCTGGCCTGGTTCGCCGGACCGGCGTCGCCGCTGATGGATTCGTTGGCGGTTCCGGCGACGGTGCTGATGAGGCCGGTCTTTGCATTGATGCGACGCACGCGGTTGTTGCCCGCGTCCGCGATGTAGATGTTTCCGGCTACGTCGACCAGCGTCGCCGCGGGCTGGTAGAGGTTGGCTTCTGCCGCCGGACCGCCGTCTCCGCCGAAGCCGGCCGAGGACCCGGCGAGAGTGGTGATATTTCCGCTGCCATCGACCTGACGGATGCGGTCATTATTCTGGTCGGCGATGAGGAACCCGCCGCCCGCGAGCGGAGTCGCGCTCCATGGCGCGGAGAGCAGCGCCGCGGTAGCCGGACCGCCATCGCCGCCATAGCCCGCCTTGCCCGAGCGCGAGCCCGCGACCGTCGAGATTGTGCCCGTCGCGCTCACCATGCGGACTACGTTGTTGCCAGTATCCGCCACATACAGATTGCCGTTCGCGTCGAAGGCGAGGCCGTTGGGCGTATTGAAGGTCGCCCCCGTTGCCGGACCGCCGTCGCCCCCGTAGCCATGCTGTCCGGGCGTCCCGGCGAAGGTGGTGATGATCTTCGTAAACGCATCGATGCGGCGAATCGCGTTGTTCGCCTGATCGGTGAAGAAGATGTTGCCGGCGGGATCGAGAACCACGGAGGTCGGGTTGTTGAGACTTGCGCCCGTTGCCAAGCCGCCGTCTCCGCCGAAGCCCACGCTGCCATCGCCCGCGATGGTGGAGATCGTGCCGGCTTTGCCATCCACGCGCCGAATGCGGTTGTTGGAGGAGTCCGCGATGATGATGTCGCCCGCGGCGTCGACCGCCACGCCGAACGGCAGGAAGATGGCCGTCCCGGTCGCAAGACGTCCGTCGCCGTCGTAGACCCAGGTGCTGTCGCCCGCAACCGTGTTGATGGTGCCTGGAACGAAGACGCCCACCGAACCGGTGGCGCTGCCGGAGATCGTCTGCGAGCCCAGCAGATTCTTGTTGCCGTCCAGCACCACGACAGCGCCCTCGCGGATGCCCGGCGAACCCGGAGTAAACACTACTGAGAGTGAGCAGCTCGTATTCGGCAGAAAGCTTGCGCCCGCCTGGCAGCTGCCGCCATTGCTGACGAAGTCGACACCGGCGATGCCCTGGCCCATGACCTGCACGGAGCCGATCGTGCCGCCTTGCGGCAGCTGCACCGGAACGTTGACCGGCGCGGCGGAACTGCCGACGGCCGTGGTGCCCTTAATCAGGACAGCCTGCGCCGCGAGCGGACTTTGACCGATAAGCGAGCAGAGAGAAAGAGCTGCCGCGAAGACGAAGCTGGTTACCGAAGTTTGGATATGATTTGCGCGCTGCAAGGCAGTTCTCCTGAGGGTGATGGCCCGCTACAAGGACAAGCATGGGCACGCCGGATGGGGTGTTCCCATCCCACTTTGGTTCTCTGAAATGCCCCGAAACCCGCCAAAACCAGCGGGAAGGCGCAGAAATGTAGACCTTGAGCGACAAGGGGATCGGCGACGCTGGCGACCGGGTGTTGAACCTGCCTGGACGCTGGAGTGCCTATCGGCGGTGCGGGAGTTAACCTGCAGGTAATGTGTGTTGTCGATGGACGACGTTACCCGGAACGGAACGGGCACGCGCCTCTTCCCGGGATGAGATCCGTGTCGTGCAGACCCCTTGCGAGGCGCGCAGGCGAATCCTGGGAGAGAGGGGCAGCGTCGGCG
>CAXTVJ010000044.1:23424-28272 GCA_964247715.1 uncultured Acidobacteriaceae bacterium | reverse complement strand
CGGGTCACCTGGTGTTTACGACGGTGCACGCGAACAACGTGGTCGACGTGCTGGGGCGCTTTCTGAATATGGGCGTCGAGCCGTATAACTTCGTCTCCGCGCTGAACTGCATTCTGGCGCAGCGGCTGGTGCGGCAGGTATGCGAGTTCTGCGTGCGCGAGGTGCACTACACGGACACGCAGCTCGAGGAGAATGGACTGATTCCCTCCGAGTGGCGCGGGGTCGCGTTCAAAGAGGGTCCGGGCTGTATCGAGTGCGGCGGCACGGGCTATCGCGGCCGGTCGGCGATCCACGAGCTGCTGGAGCTGGACGATGAGATCCGCGAGATGCTGCTGGCGAAGAAGCCGGGATCGGAGATACGCAAGAAGGCGAAGGAGAAGGGCATGGCGTTTTTGCGCGATTCGGCGCTGGACCGCGTACGCGATGGCGTGACGACGCTGAAGGAGATCAACAAGGTTACCTTCATCGAGGCGGGACGATGAGGAAGGTAGTCTAGAGCCATGGGTCTGATTCCAGCGACGTTAGGCACGCGGCCTCGGCTTGCGATCGAGATTCGCCCCGAGGGCGTGGTCGCGGCGCGGGCGGAGGATGCGCAGGCGCTGGTCTCGGCTGTCGCCCAGGGCGTGCCGGCAGGCGGCGTGGCCGCGCCCGGGCTGAAGAACACGCAAATGGATGCGCGGCGCGAGACCGTGGCGGCCGTCCGCAAGGCGCTGGAGACGGTGGCGCTGCGTGAACGGCAGACGACGCTGGTGCTTCCGGATTCGGCGGTGCGGGTGCTGTTGCTGGACTTCGATTCGCTGCCGACGAAGGCCGCGGAGGCTCTGCCGGTGGTGCGTTTTCGGCTGAAGAAGCTGCTTCCGTTCGACGCGGATGACGCGGTGGTGAGCTACCAGGTGATGAGCCAGACGCGGGCCGGTGTGCGAGTGCTCGCGGTCGCGGTGCCGAAGGCGGTGCTGGCGGAGTATGAAGGGATGATCCGCGAGGCGGGCTTTGAGCCGGGTGCGGTGCTGCCCTCGACGCTGGCTGCGGTGGCGGGCATGCAGGAGATGGAGGCGCCCCAACTGCTGGTCAATGCGGACGATCACACGATTACGACGGCGATCGTGCAGGCCGGCGTAGTGCTGCTGCACCGGACGGTCGATCTGGCGCTTGAAGAAGCGGTCGAGGCGGAGACCGAGCTGCTTGGGGCCATCCCGGGCGTTGAGGTGCTGCTGCCGGTGGAAGAGATGACGCTGCCGCTGGTGGACCGCGAGAGCAGCGCGGGGGAGTGGGCGCAGCAGAAGCCGCTGAGCGGGTATGGCGTGCTGGACGACTACCATATCCAGACGGCGGCGGAGTTGGAAGCCGAGCGCCTTGCACGGGAGATCGATGCTGAGTTCGAAAGCACAGCGGAGGCGGACGTGACGCCGCGCGCGGAGATGCTTCCGGCGCTGCCCGCAAGCGAAGGCCAGTGGGAGCAGCGGCTGGTGCTGGCGGCGGCGCGGGAGATGACGCAGGCGCTGAGCGTGGCCGCAGCTTATTTTGAAGACACGCTGCAGACGGTTCCGGGCGTGGTGCTGGCGGCGGGTACGATCGGCGCCGACGTACTGGACGGGCTGTTGCGGGAGGCGGGTTTTCTGGAAGGGGAGTTGCGCGTGCGCGAGCTGGTGGAGCCTTCCATGCTGGTGGGCGGTGCGGTGACGACGCGAGTGCCGCATGGCTGGATGGCGGGCGTGCGAGGCGCCCTGAGAAGCTGATGCGTATTCAGATCAATCTTGCGTCGAGACCGTTTATCGAGCTGCGCCCGCTGTTTGCGCGGCTGCGGCTTGCGATGGGCGCGCTGGCGCTGGTGGCGCTGGCGCTGCTGGCGGGCTCGCACGTGCTGAGCTCCCGCGCCGCGGAAGCAACTGCGCGAATGCGGCTGCTGGTGGCGCAGACGGATCGGGTGGAGACGGCGACGGCGGCGAATCAGGCGAGGATGCGTCGTCCGGAGAACCAGGCGGTGCTGGCGCGGGTTCAGTTTTTGAATGTGCTGTTCGCACGCAAGGCCTTCAGCTGGACGGCGGTGATGATGGATCTGGAGCATGTGCTGCCGGCGGGCGTGCAGGTGACGAGCATCGATCCGGTGATCTCGAAGGAGGGCGATGTGACGATTCGGCTGCGCGTGACCGGCCCGCGCGATCGGGCGATCCAGCTGGTCCGCAATCTCGAGGTCTCGCAGCGGTTTGTGGCCCCGCGGCTCTCGGGCGAGGCGGCGCTGGCGGCGGATAAGGCGAAGGCGATTGGTGCGGCTCCCGGTGGTGCGGCGGGCTTCCAGAACGTGAGCGCGGGCGGGGCGGGAGCACCGGGCGGGTCGGGGCTGGATGCGACGGCCGGGGTGGAGTTTGAGATTCTGAGCGGCTACAACCCGCTGGCCGCGGTGAAGCGGGACAAGGCGGTGCAGGATGTCGATCCCGCCGCAGCCGAGGAGAAGCCATGAGCACTCCGAAGGCGGTCACGTTCAACATTCGCGAGCAGACCGAGCGCTGGATGACGCCGCTGAACCTGCACTGGGCGGGGATCGCGCTGCTGGGACTGGTGAATTTATATCTGCTGATCCATCTCGGTGTGCTGTGGCAGCGGGTGCAGAGCGGCAATGACGAGGCGGTGGCGCAGCAGCAGCTGCGGCTGAAGGCGGCGGAGATTTCGGCGCGTCCGCTGGACGGGCTGGACGCGAAGCTGAAGAAGGCCGACCTGGAGTCGGACGCGTTCTATGCGGAGCGGCTGCCGGTGAGCTATTCGGAGATTGCGACGGAGCTGGGTGCGATCGCGCGGCGCGAGCATGTGAACCTCTCGCGGGTGGCCTATGCGCAGGAGCCGTTGACGACGCAGCTCTCGGGGCCGGTGACCGAGGTGCGCATGGACGCGGGCCTGACGGGCGACTATCGCGGGCTGGTGGAGTTTATCAACGGGCTGGAGCGGGATAAGGTGTTCTTCGTGATCAGCGGCGTGACGCTGACCGGGCAGGAGAGCGGCCGGGTGAGCCTGCGGCTGAAGCTGGGAACGTATCTGCGGGGGTTGAGCTCGGATGAAGAGGCGGAGCGCGCGAGCACGCCGGTGAAGGTGCTGGACCAGACGCCGGATTCGGTGCCGGCTGCGGCGGTTCCGGCTGCGCCGCGGACGGCGATTCCCGTGCCGGTCGCGCCGGCGCGCACCGCGGGAGGTGTGCGATGAAGATCGGCACGGAGGATAAGCAGAAGCTGATCGTCGCGGGGGTGCTGGCTTTTGTGCTGATTGGCGTGGGCTACTACTTTTACAGCTCCATGTTCGGCGGGCCGGCTACGCCGCCTGCCGCGCCTGCGGTGGTGACGACGGTGCCGTTGCCGGGCGGGAGCGCTCCGGCGGCGACGACAGCCACTGCCGGGCCGGTTGCCGGGCCGGGAGTGAAGGAGAATGGCGCGGTGAAGATCGGCGCGAGCAACGCGCAGCTGGACCCGACGCTGCATATGGCGGGGATGCGGGCGGCGGAGTCGCTGGTGTATTCGGGGACGGGGCGGAATATCTTCGCGCCGGGATCGCCGCTGGTGGCGGCGGCCGTGATGCCGAAGCCGATTGCGCCGGGCCGGACGATCGCTCAGACGACGCCTGTGGTACCGCTGCAGACCGGACCTCCTCCGCCTCCGCCGATCAACCTGAAGTTCTTCGGGGTGGCGACGCAGGATGGAAAGCGGCATGCGCTGCTGCTGCAGGGGGATGATGTCTTTCTGGCGTCAGCTGGCGATGTCATCGCGCGGCGCTACCGGATTGTGGCGATCAATACCTCCTCGATCACGGTGGAGGATGTGCCGAACACGAACAAGCAGAATCTTCCGTTGATTCAGAATTAGGCCTTATGTCTTACGAGACTCCAGTTCGCAGGGCGCAGGATGAGCATGACCACCGCGATGGCGGTTACATGCTGATGGCAGTGGTGCTGCTGGTCTTCTTTATGCTGCTGGCGCTGAGTATCGCCGCACCGAAGATGGCGCAGGCACTGAAGCACGATCAGGAGATCGAGACCAAACACCGGGCGGACCAGTACGTGCGGGCGATCCGGGTGTATTACCGCAAGTTCCACACCTACCCGCCGTCGGTCGACGCGCTGGTGAATAAGACCAATAATCAGCGTTTTCTGCGGCAGAAGTACCTCGACCCGATGACCGGCAAGGACGACTGGAAGCTGATTCATGTGGGCGAGAACAAGACCCAGGTAAAGGGTCTGTTCGGGCAGGATCTGGGCGGAATCAGCGCGACGGGGATGGGCGGCGGGCTGGGGTCGGCGGCGGGTATGGCGAGCGGGAGTTCGAGCAGCAGCGGGTCGAGCTCGAGCTTTGGCGGGTCGACCCCGCTGGGGAGCGGGTTTTCTTCGGGCAGCGGTTCGTCAGGATCTTCTTCGCTCGGCGGCAGTTCGGGCTCCTCGTTTGGCGGCAGTTCGGGCTCCTCGTTTGGCAGCTCTTCGGGCTCCTCGTTTGGCGGCAGTTCGGGCTCTTCGTTCGGGAGTTCCGGGGCTTCGGGCGCGACGGGCGCGAGCGGCAGCGCGGGGTCGACCGACGCGACCAGCTTCACGGGTGGTGGCGGGCAGATTATGGGGGTAGGAGTGCCGAAGCAGGGACTCGCCATGCTCACCGTGAACGAGCAGACCAACTACGAGGACTGGGAGTTTCTGTACGATCCGCGGATTGAGCAGCTGATGGCGGCGGGTGCGCTGAATGGCGGGAATACCGGGAGCGGGACAGGTGGCGGTCTGCCGGGCGCTGCGGGTGCGGGCGGAGCGACGGGCAGCTCGGGCTTCGGGAATTCTTCGTTCGGGGGCTCTTCGTTTGGATCGTCCTCATCCGGCTCCGGCTCCGG
>CAXTVJ010000044.1:0-23324 GCA_964247715.1 uncultured Acidobacteriaceae bacterium | reverse complement strand
GGGTCCGGGTCGTCTGGGAGCCCGGGTGCAAACGGGCCGACTTCTTCGCCGCAGTAACGCGAAGACGCGGGCAGGATCGCTCCGCCGTGTTGAGTGATTGCTGGAGACCTCCCTTTCCTCAAGGCTGGTGCGTCTGCCGGAGCAAGGAACGAGAAGTGGTGCTGGCGTGCCGGAGGCTTTTGGCTCTGCCGGATCAGATCTTCACTGGGGGATTGCGGACTGACGACAAGAGCAGAAACACATTCCGTGCGGGAAGGACAACGAGGGACGGGGGTTGGCGGTGGGTGGACCGGATACCTTCGCTTGCTGCGTCCAATTTCAGGGATGCTGGCCGGGCACTCAACTTTAGTTGACATGAACTCACTCACATCGTATTCTAAGGATGCGGAAACCGCAGCCAGGCGGGTGTAAGCGCAGGCGCGGGACAGGGACTGGGAGACAGATGATGGCGAAGATTATCGGTATCGACCTCGGCACGACGAACAGCTGCGTGGCGGTGATGGAGGGCGGCGAGCCCAAGGTCATTCCCAACGAAGAGGGCGGACGGACGACGCCTTCGATTGTGGCGTTCACGAAGAGCGGCGAGCGGCTGGTGGGACAGGTCGCGAAGCGGCAGGCGATCACGAATCCGGAGAACACGATTTTCTCCGTGAAGCGCTTTATGGGCCGCCGGCTGAACGAGGTCGGCGACGAGATGAAGATGGTGCCGTACAAGGTGGTCGCGAAGGGCGACAACGTTGCGATTTCGGCGCAGGGTAAGGAGTACACGGCGCCGGAGGTATCGGCGATGATCCTGCAGAAGCTGAAGAAGGCGGCGGAGGACTACCTTGGGACCAGCGTGACCGAGGCGGTCATCACGGTGCCGGCGTACTTCAACGACGCGCAGCGTCAGGCGACCAAAGATGCCGGGCGGATCGCCGGTCTTGACGTCAAGCGCATTGTGAATGAGCCGACGGCAGCGGCGCTGGCGTACGGGCTGGATAAGAAGAAGGACGAAACGATTGCGGTGTATGACTTCGGCGGCGGCACGTTCGACATCTCGATTCTCGAGGTGGGCGAGGGTGTGATCGAGGTGAAGTCGACCAATGGCGATACGCATCTGGGCGGCGACAATCTCGACCAGCGCATCGTGGACTGGCTGATCTCTGAGTTCAAGACGGAGACGGGTCTGGATCTGGCCTCGAAGGGCAATGAGATGGCGCTGCAGCGTCTGAAGGATGCGGCGGAACGCGCCAAGATCGAGCTTTCGACGGCGCAGGAGACGGAGATCAATCTGCCGTTCGTCACGGCGGATGCGAGCGGGCCGAAGCACCTGGTGCGCAAGCTGACGCGGGCCAAGCTGGAATCGCTGGTGGACGATCTGCTGCAGAAGTCGATCGGACCGTGCAGGCAGGCGCTGAAGGATGCCGGCATCGATGCTTCGAAGATCGATGAGGTAGTCCTGGTCGGCGGACAGACGCGCATGCCGAAGATTCAGCAGCTGGTGAAGGATCTGTTCGGCAAAGAGCCGAACAAGGGCGTGAACCCGGATGAGGTGGTGGCGATCGGTGCGGCGGTGCAGGCCGGCGTGCTGGCGGGCGAGGTGAAGGATCTGCTTCTGCTCGACGTGACGCCGCTGACGCTCTCGATCGAGACGATGGGCGGGGTGGCGACGGGGATGATCCAGCGCAACACGACGATCCCGACGAAGAAGACTGAAACCTTCTCGACGGCTGCCGATAACCAGACTGAAGTGGAAGTGCATGTGCTGCAGGGCGAGCGTCCGATGGCGGCGCAGAACCGGACTCTGGGCAAGTTCAAGCTTTCGGGAATTCCGACGGCTCCCCGGGGCGTGCCGCAGATCGAGGTGACGTTCGACATCGACGCAAACGGCATTCTTAACGTGACGGCGAAGGATAACGCCACGGGCAAGGACCAGAAGATCACGATTACGAGCTCTTCGGGTCTGAGCAAGGAAGAGATCGAGCGCATGGCGAAGGACGCCGAGGCGCATGCGGCAGAGGACAAGGAAGCGCGGGACGGGGTTGAGGCGCGCAATGGGCTGGACTCGATGG
This sequence comes from uncultured Acidobacteriaceae bacterium, assembly GCA_964247715.1. Lineage (GTDB taxonomy): Bacteria > Acidobacteriota > Terriglobia > Terriglobales > Acidobacteriaceae > Edaphobacter. The sequence goes on along the minus strand of CAXTVJ010000044.1, from coordinate 21,270 downwards.
TCTACAACATCGAAAAGATGTTGAAGGACGCGGGCGACAAGGTCCAGGAAGGCGACAAGACCGAGGTGGAGTCCGCGCTGAGCGAGGCGAAGAGCGTGCTGGCCGGAACGCCGGATGCGAACGAGCTGAATGCGGCGAAGGACAAGCTGCAGACGGCGAGCCACAAGCTGGCCGAGGCGATGTACAAGGCGGCGGCTTCGCAGGCTCCGACGGATGGCGGCGCGGCATCGGAAGGTACGACTTCCGAGGCACCGAAGGAAGAAGGTGTGATTGACGCCGAGTATGTGGACGTCGATAAGAAGTAACAGCCTCGTTCCGCACAGGGAACGGGCGCAGGATAGAAGGCGTAGCAGGGTGGCAAGGGCAGAGGGGGAGTTCCGATGGGAACAACCCCTCTCGCTTTCTCTGGAGATGGGCGCGCGATTGAGGAGAAGAGCGCGTCAAACGGCGCAGAAGGGTGTTTACAAGAGTATGAAGAGTTCGGGGCGGGGACGACCGAAGGACGATGTGGTGGAAGAGGGAGTCTGGCTTTCTGCGGATTCCATGAACAAGCTGCTTATGAATCAACTTCAAGGAGGCAATGCGATGACGGAAACCCTCTGGAAGTGCGATCAGCTGCGCGCGGGGCAGCTTTACAACCGGATGATGTTCGACACTCAGGCGGAGGCACGACGTTTCGCCGAGAAGATGCAGCAGATGGAACCGGACCAGGTGTTCTCGATCGAAGCGATCGCGGCGCACGAGGTTTGGAACTAGGAACGTTGGGCGCAGCGGAAAGCAGATTGTTCCCCTTCGCTCAGGGTGGGGAATGACAACAAGGGAGTGAATGGCTGATCGACGATGCTGATCGACTGGAACATGGTGCAGGCGGTCGGGACCTCGATGCTGGTAGCGACCAGCGTTGGGGCGATCGGCTATGCGGGTCTGCAGCTTCGGCATGAGCGGGCGTATCGGTCTGTGGCCAATCTCGAAAAGCAGTTGAGCTTCTTTTTGTCGGAGAATTTCGTGGCGGCGCGGCGAAGACTGGCGCAGGCGCGGCTGGATGTAGCAGGCAAAGAACCCGGTCTGCAGCCGTGGGAGCTGGAGCAGCCGCCGGTCACGGTGTTCGAGGTGCTGGACTTTTATGAGCATCTGGCGCTGCTGGTAAAAAAGGGCCATCTTGAGATCTACGACGTGTGGCACACGTTCTATGAGTGGGCGCAGCCGGTGTATGTCGACATGCAGGCGCTGATCGAGTCGGACGAGTCGATGTACTCGGACCATTATGAAGATCTGCGCGGGATGATGCGGCAGATGGATGATCTGCAGCTGAAACGGATGCATGAGAGGCATGCGAACTACTGGGCGCTGTGGACGCCGGACCGGATTATCGACCATTACCGGTATGAGCTTGAGTCCGGCGGGCGGCCGCGGCGGAGCCGGCGGGCGGCGGCGCGGGAGATGGCGCGCGAGGTGGTGCGGGAGATTGCGGCGAGCGAGGATGTGACGCGTGTGGAGACGCCGGAGCCGGCAGGTGCGGGCGAGGGCTTGGTCGATGCCTGAGGGCAACGAGACGCACCGGTGGGCGGAGCTGCATGCGGGAATGTTCGCCGGCAAGAAGGTGCATGTGGACTCGCCGCAGGGACGGTTTGACGGCGCGGCGCTGGTGGATGGCCGCACGCTGACCGGGGTGATGGCTGTCGGCAAGCATCTTGGGTACGACTTCGGCAGAGTGAAGGGCGAGCGGCGGATTGTGCATGTGCACATGGGGCTTTATGGTGACTTTGTTGAGGGCGAGCAGCCGATGCCGGAGGCGCGAGGCGCGCTGCGCATGCGTATGTGGGATAAGAAGCAGTGGCTGGAGCTGCGCGGGCCGACGGACTGCTCGGTGTGGAATGGGGAGCAGTGGGAGATGCTGCTGGAGCGTCTTGGACCGGACCCGCTGAATGGAGATTCGCCGGCGAAGTTCGTTGAGCGGGTGGGGAAGCGGAAGACGCCGATCGGGCAGTTGCTGATGGATCAGGCTGTGGTTTCGGGGCTGGGCAACATATTTCGCGCGGAGCTGTTGTTTCGCGCGCGGGTGAGTCCGTTTCGACCGGGAAGTCAGGTCTCGGCGCAGGAGCTGGGAACGGTCTGGAAGGATGCGCGCATGCTGATGCCGCAGGCGATGTTGGATCGGCGGATCGTGACGACGAATGCGAAAGACCGGCCTCACAGAAAGGGCGCGGCGCTGCAGGAAGAGGCGCATTATGTGTACCGGCGCAAGGGCCGGCCGTGCTTTGTGTGCGGGACTGCGGTGGAGACGAAAGTGATGCAGGGACGGAATCTGTTCTGGTGTCCGGGATGTCAGGCGGTCTGAGTTTACGCGAGGCGTATAACGTCTCGCGTGCTACGCTCGGAGGGTGATTGTCTCGTTCCACGAGGAGGAAACACGCCGACTTTTCCGAACCGGCACAGCCGCCGTTATGCCGGACCGTGCGGACGGCTGGGAGATCTTGAGTACGCGAAGACGCTGAACGATCTTCGTTCGCCGCCCGGAAATCGCCTTAAGGCGCTCAAGGGTGATCGCGACGGCCAGTGGATCATTCGGGTGAACAATCAGCACCGCATCTGCTTCGTATGGAACGGGAGCGACGCGGAGAACGTGGAATCGGTGGAGTATCACGAGTGAGGACAAGATGATCGAACGAAAATCAACGGATCGCATGGTGGCGGTTCATCCTGGAGAGTTTTTACGAGAGGATTTCCTGAAGCCGCTCGGGCTTTCAGCCAATGCACTGGCGCTGGCGCTGCGAGTTCCGGCGACACGCATCGCGGAGATCGTCAACGAGCGCCGAGGCATCACCATCGATACGGCACTGCGGCTGAGCCTCTACTTCGACACAACGCCGGAGTACTGGCAGAGGATGCAGGCGGCGTACGATCTGGCGCAGGGTGAGGCGGAGCTCTTGCCGCGGTTGAAGAAGGAAGTACAGCGGCGCGTGGCTTAGAAGAGGATTTGACGATGGCAGCGACACAGACGAAGGATTATTACGGCACACTCGGGATCAAGAAGGGCGCGACGGCGGATGAGATCCGCAAGGCGTTCCGCAAGCTGGCGCGCAAGTATCACCCGGATGTGAATCCCGGAGATAAGAAGGCGGAGGAGAAGTTCAAGGAGATCTCCGAGGCGAACGATGTGCTGTCGGACGAGAAGAAGCGGAAGATTTTCGATCAGTTCGGGTTTTATTCGGATTCGATTGACCCGGCGGCGGCTGAGGCTGCGGCGCGGGGCGGATATGGACCGGGCGCGAGTCCGTTCTCCGGGAGTGGAGCGGGCGGACGGGGTCCGGCTGCGGGCGGGGCGCAGGAGGTGCCGTTCGACTTTGGCGGGTTCGATTTTTCGGATTTTGCGCAGGGGGCGCGCGGGAGCGGGGCGGCGAAGGAGGCTCCGGGCGCCGGCGGGTTTGGCGGATCCTTCAAGGACATTTTTTCAGGAATGTTCAACGGCGGGACGGGGCGCGGGCAGCCGGCGCAGCGCGGGCCGCAGCCGGGGAGCGATCTGGAATACCAGGTGCAAGTGGACTTCTGGACGGCGGTGCGCGGGGGCGTGACTCGACTGGAGATTCAGCGCCAGGAGGTCTGTCCGACGTGCAAGGGACAGAGCACGACCGGCGGCGCGATGGAGTGCCCGGAGTGCCACGGCACGGGACAGGTGACGCAGATGGGCGGGCGGATGAAGTTCAACATCCAGTGCCCGCGTTGCGGGGGAACGGGTCAGATCCAGAACAGCTGCCCGACGTGCGACGGCCAGGGTGTGGTGCTGCGGCGGGAGCCCTTGGAGTTCCGCATCAAGCCGGGAACCCGGGATGGACAGCGGATCCGGCTCGCGGGCAAGGGCAATGCGGGAACGAACGGCGGGTCAAATGGCGATCTCTACCTGATCATCAAGGCGGGGACGCATCCCTTCTTCCGACGCAATGGGGACGATGTCGCGATTACGGTCCCGGTGACGGTGAGCGAGGCGGCGCTGGGCGCGAAGATTGAGGTGCCGACGATCGACACCCATGAGGGTGGAGGCAGGACGCAGTTGAAGATTCCGCCGGCGACGCAGAGCGGGCAGAAGCTGCGGCTGCGCGAGAAGGGCGTGCCATCGGCTGCGCGGGACGGGCTGCGCGGGGATCAGATTGTGGAGATCAAGGTGACGGTGCCGAAGGTGCAGGATGAACGGTCGAAGGAGATTCTGCGCGAACTGGCGAAGCTGAATCCGGAGGATCCGCGGGAAGAGATCTTCGCGGCGGTTTAGGGTTCGGCGGCAGGACCTACAGATCCTCCGCTTCGCGGCGGAATACGAGAAGACGTACCGCGCAGCAACCGGGTGATGCGAGTTGCAGATTGTCCGACTGCGCCGCTGCTCAGGATGACACCGTTTGGATGCTATTCGCAGGGATCGACTGGCGGTGCGAGTGGATCCGAGTGCTCGTATGCCGGGCCACTGAGCGGTGGAACCGGTGGCTCGGGGCCGGGGATCGGGTCGGCCGGGGGATGCGCGGGGTAGGTTGTGGTTGGCGGGACAGATACCGCGACATAGGGCGGAACAGGCTTGACCGGGCGGAACGCGGGTGACTCGGCGACGGTACAGCTGGGTTCGAGCGGGCGGGCTGCGGGCCAGACCGGCGTGCCTGCGAGCGGGAAGTCGGCGGCGAGGATGGTTTCGCCGCCGCGCTGCCAGTAGCGGGCCAAAAGGTTGAGAATCAGGCCGAGCTGAAGCAGGAGGAACTGCGGCCAGGTGCGCGGCTCGGCGAGCGTGTGGAAGGCGGCGCGGGCGCAGACGAAGACCGCGAGCAGACCGAAGAGGGTGATCAGCAGGAAGCTGAAATACGCCTGGCCGAAGTTGCGCCAGAGGGTGCGAAGCGCGGGCAGCAGGGTGCGGCGAACCCGTCGGTCCGGCTTTCCGTTGGGGTGAACCTGCTCGTCCAGCTGGACGGTGTAGACCTCGACGAGGTCGAAGTAGAGTCGCAGGAACGCCGCGACCAGCAGGATGATGGCCCACCCGACCATGCGGTGGAGGAAGGCGGACTCGCCGACCACGTTCTCCGTGACGTGCGTGGACCAGGCGGTCTGGAGCGCGAGCAGCGGGCCGAGGATGATGGCGGAGACGAGCGCGGTGAGCAGGGTGATGCGGACAAAGCGCCAGAAGAAGCAGAAGCCGGCGCTGAGCATGCGGCGCAGGGAGGTGGGCGCTCCGGCGCGGAAGCAGAAGAGCGCTCCGGGAACGAGAAGAAAGTACAGCAGGAGGTAGACGGGCAGGCCGGAGTAGGCGGAGATGCCGGCTGAGGGGACGTGCTCGCTGAGGCGCAGGGAAGCAGCCCCGAGCACGCCGAGGTCAAACGCGGAGTTGAGGCGTTCGGCGGCGAAGGAGTGGTCGAGCAGAGTGCCGAGCTGGTTGCGCAGGTGCAGCGAGAAGAGCAGCGCCAGGCCGAGATTTGCGATATAGGTCCAGAGAAGCGCGCCGGGGTGACGCAGGGCGAGGCGCAGGCCGCTGAGCAGGAAGGAACGGGTTGCGGGCCGCGTGAGCGGGAGCGGTTCGGTGTAGACGGTCATACGAGCCACCCCGCGATCTCTTCCATGCCCTGCAGCGCGGAGGACCAGAGATTCGCCAGCTTGCGTGCGGGAACGGGATTGGCCTGCTCGCGCCAGGAGTCGTTGAAGTGGTCTGTGTCGAGATAGATGGTGTGGTCGGGGTCGATCTCGGCAGAGATGATTTTGGCGTCTCGTATGTACGTGAAGGTCTTCCAGCGGGTGTTGTTGTCGGCGGATTCAGGGGAGTTTCCCGGATCCCATCGTTCGCGCAGACGGGTGCCGTCGTCGAAGACAACCTCGAGGGTGACGGGCAGGAGGAACGAGCCGATGCGATGCACGGTAACGGTGTCGCGGTACGGCTTCCTGGCGCCTGGCTTCCACCACTCGGCGGGGCCGGAGTTTACGCCTTCGACGGCGTAGTCGAGGATCTGCGTGCCGTAGACCGCCTGGTCTAAGTAGGGGCGCAGGGAGGAGCCGGCGTTGATTGCGGGCTGCGCCGGCAGAACGAGCGGCCCGACGAGGCTGTCGACCGTGGTGGTGGGTGTGCTGGAGGCCGCCTGGGCGAGCACGCCGCTGGCGCGGCCGTTCTTGATGGCGACCTGCTCGATGGTCTTGAGAAAGTCTTCGGTGGTGGGGTGGGTGAAGCGATAACGCATGAAGTAGGTACGCATGGCCTCGGCCATGGTGTCCGCGCCGACCATGCCCTCGAGAGTTTTAAGCAGGAGGCCGGATTTGCCGTAGGTGACGGCGCCGTAGGAGTTGGCGTTGCGGAACTGCCAGGCGTGGCGGACGACGGGATCGTAGTCGTCCGCGGTGATGTACTCGGTGTAGTGAAGCTCCTCGTCGCCGGCGGAGGCCCAGCCGAAGTTGAGGGCGCTGGTGTACCAGCCGAGGATGGCCTCCATGACGTTCTCTTCGGTGTAGGAGTTGATGCCCTCGTCGAGCCATGCGTCCTCGAACTCGTTGGTGGCGACCATGCCGTACCAGTACTGGTGGCCGAACTCATGCTCGGCGGTGACTTCGGTGACGTGGGTTGGCTCGAACCATGAGGTGTCGCCGGTGATGAGGGTGGGGTACTCCATGCCGCCGATCTGGGAGTCGGGTTCGGGGTCGATGAGGGTGAGGATCTTGTAAGGGTAAGGGCCGTAGCGCTGATCGAACTGCTGCATGGTCTGCTGCAGGATCTTGAGGTAGCGCTGGCCGGCTCCGGGGTGCGCCTCGAGCGCGAGCACACGGATCTGGACCGGGCCCATGGACGAGAGGAAGGTGCCGGTGGTGACGTTGAAGTGGGGGCTGGCAGCCCAGGCGAAGTCGCCTACGTCTTCGGCATAGAAGCTGAGGGTCTGGCTGCCGTCGGAGTTGGCCTGGTCGCCGGTGGGGACGCCGCTGGCGCCGACGACGTAGCGTTTGGGCAGGGTAAGCGACACGCGGAAGGTGGCGAAGTCGGAGAAGAACTCGGTGGTGGAGTGGTACTGATGGCAGTTCCAGGCGCCGTGCCAGAAGACGCCGGGCTTGGGGAACCACTGGCCGCCCATGAGGAAGTCGCGGCGATAGCCGTTGCGCGCGATCGACTCGGGGAACTGGTCGTGGAAGCGGAGGTGGAAGGTAATGGAGTCGCCGGGCGCGAGGGGGCGGGGCAGCGGGATGACCGCCACGGTGCGGTCGTGGGGGTTGTTGTCGTCGGGCGAGACGAAGTGCAGGCCGGCGGTGAGGTCGCCGAAGTTGTCGGCGGTGATCTGCGCGATCTGAATGCTGCCGAGCTTTTTCGCCGGATACTCATCGCCGGCCTCGTTGTCGCGGATGCCGCCGCCGAAGTGGGTCTCCTGGGTGAAGGAGCTGTCGGGCTGGAAGCCGTTGAGATAGAGGTGGAAGGGGAAGTATGAGAGCGGCTGGCCGGTGAGGTTCTTGTAGGTGAGGGTCTCGGTGGCGTCGAGCGACTTCTTCGCGGTATCGATGCGGGCGTCGATCTGGTAGTCGTTGACGCGGACGGAGAGCGGCTGGCCCGCGTTAGTGGCGAGACTGGTCTGGCCTGGCGCGGCGCACGCGACGGCGAACAGGCAGGCTGCGGAGAAGCGCAGGACGCGGGCAGGCTTGGGCATGGGGGGATTGTACGGGGAGTTTGAGAGTCGGGTTCCGGAAATGTTAGTGTTGCGGTTTCTTGCGATGGTTTGGAGGCGAAGGCGAGCACAGAGAACACAGAGGGCACGGAGGTGCACTGTGCAAGGCTTATCCTGGCCGTCCGGAGTATGATCGTGGGCATGGAACGCGACTTCCGCAAGTTGTCGTTGTGGCTGGAGAAGGTCTGCCGGGAACAGGTGGCACTGGAGCAGAAGCAGCTCGAGTGGAAGCTTTCCGAACGGGCGAATCCTGCACCGCCACTTCCCACAAAGGCAGAGTAAGTGCCGCTGCTTCTGGTCGTGGCGGGTCCGAATGGATCGGGCAAGTCGACGCTGACGCGGGCCGGACGCGAGGCTCTGCAGGAGATGGCGATCCTCGATCCGGACGCGATTCCCCGTTCACTGGCGGAGATGGAAGTCAGCGCGGTCTCCTCGATCGAGAGCGGAAGGATCGCGTTACGCATGGCCTTCGATTCCTGGCTCTGCGGCAGAGTTTTGTGGTGGAGACTACGTTGTCGGCAACACTTACCTGCGCATGATGAAGCAGGCGAAGGATGCAGGATACGAAGTTGAACTGGCGTTCATTGGAACGAGCGATGTCTCTATCAATATGGAGCGTGTGAGGAACCGCGTGCTCCTCGGCGGCCATGACATTCCCGTTGAGGACCAGTTAAGGCGTTACCCGCGCAGCACGGAAAATCTGCAAGTCGCGTTTGAGATCGCGGACATGGCGTCGCTCTACGACAATTCCTCACTGAAAGGCCACCGGCTGCTTGCGGTGAAGACTGCTGCCGGAGTGGAGATCGTGTCGGAACTGCCCGAGTGGGCTGCGTTCCTGCGGAAGCTGTAGAGCTGATGCGAATTAGTGGAAGAGGCCGGACCACTCGTTGAGCAGGAGGAGGTACCAGAGGACGGGGGCGGCGAGGAGGAGGGCGTCGATGCGGTCCAGGACGCCGCCGTGGCCGGGGAGCAGGGTTCCTGAGTCTTTGACGCCCGCGCCGCGTTTGATGGCGGACTCGAGCAGGTCGCCGAGCTGGGCGGCGAGGTTGAGGATGACGGCGAGGAGGACGAGCTGCCAGGCGGGCGCGGCGATCTTAAGGAGCGTGTTGCCGCGGGTGGCGAGGAACTCGCCGAGGTAGTAGGCGCCCATGCCGAAGGCGACGGAGCCGGCGATGGAGGCGATGGAGCCTTCGATGGTTTTGTTGGGGGAGAGCCGCGGGGCGAGCTTGCGTCTGCCGAAGTTTTTGCCGATGTAGAGGGCGGCGATGTCGCCGAACCAGACGCAGACGAAGAGAAAGACGAGGACGCCGGTGCCGTCGCCGTCGGTGGCGTCGCGGTGCGCCTTGATGAGCGGGATGAGGGTGAGCGGGTAGACGACGTAGAGGAGCGCGAAGAGGCCGAGCGCGGTGTCCGGCAGGACGCGCGAGATGGGCGCGCGGAACCCTGACCAGGCGAAGAGGAGGAACGTCATCAGGGTGAGGACGGGGAGCTCGAAGTCGGGCAGGCGGAGGGTGAAGAAGAAGATGAGGGCTATGGAGGCCAGGAGCCACCAGAGCGGGATGTAGATGCCGGTGTCGCCGAGCGGGCTCTCGTGCGCGAGGGCGCGGTACTCGTGCGCGGCGAGCGCGGCGACGAGGGCGGCGGCGATGGCGAGCAGCCAGAGCGGGCCGAAGAAGACGATCGCGAAGACGACGGCGATCAGGACAAGGGCGGTGAGGATGCGTTTCATGCGGTCTCATCCAACATACAGACTGCCCCGGCGGCGTGGTTGCCGGCAGCAGTACGTATGGGATTACGTCAGCGCGCGGCGATGGTTTTGAATGATTGCGGGAGGAGCTTGTCTTCGATCTCCTGGGCGACCTGATCGGCGGGTTCGAGCGACGGTTCTTTGCCTTCGATGAGCTCGTCGGTGCCTTCGCCGAGGCCGCCGAAGCGGCGCTCGCGCTGCTGGAAGTTTTGGATGGCTTCGAGCAGGTGGAGCCCGCGGAAGTCGGGCCAGAGGCGGTCGGTGACGAAGATTTCGGCGTAGGCGATCTGCCAGAGGAGGAAGTTCGAGATGCGCTGCTCGCCGGAGGTGCGGATGACGAGGTCGGGGTCGGGCATGTGCGCGGTGTAGAGGCTGACGGCGAGCTGGGCTTCGTCGATGCGCTCGTCTACTCCGTCGACCTGGAGGAGATCTTCGAGGGAGATGCCGCGCTGGTGGGCTTCGGCCATGAGGGCGTGGATGAGGGAGCGGGAGGCGTCGACGATCTCGGCGCGGGAGCCGTAGTTGAGGGCGAGGGTGAGAGTGGTGCCGGTGTTGCGGGCGGTCTCTTCGGAGGCCCACTGCATGGTCTCCTGGATCTCGGGCGGGAGCTCGGTGGTGCGGCCGATGTAGGCGAGGCGCACGTTGTTGTCGTTCATGCGCTTGACGTTGCCGGTGAGGTAGTTGGAGAGCAGCTTCATGAGGAAGCTGACCTCGCTCTTGGGTCGGCGGAGGTTGTTCTCGATGGAGAAGGCGTAGAGGGTGATCCAGGGAAGGTCGATGCGGGAGGCGGTTTCGACGACGTACTGGACGGACTCGGCGCCCTGCTGATGGCCAAGGAAGCGCTTGAGCGCGCGCTTGCCGGCCCAGCGGCCGTTGCCGTCCATGATGATGGCGACGTGCGCGGGGATGCGGGCGGGGTCGAGCTGATCGTAGACGGCGCGCTCTTCAGGGGAGAGCTCACCGAGGCGGCTGGGCCGCCGGAGCGTGGGGACGGTAATAGGCGTGGGGATGACTCGGGAACGCAACGCGGACAGCCTCGCCTGTAAGGATACAGGGAGTGGGGAACAGGTGTGGAGAGGGGACGCATCCACAAGGATGCGTCCCGGAGGTTTGGGCGGCGAGCTTCAGCTTACGCCGTGCGGCGTCGGCCTGCGGCCAGCTCGCGGACGTGATTGAGGAAGATGGAGCGCTGGAGCGCGTCGAGCTTCGACGTATAGGCGGCGATCTCAGCCAGGAACGGGTCGGCCGTGAGCATGGAGGCCTCGTTCGAGTGGCGGGTGGGGGCGTCGCGCAGAAGCGCCGACATATCGACCTCAAGAGCGCGGGCGAGGCGGTCGAGCGACGAAAGGGTCGGCATCGCCTTGCCATTCTCGATCTTCGAGATGTAGGTACGGGGGACGCCCATGCGGGCGGCGAGCTGGCGCTGCGAGAGGTTGCGGACGTTGCGCAGATCGCGCACGGCGGACGCTACCTGGATGCCGTTGCCCGCTTCGGCGGGCTGGGAAACGAGCGTGAGCGGAGCCGGTGCGGAAGCGGCAGGACGTTCGATCTCGATCGAAGTCTTGCAGCGTCTGCAGATGGTGCTGGCGGTGCGGTATTGCACCAGCTTGCAGTGAGTGCAGCGGAGCACCTGCCGATCCAGTTCCGGGCGCGATGCTTCGACCGAATGAATCTCGAGTGGTCCCAGAGGAGCCATCATGGTTGCCATTGTGTTGTGTCGTGCGGGCGGGGGCCAGAGCAAGGTCCGCAGCGCGATGCGTCCGATAACGGAGGCAGGCGATGTGCCTAGACTGACACCGGGGATCAGGAGAGTCAAGGTCGATCGCCGGAGAAGCCCGAGGAAAACCAGAGAAACCCGAAGTGGAACCAAGGGAGTACATAGCGCGCTTCGGTAGGATGAGGTAGGAGCGTGCGACAGCATGGCGGGACGGGCGGAAGCGCTGCGGTTGATGGAGGAGTGGACGGCAGGGGAAAGCCTGCGCAAGCACGGGCTGAGCGTGTCGGTGTGCTGTGAGGCGTACGGGCGGCGTGAGGCGGAGCGGCTTGGGATTACGGGCGATGCGGCCGACGAGTTGGTCGACAGGTATGCGTGCGCGGGGCTGCTGCACGACTTCGACTACGAGAAGCACCCGACTCCGGAAGAACATCCGTTCGCAGGGGTCGCGTGGCTGCGCGAGCACGGCTGGCCGGAGGAGATGCTGCATGCGATTCTGGCGCATGCGGACTATTCGGGGGTTCAGCCGGAGACGCATCTGGACCGGACGTTGTTTGCGTGCGATGAGCTGGCGGGCTTTCTCACGGCGTGCGCGCTGGTGAAGCCGACCAGGTCGATTCTGGAGGTGGAGGCGAAGGGCGCGGTAAAGAAAATGAAGGAGAAGGGATTCGCGCGGGCGGTGAAGCGGGAAGATATGACTGCGGGTGCGGAGATGCTGGGGCTTTCGCTGGAGGAGCATGTGGCGAACTGCCTGGGAGCGATGCAGGCGCGTGCGGATGAACTGGGGCTCCGGGGAATACCGGTTTAGCCGGACAACGTACATCCCATGTCTCAGAAGCGAGACATGGGGCCCCCGATCTTAGTGGGGAGCCTGCCAGACGCGGCTTAGTGGCAGCTCTTGAGGATGGCGAGCCAGAGGAGGGAGAGGACGATGGAACCGGCGATGCCGATGAGCCAGGTGGGCGGGGCGGTGGCGGCTTTTGGTGTGGGGTTGTGGGTGCGGGAGTTCTCCTGCGGATCGAGCGGGTTATAGGCGATGGGGATGCGCTCGTTCTGAGGGATGGCTACAGGGGACTGGAATTCGTCGGAGTAGAGTCGGCCGTGAGCGTAGTAGTCGAAGGTGATGCGGTACTTGTCGCGGAGATTGACGCCGATGATCAGCGTGCTGAGGCCTGCGAATTGATACTTGCAGGTGGTGACGGTGGCTTCGGAGGCGATCCAGCCTTCGGGGATGGGTCTGGCGTTGCTTGTGTCGGTCACAGGAGCTCGCTGGAGGTGACGCGGGGGATGCCGGCTGCGGTCAGGACGGCGTTGGTTTCGGCTACGGATCCGGGGTTGCCCGCAACCGCGGGCAGGTTGACGGCGCGAGTGGCGTCTTCGAGGACGAGGGTTTCCAAGCCGAGGGCTTTGCCGTCGAGGGCGGAGAAGCGGACGCAGAAGTCGTAGGCGAGGCCGGCGAGGAAGAGGCGTTTGAGGCCGCGTTCGCGGAGGTAGCCGCCGAGACCGGTGTGGGTAGTGCGGTCGTTTTCGAGGAAGGCGGAGTAGGAGTCGATCTCGCGGCGGAAGCCTTTGCGGAGGATGAGCTCGGCGTGCGGGATCTTGAGGGATGGATGGAGTTGAGCGCCGGGGGAGTTCTGGAGACAGTGGTCGGGCCAGAGGGTTTGCGGGCCGCAGGGAGCCTGGATCTGCTCGTACGGGGTGCGGGCATGCGTGGACGCAAAAGAGATGTGGCCGGCGGGATGCCAGTCCTGGGTGAGGAGGACGTGATCGAAGCGGGCAGCGAGGCGGTTGATGAGCGGGAGGATCTCGTCTCCGCCCTTGACGGCGAGGGTGCCGCCGGGCATAAAGTCCGGCTGGAGATCGATGAGGAGGAGCGCGTCGGTGGTCAGGACTTCCACAGGGCCATTGTAGGGCGTGCTCTTGTCCCTCACGTGGCGATACCCTGAAAGGCATGGTGAAGCTGGTGGAGGCGCCGCGTTTAGCGTGGCAGGATCTGCCCGGGACGATTCCGGCGGAAGTAAAGGCGGATTATCTGCGGGTGGTCATCGCGGCTGGGTTCGAGGTGGTGGATGCGTCGGCGTTCGTGGGGAAGACGGCATCGCCGCAGATGGCCGACTCGGAACGGGTGCTGGCGTATCTGGACCCGCCGGACGAAGTGGAGTTGATTGCGCTGGTGGTGGATGCGGAGGGTGCGGAGCGGGCGCTGAAGACGCAGGCGATCGCAACGCTGGCGTTTCCGTACTCGCTTTCGCCGGCGTTCGAGCAGAAGGCGCGCGGGCGCAGCGCGGAAGAGGCGCTCGAGGCACTGGAGGCGATCGGGACGGCGGCGTACAAGGGCGGCGGCGAGCTGCTGGCGTATGTCTCCATGGCGTTTGGGAACGGGCTCGGCGATGCGTGGTCGATCGACGAGGTGGTGGATGGGTGCGAGCTGCTGGCCGACTCCGGCGTGACCCAGGTGGTGCTGGTGGACGACGCGGGGCTGGCTACGCCGAAGCTGCTGGAGGATGTGCTGAGCGATGTGCGCGCGGTGCATGAGGAGCTTGAAGTCGGGCTCGAGCTTCATGCCGTGCCGGAGCGGGCGGAAGCGCTTGTTCGCGCGGCATATGGGGCGGGATGCCGGCGTTTTCATGGAACGCTTGGAGGATTTGGTGGCGTGACGCCCACGGGCGAGTTGGTGCGTGTGCTGGGGGAACTGGGCGCGGAGCTGCCGAGCTTCAATCCTCTGGAAGGGCTGCAGGCTGCGGCGGCGGAGATTGCGCGGAAGTACTCGCCGCGGGTGCAGTAACGGCTAGGTGACCGGCTGCGGCTTCTGCACGACCACGTTGCGGAAGAGCTCGGCGAAGCGTTCGGGCATGGGAGAGCGCTTCATGGCGCGATCGACGACGATGTGGGTAGTCGAGCCCTCGCAGAGCAGGGTCCGGGCCGGCTGAATGTCGGCGCGCACGATCTGGTAGTCGAAGGTGAGCAGCGAGCCGCGCAGATGGGCGAGCGTGGTGCGGACGATGAGTTCGTCGTCAAAGCGCGCTGGGGCGCGGAAGCGGGCGACGGCTTCAACGACGGCAATGCCGACTCCGTCTTCCTTCTCCATCAGTTTGTAGTCGAGGCCAAGCTGGCGGACGAAGTCGACCCGCCCCACTTCGAACCAGACGATGTAATTGGCGTGATAGACGATGCCCATCTGGTCGGTTTCGGCGTAGCGCACGCGTACGCGTGTCTCTGAGGTCATACGAGCCAGTGTAGCGGGGTCAGCGGGCGAGCGCGGACGCGGGTTGGCGCAGTGGCGTGTGCTGACGCACGAAGGTAACGATCTGAGTGAGCGGTGTACCGGGGCCGAAGATGGCGGCTACGCCTGCGTCGCGCATGAGCGTGGCGTCATGCGCCGGGATGGTTCCACCGAGGACGAGCAGGATATCGTGGGCGCCGGCATCGACCAGCAGGCGGCGGATGCGGGGGACGATGGCGGCGTGTGCGCCGGAGAGAATGGAGAGGCCGAGGACATCCATCTCGAGCTCGAGAGCGCGGGCGACGATCTGCTCCGGGGATTGGCGGAGGCCGGTGTAGACGACCTCCATGCCGGCATCGCGGAGGGCGCGGGCGACGACGCGCGCGCCGCGATCGTGTCCGTCGAGGCCGGGTTTGGCGATGAGTACGCGGATGGGGTGGTCAGGAGGCATGGGGGCGACGGGCGTCGGGACGGATTGCCTGGCTGTCGCCATGTCGGGAACCTCTGGTGTGATTATGCTTGCCGGGCTCTTCCGGGACAAGATGCATTGCGGGGGCAGGATCTCCGCTCAGGGCAGGCGGGCGTGCTCGTTGTCTTGGGCGGAGGCGACGGGAAGCGCTGCGGGAGCCGCCGCATGAGCCTGGTGGCGCTCGCGCTGCCAGGCTTTGGCGTACTTCCAGCTGACGTAGTTGCTGTGGTAGAGGTGCAGCAGCAGACCCTCGCGGCCGTCGAGGAAGCCGAGGCGGATGACGAAGTTCCAGAGGAAGGTCAGGGTGGGGACAAGGAGGACGTTCCAGTAGAACTGGAGCAGGTTGCGGCTGGTTCGCTTCTGCTGGATGAGGAGCTGCGCGCCGAGGGTGGAGTAGCGGTCCATATGCTCGAGGTAGTCCTCGAGTGTGGGGTAGGCGTGGTGGATGAGATCGAAGTCGAGGGTGGAGGAGTCGCCGTCGAAGACGATGGTTTCGTGGACGGGGCGATCCTGGAAGCGCGGGGCGAGGGTGAAGTTGGCGGCGGAACGGCGGAAGAGGCGCAGCTTGGCATCGGGATAATAGCCGCCATACCGGATCCACCGGCCGAGAAACAGGTTGCGGCGATTGAGGAAGTACGCGTCGACGGGCGGGTAGGTGGGGAGCAGGATCTGGAGCTGCTGCTGGAGCTCGGGGGATAGCTCTTCGTCGGCGTCGAGCGAGAGGATCCAGTCGCCGGTGCATTGCTGGATGGCCCAGTTCTTCTGGGCGGCGAAGCCGGGCCATTCGCGGTTGTAGACTTTGGCGCCGAAGCTTTTTGCGATCTCGACGGTGCGGTCGGTGGAGTCGGTGTCGACGATGACGATCTCGTCGGCGAAGCGGACGCTCGCGAGGGTGCGTTCGAGATTTCGCTCTTCGTTGAGGGTGATGATGGCGACCGACAACAGGGGCATCGAGGGCTCTCAGGCCGGTCTCTCGGGAGAGAGCGGGCCGCGGTTATGAGGAGCAGGATGTCAGAGGGTCAGAGGTGTTCCAACAGGGACGATTCATTGTAGCGTGCGCAGATGGCCCCAAGGCAGGCACGACACCGAAGCGATGTTGACCGGGATGAACGCTATTGGAGCGCGATGGAAGGATTGGCGAGCTGCTCGCGCAGCAGACGCTCGGTGAGCGGCTTGAGGGCTTCGCCGGTTTTGGGGAGGATGAAGGCGCTCTGGTCAAGAGACCACTCGAGCTTGTAGCTGGTGGAGAGGGCCGAGATCCAGATCTGGCGGACTGGGGTCTGGGGGGTGAAGACGAACTTGGCGGCGCCATTCTCAAAGAGGACGTTGAGCACGCCGTTCTTCTCTTCGGTCTCGAAGCCGCCGTCTTCTTCGGCGTCGATGAGGGACTGCTTGAGAGCTTCGAGCGCCTGGTCGCAGACGCGGCGGAAGGTGGGTTCGTCGATCATGCTGGTTTCTACTCTACCGGATGAGCAGGTCTTACCGAGTGACCGACGAACCGCTGGACGTGCGGACTAGAAGGGAATGTCGTCATCGGTGATGCCGCTGTCGCCGTAGTCGGGAACGGAGGCCGGGGTGCGCTGGTCGTAGCCGCCGCTGGAGGAGGATGCGGACGAGCCGGCGCGGGAATAGCCGCCGCCGGAGGATGCGCCTTCGCCGCCGCCGCCTGCGCCAGGCTTGCCCAGGAGGCTCATCTCGTTGATGAGGATCTCGGTGCGGTACTTCTTCTGGCCGGATTCCTTGTCGTCCCAGGAGCGGGTCTGGATTTTGCCTTCGACGAAGAGCTGGGTGCCCTTTTTGACGTAGTCGCGGACGATCTCGGCGGTGCGGTTGAACGCGACGAGGTTGTGCCACTCGCTCTTATCGACCCACTGGCCGGTCTGGTCCTTCTGGCGGTCGGCGGTGGCGAGCGAGAAGCTGGCGACAATGGTGCCGCCCTGGGTGGACCGGATCTCGGGGTCCTTGCCGACGTTGCCGAGAAGAAAGACTTTGTTGACGCCCTTTGCCATGAGACCGCTCCGTTCGGGTGCTGAGAGTAGAGGTTGAGGATAGCAGATGCGGGGCGAATGGTTAGCGAAGGGAGTTCCTTGTGCGGGGCTCCTCAACTACGGAAGACAGATCTGTAGATTGCGTGGGGTTGGCCGTGTTGAGTAGAGCTGCTGCTTCACTGCTTCAGCGGTGAAGCTTTTCCTGCCGTTCCGATTCCAGCACCGAGCAACATGAGGAGCATTCCACCGAGCATGGCCGTTGCCTCCGCATTTGCGAAGTTCACATGCTTGATCTCATACACGAATTTGCCCCCGATCAGGAACGCGGCGGCGCCCGCCCACAGCAGGAGATTTGAGCATCCTCGAAGAATTCCGGCCTTCAATCCAGTCGGCTCCTGCATGGGTTCAGCCTGGCACCGTCCTGCTCGATGGCCGGTGATCTTGGAGACAACCAACCGCCGACTTACCCGACTCAGTCGGTGCGGTGCGTGTCGGCGTAGAGCTTGGCGAAGGCGAGGAGCAGGGTGAGCAGGCCGGTGGGCAGGCAGCCCATGGCGATCATCAGGCCGAGCCAGCCGGCGTTGGTGTGCGGACCCTGACGGCCGATGCCGCCAAAGGCGTTGTACGTGAGGGCAGCGGCGAGGACTCCGGAGCCGAAGATGCCAAGGCCGGTGATGAGGATCTTGCGGGTGTCGGGACGCATGAGGCCGGGAGGGTCGGCGGAGGGCTGGGTCCGAGAGGCTGGAGGCATCAGCGGTAGGCCGCCAGCATTCCGTAGACGATGACGCCCGAGACCGAGACGTACAGCCACAGGGGCCATGTCCAGCGGGCGACCTTGCGGTGCAGGAGGAAGCGTCCGCTGAGCGAAAGGAAGAAGGTGATGAGAATAAGCGGGAGCGCGACGACCGAGGCGAGGATGTGCGGGGTGAGCAGCACCCAGAGGTAGATCGCGCGGGCGGTGGGGTAGGCCGCGGGGAAGCGGGCGTCGCCGTGGAGCGCGTGGTTGGTGATGTAGGAGACGAGGAAGAGGGTGGAGAAGAAGAAGGCCGCGAACATGGAGTTGCGGTGGTGGGCGATCTCGCGGTGGCGGATGTAGAAGAGGCCGAAACACAACGCTATGGTGCAGAGGGAGTTCAGCACCGCATTGAGCGCGGGGAGAAAAGCAAGGTGGGTTCCGGTGACGTCGGTGGGCTGATGAAAGTAGACCAGCCAGACGAGAAAGAGCGACGCGACCACGCTGACGCCGACGATGCCGCCCACGACGGCGGGCGGCGTGCGGAAGGCGGGAACGGGAGTGGTTGAGACGGTCGACATAGGCGCTGCTTCCAGTCTAATCTCGTGCCGCGGCGGGCGTGTGATGCGACTTGAAACGCCGGGCAGGCTAGAGCACAAGGTGGCCGCGGGCGTTGAGGATCATGGCTCCGAGCAGGAGCGGGAGGTAGAGGACGCTGACTCTGAGGAGCGTGCGGGCGAGCGTGCGGGTCTCGGGCGCGGCGGGGTCGCGAAGGATGGCGGCGAAGCGGATGGTGTACCAGAGATAGCCGAGGGAGAGGACGGACGCGACGAGGGCGTAGGGCTTGCCGGTGACGCCGAGGAAGGTGGGCGATATCGCTACCGGCAGCATGAGGACGGCATAGAAGAGCGCCTGGATGACGACTGAACGGGCGGCCCAGGCGATGGGCTGCTGGGTGGCGGCGAGGCGGATGCCGCCGTGGCGGTAGTCGTCGCGGTAGAGCCAGCCAATGGCCATGAAATGGGGGAACTGCCAGACGAAGAGGACGGCGAAGAGGGCGACGGCGGGCCACTCGATGAGGCCGCGGGCGGCGGTCCAGCCGATGAGGGGAGGCATGGCTCCGGGAAAGGCACCGATGAAGGTGTTGAGCGAGGAGATGCGCTTGAGCGGAGTGTAGATGGCGACGTAGCCGACGGCGGTGAGCAGGGTGAGAGTGCCGGTGAGCAGGTTGACGCGTGCGGCGAGAAACAGGGTGCCGAGAAAGGTGGCGGCAAAGCCGAGGATGAGGCCGTGCGGGAGCGAGATGCGGCCCGTGACCATCGGGCGGGAGGCCGTGCGCTTCATGCGGGCGTCGGATTTACGTTCCAGCACTTGGTTCAGCGCGGACGACCCGCAGGTGACGACGGCTATGCCGAGGATGGCGTAGAGCGAATCCAGCGTAAAGGGGTTGACGCCGGAGCGGAGCGAGCCGAGGTAGATGCCGGCGGCGGCGGTGATGAGGACCATCACGGAGACGCGCAGCTTGAACAGGGTGGCGTAGGCGGAGAGCAGCGACTCGCGGGCGACGGCGGCGCGGGCGGGGTTGTTGGCGATCTCGGGCTCGGAGACGGCTGAGTGGGCCACGACTTTCAGTTTAGCGCGCGGCGCCCCTGGAGGATGGTGGGGCGGATGATGGGACGCAATCGAACGGGCAGATGCGGGAGAGGACACCCGCGCAGAAGGCGTGCGGGCCTCCACTCGGCGGCGTTGTGCGTCTTACGCCAGTGCGCGAGCCGGTGTGCCGCGCGAGGAGAAATGGCAGCGATGATCAAGACAGTTGGCTATGCGGCAAATCACTCTTTCACGGATCTGAAGCCGCTGGAGTTCGAGCGCGAAGACCCGAAGGCAAACGAGGTCGAGATTGAAGTTCTCTATTGTGGCGTGTGCCATTCCGATATACACCAGGTGAAGAACGAGTGGCATAACACGGTGTACCCGTGCATGCCCGGACACGAAGCGGTGGGACGGGTGAAGAGCGTCGGCGCAAGCGTGACGCGGCACCAGGTGGGCGATCTGGTGGGCGTGGGATGCATGATCGATTCCTGCCGGCAGTGCGAGCCGTGCACGGCGGGCGAGGAGAACTACTGCGAGGGCCCGAACTCCTGGCTGGCGACGTATAACGGGCCGATGATCCCGGCGCAGAAGGCCGAGGGCGAGGGGAACATGTACGGGCGCGACAACACCTATGGCGGCTACTCCACTTCGCTGGTGGTGGCCGAGGATTTCGTGCTGAAGATTCCTGCGTCGCTGAAGCCGGAGGCGGCGGCACCGATTCTGTGCGCGGGCGTGACGACCTACTCGCCGATGAAGCACTGGGGCGTTGGACCGGGAAAGAAGGTTGCGATTCTCGGCTTTGGCGGCCTGGGGGACATGGCGCAGAAGGTCGCGAAGGCGATGGGGGCGGACGTGACCGTCTTTACGACATCGCGGGCGAAGGTGAACGAGGCTTCGCTGGTGGGCGCATTTGCGGTGCACGTGGACGATGAAGAGAAGCTGAAAGATCTGAAGGGAAGCTTCGACTTCATTCTTTCGACGATTCCGAAAAAGAGCGATCTGAGCCCGTTCGTTCCGCTGCTGAAGCGCAATGGGTCGCTGGTCATTGTCGGGGCGCTGGAGAAGCTGGAGCCGTTCAACAATATGGAGTTGGCGGCGCACCGGAACACGGTGGGCGGGTCGCTGATCGGGTCGATCGCCGAGACGCAGGAGATTCTGGATTTCTGCGCCGGGCACGGCATCGCTCCGGATATTCAGATGATCGATATCCAGGAGATCAACGATGCGTACAAGAAGGTGGAAGACGGTGAGGTGCGGTATCGCTATGTGATCGACATTGCGAGCCTGCGCAAGGAGCAGACAGCGGCCTAGCAAGAGGCTGCTCCATGCGTACGGAAGTCCCGCGCGTTGCGGGGCTTTCCACTGTCTGTGCCAAACCAACCGAATGCGGGCTCGGTGTCGGCGGCTCAGGGTTCGGTCTGGAGCAGAAGACGGTCGTTGCCGTGGAGAACGAATCTCCCGGGTGCGGTGAAGGTGACGGTGCCGGCGGTGGAGCGCAGCGCGGAGCCCGCTGAGTATCCGTAGAGGCCGCGGGCGGTGGTAGAGAAGACGCCGATGGCTTCAGGCAGGCCGCCGGGCAGCGCGGGAGAAGCGTAGACGCCGTCGAAGTTCGCAAAGCCGACGGTGCGGGTGACGGAGTTGATGACGGGACCCTGCCAGCCTGAGCGTACGACCTGATCGCCGCCGACCTGACAGGTGGTCCAGTTGGCCGGGTCGGGGTTGGCCATGTCGTCCGGTCCGGAGCAGAGTTCGGCGGCGTTGGAGACCTGCTCGAAATTAGCGGCGGCCAAGGCGCGAGTCAGGATGGGAAAGAGCTGGCCGTCGAGGCGAACCGTGTCAAAACGAAGCGTGAGGGTGGCAGGACGGCCATTGGCGGCTGGGTTGGATGCGACGACTTCGCCGTCGATTTCAGTGTTGCGCGGCAGGTTCCGCCGGGGGGCGATGCGGATGGGCTGCGTGGTGCGGACCTCGATGTGCGTTCCGGGTTTCGCTTTGCCACTTGCGAGCTCGTGACCGAGGCGTACGGGGAGGCTGGTGCCTGGCGGGATGATTGGTTTTGCCGGGTCATCCTGCGCGGAGAGCACGGAGGCCGCGGACAGGGCGAGAACGACGGCGCAGCGTCGAGGACGGCAGGTCATTTGAGAT
>CAXTVJ010000043.1:0-29810 GCA_964247715.1 uncultured Acidobacteriaceae bacterium | reverse complement strand
TGCAACAGCTTGGGCCAGGCCACCGGAAAGGTGGCCGTTTCTGTTGGTGCGTTGACTGCGCGCAGTCTTGCCTGCCTGGTGATGGAGCTGTCGCAAGGGCGATTCCGAGCGGACGTACACTAAGACTGTGAGAGAAGCAGCGACCACGCTCGAAGCGATGCGGGCAAAGGTGATCGGCCGGGAGCGCGTCAGCCCGGACGAGGCGTTGTGGCTGTGGCGCCATGCGTCGGATACAGAGCTGCGCAAGCTGGCCTTGATGGTGCGAGCTCGATTCGTTGCGCCGGATGCATGCACGTACATGATCATGCGAATTGTGAACTATACGAATGTGTGCGTGGCGCAGTGCGATTACTGCGCTTTCTACAAATTGCCCGGACAGGCGGGCGGATATGTGCTGTCACAGGATCAGGTGTTTGCCAAATTGGATGAACTCCTCGCGTTGGGCGGGGATCTGGCGGCGTTCAACGGCGGCTTCAACCCGCATCTGCCGCTCAGCTACTATTGCGATCTGTTTGCGGCGATCCGGGCGCGATATGGCGATGCGCTGGAGTTTTATGCGCTGACGGTTGCGGAGTTCATGTACCTTGCGGATCACGCGAAGCTGTCGTTTGCGAAGGCGGCTGAGCGGCTGAAGGCGGCGGGGGTGCGTTGGATTACGGGCGGCGGGTCGGAAATTCTGACGGAAGATTTTCGGCGGCGGCATTCAAAATTCAAGTACACGGTCCAGCAGTATCTCGAGGCACAGCGAGCGATCTTGGAGGCCGGGCTGCGGACCACGGCGACCATGGTGATCGGGTTCGACGAGACGATCGCGGAGCGGATCGAACATTTGGACCGGACGCGGGCACTTCAGGACGAGATGGCGGGTGTGAGCGGGGGACTGGCGAGTTTTCTCTGCTGGACCTTCAAGCCCTACTTCACGCCACTGGGTACGCAACTGGGATCAATCGAGATTTCGACGGGCGAGTATCTGCGGCACTTGGCCCTGTCCCGCATTTTTCTGGATAACGTGCCGCGGATCCGGACTTCCGTGCTGACGCAGAACGAACGTGCGCTCGAGGGTCTGCTCTACGGGGCGGACGATTTTGATCTTCCGATCGAAGATGAAGTGACGCAGAAGGCGGGAGCAACGATCCACCTGAACTTTGATCGAATTCTGGGTGTGGCGCGAGGACTGGGCTTTGTGCCTTCCTACCGGCATGTGGCGCCTGGGGCGGCGGCGGTGACGACTTGCGCCTGATCGGTTAGGCGTTTCCCTTCGCCTCGGCTATAGTCCAGAGATATGGTGGGCGTTATGTCAATCGCAGCTGGGCGAACGCGGGGACGAGTTCTCCTCGCGATGCTTTCGATTGCGTTGATGCTGCTGCTGACGATCGTCTCGGTTGCTCACGTGCACGCAGGCCCGGCGGATGTGAACCACGCGGACTGCGGTCTTTGTGCTACGGCGCACGTGGTGGTGCAGGTTTCGATCGCGCCTTCGGTCACTCCGGTTCCGGAGAGTGCTACGGCGCAACCTGATCCGCGCACGATTGCGCGGATCAATACGCTTGCGCATTCGGCATTCTTCATTCGACCTCCTCCTGCTGTGGACCTCTTTGCCTGACTGTTTCGCTGAACGAGGCACGTCCACACACAGAGATAAGGGGAAGTCACATGCACACGTCGATCCGACGCGCTGTAGCTGCAGCTATTTCCATGTTTTTGATGATGGTGCTGGGCGCGTCCGCGTCGTTTGCACAGTCGGGCGGAAGCCTGATGGGAACGGTGACGGACTCGACTGGCGCGGTGATCCCGGGAGCGGCGGTTTCGGTTGAGAATCCGGTCAGTCACCTGCGCAAAGAGACCGTATCGGACGGAGCTGGACACTTCCAGATCACCAACCTGCCGTTCAACGCTTACCACGTCGCGGTCTCTGCCAGGGGCTTTACGGACTACACGCACGATGTGGAGATCCGGTCGTCGGTGCCGGCGAGCCTGACCGCCACCCTGAACATCACGGGTTCGAACACTGTCGTTAACGTTGAAGCCGGCGGCGATCTGTTGAACAGCGATCCGACCTTCCATACGGACATCGACCGGAGCGCAATCAACAAATTGCCGCTCGAGAGCCAGTCGTCGGGGCTTTCCAGTCTGATCACGCTTTCGTCACCGGGGGTGGCGGCGGACTCGAACGGTCTGTTCCATGGCCTTGGGGACCATGCTTCGAACACGTTCGCGATTGACGGGCAGCAGATTACCGATCAGCAGAGCAAGGTCTTCTCAAATCAGCTTCCGGCAAATGCGGTGCAGTCGCTGCAGGTGATCGCGGGCGCTCCGCCGGCCGAGTACGGCGGCAAGACCAGCCTGGTGATCGACGTGACCACGCGCTCGGGGCAGGGCGTGAAGAAGCCGACTGGCGATATCACAGCTTCCTATGGAAGCTTCGGCTCCGCGAACGGGTCGGTAGACCTGGGGTATGGCGGCGACAACTGGGGGAACTTCTTCGAGCTGGACGGGCTGAATACGGGCCGATTTCTGGATGGTCCGGAGTTCTCGGTCTTTCATGACAAGGGAAATGAGTTCAACTTCTTCGATCGGGTGGACCGAACGCTGACGGCGAAGGACTCGGTGCGGCTGAACGTGAGCGTCAGTCGGTCCTGGTTCCAGACGCCGAACACCTTTGACAACCTGAACGTGCAGAACGTGCTCTCCGGCGGAACCACGACGGCACCGGTCTTTGGGAACGTTGGAAATGCGGATCAACGGTCAAAGATCGTGACGTTCGATATCGCGCCGGTGTACACGCGGACGATTAACGACTCTACGGTGTACACGCTGGGGGCATATGTGCGGCGCGACGGGTACAACTACTATCCGAGCAACGATCCGCTGGCGGATCAGGGGCCGCCGAATCTGCAGAACGAGACGATCTCGCAGGCGCGGTCGCTGCTGAACGCGGGCGTACGGACGGATTTGTCGTACGTACAGGGCATCAACAACGTAAAGGTGGGGCTGACGTATGACTCCACGCTGTTGAACGAGAACGACACGCTGGGAGTGGTGCAGAACCTGTTCAATGCACCCTGCGTGAATGCTGCGGGCGCGTCGGTGGCGGGATATGGCAATGCAACGCAGTGCGCGGCGAGTGGACTGGTGGCGAACCCGGCTTATCTGGCGGTCCTGGCTCCGTACGATCTGACTCGCGGGGGCGGGCAGTACAACTTTCTCGGGCATACCGACGTGAAGGTGCTGGCACTTTACGCGCAGGATGAAATCAAGGTTGGCGGGTGGCTCTTCAACGTGGGGATGCGCGGCGACCTGTATAACGGGCTTGCCATTGCACGGCAGGCGGAGCCGCGGGTGGGTGTTGCCTACACGGTGAAGCAGACCGGGACGGTGCTGCGGGTGTCCTATGCGCGGACATTGGAGACACCGTTCAACGAGAATCTGGTGCTGTCTTCTGAGGGTTGCGGCAACGCGGTGCTGGCTCCGCTGCTCTCCTGCACGCCCGGAGTTTCGACGACGCTGGAGCCGGGCTTCCGCAATGAATTCCATGCCGGGCTGGAGCAGTCATTCGGCAAGCATGCGGTGTTCTCGGGCGAGTACATCTGGAAATACACACACAACGCGTTCGACTTTTCGGTGCTGGGCAATACCCCCATCACCTTCCCGATTGACTGGCACAATTCAAAGATCCCCGGGTTCGCGACGCGGCTGGAGATCCCGGAGTGGCGTGGGTTTTCCGCATACCAGGTGCAGTCGTCGGTGTCGGCTCGCTTCTTTCCGCCGCAGTCGGCGGGGGCGGGTGCGACGGTGGCGGTGGGCAGTCAATATCCCTTCCGCATCGACCACG
This sequence comes from uncultured Acidobacteriaceae bacterium, assembly GCA_964247715.1. Taxonomy (GTDB): domain Bacteria; phylum Acidobacteriota; class Terriglobia; order Terriglobales; family Acidobacteriaceae; genus Edaphobacter. Next base: position 25,978 of record CAXTVJ010000043.1, on the reverse strand, counting down.
ACGAGCGGTACAACCAGACGACGCATGTGCAGTACCAGGTAAGGGGAAAGCGAGCTCCATGGCTTGGGTTTAACTGGCGCTACGACTCGGGTCTGGTGGCTGCGTCGGCTCCGTGCTACAACGTGACGGGTGCGAACACAGATTGCGGTGCCTTTTCGACGACGCTCAACGGGCAGCCGGCGATCGATGTCGCCGGCTTGACTCCGGATGAGCAGTTCGAAGCGGGGCTGGCGTGCAACGGGGTGAAGGCGGGACCGTATACGCCGATTCCGGGGAATGTGTGTCTCGCGTCGCAGTTCACTTCGAGTCTGATCAGCATTCCTGGGCCGGGGACGGAGAACGCGGATAAAGACCCGCAGCGGATCGCGCCCCGCAATGTGTTTGACCTTTCGCTTGGAGATGACGACCTATACAGCTTCCATCACGAGCACGAGAAGATCTCGCTGCGGCTTACGGCGGTCAATCTGGCGAACAAGTATGCGCTGTACAACTTTCTGTCGACGTTCAGCGGGACGCATTATCTGACGCCGCGCGCGTTGAATGCGGAGATCGGGCTGCATTTCTAGAGGAACACCCCCACCCCGTACTTAAGTACGCAAAGTCTTCAAAACAAGCCACTCAGGTCTGGACCTCGGGTGTGTTGTGACCCAGTGAGTGTGCATCGCTGCCGGACGGTTCGGGTCACTTCCGTTCCGTTGGCCGCGACTGGTCAGTCCAGCTTGATGAGGGCGATGCCTGACTCGGGGTCGAGCTCTTTGCGGAGATGGGTGGGGCTCTCGGTAAGGACGACCTCGCAGGTCGGTCGGACGATGGCCTCCTGCAGGTGGCCGCCGTGGGCGGTGCCGTCGCTTTTGCCGACGACGACGTGGGCGTGAACCTGAGGCTCGCCGTCTTTTTCGGCGATGTCGCCGATGAGGGAGAGGAGTTCGACCTGCTCGTTGAGGTTGACGACGGTTTCGTACTTCTTTGTCTCCCAGTTGAACCAGCCGAGTTTGGCGGACTGGAGCGCGCCGATGGCTTTGAAGCTGGCGTCGGCGAGCTGGTGCTCGCTCGCGAACTGCTTGAGGCCGGCGAGCAGCTCGTCGCCGGTGTTGAAGATGAGGACGAAGGTTCTGGGCTTCTGGTCGATCAGCTTGGATTTCATGCGGTTTGCCTCACTGCGCATGCAGATGCAGGGGTGGGCGGTGTCCGTTGCGTGCCGGGTTGCAAGGCGCTGGTTGATTAGAATGGCAGATGGTGCGGCCGACGTGCAAACGGCAGCAAGGTACCTCGAGAAAGGCGAAGACGTGAAGGCATTGGTGAAGGCGCAGGACGCGCCGGGGCTCTGGCTGGAGGATGTGGCGGAGCCCGTGATCGGGATCAACGATGTAAAGATCCGGGTGCTGTTTACGGGGATCTGCGGGACGGACCTGCATATCTTCGACTGGGATGCGTGGGCGCGGAAGACGATCGAGATCGGATTGGTGATCGGCCACGAGTTTGTGGGCGAGGTGGTGGAGGTGGGGTCGAACGTGTACGACGTGCCGGTGGGCGCGCTGGTCTCGGGCGAGGGGCATGTGGTATGCGGGCGGTGCCGCAACTGCCTTGCGGGGCGGCGGCATCTGTGCGCGCATACGCTGGGGCTGGGGGTGCAGCGGCCGGGAGCGTTCGCGGAGTATGTGGTGCTGCCGGCGACCAACATCTGGCAGCATGCGCCTGGGATTGCGCCGGAGGTGGCGGCGATCTTCGATCCGTTCGGCAATGCGGTGCATACGGCGCTGGCGTTTCCGGTGCTGGGCGAGGACGTGCTGGTGACGGGTGCGGGGCCGATCGGGATCATGGCGGCGGCGGTGGCGAAGCACGCGGGGGCGCGGCATGTGGTGATCTCGGACCCGAACCCCTACCGGCGCGCGCTGGCGGAGAAGGTGGGGGTGACGCGGGCGGTCGATCCAACGACGACCTCGCTGGCGGAGCTGCAGAAAGAGCTGAACATGTGCGAGGGGTTCGACGTGGGACTGGAGATGTCGGGCAATGCGAACGCCTTTCGCGACATGATCGCCCATATGAGCCACGGGGCGAAGATCGCGATGCTGGGGATTCCATCGGGGGAGATTGCGATCGACTGGAACCGGGTGATCTTCAACCAGATCACGCTGCGCGGGATCTATGGCCGCGAGATGTACGAGACCTGGTACAAGATGACGGTGATGCTGGAGAGCGGGCTCGAGATCGCGCCGGTGATCACGCACCGGCTGAACTGGCGCGAGTTCGAGCAGGGATTTACGGCAATGCGGTCGGGAAGTTCGGGGAAGGTGGTCCTGGACTGGCGGGATGGAGGCCTAGGGACCCCTGCGCCCTGATGCCTGGCGGGCGCCACTTCGTGGGTCAGGAGCGTCGCGTGGGCCATCGGCTGGTCGGCTTGAACGGTTGCTGCGACCGGCGGGAGCACTGCGGGAAGCGTGTGAAGGTCACGAAGGGACCGTGTCGGGTAGACTACGGTGGAACGCACCCCTTCTTGAGGAACCGAGGACTGCCCCTGATGGATCAGATCGAGTGTGACGTGCCTGCCACCCGCCTGAAACGCACGGGACTCTCCGCGGAGAACCCGCCGGACAGCCTGTTTGAGCGCTGCGCGTGGTTCTATGCGCTTTGTCGCGAGTATCTGTTTCGGGATCATACGCAGGAGATTGTGCAGGCGCTGTTTCCAGAGGAGCCGCCGGCGGACGGGACGCGGCTGCTGGAGCTGGGATGCGGGCCGGGGTTCTATGCATGCCGGCTGTCGGAGGAGCTGCCGCAGCTGCGGACGACGGGGGTCGATCTCTCGGAGAATTTGATTCAACGGGCGGAGTCGCGGGCGCGCAGCCGCAATCTTTCGAACTGCTCGTTTCAGCATGCGGACGCGCATGCGCTGCCTTACCCCTCGGGGACGGTCGACGCGGTGGTGGTGTCGCGGCTGTTCCTGATCGTGCCGGACAAGGAGGGGATCGTGCGCGAGATCTATCGCGTGTTGAAGCCGGCGGGGCGATGTTTTATCGCGGAGCCGACTTCGGGGTTTCGGACGCGATTTCCGCTGGCGTTCATGTGGCTGCTGGCGCGGTTTACGACGAGTCCGGCGGGGAAGTATCGTGAGCCGCAGCAGGCGGATGTGATGAGCCGCGAGAGTTTCGAGGCACTGGTGGGGTCGCAGGCGTGGGGCGCGGTGGAGCTGCACTACGACGGCTGGTACCAGTATGCGGTGTGCCGGAAGGAGATGGCGGGTTGAGCGAAGGTTCTGTTGCGGGGAGTTCGTATCCGGTCCTCGATCCGGCGTTTCCGATTCCGGCGTTGAAGCATCTGTGCGCGCTGACGGTGATGGCGAAGGCGCCGCGCCCGGGGCGCGTGAAGACGAGGCTTTCGCCGCCGCTGACGCTGGAGCAGACGGCTGCGCTGAATGTGCGGTTTCTGCGGGATACGACGGAGAACCTGGCTGCGGTACCGCAATCGGCTGGGCTGATTTCCTACACGCCAAGAGGAGATGAGGCGTTGTTTGCGGGGCTGCTGCCGGAGACGTTTGGGCTGGTGCTGCAGCGCGGGGACGGGTTTGGCGAGCGGCTGCTGGCGGCGGCGGAGGACGTGCTGGCGATCGGGTATGGGGCGGTGTGTCTGATCGATTCGGATTCGCCGACGGTTCCGACTGCGGCGTTCGCACAGGCGGTTTCAGCGCTGCTTGCGCCCGGGCATGAGCGGCGGGTGGTGCTGGGGCCTTCCCATGACGGCGGCTACTACCTGATCGGGATGAGCGCGGCGCATCGAGAGCCGTTTGAGCGGATTACGTGGTCGACGGGATCGGTACTGGAGGAGACGTTGGAACGGTGTCGGGAGGCGTCGCTTGAGGTGGTGGTGCTGCCGACCTGGTATGACGTGGACGATGCGCGGACGCTGGAGATTATCGAGGCGGAGCTGCTGGAGGGCGAGCGGCCGGGGTTTGCGGAGGTCGACGGCTATGCGGCGCCGCATACGCGCGAGTTGCTGATGGCCATGTCGCGCGAGCGGGCTTCCGAGACACGACAGACGGCGGTGCAGCCCGCGTGACGTCTGATGATTATGGCCGTACTGCTGGCCGCACCCGCTGGTTTGATTTCGCACCGTGGCAGACGAACGCTGCGCTGGCGCTGATTGGCGTTGGACTGATCTGCGCGACGCGGCAGATGGTGCGGGAGAACGACGGCTTCTGGCTCGGGTTCGACGGGGTGTCGAGCTTGTCGGTATTCCTGTATGTCGGCGCGATAGCGGTGCTGCTGCTGAAGCCGCGGAATACGAATCGGTGGACGCTGCCGATCATCGTTGGGGTAGCGGTTCTGGCGCGGTGCGCCGACCTGTTCTACGATCCGTTTCTTTCGTCCGACGTGTATCGCTATGCGTGGGATGGGGTGGTGCAGCATGCGGGCATCAACCCGTACCGGTATGTGCCGGGGAATACGGCGCTGACGTTTCTGCGCGAGCCGAACAGCGATCTGTTCGGGAGCATGAATCGGCGGGACTATGCGCATACGATCTATCCGCCGGCCGCGCAGGTGATGTTTTATCTGATTACGGCAATCTCGCCCACCATGACATTTATGAAGGTGGCGATGGTCGCGTGCGAGGGCGTGACGGTGTACACGCTGACGCTGCTGCTGAAGCGGCTGGGGCGGCCAGTTGCGTGGGTCCTGCTGTATGCGTGGTGCCCGACGGCGATCTGGGAGTTTGGCGGGTCGGGGCATGTGGATGCGCTGGTCATCCTGTGGATTGTGCTGGCTCTGCTGTTTCGCATGAAGCGGAATGTGTGGCTTACGGGGCTGTTTCTGGGGCTGGCGGTGCTGACGAAGTTCTATCCGCTGGTGCTGTTTCCGGCGCTGTATCAGCGACGTGCGGATGGGAAGCTCGACTGGAAGATGCCGGCGGTGATGGCGGGGCTGGGGGTGGGTTTGTACTCGCTCTATCTCTCGGCGGGAAAGCTGGTCTTCGGGTTTCTGGGCGGGTATGCGCAGGAAGAGGGTTTGGAGACGGGGACGCGGTTCTTTCTGCTGGAGTTTGCGCAGCATCTGCCGGGGCTGCATAGCGTGGGGAATGGCGCGTACATGATTTTCTGCGGGCTGGTGTTTGCGGGGCTGATGGTGTGGGCGTGGCGGACGTGCGTGCGGCCGGAGAGTGACGGCGCGCAGTTCCTGCGGGTGGCGATGTTCTTCGGGTTGGCGATGATGCTGCTGTTCTCGCCGCATTATCCCTGGTATGTGGCGTGGCTGATTCCGTTTCTGGTGCTGATGCCGAGCCTGACCGTGCTGACGTATGTGTGCGGGCTGTTCTACTGGTGTACGACGGGGTGGGCGGTGGGGTCGGGACCGAAGCAGTTTCATTTGAACGAGATGCTGTACCTGTGGGTGCTGGTGGCGGCGGTGGTGGAGTTTGGGCTGTATCGTGTGCCGGCGTTCCGGCGTTGGTGGATACGCACAGCGCCGCTGACGCTGGCGGGTGAGGATGGACGCGCGTGAGCCAGGTTTCGGTGATCATCCCGGCGCTGAATGAGGTGGAGTCGATCGGGCGCGTGGTGGCGGAGATGCCGTGGGGGCTGATCGCGGAGTGCATCGTGGTCGATAACGGGTCGACGGATGGGACTGATGAGGTGGCAGCGGCGCAAGGCGCGCGGCTGGTGACTTCGCCGCGTGGCTATGGGGCGGCATGCGCGGCGGGGGTGCGGGCTGCGATGCCGGAGTCGGACGTGCTGGTGTTTATGGATGGGGATGGGTCGGATGTGGTGAGCGCGATGGAGCGGCTGGTGGGGCCCATCGCGGCGGGTGAGGCGGACTTTGTGATCGGGTCGCGGATGCGGGGAACGCGCGAGGCGGGGTCGATGCTGCCGTCGCAGGTGTTTGCGGGATGGTTTGTGAGCCAGCTGCTGCGGGTGTTTCAGGGCGTGCGGTATACGGATATGGGGCCGTTTCGCGCGATTCGGCGTTCGTCTCTCGAGCGGCTGGCGATGGCGGAGATGACGTACGGGTGGAATCTCGAGATGCAGATCAAGGCGGCGCAGTTTGGGCTGCGGATTGTGGAGATTCCGGTGGATTACCGGTGCCGGATCGGCGGGGTGAGTAAGGTGGCGGGAGATTGGCGGGCTTCGATCAAGGCGGCTACGCGGATTTTGGAAGTGCTGTTTCGGGTCGGGTTGAAGAAGCGGGTTAGAGGATAAGTGCGCCCTGACGCCGGGCGGGCGGCACTTCGTGCGGTCAGGAGCTTCGCGTGGGCCTCCCGTTGGTCGGCAGGAATGTTTGCCGATAAGATCAGGTTCATGTCCAAAAGCCGGTCGCGCCGTCAGTTTGTTGCCGAAGCTTCATTATCTTTGCTGGGAGCCGCCGCTCTTTCCTCCTCCGAGGCTCATGCCATGCCGCAGAATCCTACGCAGACCACCACACCTCCCGCTAAGCCCACTGCCGGAACGCCGGGCGCGCCGCCTGCCTTTGGGACCGCTCCTGCGGCAGGGCCGGAGGTGACGGTGGAGACGTTTGTGGAGGCGGAGAAGCTGGTGCAGTTTCCGCTGAGGGAGAAGGATCGGGCGGAGGCGGCGGGGAACTGGCGACAGTCGATGGCGGCGCTGTATGAGCGGAGGGTGGGGCCGCGGAAGGTGGAGATTCCGGATTCGATTGCGCCCTATTCGAAATGGAATCCGGTGCTTCCGGGGCAGTCGCATGGGCCGGCGGCGGATGTGTTTGTGCGCAGCGAGGCGGATGCGGGGCCGCTGCCTGCCGGGCCGCTGCCAAAGAGCGATGCGGAGATTGCGTTCGCGCCGGTGACGAAGCTTTCGCGGTGGATTGAGACGCGCAAGCTGACGTCCGAGCGGCTGACGAAGATCTACCTGGAGCGGATTGCGAAGTACAACCCGACTCTGTTGTGCGTGATTACGGCTACGCCGGAGATCGGGCTGGAGCAGGCGCGGAAGGCGGATGCGGAGATCGCGGCGGGGCAGTATCGCGGGGCGCTGCACGGGATTCCGTGGGGTGGAAAGGATCTGCTGGATACGGCGGGAGTGCGGACGACGTGGGGCGCGGACTTCTACAAGGATCGCGTGCCGGCGAAGGATGCGGCAGTGGTGGCGCGGCTGAATGCGGCGGGCGCGGTGATGATCGCGAAGCTCTCACTGGGCGCGCTGGCGCTGAACGATGTCTGGTTTGGCGGGGAGACGCTGAATCCGTGGAATCTGCAGGAGGGGTCGAGTGGGTCGTCGGCGGGGCCGGGTTCGGCTACGGCGGCGGGGCTGGTGGGGTTTTCGATTGGATCGGAGACCGGTGGGTCGATCATCAGCCCTTCCATGCGGTGCGGGGTGACGGGCCTGCGGCCGACGTTCGGGCGGGTGCCGCGGACGGGCGCGATGACGCTGTGCTGGTCGCTGGATAAGCTGGGCCCGATGACGCGGTCGGTTGAGGACGGGATGCTGGTGCTGGAGGCAATTACGGGGCCGGACGCGGGCGACCTGTCGTGAGTGCCGTCGCATCTGGACTACGACGCACGGGCGAGTGTGCAGGGGCTGCGGGTGGGGTATTTTCCGGGGTGGATGAAGGAGGATCCGGCGACCGATGTAGACCGGCATGCGCTGGAGACGATGGGGAAGCTGGGGATGGAGCTGGTGCCGGTGACGCTGCCGGACTGGCCGTACGACTCGCTGCAGGTGATCTTGTTTGCGGAGTCGGCGGCTGCGTTCGAACGCGAGACGCTGAACCATCAAATCGATGAGCTGAAGATGCAGGTGCCGGATGCGTGGCCCAATACGTTCCGGCAGTCGCGCTTTCTTTCGGCGGTGGATATGGTGCAGGCGGACCGGTTCCGGCGCATGGTGGCGATGGAGATGGCGCGGGTGATGGGTGAGGTGGATCTGCTGCTGGTGCCGAGCCTGCGCGATGAGATGCTGACGATTTCGAATGCGACGGGACATCCCTCGCTTACGATGCGCGCGGGGTTTGTGGAGATTGCTGAGTCACGCAGCGACTGGGCTCCGGATCCGGCGCGGACGCTGGCGAAGTTCTCGCCGCCCAAGCGGGTGCCGCATGGGGTGACGCTGATCGGACGGCTGTTTGAAGAGGGAACGATCGCGCGCGCGGGGCTGGCGCTGGAACGGGCGGTCGACGTTGCGGGGGAGAACCCGCCGGGATTCGCGAGCTGACGGAATGTCGGGCATCGCTCCTGATGGCAGACCGGCCATTCACTCAGGTACGGCCCTCGACTTCAGCTCCGGCGCACGAAGGTTGCAGGGGCCGACTCAACACAAGGGGCAGAGCGGTCGACCGAGGTGGTATAGGCTACGGTCGACAAGTCGCTGATGCTTGATCTGCGGACAGCCGATGTCTGACTGAGAAGGAGAATCAAGATGCGTACGATCGTGAGCGGAATTGCCGGGTGGGCCCGAATGGAACGGAGCGACAGCGAGGCGATTCAGGCGCTGGATGCGGCGATTACGGTTGTGGGCACGATGCTGGTGGCGCTGGCATGGGTCATGGTGCGCCGCTAACTTTTGAGCGCCAGCCCTCCTGGTGTGCGCTAGAGGGCCCGCAGCGCGATGACGGTTTCGTCGTCGAAATGTTCGGTTCCGGCCTGGTGGGTACGGACCGCTTCGAGGATGGCATCGACCGCGCTCTGAGCACTCTGGGCGGCGGTGGGGTGCTGGTGCATGAGGGCGCAGAGGCGCTCGGTCCCGAACTGTTCTCCGCGGGAGTTGACAGCATCCACGATGCCGTCCGAGAAGAAAAGGACCATGTCGCCGGGTGCGAGGTGGATTTCGGTCTCGTCGTAGCTGGCGTGCGGAAAAAGCCCGAGCGGGAAGCCTTCTACCTCGACCGTTTTGACTTCGATGGCGTCGGTGAGGGCTCGATCGATGTTGGCGCAACGCGTGACGAGCAGCGGCTGGACAGAGCCGGCATTGGCTACACGGACCGTGTGGGCTGCACCATCCCAGAGCGCCATCAGCATGGTCACATACTGGGCATCGAGCTTGCGCTCCTGCAGTTGATCGTTGAGGGCGGCGAGCAGTTGGGGCGGCGGCAAACGCTGCGGACCCAGAGAACGCAATATCCCGGAGACCAGGGCGGCATAGAGAGCCGCCGGAGCGGCTTTGCCGGAGACGTCGCCGAGTGCAATCAGCGTGCCGCAGCAGAGATTGGATGAGGTTCCGGGCGCATGGACGGAGCCGAAAGCGGTCTCAGGAATCTCGAACGCGGACTTCGGGGCGGAGCCGTAGTCGAGGAAGTCGTACATGTCACCGCCGATGGAGCGCGCTGCCTCGAAGCTGGCGGCAATTTCGGCGTACAGAGGTACGGGCGGGCTGGCCGGCAGGAGGCGGAGCTGGACCTCGCGCGCCATGGTGAGGTCGCGCTCCATGCGCTGCTCTTCCTCGTGGATGCGCTGATAGAGGCGCGCGTTGACGATGGAGACGGCGACCTGCGCGGCGAGCGTGGTCAAGGTGCGCTGGTGGTCTTCGTTGAAGTAGTTGACGCGCGTGTGTTCCAGATCGATGACGCCGATCATGCGGCCTTTGTAGAGCAGGGGCACGGCCAGTTCGGAGCGAGTCTCGGGATTTTCGCTGACGTAGCGCGGGTCGCGGCGAACGTCGGGAACGAGGACGGGCATGCGGTCCAGGGCGGCAATCCCGATGATGCCATGCCCGAGCGAGACGTTGCGCTCACGCTGAATACGTTCGCCGTAGCGGGTGGAGAAGCGGTGTTCGAGCTGCTCGGTGCGGTCGTTCCAGAGCAGGATGGTGAACATTTGAAACTCGATGACACGCTTGAGCAGGGCGCCGATGCGCTCGAGCAGATCGTCGGGATCGAGGATCGCGGTGAGTTCGCGCGAAATCTCGTGCAGGACGGTCAGCGTCTGTGCCTGGCGCGAGACGCGGGTGTAAAGCCGCGCGTTTTCGATCGCGATGGCCATCCGCGAGGCGGTGAGTTCGAGCAGCCGCTGATGATCCTGGGTGAAGAAGCCGATTTCTTCCGACTGGATGTCGAGAACGCCGATCACCTTGTTCTTGATGATGAGGGGAACGGCGAGTTCGGAGCGAACGCTGGGGTTGGCGTTGATGTAGTTGTCGATTCGGGTCACATCTTCAACCAGGATAGAACGGCGCTGGAGGGCGGCCTGGCCGGAGACGCCGCGGCCGAGCTTGATGCGCACGCGCTCGATCTCTGGGGAGTGGCCGGTCTGGAAGCGCATCCAGAGCTCGTGAGTGCGCTCGTTGACGAGCAGGATGGCGAAGATGCGGTACTCGATGACTGCGCGTACCAGCTCGGCGACGCGGTGCATGAGGGTGTTGAGGTCGAGCGTGGTGTTGAGCGCGTCGGCGAGGCGCATGAGGAAGTCGATCTGGAGCGGCTCGACGCGGATGTTGGCGTGTGCGGCGTGCTGGTGGAAGAGCACGCGTTCGCGCGTGGGCTCGTTGTCCCTGTTGGGCTCCTCGGCGCGTGGCAGCGTGGCTTCGGCTGTGATGGTCGAGCCGGACACGGGAGGCCGCTTCTCCGGCCGTGCTTCTGGCTGAATTGGGGAGCCTGCCATGAGCCCTGATGATACGCCGGAGCTGGTGGGGAAATCTGTTAATAGCCCTTTGGCGCTGTGGGGTGCGGTGCTGCGCCGTGCGTGAGTTCGGCGAGGATGCGGACGCTGGCGCTGGCTCCTATGCGGGTAGCGCCGGCTTCGAGCATGCTGATCGCGTCGGCGAGGGTGCGGATGCCGCCGGAGGCCTTGACGCCGGCGCGGGTGCCGGCGACCGAGCGCAGGAGGGTGATGTCGTCGGTCGTGGCGCCTCCCGTGGAGAAGCCGGTGGAGGTTTTGAGAAAGTCGGCACCAGCGGCAAGGGCGATCTCGCCGGCACGAAGTTTTTCCTCGAAGCTGAGCAGACAGGTCTCGAGAATGACCTTGACGATGGCTCCGCCGGCGTGGGCGAGCTCAACGACGCCCTTGATGTCCTGACGGACGGCCTCAAAGTCTTCGCGGGCGCCGGACTTGAGCAGGCCGATGTTGAGCACCATATCGACATCGTGCGCGCCGAGCTTGACGACGCGTGCGGTCTCATCGCGCTTGGAGGCGGGGAGCGTTGCGCCAAGCGGAAACCCGACGACGACGCCGACGGGGACTCCGGTTCCGGCGAGTGCCTCGACCGCGGTGGCGACCCAGTACGGATTGACCATGGCGCACGCGAAGTGATGCTCCGCGGCCTCGTTGCAGAGCTGAACGACCTGGCCGCGGGTGGCATCGGGGCGAAGCAGGGTGTGGTCGAGAACGGCGGCCAGCGCGGCCGGGGAAGAGAGCGCCTCGCGGGAAAAAGAGGAGGCGTTGAAAGCGGAGACTTCAGTGTCCATGGTGCTCCCCGGGTCCGGTCTGCCGGACTCCGCTTGTTGTCCTCTGGATGGACGCTGGGGGCGTCCTCCGGGACGCACTGAAGTCTACGCGCTCAGGGGCGTGCGGTGCGCCAGGCGAGGGCGAGGTCCTCTGCGAGGAAGTGGCGGAGCTTGTCGCGGCTTTCGTCGTCGCGGGCGCGGAGGACGGCGCTGGGATGGATCGTCGCCATGACTTTATCCAGATACGGGGTGGAGAGCAGCTTGCCGTGATCTTTCATGAGCGCGAAGGTGCCGCCGAGGAGCGATTTGGAGGCGCTGGCACCGAGGCACAGGATGACTTTCGGTTTGACAGCGTCGATCTCTGCGAGCAGCCAGGGGCGGCAGGCGGTGATCTCGGCCATGCGCGGATTCTGGTGGAGGCGGAGCTTGCCGCGCTGCACGAATTTGAAGTGCTTGACCGCGTTGGTGACGTAGACCTCTTCGCGGGGGATGCGGAGTTCATCGAGGATGCGGTCGAGCACGGCACCCGCCGGGCCGACGAAGGGCTCGCCGCGGCGGTCTTCCTGGTCGCCGGGCTGTTCGCCGACCAGCATCAGCTCGGCGCGTGCCTCGCCGCGGCCGGGGACGACCTGCGTTGCGTGGACGTAGAGGTCGCAGCCTTTGCAGGCGGGCAGGGCGGCGGTGAGGATGGGCAGAGTGTGGGATTCGGGGACGAAGGGCTGCGCGGTGGGCTGGGATTGCTGCTGGGCGACCATGAGGTTCACTCGTGTTTCGGATTGTGCGATGAGATTGGGCAGGACAGCGAGCTCGGGCAGGTTCTTCCAATAGCGAACGGGCATTTCGCTGCGCATGGCGGCGGGGTTGAGGCGGGCGGGGTTGTAGATGCTGGCGTAATAGGAGCGCCACAGGATTTCGAGCTCGTCTTCAGCGGGTGCGGACTCCCGTGGAACGCCGGGGCCGTAGTGAAGCTGTTGCGTGACGGGATCCCAGGCGACGCTGGCGTCCGGGGTGAGGATGGTCCAGCGCATGATGGCGAAGCGCTCGGCGAAGAAGGGCGCGGCCATGGGCAGGATGCGGTGATCGGGCTGGTACCAGGCGATGAAGTGCTCGCATGCCTCGTCGGGGACGGCGGCTTGCTCGGGTGCGGGGTGTTCGCAGGATTCGAGTTCGGTGCGGACCGGGCCGAAGGGGGTGGCGATCTCGAGGAGAAGGTGGTGTGCGTTGGGATCGGGGTGCGGATCGGCGGAGACGAAGATCGGTTCGTCGACGACCACGGGCCGCTCGGCCGGGTTGCCCGGATCGAGTACCTTGCGGAAGCGCACAAAGGCGTGCATCTTGTGCAGGTCGCGGCGGACCTGGGCTTCGAGGCGGACGAGCCGGACGACGTCATCGTCGGTCTCGAGCTTGAGAAGGTCCGGCTCGGACTGGATGCGGTGAAGGATGCGGTAGAGCAGATTCCAGCGCTGCGGGTCGCGGTGGACGGCGGCGACTTGGGCGGCTTCAAGAAAGGCCTTGGTGACGCGCGGATGCGGGTGCGGCGTGCCGTGCGGGAGTTCGTCGGGCTCGAGCGCGAGCAGCATGGGGGCGGCGGCGGTGGCGTCTTCGAAGTCGATCTCTTCGGGCAGGAAGCCGGCGTGCAAGGCATCGCGGGCGGCGATACGCCAGGCTTCGAAGTCGGGTTCCACGGAGACGCGCTTCACAGGGCTCCGGTGAGCGCGCTGATGGGCGCGAAGAGATCGAGTTGCGTGGAGGGCGGCTCCGGTGCGAGCGGGGCGGAGGCGCGGGGCAGGTGGTCGACGGCGATGAGGTAAGGCAGTGCGGCTTTGAGGCGGATGTGCAGCTTGCGGAGATCGTCGACGAGCAGGGCGTGGTACTTGCGGATGCGGAGGATCTTGTCGACGGTGCGGTAGCCGATGCCGGGGACGCGCAGCAGGGCTTCGCGGGGAGCGGCGTTGATGTCGATGGGGAAGTGCTCGGGGTGGGTGCGGGCCCAGACGGTTTTGGGGTCTTCGGTGAGCGAGAGCGAGGGTTCGGCTTCGCTGGTGAGCTCGTCGGCCTCGAAGCCGTAGAAGCGCATGAGCCAGTCGGACTGGTAGAGGCGGTGCTCGCGGACGAGCGGAGCGGCTTTGAGCGGGAGGCGTGCGTCGGCGGCGGGGTAGGGCGAGAAGCCGGTGTAGTAGATGCGGCGCAGCTTGTGGCGGGTGTAGAGCTGGGTGGCGGTGGTGAGGATCTGGCGGTCGCTGGCGGGGGTTGCGCCGACGACCATCTGGGTGGACTGGCCGGCGGAGGCGAATTTCGGGGCGAGTGAGGATTTGCGGCGCTCTTCGTCGGCCTCGTCTTTGCGCGTGGCGATCTGCGCCATGGTGCCTTCGATCAGGGTGCACTTCTTGTCGGGGGCGAGCTGCACGAGATCCTGCTGGGTGGGCAGCTCGATATTGGCGGAGAGTCGGTCGGCGAAGAGGCCGGCCTGCTCGATGAGCGTCTGCGATGCACCGGGGATGGCCTTGAGGTGGATGTAGCCGCCGAAGCGATGGGTCTCGCGCAGGGTGCGGGCGACCTGGAGGAGCTGCTCCATGGTGTAGTCGGGCGACTGGACGATGCCGGACGAGAGGAAGAGGCCTTCGATGTAGTTGCGCTTATAGAAGTCGAGGGTCAGGGTGACGACTTCCTCGGGGGTGAAGCGGGCGCGGCGGATGTCGGACGAGACGCGGTTGACGCAGAAGACGCAGTCGTAGGTGCAGACGTTGGTGAGCAGGATTTTGAGCAGCGAGACGCAGCGTCCGTCGGGGGTGTAGGAGTGGCAGATCCCCATGCCGTCGGAGTGGCCGATGCCTTGTCCGTTACCTGAGCGCTTCGCGCCTGACGAGGCGCAGGAGGCGTCGTACTTGGCCGCGTCGGCAAGGATCTCGAGCTTCTGCTGGACGTTCATCGACATAGGCTGCAGCGTTGGATGCAGGTCCAGTGTAGCGAACGGAAGGCGAACGAGAAAGACGAATGACCGGATGAAAATGCAGTCCCGAAAATGGTCAAACCTTGCCACCGGACGCAATCAGGCCGTCAGGTTGGCGGAAGGAACTCAGTGACCGGCGAGTTCTTCCGGGAAGAGGCGGATGTCAGGGAGGTTGCGATAGCACTCGGAAAAGTCCATGCCGTAGCCGATGACGAAACGGTTCGGAATTTTGAAGGCGACATAGTCGGCCTCGATCGGGACGAGGCGGCGCTCCGGCTTGTCGAGGCAGCTTGCGATTTTGAGCGAGGCGGGCTTGTGCTGGAGCATCAGGCCGCGCAGGTAGCTGAGAGTGAGGCCGGTGTCGAGGATGTCTTCGACGAGGATGACGTGCTTGTTTTCGATGGGGTTGTCGATGTCCTTGATGAGCTTGACGGCGCCGGAGGAGACACGGGCGCGTCCGTAGCTGGAGACGGAGACGAAGTCGAAGGTGTTGTCGACGGTGATGGCGCGGGCGAGGTCGGAGAGGAAGATGGCCGCGCCTTTCAGCACGCCGATCAAAACGATCGAGCCGCCGGCGTAGTCGGAAGAGATCTGCTCACCCAGCTCGCGCACGCGCTGGGCGATCTGAGCCTGGGAAAACAGCACATCCATCGTGGAGGAGGGCGGAAAGACGGGCGCGGGGGCGGCGGCGGAGTTCACGGACATGGTGCTCAGGGTAGCGCGTTTGCCCCGCGTTGTGCATCCAGCGCCAGAAACTCGGCAGGAAGAGCCGGCAACCGAAGCTATACTTGGCGATGTGCCTGCGCCCGTCGAAGTTTTTACAGGGAGGAGCGCGGCGCAAGTGAGGCCTATGTACCCCTACATCGTCATTGGATCCTGGCATCTCGGGACCTTTGGGCTGCTCGTCTGGCTGGCCGCGGTCTGCGCGGGATTCGTCTTGCACCTGACGTTCGCGCGCGAGGGCGTGGACGCGGATGCGATGAACGTGGTGGTGTTCGTGCTGCTGGCGGGCGTGCTGGGATCGAAGCTGTGGCACGAGCTGCAGGCGCCGCATGAGCTGGCGGCGGCGATGCGATTTGTAGCGCGTCCGGGGTGGCACCACTTCGGTGAGATGGCGAGCCGGTTCTTCGAATGGATGCGTTCCGGATTCGCGTGGTTCGGCGGACTGCTGGCGGGGATTGCCATGCTGCTGTGGCAGGGACGCGAGGCAAAGCCGAACGGTCTGCGCGGGTTGCGCGCGGGCATCCGCATGATGGATTTGGCGGCGCCGGCGGCGGCGGTGGGCTACGGCATCGGACGCATCGGCTGTCTGACCTCCGGGGACGGCGACTACGGACGCAACACGACGTCTACGCTGCTGGGTGTCCACCTGAAGCCGGATGCGCTGGTACCGCCCAACCCTCTGAATACGCTGGTGCTGCCCACGCCGTTGTGGGAGTGCGTGATCGCGCTGTTTTTCGCCTGGCTGTTGTGGGAGCTGGGAAAGCGGGCGCGTCCGCTGGCCTGGATGACCGGACTGTATCTTCTGCTGAGCGGCATGGCGCGGTTTGGCATCGAATTTTTCCGCATCAACCCGAAGCTTTACTTCGGCCATCACTTCTCAAACGCGCAGGTGGCCGCGGGGGCGAGTGCGCTGCTGGGGCTGCTGCTGATGATTGCGGTGCGGAAGAACCCGCCGATCGAGCCGGTGACGTATGTCCCACACGAGCCGAGAACGATGGGGACCGTTGAGCCGGCGACCTCGTGAGCAGTGTTAAAGCCGCTTCAGATATTCCTTGGCTTCGTGGAGTTCCGGGAAGAGACGCTCTTCGGCCTGGAACTCGCGCGAGTGGATACAGCGCCGGCCGGACTTGACGCGCACGGGATGCTTGAGGTGCAGCATCTCGTGGTAGAGCAGGTACTCGATGGCGCTGCGCGGGGTGTCGGGCCGATCGAAGACACGTGAGACGACGATGGTGTTGTGCGCGGCGTCGTAGTGGCCCAGCATGCGGCGCGCGGCGTGCGCGGACCACGTGAGCGTAGGGCGACCGAGCAGTCCGTGAAAGAATCGCCGATTGATCGTTTCGAAGACCTCCTCGAGATCGTAGAAGCGGCCTGCGGGGCTCGAGACGCGCTTTCGTCCGCGAGTCTGGCGAATGTGCTCAGCGCCACGCGCGACCGCCTCCGACGAGACATAACGCCGGTAGCGGTCGGCCTGCGCGGGGGCGATCGGCTTCTTGTACAGCTTGGCGAGCAGGATGTGTGCGATCGCGTGGTGAACGGGCCCGGGAGCGGCTTCCAGCAAATCCGACAGGCGGACGTGCAGGACGCCCTCCCGCAGGCGAATGGTCGTGTTCAGCGAAGTGAAACGGCGGAAGCGTACATCGAAGCCGGGCATCGGAGCCCGCGGACGAAGGGCCCGGTATTCTTCTTCCAGAATGGCGGTTAAGGCAGGAGACACTGGACTTCAGTCTATCGCGGAGCAACGTGCATATCGGGAGTCTCATCCGGGACTTGAGGATGCGGCGCTCTTGCCGGGCGGGTGGTCCTTGAAGTACTGCTTCTGCACCTCGATCAGCCTGGCCGTAGTCTGGTGGACATCGTCCAGTGATTCGAGGGCAAGCTTGCGCTGGACGCTGTACTCCGGATGCTCCGGCGGGGTGCGCAGCGCGGTGGCCCAGCGTTCGGAGGCGGCGAGCAGCTTCGGCAAAGTCTTGCGCAGATCGCGGTGGCGCTGGTCCCAGTCGTCCAGATTGTCGGAGAGGTCGTCGAAGATGGAGGTCATCTGCTCCATGGCCTCGTGCAGGTCTTCTTCGCGACCGGCGTGGCGCGGGCCGGTGGTCAGCTTGTCGATGCGATCCGCGCGCTGATTGAGGATTTCGACGAAGACCAGCACGCGCGCCTGCGGATTGTCAGCGGCTTCGCGGAGCTGTTCCACCTCAGCGTCCGAGAGCGCGGACGGTTGCTCACGCACTTGAGCACGCGCAAGAACGGACGCCCAGGCTGGTACGCAGCAGGTTGCGCATGCGGCCCAGAGAAAAGCACGGCGCGTGCGCACCGCGCGAGGTCCGGGCATCAGTGCGCGAAGACCTCGGCCAAAAGCTCCTCGTGCACACCGTTCACCTTGGCCAGAGTGGCCTCGGCGACCGCCTTGTCCTCGCTCGAGAGCGCGTGCATGGACTGGCGCAGATGGAAGGCCGAGAGTCCCATGTTCTTCTCGGCATCCTTCAGCTTCTTCGTGTCTTTCGCAATCGCCTGGTGGACGTGCTCGACGAAGCCTTCGACTCGCTTAAGCGAGGCGTTGGCCTGCTCCATCTCGCCGGCAGCCATCTGGCGTGCGGCCAGCGTGGTGTAGATCTGGACGAGTTCGGTATAGAGGAAGGCCTGTTCGCGTGCTTCTGCGTGCAGAGCATGGTCTTCCATGCGCGTGAGGGCGACGGCGTCGAACTGTGGATCGTCGGTTCCGGAAGAGGCGCGAGCGTTGGGGACGGCGAGCGAGAGGAATGCGAGGGCGAACAGGACGGGAGCGATGAGGAAACGGGTCCGCATGGAGCACCTGCGATTGGGCCTGGGTTGACTACTTCATATGCTCAAGGGCGATGAGGCGATGTCTTGCCTCAAACTCTTCGTTGGATAATGCGCCGTTCGATTGGGCCTGGGTTGACTACTTCATATGCTCAAGGGCGATGAGGCGATGTCTTGCCTCAAACTCTTCGTTGGATAATGCGCCGTTCGATGCCGCGAGGAAGTTCTGGTATGTCTGTACCGCATCTTTTACGTGGTGCAGCTTGTCGAGCGAGATTGCCATCAGGAACAAGAGCGATGGTGTGGGTGGCAGAACTTTAGCGCGTTCCGCCGAAACCTGCAAGACCAGAGCGGGTTCGTTATTTTCCGAGGCAGCGAAGGCGAGGTCAAACGCTGCCTCACCCCACTGCTCCTGGCTGGAAAAAAGTGCCGGGTCAGCGACAACGCGGCGCAGCACGGTTTCCGCGTCGCGGAAGCGCTTGAGCTCAAGCAGCGCGTGCGCGTCGGCGTCCGCGACGGCGCCGTCGCGAGGGTTGCGGGCGACCTGCGCGGCGAGCAGAGGCTCCGCCTTCTCGAACTGCTTATTGTTCAGATAAAGCACGGCCAGCATGTGGGCGAGGTCAGGGTTTGCCGGATCGGCGGCATGGGCGGCAGCGATGAGCGGCAAAGCTTCGGCACTCCTCCCGCCCGCGAGCAGCACGGAGGCGAGCTGTACCGAGAGCGCGGGGTCGCCGGGATGCGCCTGGAGGGCCGCGCGAAGCAGCTTTTCAGCTTCGCCAGTGCGCTTCTGCTTCACAAGCAGATGCGCGAGCGCGGCGGTCGCGCCGGGGTCGTTCGGCTCGGCCAGGAGCAGGCGGCGATAGGCGTCTTCGGCTGCGACGGCTCCACCGTTCGCGCTTTCGGCCAGCTCGGCGGCCATCAAGGTGTCCTCGGGGGTCTCGGGCGAGATCTGCATCGCGGCGAGCAGCTCGTCGCGGGCGATCGCGGGCTGGGTTTTCTCGTCGAGGCGGGCGAGCGCGCGCAGGATCCGGGCGCGCAAAGGCTTATCGCCGGTGGGGATTTCGGCGGCAGCGGTGAGTTCGGTACGTGCTTCGGCCATGTGGCCTTCGCGCGCGAGCAGCAGGCCGAGCGCGGCGCGGGGCTCGAGGAATCTGGGGTCGGCAGCGATGGCGGCATGATAGCTGGCCTCGGCGGGCGAGCTCTGGTCGAGCGCATCCTGCGCGGAGCCGAGGTCATACAGGATGTGAGCGTCCGGAGGGGTGGCGGAGGCGAGCGGCTTCAGCAACTGGATCGCCTGGTCCCAGTTCTGCGCGGCGAGGGCATCATTGGCGGCCTGCAGGGAGGCGGATTGCGGTGCGGGCTGGGCTGGTGGTGGATCGTGATTGAAGTCTTGCGCGTAAGCGGCTGCAGGCAGCAGGGCGAGTGCGAGCAGAAGAGTTCTCACGCGTGCACCCCTTCGGGGAGGCCGGCGAGCACGGACTTGAGCCACTGGCCGGTGTGGCTGTGTTCCGAAGCGGCGATCTCCTCGGGCGTGCCGGTGGCGACGATCTCGCCGCCGCCGGAGCCGCCCTCCGGGCCCATGTCGATGACCCAGTCGGCCGACTTGATGACGTCGAGGTTGTGCTCGATGACGAGCAGCGAGCCGCCTCCGTCGATGAGCTTGCGGAATGCAGCGAGGAGCTTGGCGACGTCATCGAAGTGCAGGCCGGTGGTGGGTTCGTCGAGGATGTAGAGGGTGCGGCTGCGGACTTTGGCGGCGGTTTCGTTGGTGCTGCGGTTTGATGCCGAACGTGCGGTGGCGAGGTGCGAGGCGAGCTTGACGCGCTGGGCTTCGCCGCCGGAGAGCGTGGTGGCGGACTGGCCGAGGCGCACGTAGCCGAGGCCGACCTCGTCGAGAACGTAGAGCTTGTCAACGATCTTCGGATGGCCGGCGAAGTAGACGAGGGCTTCCTTGACGGTGAGGTTCAGGACGTCGTAGATGTTGCGGCCCTTGTACTTCACCTCAAGAATGGACGGCTTGTAGCGGGTTCCGCCGCACTCCTCGCAGGGCAACTCGAGGTCGGCGAGGAACTGCATCTCGACGGTGACGGTGCCGTCGCCTTCGCAGACGTCGCAGCGGCCACCGGGGACGTTGAAGGAGAACGCGCCTGCGGCGTAGTTCTTGCGCCTGGCATCGGGCTGCGCGGCGAAGAGAGCGCGGATGTCGTCGAAGGCCTTGATATAGGTGACTGGATTCGAGCGCGGCGTGCGGCCGATGGGAGACTGATCGACGAGGACGACGTCGTTGAGGTGCTGGGTGCCGCTGAGTTCGCGATAGAGGGCGGTCGGTTCCGAGCCTTCGGTCTGGCCGAGGGCGTGCTGCAGTGCGTGGTAGAGGACCTGGTGGACGATGGTGGACTTGCCGGAGCCGGAGACACCGGTGACGCAGCAGAGCAGGCCGAGCGGGATCTCGAGGTCGACTCCGCGGAGGTTGTGGATGCGTGCGCCTTTGAGCCGGAGGAACTCGCGGCCGGGCTCGCGGCGGGCTTTCGGGACGGGGATGGTGAGGCGTCCGGAGAGGTACTTGCCGGTGATGGAGTCGGGGTTGGCCATGACCTCGGGGACGGTGCCGGCGGCGAGCAGGCGACCCCCGAGCTCGCCGGCGCCCGGGCCTAGATCGAGGAGATAGTCGGCTGCCCGGATGACGTCGGGATCGTGCTCGACGACAAGGATCGTATTGCCGAGGTCGCGGAGCTCTTCCATGATGCGGACGAGCTTGGCGGTGTCGCGCGAGTGCAGGCCGATGGAGGGTTCGTCGAGCACGTAGAGCGCGCCGACAAGACGCGAGCCGAGCGAGGTAGCAAGCTGGATGCGTTGCGACTCGCCGCCGGAGAGCGTGGAGGCGAGCCGGTCGAGGGTAAGGTACTCGAGGCCGACCTGGTCAAGGAAGTGGGTGCGCTGGCGGACTTCCTCGAGGACCTTGCCGGCGATCTCCATGTGCGCGGGCGAGAGCTGGAGGGCGTCGAAGAAGGCGGTCGCTTCAGTGATGGTCATGGCCGCGACTTCGCAGATGTTCTTCTGGTGGATCAAGACGGCGCGAGCCTCGGCGCGGAGGCGGGTTCCGCGGCAGTCGGGGCAGGTGGCGTACCCGCGGTAGTTGGAGAGGAAGACGCGGACGTGCAGCTTGTACTTCTTGCGGTCGAGCTCGGCGAAGAAGCCGCGGATTCCGGGGAAGCTGCCGTGTCCGTCTTCGATGAAGCGCTGCTGCGCGGGGGTGAGCTCGTACCACGGAACGTCGAGCGGGATGCCTGCGGACTTCGCGGCGCGCTTCATCTCATGGTGGAACGGACGATACTTGGTGGTAGTCCAGGGGTGGATCGCGCCGTCGTCGAGGGACTTGGACTTGTCGGGGATGATGAGCGCGGGGTCGAAGTCGATGGTATTGCCAAAGCCCTGGCAACGCGGGCACGCGCCGAAGGGGTTATTGAAGGAGAAGAGGCGCGGCTCGGGCTCGCGCCAGGCGCGATGGCAGGTGGTGCACTCGAAGGCGGAGGAGAAACGCAGTTCGGCGGCGAGATCGGCTGGCTCGCGAGGGACGGTTCGGAAGCGGATCTCGCCGGACTCGCGGTAGCCGGTTTCGATGGCGTCGACGATGCGGGCGCGGACTTCGGGGGAGAGCGCGAGGCGGTCGACGAGGACGAAGATGGGCTGCGAGAAGTCGAGTTCGAGGAGCGACTCGGGGCTGGAGAACTCGACGATGTTGCCGGTTTCTCGGGCGAGGCGCTGGGCTTCGGTCTGCTGGAAGAGGCGGTTGTAGCCGCGGCGACGGAGCTCGACGAGGCGCTCTTTGAGGGTGTCGGTAAGGGTTGCGGCGGCGATGTTGGGGGCTGATTTGCTGGTCTTTTTTGCTGCTTTCTTTGCTGGACGGGGCTGTTCGACGATCTCGGTTGAGGAGCTTTGCAGCGGCTCGAGCTTGATCTCGGCACGCTGGACAGGGAAAAGGGCGTAGGCGCGGGTGCCTTCGAGCAGAGCGGCGAGCGTGGTGACGATCTCGTCGACCGTGTCGCGCTTGACGATGCCTCCGCAGTGGAGGCAGGTGACGGTTCCGCAGCGGGCGAAGAGCAGACGGAGATAGTCATAGATCTCGGTTGCGGTGGCGACGGTGGAACGCGGGTTGCGCGTCTGGTTCTTCTGCTTGATGGCGATGGCGGGGGCGAGACCGTCCATGTGATCGACGTCGGGCTTCTCGATGCGCTCGAGGAACTGGCGAGCGTAGGCGGAGAGCGACTCGACGTAGCGGCGCTGGCCTTCGGCGTAGACGGTGTCGAAGGCGAGCGAGGACTTGCCGGAACCGGAGACGCCGGAGACGACGGTGAGGGCGTTGTGGGGGATGTCGACGTCGATCGACTTGAGGTTGTGGGTGCGCGCGCCGCGAATGACGATGCGGTCGTTCGCCTGGTCACTCGTTCGGATTTGCGCTGGTTCGATCTGCTCCAACTCTTCGATCATGGGCACATTCCATTGTCCGACAGGGGAGGGTGGAATGCGAAATCGGGCTTAGAGGTGGGGGGTACCCCCCCTCCCCGTTACTGAGTAGAACATTCTGGGCGTTTTGCCGGATTTTTTCGGGGTTCTGCTTGCAAAGTCTTGCAATGAAATGGGTTACGGACGATGGCGAAGGAGAACGGCTCCAGCCTGGTTCCGTAGGCGAGCCATTTCTTCTTCTATTTCCATTTTACCGAAGTGAGCAGGGTAACTACGCCAGCCATTTTTCGGCTCTATCTGGTCTGAAATGAGGGAGATGCGGATGGTGGAGGGGTTCGGAGGGCTTGACAGGTTTTGCGGGCACGCGGTCGGACGGTTTACATTCCCATGTCTCAGAGGCGAGACGTGGGGCACCCGGGGATCTATGGGGGGGAGAACGCCTAGTCTGTGGGGGTGGGTTGAGTGCGGAAGATTTCGAGGAGGAGGAGGCATGCGCCGATGACGATGCAGGAATCGGCTACGTTGAAGTCGGGCCAGTGGTAGTGAACGATGGTGACTTCGAGGAAGTCGACCACGTAGTGGAAGTGGATGCGGTCGTAGAGATTGCCGATGGCGCCGCCGAGGATGAGGCCGAGGGCGATGCCGGTGACCGACCAGGCGCGGCCTACGCGCCAGATCATGCCGATGACGACGACGACGGCGAGGACGCTGAAGGCGATGAGTGCGTTGCGGACGACGGTGGGGGAGAGCGACTCGGCAAACATGGAGAAGGCGGCGCCGAGGTTGTAGACGTGCGAGATGCGGAAGACGCCGGGGATGACGGGGATGAAGTGGCCGTGCGGCACGTGGGCGACGACCCAGAGCTTGGTGAGGCGGTCGACGAGGATGACGAGCAGGGCGATGCCGAGGAGCCAAGGCCGCGCGTCGTGGCGCGAGCCTCTGTGGACGATTTCGAGGGGTGCCATGGTTCTCCGTTTCTTTTGCCGCCTGGCTAGAGGCGTATGGGCGGGTCTAACCGCAGATTCCTCCGCTTCGCTGCGGAATGACAGGTTCGAGGAGTAGTGGTTCTAGGACGTAGCAGATGGGCCGTAGGGCGGGAAGCCGATTTCTTGGAGCGCTTCCGAGCAGCGCAGACAGACCGATGGGAAGCGCTCATCCTCGCCAATGTCCTTCGTGAATCGCCAGCAGCGTTCACACTTCTCGCCGGGTGCTACTTGAACTGTGATGGACAATCCAAGCGCAGTGTCTGTGATCGCGCCTGACGAGATACGCACGAAGGAGACATTCACGAGCTCCGGCAAAGCTGTCTGGTACTTCTCTATTAGTGTTCGTGTCGGCAGATCGGCATTTTGGGTGGTGAATACCACCATCGCGTCCATTGCCTTGCCTATCAGCTTCTGACCACGCGCTTCTTCGAGCTGCTTGAGAGCTGCCTCTCGCAGTTTGAGCAGTTGCTCCCACTCGGCTTCGAGGGGGGCTTCGCTGCCTGGGACGATGTCGGCGAGGTCGGGGAAGAGGGCGAGGTGGACGCTGGGTTCGCGGCCTTCGACGTGGGGGAGGAGCGACCAGACTTCGTCGGCGGTGAAGCTGAGGATGGGGGCGATGAGGCGGGTGAGGGCTTCGGCGATGCGCCAGAGGGCGGTCTGGGCGCTGCGGCGGGCGGGGGCGTTGGGGGCGAAGGTGTAGAGGCGGTCTTTGAGGACGTCCAGGTACAAAGCCGACAGATCCGTGTTCACGAACTCGTTCAGCGCGTGATAGGCGCGGTGGAACTCGAAGTCGTCGTAGGCCTTGCGGATTTTAGCGTCGAGCTCGGCGGTGCGGGCGAGGATGTACTGGTCGAGCGGCTGCAGGTCTCCGAACGCTATCGCGTTCTGCGCAGGGGTGAAGTCATGGAGGTTGCCGAGCAGGAAGCGGAGAGTGTTGCGCAGCTTGCGGTAATTGTCGCTGACGCGCTGCATCAGGTTTTCGCTGGCGGCGACATCTTCGCGGAAGTCGACGGAGGCGACCCAGAGGCGGATGATTTCGCCGCCGAGGCGGTTGGCGATGTCGACGGGGTCGACGCCGTTGCCGAGGGATTTGGAGAAGGCGCGTCCCTGCTCGTCGAGGGTCCAGCCGGAGGTGGCGACCTTGCGGTAGGGGGCGACGCCGCGCAGGGCGACGGACTCGAGGAGCGAGGAGTGGAACCAGCCGCGGTGCTGGTCGCCGCCCTCGGTGTAGAGGTCGGCGGGGAAGCTGAGTTCGGGTTCCTGCTCGAGGACGGCGTGCCAGCTTGCGCCGCTTTCGAACCAGACGTCGAGGATGTCCATTTCTTTGCGGAATTGGGCGGGGTCGGCGTTGCCGCAGGCGCAGGCAGTGCCTGCGGGGAGGATCTCCGCGGGGGATTGGAGGTACCAGGCGTCGGCGGACTCGCGTTCGAAGAGGGCGACGACCGCCTTGTTCACTTCAGCCGAGCGCAGGGGCTCGTTGCACTGGTTGCAGAGGAAGACGGCGATGGGGACGCCCCAGATGCGCTGGCGGGAGATGCACCAGTCGGGGCGGGTGGCGATCATGTTGGAGATGCGCTCTTCGCCCCAGGCGGGGTCCCAGGCGACGCACTTGATTTCGTCGAGGGCACGCTGTCGGAAGGTGGTTTCGACGCCGGTGTCGGGATCTTGGTTTGGATCGGGTACGGGCGTTTCCATGCCGATGAACCACTGCTCGGTGGCGCGGACGATGACGGGGTTGTGGCAGCGCCAGCAGTGCGGATAGGAGTGCTCGAAGGAGGTGGCGCTGAGGAGGGCGCCGTGTTCCCGGAGGACTTCGGTGATGACCTTGTTGGATTCGAAGACGGTGAGGCCTTCAAAGGGCTGATGGGGTTCGGTGCCCGTCGGCGGCGTGTTGCGCTGGCGGCCGGCGTGGTCGACGTACTGGAGCTCGGGCAGATCGTAGCGCTTGCCCGTGTAGAAGTCGTCGACGCCGTGGGCGGGCGCGGTGTGGACGGCTCCGGTGCCCTGGTCGGCGGTGACGTAATCGGCGTTGGCGCCGAGGACGGTGCGGTCGAGGAAGGGGTGACGGAACTCGGCGCGGTCGAGGCGGAGCCCGTTGAAGCGGACGAGCGGCTCGGGGACGGTTTTGAGGTTGGCGGCTTTTTCGACGGACTCGCGAAGTGCGCCGGCGATGAGGTAGACCGTGCCGTCTTCTGCCTCGAGCGCGACGTACTCCATCTCAGGGTTGAAGGCGATGGCCTGGGAGGCGGGGATGGTCCACGGGGTCGTGGTCCAGATGATGGTGTAGACGGTGCGGCCGGCGAGTTCCGGCGCGATCAGGGCGGGGTCGCTGGTGAGGCGGTAGCGGACGTAGATGGAGGGGGAGGTGTGGGTTTCGTACTCGACTTCGGCCTCGGCGAGGGCGGTCTGATCGTGGATGCACCAGAAGACGGGCTTGAGGCCCTTGTAGACGAAGCCCTGCTCGAAGAAGTCGTAGAAAATTTCGACGATGCGGGCTTCATAGGCGAAAGACATCGTTTTATAGGGGTCGTTCCAGCGGCCGAAGACGCCGAGGCGCTGGAACTGTTTGCTCTGGAGGTCGACGTACTTCTGGGCGTACTCGCGGCAGGCGCGGCGGACGCTGACGGCGGGCATTTCGAGTTTCTTGCGGCCGAGCTGCTCGTCGACTTTGATCTCGATGGGGAGGCCATGGCAGTCCCAGCCGGGAACGTAGGGCGCGTCGAAGCCGGCCATGGTTTTGGTCTTGACGACGAAGTCCTTGA
>CAXTVJ010000042.1:24077-30268 GCA_964247715.1 uncultured Acidobacteriaceae bacterium | reverse complement strand
GCACCCACGGTGCGGCGGGGGTCAGCGGCGTTTGCGCTTTGGGGGTTTGGAGGTTAGGGGTTTGCCGGAGCGGTTGGGGCTGGGGTGTTCCGTGGCTTGACGATCCTGCGTGGCGGGTTTGGGGAGTTTGGGTTGGCGTGGGGGACGGGGCGTGGCGGGAGCGGCGGGTTCGGGGACGAGGGCGAACTGGAGACGGCGGGCGGGGCGATCGATGCGGTCGAGGAGGACGTGGACGCGGAGGCCGAGGCGGAAGACCTTGCCGGTGAACTGGCCGACGATGGTGCGGTCGGTGTCGCGGAAGAAGAAGCGGTCTTCTTCTCCGAAAGGCAGCGACTGCGCGAGGGTGGCGATGGGGACGAGGCCCTCGATGAAGAGGTCGTCGAGCTCGACGAAGAAGCCGTATTTGGTGCAGGAGAGGACGGTGGCGGAGAACTCCTCGCCGATGCGGTCCTGCATGAACTTGATCTTCTTCCACTCCATGAGCTCACGCTCGGCTTCGTCGGCGCGGCGTTCGGCTTCGGAGGATTCGCGGGCGATGGCGGCCAGTTCGGGTTCAGGGAGGTCGGTTGTGGTGGCGGGCGAAGAGGCGGCTTCCGTGGCAGAGTGGTTCGAGCGGTTGTGGAGGGGTGTGGAGCGCCGGGGTCCTTCGACTTCGCACTGCGCGCTTCGCTCAGGATGACGGGCCTTTTGGGATGCGCTGGACGTGGACCAGGGTTGGGGGTCGGTGGAGAGGATGGGTGCGCCGTGGGGGTTGGCTCCGGCGTGGAGGGCGGCGCGGACGAGGCGGTGGACGATGAGGTCGGGGTAGCGGCGGATGGGCGAGGTGAAGTGGGTGTAGCTGGGGCTGGCGAGGGCGAAGTGGCCTTCGTTCTTCTCGGAGTAACGGGCCTGCTTGAGCGAGCGAAGCATGAGGTACGCGAGGATGCGCTCCTCGGGAGTGCCGGCGATGCGGGCGGTGAGGCGCTGGTACTGCTGGGGGGTGATGGGGATGGCTTCGGGGACTTCGTGGGACTGGGCGGTGCGCGCGCGGGTGCCGTGGCGGTCGGCCTGAGCGCGGAAGCCACGGCGGTCGGACTTCATGGTGAACTTCTTGATCGGCATGGAGCTGAAGCCGAGGGAGTGGCCGTAGGTGCTGGCGACTTCTTCGAAGTCGAGGAGGCGTTTGGGGTCGGGGATCTCGTGGATACGGTAGATGCTGGCGTCGATGGAAGAGCCGGTGGCGGTGAGTGCTTCGAGCCAGTGGGCGACGCACTCGTTGGCGGTGAGCATGAACTCTTCGATCAGGCGGTGGGCCCAGCCGCGCTCGGATTTGGTGATGGCGGCCATGTTGCCTTGGGGGTCGAACTGGACGACGGGCTCGGGGAGGTCGAAGTCGATGGAGCCGCGGCGCTGGCGTTTTTGGTTGAGGAGAAGGGCGAGGGCGTGCATCTGGTCGATGCGGGGTTTGTATTCAGCGCGGTCCTGCTGGAGGAAGCGCTGGTATTCGGGGGCGAGGGCGTCGTTTGCGGTGTCGTCGATGAGGTGCTGGACGACGGTGTAGGAGAGGCGGGCGTGGGAGCGGATGATGCCTTCGCAGACTTCGAAGGCGACGACCTCGCCCTGCGGGTCGATTTCGGCGATGCAGGAGAGGACGAGGCGGTCTTCGTCGGGGCGGAGCGAGCAGATGCCGCTTGACAGCGCGGGTGGAAGCATGGGGACGGCGCGGTCGGGGAAGTAGACGGAGGTGCCGCGGAGGCGGGCTTCGAGGTCGAGCGCGGTGCCGGGGCGGACGTAGTGGGAGACGTCCGCGATGTGGACCTGGAGCTCGGTGTGGCCGTTGGGTAAGGCGGTGACGAGGACGGCGTCGTCGAAGTCGCGGGCGGTTTCTCCGTCGATGGTGGCTATGGGGAGTTGGCGGAAGTCGCGGCGGGTCGCGGAGTCTGCGTTCGGCAGTGTGTCGACGGTTTGATGGGCTGAGTCGTCGGCTTCGGTGAGGACGTTTGCAGGGAACTGATAGGGCAGATGGTGTTTGCGGATGACGATTTCGACGTCGACGCCGAAGTCGTCGGGGTGGCCGAGGATCTCGAGGATGCGTCCGCGGGCGGGTTTGGCGAGGGTGGGGAACTCGGTGATCTCGATGTCGACGGCGAGGCCTTCGAGGGGGTCGTAGGTCTCGGGGAGGACGACGGTGCGGCGGGCTTCTTCGCCGATGGTGCGGTTTTCGGTCTGGGCGGGGGGGAGGATGGGCTGGCCGTCCGGGCCGTCGGGGATGAGGATGGGCTGGGTCATGCGCTCGTCGAGCGGGGTGACGAAGTTGAAGCGGGCGGTGGCGTCGGGGAGTTGGTCATGGCCGCGGCGGCCGTGGGGGTGGGCGTAGTGGAAGATGCCGACGACGGTGAGGTTCCGGCGGGTGAGGATGCGGAGGACGCGGCCGGAACGGCGGGCTTTTCCGTCGGGGCCGGGGCGGCCGGGCGGGGCTTCGTCGACGAGGACTTCGTCGCCCTGCATGGCTCCGTTGAGCTCGTTCGGCGGGATGAAGAGGTCGTCTTCACGGGAGGTCGAGCCGTTGGGGCGGACAAAGCCGAAGCCGTCGCGGTGGAGGTCGAGCTTGCCGGCGACGAGGTGGTCGCGGGTGGTGCGTTGTGGATCTGGTACGTCGGCGATGCGGGGTGCGCGGGCGGTGCGGTCGGGCGTGGCGTGGGGGAGGGACCACTGGCCGTTGTCGAGGTGGATGAGCTCGTTGCGGAGCGCCATGCGGGTGAGCTGTTCGAGCAGGAGGCGACGTTCGCGCCCGCCGCCGAGGCCGAGCTCGCGGACGAGCTGTTTGTAGCCGGCGCGATGCGAGGGGGAACGCTCGATGAGGCGGAGGATCTCGCGGTCGGAGTCTGGGTACGGGGATGAGGAATTGGGCATCGCTACTGGCGATTGTAGGCCGGGAGAACAGGCGGGACCAGGCAAGTACGGACGCGGATACGACGCAAAGGACGGATCGTAGCGAAGAGCTTCAGTGGATGGATTTGAGGATGTCGGCGGCTTGCTGGAGGTTTTTAGCGGGGGAGAGTTTGAAGTCGGTGCGGGCTTCGTCTTCATCGCTGCCGATGGTCTTGAAGAAGAGGGCGTGGCCGTTGATGTGGACGTTGGAGGTGACGATCTGCCAGTGGCCGGGGGCGACCTCCCTGCGGACGACGTTGAAGGATCCTCCTTTGCGGAGGCGTCCGAGGATGCCGAAGCCGAAGGTGACGTCGTCGAGCAGAGTGCCCTTGATGGAGGCGATGCGGTTGCCGGGGCGGGAGACGGTGATCTGACCGCCCATGGCGGAGAGGACTTTGGCTTCGAAGCCGGAGGGGGAGTAGTTGGGGTCGGGCTTGAAATCGAGGGTCCAGGCGGAAGGGGTTTCGCCGGTGACGGTCCAGACGAAGGCGACGGGGAAGAGGCGGAGCATGCGGGCGGATTCGTCGTCGTCGTGGCTGGAGGCGCCGCGGAGTCTGGCCTGGGCGGCGGGGTCGTGGACGAGAGATTCGATGCGTCGATCGTCCTGCTGCCGCTGCTCGGGGGAGAGCGGGCGGTCATGGTCGGCCAGCTGCTTCTTGAGATTGCCGACGGGAGTTTCGACGACATAGACGAGGGTGTTGTGGTCGGGCGTGACGTCGTGGTCGTAGTACTGGAAGGGGGTATTGTCGGTTTTGTCGGCGTTGAGTTCGGCTTGGACGGCGGTCTGGATGATGGTCTTGACGTCCTGGGCGCGGGATGCCGGGATGAAGGCGAAGGCGAGAGCCACGGCAAGAGCGGAACGCAGAGGGCGCAGAGGAAATGCCGCAGAGGACGCAGAGTGAGGCAGTGCCGGGGCGTGCTTCGTCATAACACGTTGGATGCGTCCGGTCTGGTTGAGTCAGCGATGTGGTTTCCGGGCGGTCAGGTGAGGAGGGCGCGTTTGACGCGCTTGCCGAGGCGGACGGTGAGAGTGGCGGGCAGGGCGGTGAGGGCGTAGAGGAGATCTTTGTGGACTTCGCCTTCGATCTTGACGGCGCCTTCGGCGAGCTTGCGGGTGGCTTCGGCGTTGGAGGCGGTGAGGCCGAGGTGGACGAGGAGTTTGGGGACGCGGAGGGTGAAGCCGGGGGTGTCGTTGCTGGTGTTGTGAGCCTCGGGGCCGGCGATCTCGGCTTGCGCGATGCCGATCTCTTCGAGGTCGTCGGAGACGCCGCCCTGCTGGAACTGTCTGGACCAGTTCTCTTCGGCGTGGGTGGCGAGATCGTGGGAGTGGAAGTCGGCGGTGAGGGTGCGGGCGAGGTCGCGCTTGGCCTGCATGGGGTGGAGAGAGTTGTCGGCGATGCGGGCTTCGATGGCTTCGATGTCGGCGGGGAGGACGTCGGTGAGGAGCTCGTAGTAGCGGGGGATGAGCGCGTCGGGGATGGTCATGAGTTTGGTGAACATGTCGAAGGGCGCATCCATCACGCCTACGGCGTTGTTGAGGGATTTGGACATCTTCTGGACGCCGTCGAGGCCCTCGATGATGGGGGTCATGAGGACGATCTGCGGGGCTTGTCCGGCTTTGCGCTGGAGTCGGCGGCCCATGAGCAGGTTGAACTTCTGGTCGGTGCCGCCGAGCTCAACGTCGGCGTGGAGGGCGACGGAGTCGTAGCCCTGGGCGAGCGGGTAGAGGAGCTCGTGGAGGCTGATCTCCTGCTCGTTGTTGAAGCGCGCGTGGAAGTCTTCGCGCTCGAGCATCTGGGAGACGGTGGTGGAGGCGGCGAGGCGGACGATGTCGGGGTAGCCGAGCTTCATGAGCCACTCGGAGTTGTAGCGGACTTCGGTTTTTTCGGGATCGAGGATCTTGAAGACCTGGTGCTTGTAGGTCTCGGCGTTGGCGTCGATCTCTTCCTGGGTGAGCTGCCTGCGGGTGGCGGATTTGCCGGTGGGGTCGCCGATGAGGGCGGTGGAGTCGCCGATGAGGAAGATGACGGTGTGGCCGAGCTGCTGGAAGTGGCGCAGCTTGCGGAGGAGGACGGTGTGGCCGAGATGGAGGTCGGGCGCGGTGGGATCGAAGCCGGCCTTGATGCGGAGCGGGCGGCCGGTGCGGCGGGATTCTTCGAGGCGGGAGCGCAGGTCGTCTTTGTGGTCGGCGCCGGGCGCGGGGATGATCTCGGCGGCGCCTTTGGTGAGGAGCGCGAGCTGGTCTTCGACGGGAGGGAAGTCTGGCATGTCGAAGACAAGTATAGAAGCGCCCTGCGCGGGCGGCGGTCACTTCGTGACTTTCGTCAGCGTCGCGTGGTTGCTCCCGTTGGTCGCTTGCAGATTCTTGTGCCGACCAACGGGAGGAACACGCGCAGCTTGTATGAGTCACGAAGTGACCGCCGCCCGCGCAGGGCGCTTCTAACCTCCTTATGCCTGACAGGATCCGCAAGCGCGAATCGGAGACGCCGAAGAAGGAGAAGATCTGCAAGAGCTGCGGGCGGGCGTTCTCGTGGCGGAAGAAGTGGGAGAAAGACTGGGACGTGGTGAAGTACTGCTCGGACGCGTGCCGCGGGCGCAAGCCGGGTGAAGGGGACGCCGCGCTGGAGACGGCGATTCTGGAGCTGCTTGCGGAGCGTGGGCGGGAGAAGACGATCTGTCCCTCGGAGGCGGCGAAGCTGGTGGGCGGGGCCGCGGAGAGAAAGGACTGGGAGGGGTTGATGGAGCCGGCGCGGGCGGCGGCTCGGCGGCTGGTGGCGGGGGGAAAGATTGTGATGACGCAGCAGGGGCGGGTGGTGGATCCGAATACGGCTAAGGGGGCGATTCGGTTGAAGCTTGTGTAGAAGCAGCAACAACAGCAAGTGCGCCCTTGCGCCGGGCGGGCGGCACTTCGTACGGTGTTGGACCGCTTCGCGGTGTTTGTTCGGAATGTGAAAGGGCTTGCTTCTTCGAGTCAACGCTGCGGGAGGGAATTGCTTCTTATGGCGGATGGCGACTGCGAAGAAGAGTGCGGCGAAGAAGACTCCGGCAAAGAAGAGCGCCGGGACACGTGCTGGATCGAAGACGGCGGCTAAGAAGAGCGCGGTGAAGAAAGCTCCGGCTAAGAAGACGGCGGCGAAGAAGCCTTCGTCAGAGCAGACGTGCTGGCCCGGTTTTGAGCCGACTCCGGGCAAGGCGGCGGGCGAGAAGGGAAGCTGCAAGCCGAAGAAGAACCAGACGGCGGGCGAGAAGAAGGCCGATTCGCGGGCGGCGGCGGGAAGCAA
>CAXTVJ010000042.1:0-23977 GCA_964247715.1 uncultured Acidobacteriaceae bacterium | reverse complement strand
AGAACCAGACGGCGGGCGAGAAGAAGGCCGATTCGCGGGCGGCGGCGGGAAGCAAATTGAGCAAGGCGGGCGGAAACAAGGCGAAGGCGAACCACTCAAAGTAAGCGGCTTGGTCTTTCTGCTCGCCGCGCGGCTGCTGAACGCGGCCGACGGCAGGCTGTGTTTTTCATGATGCGTTGATGCGTTTGGCGGGTATGGTTGGCGCCATGGATGCCGAGCGTGCACGGAAGTTTCTGCTGAGCCTGCCGCACGTGGTGGAGACGGAGCAGTGGGGGCGGGCTGGTGTACTGAGTCGGCGAGAAGGCGCTGGGCGGGAAGATGTTTGCGAGTCTGCGCTGGAGGGAGCTGCCGGTGCGTTACGCGGCAAGCCCGGAACGGTATGCGGAGTTGCTGGAGCGTGAGGGATGGCACCGGCACCGTATGCGGCGCGAATCTTCTGGGTGGGGTGGAGCGATGGAGTGTGTTCCGCAATACGGAGTGGCAGGCGAAATGGACGGCGGCGCATGCGCTGACGCGGGCTAAGCTGACGCCGCGAACGCGGGCGGTGCTGGAGCTGCCGAAGACGGCTCGGCGGCGGGGGGTGAGCGAGCGTATGAGACTGCTGACCGCCCGCGCGCAGGCCGGGAGCTAGCGCGAGACTTCGGGGGCGGCGTCGAAGAGTCCGCGGAAGCTGAAGCGGTAGACCCAGATGAGGAAGAGCTCGAGGAGGGTGGCGAAGAGGCCGGGAGCAATGCCGTGTCCTGCGGTGAAGAGCAGGTGATAGGCGAGAATGTTGACGAGGATGGGCCCGAGCAGGACGAGGGCGAGCGGAACGTAGCGGCCGACGAGCAGGAGGATGCCGGCGATGACCATGAGCAGGCCGACGAAGCTCATGAAGTTGTGCGCCATGAGCAGGCCGAGGAAGGTGCCGGCGTCTCCGGGCGGCGGGGTCATGGGGATGAAGTGGAGGAAGTCGTTGGCGCCGAAGATGAGGAACATGAGGCCGAGCAGGACGCGGGCGATGAGGACGGCGATCTTCATGGGGTGGGGTCTCCGGGTGGGATTGGCTTGAGGAACGAGCATACTGGGAGATGCGGGACTTTGTAACGGAGAAACGAGATGAGTGGAGTGGTGTTGTCGCTGGAAGGGCGCGTGGCGCTGGTGACGGGCGGGTCGCGGGGGATTGGCGCGGCGACGGTGCGGATCATGCGGGCGGCGGGGGCGCGGGTGGTGTTCAGCTATCGGAGCCGCAAGGACGAGGCGGAGGCGCTTGCGGCTGAGCTGGGCGGGGCGGAGGTTTGCCGGGCGGTGCGGCAGGAGCTGCGGACGCCGGAGGATGGGCGGGCTCTGGTGGCGCAGGCGGTGGCTGAGTTTGGGAAGCTGGACTGTCTGGTGGTCAATCATGGGATCTGGCCGGCGCACGATCAGCCGATTGCGACCATGACGGACGGGCAGTGGCGGGAGACGATGGAGACCAACCTGGACAGTGTGTTTGGGCTGGTGCGGGCGGGGGTAGGGCAGATGCTGGAGCAGGACGGGCCAGTCCATTCGGCTGCGCGAGGGCATATCGTGCTGATTGCTTCGACGGCGGCGCAGCGCGGGGAGGCGTTCCATGCGGATTATGCGGCGAGCAAGGGGGCGCTGATTGCGCTGACGAAGAGTTTGTCGAGCGAGCTGGCGGGGCGGGGGATCTATGTGAACTGCGTGGCGCCGGGGTGGGTGGCGACGGAGATGTCGGCCGCAGCCTTGAACGATCCGGAGACGTCTAAGAAGGCGACGGCGCTGATTCCGCTGGGGCGTGTCGGGCATGTGGATGAGATTGCGGGGCCAGTGGTGTTCTTGTGTACGCCGCTGGCGGGGTTCTGTTCGGGCGAGATTTTGAATGTGAACGGCGGCGCGGTGCTGGTTGGGTAAGGCAGGGAGCAGGGGACAGGGAGCAGGAGCGCGGTGGTGAAGGTTGCGGTGTTGGCGTTGGGATTGATGGTTGGGGCAGGAGCGGGGGCGCGTGCCCAGACGGCGCAGGAGATGCAGAGCGCGGCTCCGGCGGCGCGACCGGGCGAGGATGGCGACCAGCATGGGCGGCGGCTGCTGGACGAGATGCTGAAGGCGCTGGGCGGGGACGCGTGGCTGAACAAGAAGACGTCGACGATTGAGGCGCAGACGGCTCCGTTTTTTCGCGGGGCTCCGACGGGCGGCGTGGCTCGTTTTGTGCAGTACAGGCGCTATGCGCAGGGGAGCGGGGCGACGGCGGTGCAGGAGGCGACGCGGGTGGAGTTTTTGACCGAGCGCGGCATGATCCTGCCCGGAATGAAGAAAGACGTCGTGCATCTGTGGGTGGACGGGCACGGGTATGAGAAGACGTTCAAAGGCGTGACGGATCTGCCGGAGAAGCAGGTGACGGAGTACAACCGGCGTCAGGCGCACTCGCTGGAAGAGGTGATGCGGACGTGGATACACCAGCCGGATGTGGCGATTGTGTATGAAGGGGTGGGGACGCGGGACCGGCGCGCGGTGGATAAGGTGACGGTGCTGGGGGCCAATAACGACGCGGTGACGATCGAGATCGAGCAGGATACGCACTACCCGCTGCAGCGTTCGTTTCAGTGGCGGAATGAGCAGTTCAAGGACTATGACCTCGATGAAGAGGTGTACGGGGACTGGCGGCTGGTGGACGGGATTGCGACGCCGATGAATGTGACGGAGTATCACGACGGGGATATGTCGGCGCAGACGTTTTACCGGACGGTTCGGTTCAACGAAGCGCTTGATCCGGAGTTGTTCGATAAGGATAAGGTGCTGCAGAAGAAGTAAAGGCAAAGACGGCAAAGCCCGCTGCGCGCGGGGCGGTCACTTCGTGACTTCTATGCGCTTTGCGTGGCTGCTCCCGCTGGTCGCTTCAGAATTCCTGTGCCGACCGGCCGGAGGACCTTGCGACTGGGGTGAAGGTCACGAAGTGACTTATACTTGTCGGTGCCATGAGTGAGATTGCTGTGTTGCATGAGGCTGCGCTGGAGGCAAATTCCGCCGCGGTGGCGCCGCCCCCGAAGACTTCGCTGGATATTGTCGAGATTATGGCGATTCTGCCGCATCGCCCGCCGTTTCTGCTGATTGATCGCGTGGTGGAGATGACCCGCAGGCAGCGGATTGTGGCGATCAAGAATGTGTCGATCAATGAGCCGCACTTTGCCGGGCACTTTCCGGATTACCCGATCATGCCGGGAGTGTTGATGGTGGAGGCGATGGCGCAGGCGGGGGGCGCGCTGCTGCTGACCGAGATCGAGGACCGCGCGTCGAAGCTGATGGTGTTTGCGGGGATTGAGAATGCGAAGTTCAAGCGGCCGGTGACGCCGGGGGATCAGCTGCGGATTGAGGTGACGGTGCTGAACTGGCGGGCCACTGCGGTGAAGCTGAACGGCAAGATTACGGTGGACGACAAGCTGGTGTGCGAGGCGACGTTCATGTGCATGCTGGTGCCGCGGGTGGCAGCTGCGGCTGGACAGGGCGCGTGAGCGTTCATCCGACGGCGATGGTGGCGGCGGGCGCGGTGGTGCCGGAGAGCTGCACGATCGGGCCGTACTGTACGGTGAGCGCGGATGTGGTGCTGGGCGAGGGGTGCGAGCTGCGCTCGCATGTGGTGCTGGAGGCGGCGACGCTGGGGCGCGGGGTGAAGCTGTTCTCGTTTGCGTGCGTGGGGATTGCGCCGCAGGACTTGAAGTATCGCGATGAGCCGACGCGGGTGGAGATTGGCGACGAAACGCAGATTCGGGAGTATTGCACGATCTCGCGGGGGACGGCGGGCGGCGGGGGCGTGACGCGGGTGGGCGCTGGCTGCCTGATTATGGCGTATACGCATATCGGGCATGACTCGTCGATTGGGCGGGGATGCATTCTGGCGAATGCGGCGACGCTGGCCGGGCATGTGACGGTGGAGGACTATGCGACGGTGGGGGCGCTGTGTCCGGTGCACCAGTTCTGTCGGATTGGGAGGTATGCGTATATCGGGGGCGGGACGACGATTACGCAGGACGTGCTGCCCTACTCGCTGACGTCGATCGCGCGGGATAACCATGCGTACGGGATCAACAAGGTGGGGCTGGAACGGAAGGGATTTTCGCCGGAGGAGCTGAAGGAGCTGCGGGCGGCATACCGGCTGCTGACGGTGGCGAAGAAGAATATGTCGCAGGCGCTGGAAGAGCTGAAGGCGCGGGTGGATGCGGGCGAGGTGGGCGAGCATGTGCGGTATCTGGTGGAGTTCGTGGCGGCGAGTGAACGGGGCGTGATTCGGTAGCCGCCCTAACACGCAGTGTTAGACTGCTTCGCAGGTGAGAGTGTTCCGCAACAGCTCGTTCCGGCGCTTTATGGAGCAGCATCGGATGCGGACAGAAGAGATCTGTGCTGCGGTCGAGAGCTCTCTTCCGGGTTAGTGCATGCGAGTCTCGGCGGCGGTATTTACAAGCAGCGTTTTGCGCGCAGAGGACAGGGGAAGTCCGGCGGGTTTCGCTCGATCGTGGTTTTCCGCGTGGGCGATCGTGCGATCTTCGTCTTTGGTTTCGCGAAGAACGAACGTGACACGATCAGCGCGCGCGAGCTCGCGGCTTTGAAGGATCTTGCGAAGGAGTTACTGGGGTATGACGAAGCGAAGCTTGGCAAAGCCGTTGAAGCGGGAGCGCTCGACGAGTTCGACTGTTCGGGGAGGTAAGGCGAATCCGATCCTGGACGCGGTGCATGAGACGGCGGCGCAGCTGTTTGAGGCCGGAGTGATGGAAAAACGGACGATGCGGCAGTTTGATGAAGCTTGTCTGACGCCGGTCAGACCGCTCACCGCTGAGGAGATTGCGGCGATTCGCAAGCGCGAAGAGGTGAGTCAGTCTGTGTTTGCGCGCTATCTGGGGCTCTCGGTGACGTTGATCTCGCAGTGGGAACGCGGTGAAAAGAAGCCACAGGGGGCGTCACTGAAGTTGCTCACGCTGGTCGAAAAGAATGGGTTGGACTTTGTTGCCTGAGCACGCGCCGGACAAGCTGGGGCTGATTGCGGGGAATGGGCGGTTTCCGTTTCTGCTGCTGGAGGCGGCGCGGGCGCATGGGCTGAGCGTGGTCGTCGCGGCGATCAAGGAAGAGACGGAGGCGGAGATGGATGCGCGGGCGGCGGCGGACCCGCATGTGCGGGTGCACTGGATGTCGCTGGGAGAGCTTTCGCGGCTGATCGAGACGTTCCAGGCGGAGGGCGTGACGCGGGCGGTGATGGCGGGGCAGGTGAAGCATAAGCAGATCTTCTCTTCGATCCGGCCGGACTGGCGGCTGGCGAAGCTGCTGATGAGTCTGCGAACGCGCAATACCGACATGCTGCTGGGCGCGGTGGCGAAGGTGCTGGGGGATGAGGGGATCGCGCTGATCTCGTCGACGGCGTACCTGGAGCCGCTGCTGGCGAAGGCCGGGGTGATGACTGCGCGTGCGCCGAATGAGGCGGAACTGGCTGATGTGGAGTATGGCCGAACGGTGGCGAAGGGAGTCGCCGGGTTCGACCTGGGGCAGACCGTGGTGGTGGCGGCGCAGGCGTGCGTGGCGGTGGAGGCGATGGAAGGGACGGATGCGACGATCGCGCGAGCGGGGGAGCTGTTTCGTTCGCTGGAGGGTGGGGATACCACGCTTTCGCGTTCGCTGACGGTGGTGAAGGTGGCGAAGCCGAATCAGGATATGCGGTTCGATGTGCCGGTGGTGGGGGTGGCGACGATTGAGGCGATGCGGACGGCGGGGGCTACGTGTCTGTGCGTGGAGGCTGGGCGGACGCTGCTGTTTGATCTGGAGGGGATGGTTCAGGTAGCGGATCTGGCTGGGATTTGCATTTTGGGAAGGTAAGGACAACGGCAACTGCGCCCTGCGCGTGCGGCGGTCACTTCGTGACTTCTTTTACGCTTCGCGTGGCTAGCGGCGAAGGGCCATCTGCGCGGCGTTGTGGCCGCACATGCCGTGGACTCCGCCGCCGGGGGCGGTTGCGGAGCTGCAGAGGTAGAGCGCGGGGTCGCTGGTGCCGTAGTCGCGGATGGTAGGGCGAAAGATCAACTGCTTGATGGTCATGGCGCCGCCGGAGAGATCGCCGCCCAGCAGGTTGGGATTCCAGGATTCGAGCTGGTGGGTGGTGTGGGTGTGGCGGGCGAGGACGACGTCGCGGAAGCCCGGGGCGAAGCGCTGGATCTGGGACTCGATGGCGTCGGTGCGGTCGAGCGTGGAGCCGTTGGGGACGTGGCAGTAGACCCAGGCGGTGTGCTGTCCGGCGGGGGCGCGGGTGGGGTCGGCGAGGGAGGGCTGGACGAGGATGAGGAAGGGCTTTTCGGGGTGGCGACCGGCGAAGACTTCGGCTTCGGCGTGTTCAATTTCGGCGAGGGTGCCGCCGACGTGGACGGTGCCGGCGCGGCGGCAGAGGTCGGCCTGCCAGGGGATGGGTTCGGCGAGGGCGTAGTCGATTTTGAAGATGCCGGGGCCGCGCTTGTAGGCGTGCAGGGCGCTGCGGAAGCCGGGGGTGAGGTGGGGGGCGGCGAGGCGGTCGAGGGTGGGGACGCTGGTGTCGAAGAAGACGAAGTCGGCGGGTGGGAGATCGGCGAGGGCTTCGACGGGGTGGTTGAGGTGGAGGGTGCCGCCGAGAGACTCGAGGTGCGCGGCGAGTGCGTTGGCGAGAGATTGCGAGCCGCCGGTAGCGTGCGGCCAGCCTGCGGTGTGGGCGGCGCCGGCGAGGACGAGCGCGATGGCGGAGCAGAGGGGTGAGGTGAGCGGCATGACGGAGTGTCCGGCGTTGCCGGCGAGGAGGGCGCGGGTGCGCTCGTCTTTAAAGCGGGTGCGGGCGAGCGTGGTGGCGGGCAGGAGTGCGGGCAGGCCGAAGCGGGCAAGGGCGAGGGGATGGTGGGGGATGCGGAGAAGCGGGCCGAGGAAGTCGGCGACG
The DNA here is from genome assembly GCA_964247715.1 of uncultured Acidobacteriaceae bacterium. Lineage (GTDB taxonomy): Bacteria > Acidobacteriota > Terriglobia > Terriglobales > Acidobacteriaceae > Edaphobacter. The sequence continues at coordinate 17,064 of CAXTVJ010000042.1, read as the reverse complement.
AGCTTCTCCCAGTTGCGGACGATGGGGGCGAAGAGCGAGTGCCAAGCCTCGGCGTCGGCGCGGGGGAGGAGGTCGCGCATGGATTCGAGCGTGGGGGTGAGGGCGAGGGCGGAGCCGTCGTCGAAGGGGTGAGCCATGGGGAGCTCCGGGTGGGACCAGGCAAGACCGTTCTGAGCGAGGGGCAGGGTGCGGAGGAAGGGTGAGGCGGCGGCCATGGGGAGGGCGGAAGCGCCGAGATCGTGATGAAAGCCGGGCAGGGTGAGGTCGGCGGTAGAACAGGCTCCGCCGAGCTGGGGGTTGCGCTCGAAGACGTGGACGCGGAGGCCGGCCCGGGCGAGAGTGATGGCGGCGGCGAGGCCGTTGGGTCCGGAGCCGATGACGTGGGCTGAGCGCGGGATCATTGGCTACTAGGATGAACCTCGCGGGGGGATGCGAAGGACTATTTTGCTCTGGTGACAAACGGCGAGGGTTGTACGCGTAGAATCGCGGTGTCTTGTGGATTGAACTCGATGTGGAGGATGAACGGATGCGGATGAAGTGGAAGCGTGGTTTAGCGGCGGGTGTGGTTGCGGCGGTTGTGCTGATGGCGGGTGTGGCGGTGCGCGAGGCGCGTGCGTTTGTGGCGCCGGATGACTCGAAGCTGCTGCAGCCGGGCGCGGAGGCACCGAATTTCTCTCTTCCTTCGCAGACGGATACGCCGGTGAGTTTGAAGGAGTATCGCGGGAAGTATGTGGTGCTGTACTTCTATCCGAAGGACATGACGTCAGGATGCACGATCGAGGCGCATAACTTCGAGCGGGACACGGCGAAGTACGCGGCGGACAATGCGGTGGTGCTGGGCGTGAGCCTGGATACGGTGGAGAGCCACAAGACGTTCTGCAGCAAGGACGGGCTGAACTTCAAGCTGCTGGCCGATCCGGAGCACAAGGTGATCGATGAGTACGGGGTGCCGGTTTCGTCGATGGGAACGATGAAGTTCGCGCAGCGGACGACTTTTCTGATCGGGCCGAACGGCAAGGTGCTGAAGGTTTGGACGGTGAAGGATATTCAGCAGCACAGCGACGAGGTGCTGGCGGCGATCAACGAAGCGAAGAGCGGGCACTAGAAGAGGCTGAACACCGATCGCACGTGCGCCGCTACGCGCGGGGCGGTCACTTGGTGAGTTTTGTACGCTTCGCGTGGTGCTCCCGCTGGTCGCCTGAATGGTAGCTGGCCCGGCAAGTTGATTTTCTTGATTGCCGGATCATACAGACGCAGAAAGGCCCGGAACCTCTGCTGAGGGACCGGGCCTTTTTGCTTGCCTGAAACGTGGGTGGTACGTTGCCGTGTGGTGCGGGTTGAACTACTTGGTGGACTTCTTCGCGACCGTCTTCTTGGCGGCGACCTTCTTGGCGGGGGCCTTTTTGGCGACAGCCTTTTTGGCGACGACTTTCTTTGCCGGAGCCTTGGTGGCCGCAACCTTTTTGGCTACGGTTTTCTTGGCAGCGACCTTCTTTGCGGGTACCGCGGCTTTCTTGGTTGCCAAAGGATTACCTCTCGTGATGGTTTTCTTGCTGGCCTGAGCGCTCTTGTTGCCGGCGGTTCCTTTGGGAACAGCCTTCCCGCCGCGCAGAGCGCTCGACTTCTTCGCGGCAGATGCTGAGAGCGATTTGGCTGCGCCTTTGGCGGCCTTCTTTGCAGGCACGGCCTTGTTGGCCGGCTGCTTCTTCGCTGCGACTTTGACGGACTTTTTGGCGGGAGACTTCGCGGCGGCTTTGGCGGCGATCTTCTTCGCTACGATTTTTTTCGCTACGGCCTTCTTCGCGGGAGCCTTCTTTGCCGGAGGCGGTGCGCTCTTTTTGGCGATGGCCTTTGTTGCCGGCGGTGCTGCCTTCTTTGCGGGCGGCGCGGCTTTCTTTGCGGGTGCAGCGATCTTCTTTGCGGGCGATGTCTTCGCGGCCTTCTTCGGCAGCGAGCGGAGGGTTGCGCCGACGCTGGGTTCGGTGTCGCTTTCGTGAGGGCGGGTGGACTCGCGCGAGGGCGGATCGTAGGGGTCGACCGGGCTCGAGGGGGTAGCGCGGAGGACGGCCTCTTCGGCGTGGGTGTCGTGACGGGTGGTGAGGGAGTCGGCTTCGTCTTCTCCGGCGGCGTCGAAGTCTTCTTCCTCTTCGTCGTCGGCAGCGTCCTCGTCTTCGTCGATCGCTTCTTCCTCCTCTTCGTCGTCGTCTTCGGCGAGGTTGACGTCGGCGGCTACGATGCTGTTGGGCGTGAGCTCTTCCTCTTCTTCGTCATCTTCTTCGACGGCGGCGATGCGGACGCCGGCGTCCTTCTCGTCTTCGTTCTCGTCATCGTGCGCTTTGGCGTTGAGCTTGACGCCTGCTTCGTCGTTGCCGTCGAATCTCATCTGGTGTGTCTCCCAAAGCGTGTGATGCCGGTGTGGTGAATGCGGCTGGACGAGATGCGCGCAAGTTCACGCTGCAACGAAAAGCTAGCAACACGCTAGTCCACGGAGCAGGCGATGGCAAGGACTCTTTTGGGCTGGGAAGCTCAGCGGCTACGCTTGCGCTTTGCGTTGCTGGAGGCGGCGTGGGCGCTGTGAGAAGCGCCACGAGAGGAACGCGCGGAGCGGGCGCTCGCGTGACGTCCGCCTCGGTTTGCGCCTGCGCCGGAAGCGCCTCTGGATGCGCTTCCGGATCCGCCTCTGCGGGCGCGGGAACTGCGTCCGCTGCGGCCGTGGGCACGGAAGGAAGGCGCGAGCCGTACGGGCTCGGCGACGTAGAGCGAGCGGCCCGGGCGAACGCTTGAGGAGGAGAGATCGTTCCAGCGGCGAAGGTCTTCGACGGAGATGTTGAAGCGGTCTGCGATGGAGACGAGGGTGTCGTCGCGACGGGCGGTGTAGCGCTGCTGGCGGCCTTCGGTGACGAGGTCGACGGGGACGACGAGTTCGTCACCGACGCCCATGGGATCGGCGGCGGTGATGCCGTTGGTTTCGGCGACATCGGCGGGGCGTGCGTGCAGGGCGGCTGCGATGGACTCGAGGGTCTCGCCCTGCTTGACGACGTGGAAGCGCCAGGAGGTGCGGCGGTCGACGGGGATGTCCTTGAGGCGATCGTTGAAGAGATCTCTGGAGCCGGCGGGGATGTGCAGATCGAAGGGCGCGTCGGGCGGCGTGAGGAGACGCAGGAGCGAGGGATTGAGGGCGACGAGCTCGGGGATGGAGGTATTGGTGACGTCGGCGACGAGCTGGAGGCTGATGCTGGAGCTGGTGGTGACGGTGTCGTAGAGGACGGGCGGGTCGAGGGTGAGTTTGTCGAGGCCGTAGCGCTCGGGGTTCTTGGCCATGATGACGGCGGCGAGGATTTTGGGGACGTAGGCGCGAGTCTCGGCGGGCATGGCGTTGCGGCGATAGAGCTCCCAGAAGTCGGCGTAGCCGGTGCGCTGGACGACGCGCTGGATCTTTCCCGGGCCCCAGTCGTAGGCGGCCATGGCCAGGTACCAGTCGCCGAACTCGTTGTAGAGGGCTTTGATGTAGCGGGCGTAGGCGCGGGTGGACTTCTCGGGGTCGAAGCGCTCGTCGTAGTAGCCGTTGCGCTTGAGGTAGTCGTTGGCGGGCATGAACTGCCACATGCCGCCGGCGCCGGAGCCGGTGTTGAGGGCCTGGGGCTGGAAGCCGGACTCGGCGACGGCGAGATAGATGAGGTCCTGGGGGACGCCTTCCTGGGCGAGGATCTTCTGCATGAGGGCGCGGTAGCGGCCGGCGCGGCGAAGCGAAGAGGCCATGTGAGCGCGGAAGCTGGAGGAGTTGGAGAAGACGCCGATGTAGCCGGCGACCTGGTCGTTGATGATGAGGGGCAGGTCGGAAGAGGTGTTGAGCTCGGACTTGAGCCGGGCGACGAGTTCGGGGTTTGCGGGGAAGGTGATGTCGTTCTCGATGTTGGCGAGGTCGAGGGGGGCGGCTTCGACTCTGGGGGAGAAACCGTTGCCCTGCTTGAGGGCGGCGATCTCGAGTGAGTTGATGGCGTTGACGAGGCGTTCGAACTCGTCGGCGAGCGGGGTGTCGCCGGAGAGGGGATAGCCGCTCGAAAGCATGAGGTCGACGGCGGAGTCGAAGTCGAGGCGTGCGGCGTCGAGGTGGTTGCTGTTGTAGTTGTTGACGCCGGAGCGATAGCTGTTTTCGGCCTGGTTGATGAGCTGGCGGATCTTTGCGTTCTGCTGCGCGTCGGTGGGCTGCTGGAGGCTGGTGGAGGGCTGTTGAACGGGGGTGACGTTGCCGGATTTGTTCTGCTGCTGCGTGGTGCGCGCGGGCGCGGTGGCCTGAGGCGAGGCGCTGCCGGGGGAGGCGGTATCGGAGCCGGCGGGGCAGCCCGCGAGGAAGGTCAGCGGGGCGGCGAGAAGAAGGGCGGCGAGTCGGCGGCGGAGTGGGGTGGAGGTCATTCGATCGAGAGGAGCGTGAGAGCCGGCGTACGGAGCGCACCGGCTTCAGGCTCCCCTGATTGTAAGACGGATGGGGGTGGGGTGCGGTGTGGGCTGGTGCGTCAGGCAGGGGAAGGCCGCTCGCTGCGCGGCCTTCGCCCCAGCCTGCGCGCTCAGCCGTGGCGCAGACAGGCGCGGATGGCGGCTTGGATGAACGCCTGCTGCGCCTCCGAGGGCCGGTTCTCCCGCATCCTCTCCGCCTGCTCGTCGGAGGGCCAGTTGCTTTCGTCCTCCAGCATGCGCTGGAAGCCTGCGCTCAGCTCCGGGTTTCCCAGGGTGAACTCGTCCGCCAGACGCATCCAGCGTCCGACGAGGGCTCGGCCTTCGGCGCTGTCGGGCGGCGTGCCGCCATCGAGCGCGGTCTGTACGTCGCCATAGAGCGCCTGCCACTTCGAACGAAGCTCGATGCCGGCTTCGGGTGTCCAGGAGAGGCGTTGCGCGCGCAACGCTTCTACGCCTTCGGCGCTGTAGTACTTCTCGGTCCAGTTCTGTGAGTCCTGCATATGGATCTCCTTGAGGATGGTTTGGTAGAGGAGCCATTCGGGTTCCGCGCCGCTCTCCAAACGGGCTTGCGCACGCTCGATCGCATGGAGGACGCGATCGAGTCCCGTTCGCCTGTCCCGCAGCACGGTTCGCTGGCGCGTGAGGGTGGCGGGGAGCGAGTCCGGCCCTGAACTGCCAGGCGCGCGCAGCAGGCCGCCGATCTCCCGCAGCGAGAGCCCGAGATACCGAAGCACGAGGATGCGCTCCAGCCGCCCGAGATCGTCGTGACAGTAGAGCCGGTAGCCGGCTTCCGAGCGGTGCGCGGCCTGGAGCAGGCCGAGCCGGTCGTAGTGATGCAGGGCGCGTACGGTGACGCCGGCGAGTTTGGCGAACTCCTGAATGCGGAACGTGGTCATGGGTCTCACCGGAACCAGACTGAACCCTGACGCTGCGTCGCGGTCAAGGGGAAATCTCGAGGTGATCGATCCGAGCGGATGAAGGGTGCGCCGGATGGCGCGGGAAGGCGCTGGTATTCTAAGGGTCAGGCGCTCTGGCCTCTCTGGACTGCATGGACACTCAGTACATTCGGAACTTCGCGATCATCGCGCATATCGATCATGGCAAGAGCACGCTGTCGGACCGTCTGCTGGAGCTGACGGGCTCGCTGACGCAGCGCGAGATGCAGGCGCAGGTGCTGGATGCGATGGATCTGGAGCGGGAGCGCGGCATCACCATCAAAGCGCATACCGTGCGCATGATGTACGAGGCGAAGGACGGGCACACGTATCAGCTGAACCTGATCGATACGCCGGGGCATGTGGACTTCTCGTATGAGGTCTCGCGGTCGCTGGCGAGCTGCGAGGGCGCGCTGCTGGTGGTGGACGCGTCGCAGGGGGTGGAGGCGCAGACGCTGGCGAATGCGTACCTGGCGATTGCGGGCGGGCTCGAGATTATCCCGATCATCAATAAGATCGATCTGCCGTCGGCAGATATTGCGCGGACCAAGGAGATGATCGAGCGTTCGGTGGGGCTGCCGGCCGATGATGCGGTTGCGGTGAGCGCCAAGACCGGGCTGAACGTGGAGCAGATTCTGGAGGCGGTGGTGACGCTGCTGCCGCCGCCGAAGGGCGATCCGGAGGCTCCGCTGCAGGCGCTGATCTTCGACTCGTGGTTCGACGCGTACCGCGGCGTGATCGTGCTGGCGCGCGTGATCAACGGGCGGCTGCGCAAGGGCATGAAGATCAAGGTGATGTCGAACGGCAAGCAGTTCGAGGTCGATTCGATGGGGGTGATGACGCCGAAGCCGCTGGCGCTGGACGAGCTTTCGGCGGGTGAGGTGGGGTTCTTCGTGGCGACGATCAAGAACGTCGCGGATACGAAGGTGGGCGACACCATCACCGAGGTGGACCGGCCGTGCGCGGAGGCGCTGCCGGGGTTTGAAGACATCAAGAGCATGGTGTTTGCGGGGCTTTATACGGTGGACTCGCATGAGCACGCGATGCTGCGGGATGCGCTGGAAAAGCTGCGGCTGAACGATGCGTCGTTCTCGTTTGAGCCGGAGAGCTCGGTAGCGCTGGGGTTTGGGTTTCGCTGCGGATTTCTGGGTCTGCTGCATCTGGAGATCATCCAGGAGCGGCTGGAGCGCGAGTACGATCTGGATCTGATTACGACGGCTCCGGGCGTGCGCTACAGGATCACGCTGACGAACGGCACGGAGCTCGAGGTGGACAATCCCTCGCGCTGGCCGGACACGACGGAGATCGAGACGATCGAAGAGCCGGTAATTATCGCGAAGATTCTGACGAATGAGGAGTATGTCGGCGGGATTTTGAAGCTGGTGGAAGAGAAGCGCGGGCGCCAGAAGAACTTGGAGTACGTGTCGGACACGCGGGTGATGATCACCTATGAGCTGCCGCTGAACGAGATCGTGCTCGACTTTTACGACCGGTTGAAGACGGTGTCGCGGGGGTATGCGTCGCTGGACTACGCGCTGGCCGGCAGCTGGATCTCGCCGATGGTGAAGATGGACATTTTGATCGGCGGCGATCCGGTGGATGCGCTTTCGATCATTGTGCACAAGGATTTTGCGCAGCAGCGCGGGCGGGCGCTGGTGTCGAAGATGCGCGAGCTGATCCCGCGGCAGATGTTCGAGGTGGCGATCCAGGCGGCGATCGGGTCGAAGGTGATCGCGCGGGAGACGGTGACGGCGATCCGGAAGAACGTGATCGCGAAGTGCTATGGGGGCGACATCAGCCGCAAGCGCAAGCTGCTGGACAAGCAGAAAGAAGGCAAGAAGCGGATGAAGCGGATCGGGAAGGTGGATATTCCGCAGGAGGCTTTCCTGGCGGTGCTTAAGGTTGGGGAAGAGTAGGGCGCGAACACGGACAGGAATGGATGGAAACGGATGAAGGCGGATAAGACTCTGGTGGGGAGTCCGATCCGCCTTCTTTGTCTGTTGCAGAGGTGAGACTACTTGCGGGGGGTAGTGGAGGTTGCCGGGCGCGGAGTATTGGCGGCGCGCGGTGCGGACGGAGGCGGGGCGGCGATGCCGGAGGCCTTGTTATAGGCGTCGACGACGGCCTGGGAGACTTCGGTGGACGGAAGCGCCCAGAGCACGTTGTTGGATTGCGCGGAGACGTCGAGCAGGATGGTAAAGCCGTTCTGCTGGGCGAAGGTGCGCATGGTGGCGGCGACCTTCTGCGCGACCTTGCCGAGGGCTTCCTGGAGTTCGGAGTTGTAGGCGGTCTGAGCGTCTTCGGCGTCGCGGTTGAGCTGCTTTTCCTTGGTGTCGGTCTCGCGGATGAGGCGGGCGCGCTCTTCGTCGGAGGTGGTGGCGGGCAGGCTCTGGATCTTCTTCTTGCCGGCGTCGACGTCGGCGGCGAGCCGCTCAATCTCGTTGCGCTTGGGCTCGTATTTCTTCTGAACGGTGAGGGTGACGGTCTGTCCTTCGTTGGAGGCGAGGACGACCTGCTCGAAGTTGACGAGCGCGATCTTGGCGGCGACGGCCTGCGGGGCGGCAACCGGGGCGGCGGCTGCCGGAGCGGGAGCAGCGGCCGGTGCCTGCGCGAAAAGGGCGGGAGCGGCGACGAGACCCGCGGCGAGCGCGGTGAGAAGAGTGGAAGTACGGTTCATGCGGATTATCTTGCTCCTGAGTGAGTTCGGGATAGGTGAAGTCTGGGGGACGTCGTGCGGAGCGCGTGGAGCGGGTCTCGTACTTCCGCGGACTGGATGCGAATGAAACCTCGTGCTCCGGCGCGCCGGGATTGTTTTTCTGGGCCTCTTCAGCGTTTGGGGTCGCGGGCTGCGCTTGCTTGCGCGTCTCGGTTCACCGGGCTGGGCTGGCTGCTCCGCGACCTCAGCGACTCCGAACCGACACCCGGCAGAGTCGGCCGAGTACGAGGCGGGGGCATAAGGTTGCCAGAATTACCGAAATTATAGGCTTGCGGCCTGAGAGGGTCAACGCCTGGAGAAGCGAAGTTCCATATTTCTGGAGGCGGGATGGATCGATCTCCGTAGATGCGGAGGCTGGATCGGGCAGGAGCAGGCGAAAGCGTGCTGGAATGAGGGCTGGGGGCCGGATCGAAGTTTGGCACGGCGTTTGCAGGAATGATTGTGCGGATCGGCGCTGGGGTGCCGAGGCGTTTCGGGCCTGAGCGGGAACTGCGTGCGTCCACGAAGACGCCAAGGGCAGCCCGGCGGGCTCTGCGGTCCGGCTTGCAATTCCGGGGCGGGCGGCACATTTGAGGAGGCCAGTGACTGGCCATGCAGCGGGGACAAAGCGGAAGTGTTTCCCGATTGCGGTCGAACGCAGTTGCCAAACGCTCCGCTTGCGCGTAAGCTCGGAGTCGGTTCGAAGCACGCATACCGCGCTGGTCGCGTCCGCCGATTTCCGGCTGGGAGGCGGCAGGTTGAGCCCGAGCCGGACAGTGGAATTGAACCACGGAACCTGCCGTGAGGGGTTTGCGGAGACACGAAGCGGTCGCGTTGGATGATTCCGTCGCGTAGACGCTTCCCTGATTCGAGGATATTGCGCGGCCTTACGGGAGCTCTCAAGGATTTCGAAGTTTTGGCCGGGAGCGGGTTGCTGGGGTTTTCCGGAGCGTGAGAGCAGGCGATGGGCGAGTTCACCGCAAGGGTGCGGTCAACCGCTGAGGAGCCTGAGCAGAGAAGTGCACTGCGTTGGGAAAGTGCCGGGAAGCTCGAATCCGCGTGATGGATTCGATGCCGGAAGACGATATCTCATTGAGACCGACTTTATTCCGTTTCGACGTCCAGGCGCCGGTTCGCAGCAGCGAACGGGCGGCGCGGACCGACGTGTATCCGGAGTGGAGACGTTAGAAGCGCGCCGTGAGCGGCGGGCTTGAGGCAAGAGGAAACAGACAGCATGAGTGCAGAGCAGGAGTACACCGCGGGTCCGGTTGAGACGGTGCCGCAGGGTTCGGACGGGGAGAGCTTCAGTGGCTCCGGGGATTATGAGACGGGTGAGGACGGACAGCGGACGGGCCCTGGGATGGGCCAGTCCAAGAGCAGCCGCCGCCGGCGCCGCAAGCGGAAGAACAAAGGCAGCGAAGGCGCGACGGCGGCTCCCGGCACCGGTGGGAGCAGCGGCGGGGAAGCCGGCGCGATCCCGACGATGAGTGCGAACGGCGGCGAAGCGGGCGCGCCCGCGGGCGTGGCGCCGATGCAGCCGGTCGGACAGCAGAGCTTTCGGCAGGCTGGACAGAATGGGCAGACTGGCGGCGGGACGATGAATGGCGGCGGCGGCCCGCGCGGCTTTGGCGGGCCTCAGCAGGCCGGCGGCGGGATGAACCAGGGGCAGGGCCAGGGCCAGGGAACCAAGCGCTGGAAGAAGAAGTTTCGCGACCGGGACCGGCCGCGCGGGGAGTTTGGCGGGCAGGGCTCCAGTCAGGGTTTCCAGAACGGCGGCGGCCAGAACGGCGGCCAGCCGGGCGTATTTCAGTCAAACGGCGGCTTCCAGGGCGGAATCCAGTCAAGCGGTGCGCCGGTGTTTCGCGGGCCGGATACGCACCAGCCAGGCAATACGGCTCCGGGCTTCTCGAAGCGCGGCGGCAAGAGCAGCGGTGGCGGGTTCAAGCAGCGCAGTGGCGGCAGCGGCGGCGGCGGCGGACGCGGGTTCGTTGGACCGATGGACCACAGCTATCGCGTGGTGAACGGGAATATTTTCGAGACGCCCCCGGCGACGATCAATGATTACGGGAATGGCAACGGCGGACACGGCGGCGGATTCTCGCGTTCGCGTGGCGGCGGAGGCGGCTCAGCGCACAGCGATTCGCAGCCGATCGACTACTCGCAGGGCAAGGTGATTCCGGTGGCGGATGACGCGCCGACGCGGATTTATTTCTTTATCGACGACCTCTTCATTACGGCGAAGATTCAAGAGACGGCGCGCAAGCTGGGCGTGAAGGTCGCGTTCATCAAGAATGAGAAGGAACAGATTGCGACGTTGACGGGAGCTGAAGAAGAGGATCGCCCGGGGCTGATCGTCTTCGACCTGAACAATGCGAATGCGAAGCCGATGACGCTGATTCCGAAGCTGAAAGCGAAGTTGAAGAAGTCGACGTCGATCATCGGCTTCCTGTCGCAGGTGCAGGGCGATTTGAAGGCCAAAGCGGTGGAGGTGGGGTGCGATACGGTGATGCCGCGCGCGGCCTTCTCGCAAAACCTGCCGAACCTGCTGCGGCGGTACGGGCTTGAGGAAGTGGAAGAGACGAACTTCAACCAGTAAACGCTTACACGGATTAGAAGAGAGAAACGGAACAGGGCGTAACACGGATCAGAAACACGGATCAGAACGATAAAAGCGGGATCAAGGCAGATAGAGCTCAGGGCTTGTCTGGTTTGATCCGGTTTTTATTGTTGTGATCCGTGTTTGCGTTGTAGTTAGCCTGGAGGCCAGTGCATGGGGCGGCCGCCGAGGATGTGCAGGTGGACGTGGGCTACGGTCTGGCCGCCGTCTTTGCCGGTGTTGAGGATGATGCGGTGGCCGTGGGGGAGCTCGCTTTTGGCGAGGGCGGCGGCGGTGTGGAGGAGGTGGCCGAGGAGTTCGGCGGGGACTTCTTCGACGTTCTGAACGTGCTGTTTGGGGATGAGGAGCAGGTGGGTGGGCGCCTGCGGGTTCATGTCGGGGAAGGCGAGGGATTCGCCGTCTTCGTAGACGGCCTGGACGGGGATTTCGTGTGCGGCGATCTTGCAGAAGATGCAGTCAGGCATGGGGGTAAGATCCTGGACTTCGGTGAAGGAAGAAGAATACAGAGACTCCGGCTTTGTCCGGACTGACGAGTCGTGAACAGGGGCGGCTACTACTTCGGGAAATATTTGGGTTGGGCTTCGGGGGCCCAGGGGTTGTAGTGTCTGGCGAAGGCGGCGCGGAACCAGATGGGCGGGTGGGAGCCGGTCCAGAACTCTACGAGGGGGTTGGGGTCGGGGTCGGCGAAGCCGTTTTCGCCGAGGAGCTGGAAGGCCTGCTGGCCGGCGGCCTGCGGGTTGGCGACGATGCCGTGGACGACCTCTTCGCCGTAGACGTCGGCGGCGTGCTCGTGGGCGCGGGAGAAGGCGCTCTGGATGGGTTCGCCGAAGAAGCCGATGACGGAGAGCACGAGGACGAAGACGTAGAGGGCGGCCCAGTTGTCCTGCGCCGGGATGCGCCAGCGCGCACCAAAGCGGCGGAGCAGGTACTGGAAGAGATGGAAGCCGAGGAAGAAGGCGACCAGGATGTAGACGAACGAGAAGAGGATGCCGGTGACGATGTGGCCGAGGACGTAGTGGCCCATCTCGTGGCCGAAGATGAAGAGGATCTCGTCGGGCGTGGCCTTGGCGATGGAGGTGTCCCAGACGACGACGCGCTTGGAGGCGCCGAAGCCGGTGACGTAGGCGTTGAGGGTGGTGACTTTGTCGGAGGCCTTCATGAGGAACATGCGGTCGGGCGGGATCTGGATGCCTTTGCCCTTGGCGACGACCTGCTCCAGCTGGGCGACGAGGGCGGGATTTGTTTTCTCCAGCGGCTCGAACTTGTTGAAGAGCGGGTCGATGACGTAGGGGGTGATGAAGATGCCGATGATGGTGAAGAGCATCACCGGGAACCAGAGGACGAGCCACCAGCGGCGCGGGAACTTGCGGATCAGATAGAAGAGCAGCATGACGAGCAGACCGCCCATGAGGTAGGTGAGGGCGAAGGCTTTCGCCTGGTCGCCGAACCAGCTGCCCCAGTGCTGGACGCTGAGGCCGTAGGCGGTGGAGACGTGGTGTTCGTAGAGGGTGAGCGGGAGGTCGAGCAGGGTGCTGAGGATGAGGAAGAGCAGGAAGAAGAGGAAGCACTGGCCCCAGCGGTTTTTCGTCACGTTGTAGGCGACGTTGCGGATGCGGGCGGCGATGCCGAGCTCGAGGATGAGGAGGATCGACACGATGCCCCAGAGCGCGCCGCCAAAATGGGCGAGGGTGCCGACGATGGAGAGATGCCGGGCTTTGGCGAGCTTGTCGGGCGGGAGGGTGTAGGCGGAGTGGTCCTGGTCGGCGGCGGCGATGGCGGCGGCTTCGGTGGGGGTGGTGGAGGCGCGCGCGGCGACGGGGGTGAGCGCGAGGATCGCGAAGAGGAGAAGCAGGAGGGTGCGGAGGCGCATGGCTTAGTGTGCGGCAGGGGTTGGGGGTGTGGCAATTGGGGAGTGTGGTGGGTAAGCCATTGAAGCCGAGAGCGCGAAGGCGTTCCGCCGAAGTTGCAGTTCGACAAGCCAGGGCCGGCGTTGGGAATGACTCAAGTTCTTTCCAATTCTGGAATGAGAAACACCCAGTCCCAGAACGTGCGATCCAGATCGAATTCGTCCTTTGAGATCTTCAGAGAGCGGGCCTCAACATCGTATGGAATGAACTCCAAGTAGTGGACCAATATGATTCCGTCCGCACTGTCTTGGTACTCCTCGTATTCGCGGCGATAGCGGATCTGACTCGAGCACATGAGTTGTTTGCGGAAAACGCTTTCCTGGCTAATGGATTCGTCGGACAGCACAAGACGCGCGGTGAAGGTCTGAGCAGCAAAGCCTGAGCCCGCGAGAACCAGCACAAGCGCGATGGCGAGGTCGAGCCACGTGTTGTGGCCCGCTGAGATTCCCCTCCAAGCGCTAAATACGAAGAACAGCGAGAACGCCAGGAAGACAAGAACGAATATTCGTGACGAATTTTTGGCACGGTAAGTTCGTTTCAACTGGTGATCCTTCATCCCGAGCCCAATATACCGCCGCTCGAACGTTCAAGCTGACGGAATTTCCCACGTCACGAAAGGGACCTCGTGACGTGGGGCACCCGATGAGTGGAAGAATGGCCGGTTGGCTTCGTCTAACTTGGAAGGCTGGGGTTCGCGTAGACTCGGCTGGTATATGGGGTTGGCGAGCGTGAACGGAATAAAGTGCGGTCGGGTGGCGGGTTTGGGTGCGGTTTGTGTGCTGGTGGCGGGTGCCGCGGGTGCGTTTGCGGGTGGGTTGCCGGGCGACAAACCTGGAGATAAGAAGAGCGAGTCGGCTGCTGGCGGCAAGGTTCCCGATCCGGTGCTGTTGAGCGTCATGCAGGGGGAGCTGGACCGGGCGATGAAGTCGCTGGGAACCGGGCCGGCTGCTGCGCAGGGCTCGGGTGCGGCGGGCGCGTCTGCGCCTGCTCCCGGGGCGGACGGGAAGAATGCGCCGGCGCCGAAGCCTTACTTCATCAGCTATTCGGTTTCGGATGCGGAGACAGTGCAGATGGCGGCGGCGTTTGGGGCGCTGACGGCGGATACGGCAAACCGACAGCGGATGGCGGATATCCAGGTGCGGCTGGGGTCGGTGGCCGAGGATAATACGCATGGCGCGCACCGGAACAGCGCGCTGACGACCACGCCGCTGCCGCTGAACGACGACCGGACGGCGCTGGCGCGGAGCCTCTGGTTTGCGACCAATCGCGGGTATGGGCGGGCGCTGGACTCGCTGCTGCAGGTGAAGACGGAGCAGCAGGTGCGGGCGAAGGAAGAAGATTCCTCGGCGGACTTTTCGGCGGAGAAGCCGGTTGACGCGCTGGTGGCGGCTGATCCGAAGTTCACGCCGTCTACGCCGCTGCTGACGGATAAGGCGGAGTGGGCGGGGCGGCTGCGCGAGCTTTCGGGGCTGTTCAAGCAGTTTCCGGATGTGTTCTACAACGAGGTGGCGCTGCAGGCCTCGAATGAAGAGGACTACTTCGTAGCGAGCGATGGCTCGAAGGTGAGTACGCCGAACCATGTGGCGCGGCTGGAGATTGTGGCGCGGACGCGGGCGGCGGACGGGATGGATCTGTACCGGATCGAGACGTTTGAAAGCGATGAGCTGGGGCGGCTGCCGGACGAGAAGACGCTGATGGAGAAGACGCTGGCGATGGCGAAGAATCTGGAGGCGCTGCGGACCGCGCCGGTGACGGAGCCGTATGACGGTCCGGCGATTCTGAGCGGGCGGGCGAGCGCGGTGTTCTTCCACGAAGTGCTGGGACACAGGCTCGAAGGGCAGCGGCAGAAGGGCGACGACGAGGGGCAGACGTTTACGAAGCTGCTGAACAAGCCGATTCTGCCGACGTTTATGAGCGTGGCGGACGATCCGACGCTGAAGACGTTTGATGGGGTGCCGCTGAGCGGGCATTACCAGTACGACGACGAGGGGCGGCCGGCGCAGCGGGTGCAACTGATCAAGGACGGGGTGCTCGAGACGTTTCTGATGTCGCGGCTGCCGATTGCGAGCTTTGCGACGAGCAACGGGCATGGGCGCGCGGAGGTTGGGCATATGCCGACCGGGCGGCAGGGGAACTTGATTGTAACGTCGTCGAAGGCGGTCTCGGATGCGGAGCTGCGCGAGATGCTGAAGGCGGAGGCGAAGCGGCAGGGCAAGGCGTATGGCTTGTACTTCGAGGACATTTCGTCGGGGTTCGCGGTGACGAGCCGGCGGTCGCCGCAGGCGTTCTCGGTGGTGCCGCTGGTGGTGTACCGGGTGTTTGTAGACGGGCGGCCGGATGAGCTGGTGCGCGGCGTGTCGATTGTAGGGACGCCGCAGCAGGCGCTGAACAGCATTCTGGCGACGGGGAACAAGCCGGATGTGTTCAATGGGATCTGCGGGGCGGAGAGTGGGTCGATTCCGGTGAGCGCGGTGGCTCCGGCGATGCTGCTGAGCCATGTGGAGACGCAGCGGCAGGCGCAGGGAACGGCGAGGCCGCCGATCGTGCCGCCCCCCTCGGCTCCGGCGGGAACGAAGATGGCCAGCGTTGGCGGTGCCGAGTGAAGGGTCTCGTTGCAGCGGCCGTTTGCTTGATGGTTTCGGTACCCGTTTGGGCACAGAAGCAGCCGAGCGCGTTTGGGACGGATGCGGTGCAGGCGGCGGCGACGGATCCGCTGCTGGCGGCGATGCAGCAGGAGCTGGATCGGGAGCGCGCGCTGCTGCTGCTGCCGGGGATGCAGCGGCCCTACTTTATGGAGTATCGGCTGGACGACTACCGCACGTATGAGGCGCAGGCGAGCTATGGGGCGCTGACGCATGAGGGCCGGAATCATCAGCGGGTGGTGCGGGTGTCGGTGCGCATCGGGGACTATCAGACGGATTCGAGCACGAGCCGCGGGGACGGGGTGGTGGAGCTGGCGCCCGAGGATAACGATCCGGTGGCGCTGAAGTATGCGCTGTGGACGGCGACGGACCAGGCGTATAAGCAGGCGCTGCGGCTGTATGCGACCAAGCAGGCGGAGCTGAAGCGGTTCGAAAAGCAGCCGACGGAGAAGGATTTCACGCCTGAGAAGGCGGAGGTGCATCTGGAGCCGACGGTGGCGCTGGATCTCGACGAGGCGGAGTGGAAGCGGCGGATTGTGGATGCGAGCGGCGCGTTTTTGACCGCGCCGGAGCTGAAGGACACGGGCGCGCATGTGCAGTTCAGCTCCTCGGATGTGCACGGGGTGGTGGTGAACCGGTGGCTGGTGAACAGCGAGGGCACGGTGCTGCGGAGCGGCGAGGGCGGCTACTCGGCCATGATCGACGTGCAGGGGCAGGCGGAGGACGGGATGCGACTGGGCCGGGATAACGGGACGCAGGCGGTAAAGGCAGGCGAGCTCGAGAGCGCGGAGGCGTTCCACCGGCGGGCAGTCGAGGATGTGAAGAGCTTTGAGGCGCTGCGGAATGCGCCGGTGGCGGATGCGGAGGATTTCCACGGGCCGGTGCTGTTTTCAGGCGATGCGGCGACGGACGTGATGAACCGGCTGTTTGTGCCGAATGTGGAGGCGGAGCGTCCGGAGCTGGGGACGACGGCGCGGACGATCGGGGCGTATCAGTCGAGTTTCCACTCGAAGGTGCTGCCGGAGTTTCTGAATGTGGTGGATGACCCGACGCTGAAGACGTTCGACGGGCGGGAGCTGCTGGGCAGCTACGACGTGGACGATGAGGGCGTGCCGGCGCGGGCGGTCGAGGTGGTGGAGCGCGGGAAGCTGACGAACTACCTGGTGTCGCGGACGCCGATCCGGGATTTTTCGGAGTCGAACGGGCATGGACGCGCGACGCCGGCGCAGGCGGCGCATGCACATGCGGGGGTGATGATCTTCAGGCCGGTGACGCCGGTGAAGGCGGACGAGCTGCACGCGCGGCTGGTGGCAATGGCGAAGGAACAGGGCCGCGATGTGTATGAGGTGGAGACGCTGGGCGGGGATCTGGCGCCGCGGATGCTGTTTCGGGTGCATCCGGACGGGACGCGGGAGCTGGTGCGGGGCGCGGTCTTCGACGAGCTGGATCACCGGACTCTGCGCAGCGATATTGTGGCCGCGGGCGACGATCCGTATGTGCAGATGCAGCTTGCGCCGCTGCCGCAGACGACGATTGCGCCGAGCCTGCTGTTTGACGATATCGGGGTGAAACGGGCTACGGAGGAGCAGCAGAAGCTGCCGTATTATGGGCCGCCGGCGCGGTGATGGGTTTTAGCAGGGCCGAAAAGCAGATTCCTCCGCTGCGCGGCGGAATGACAACAAATCGTGAGGGTGACACAAGGTTGCGGGGAATACCAAAAGCCCCGGGTTCGTGACCCGGGGCTTTGGTCGTTGCAAAGCTGAGAGCTAGAGCTGTCTCTAGCCTTTGACGATTTTACCGCTCTTGATGCAGC